>NZ_JBBOCS010000001.1:0-905000 GCF_038002585.1 Solibacillus sp. FSL K6-4121
TCCTTGTGGTCCTGTTTCTCCCTGTGGTCCTGCTGGTCCTTGGGGTCCTGTTTCTCCCTGTGGTCCTTGTGGTCCTGCTGGTCCAGGGGGTCCTTGTCGGCCAGTTCTTCCTGGTGGTCCCGCTGGTCCTGCTGGTCCTACTGGTCCCGGGGGTCCTGCTGGTCCAGGAGGTCCTGGCAATCCTCTTCTACCTCTTCTACAGCATCTTTGCTTACACGGTTCTTTACATTTACCAGAGCAATCTGAATCTGAATGTTTTTTTCTATCCATACTTTTCCCCCCCTTCTATTCGTATTCAACTACAATTTATTCTCGCTAAACATTTCGAGTTGTACTTTTGATTAGGTAATACATAATTTCTAACAATCTCCCAAAAATCCACGAATATTGCTAACTCAATGTTTCGTGACATGCTTTAATAATTATTTATAGATTTTAGGCAAACAGCAGGATAAACACTTCTATACAATTAGCCAAAAAAAAACTGTGAGGTAATTTCTCCTCACAGCTTTCAAAATAACGATAATTACTATTCTGACTAACAAATGAAAACAGCTTCCACCTTTCCTCACTATCGAAAAGTCTCACCGATCGTCAATGATTTCAGTTCCACATCTTCCAAACCCGCGCGCTGCCAATGAAAATGTAACCGGTCAATCGCCTCTTTTGGTGTTTCATCTGCCAGCATATACGCACCGTAATGCATCGGGATAAATACCTTCGCTCCCACATCGCAAAACGCTTGAATTGCTTCTTCCGGGGTAACATGGGATGCATGCATAAACCATTCCGGCTCGTATGCACCAATTGGCATTAGTGCTGTATGGATGTGGAAACGTTCGCCGATTTCTTTGAAGCCTCTAAAATATCCACTATCTCCGGCGTAATAAATACTTTGCGAATCCGATGCCGTTTGTAATACAAATCCGCCCCAATGTGATGTATTCGTGTCCCAAAGCAAGCGTCTTGTCCAATGCTTGGCAGGAACGAAATGAATTTCAAGTGGGCCTACTTCATGCTTGTCGTACCATGATAGCTCGATAAAATGGTGGAGCTTGTGGCGTTTCATTAAATAGCCGAGACCTTCTGGAATGACAAATAATACGTTTGGGTTTTGTTTCTTCAGCTTTTTTAACGTTGGGATGTGCAAGTGATCGTAATGTGCGTGCGAAATGAGGATGATATCAATATCCGGTAATTCTTCTAACTGCAAGCCTGGCTCTGTTAGACGTTTCGCTATTCCCATTCGCTTCGCCCAAACCGGGTCTGTTAAAATATTCAGTCCTTCTTTTTGAATCAAAAAAGTCGAATGGCCAATCCAAGTAATCGACTGCTCTGAGCGGTTACTCTTTAAATAAGCAATTTGTTTTTCTTCACATTGCGGGACTTTATAATCGACGACTTTTTTTGGCTTTGACCGCTGCCATTTCAGGACGTCTTTAAAAGTTCCTAGTTGATCATCTTGGTCTAAATTTGAAAAGCGTTTTTTCACTGCAGCCCTCCTAGTTCTTTAAAAAGCGTTGATTTTCCTCTTTTGGTGACATTACAAACATTGCATATATGTAAAAAGAAAAACTAACAAAGATCCCGATGACAGTAATGGAATTTGATACCGGCATACTTGTTATACCGCTAATAATATTTAATGTGAAAAACAATAAAATACCGAATAACGTAACAGTCATCACTTTATTTTTTCTTTTCAACTGTTGCCGAAACAGCGGACTTCCCCCACTATTTTCGCTACTCTTTGTATCATCAATTTGTTTTAATAAAGCATAAATCAAACCTGAAATGATGAAAAAAACTACTGCATATCCTATAATGTCATCCATTGTATTTCCCCCGTTTACCTGCTGACTTTATGAGTAAAATTCTCTTAATTTTTCCGGCAAGGTTTTATTCATAATGAAGCCTGCTAAAGCTAATCCCATCAAAATTATCGCAATCTCCAAAACATTTACTAGCCAAGCTATTTGTACAGTATCCGTAAAATTGGAGCCACCAATAATGACAATCACAGCTGCAGCCCATGCAACTAAAAATCCTCCACTAAACTGAACCCATTCTTTTTTTGAAAGCTGTTTAAAAAGGCTTCTGTTTTTATAAAATTTCATGATCAAAAATATCCAAAGTAATCCACTCATTATCAATCCAAACATTTACAATCCCTCACTTTAACTAGTTCGTGTAACTTAACAACTGGTATACCTCGGCTCTTAAAATAACGGTAGGAATTCCGCTTATTTTGAATTACACCAGGAAATTAGCCAAAATAGACGGAGAAATTCCGCTTATTTACCGAATAAGCAATTCAATTATGGTTATTCCGAGGTGATAAGCGGAAAACTAACCCTTATTTTACCCCCGAACAGCGGTCATGTAGCAAATAGACGGAAATTCTCCGCTTATTTTCCTACCTGTAGTTGCTCATCAATTCATATGTAATATCCGCATCCTTATACCTCTCCTGAAAGCGCTCAAGTTCTTCCTTATCATAGAAGAATGCAATTTCTCGATTATTTTCTATAGCTTTTGCCACTTTCTCATAAGCTGCTTGATCCGATGCAAAATATGTCGGCATCGTTGTTGATATTCGATCATAGCATACTTTACCTAACTCTAGGGACCGTTTCGGATTCACTTTGTACCATCCTTTAAATACATATTCGAATCCGCCAAACTCACTACGGACATGGGCAAATAATGCAAGTTCCTGTCTCAGCTCATACAAACGTTTCTTCATATAGGAAGCATTTACTTCCGCATCAGTATGATACTCGGTGAAATATTGTTCATTCGCGCTTAACTCATTATCCCAATTCGCATTCGGATAAAACTTTAACGCTTTAATATCGATGGCATCCTGAAATTTGTGCTTGGCTCCGCTACCTTGCAACCCTTTATAGCCGGCTCCAAAACAATTACAGCAATCTTTTACCATTTTGAATGCAACATGTTCAGTCGCATCAAGATACCCTCTTTGTACATAGGTCATTGGATTGTACTCCTGCTCAACATCCCACACCTGATAATCTATACGGTCAAACTGCTGACGAAGCGCTAAAACTATCTCATCAATCTTTTCATTCATTTCCTGCAAATCATTTGTCACCTTTATACGAAAGACTTCACATTCAATCGCTTGTACGATATCGTGTTGACGCATCGTATCACTCAGCACCATTTCATCTGATAAATGATATGGCTCATCTATTTCTACAATCGTATTAATTTGTGGAAAATAAATGTCGGCAAGCGCATATTTTTTGGTTGCCACATCACGGACAATGTATTGCTGGGTGATCATCTTCACATCCGAATTATTCAGCAAATGCCAAATTCGAGACACCACATAATTTTCATCATTTTTCTTATTAGTTTTCGATAATTGTTTTTTTATAAAATTATATTTCTTCATTTTTAGCTCCTGCAATGATGTGACTTCGGGTGGAAATAACGGTAGGAATTCCGCTTATTTTGAATCACACCGGAAAATCAGCCAAAATAGACGGAGAAATTCCGCTTATTTATCGAAAAAGCAGTTACAATTAGGTTTTTCCGAGGTGATAAGCGGAAAACTTACCCTTATTTTACCCCCGAACAGCGGTCATCTAGCAAATAGAAGGAATTTCTCCGCTTATTTTCCTAGCTCAATGAGAGGAATTTACTTCCTAGCTCGCCCCGAAAGTTTTTACCCTGTTGCGTCCTTTTTCCTTTGCAGCATACAAAGCTTTATCCGCTTTATGCAGTAGCTGATGCAGCGTTTCCTCTGTCCAATCCTTTACTTCCGCAACGCCAATGCTTAACGTTACAGAAAGCTTTCCTTCTGGAGTCATAAGCTGCTCCATTTCCAACGTTTCACAAAGTCGCTTGCCTAATGCTTCGCCCTCTGCTTCATTGTATTCCTTCAATGCAATGACGAATTCCTCTCCGCCATAACGGGCAAAGACATGTTCTTCCTGCAATTGTGATTGGCAAAGCTTTACTACGTGCACGATTACTTGGTCACCGATATGATGCCCATACGTATCATTCACCCGTTTAAAATGATCGATATCTATTAATAGTATCGTAAATGGTGAGGACGTTTCTTTTGCTGCCATGAAATCCTGCTCGCATTTCTGTAAAAAGGCGCGTCGATTATAAATCTGTGTAAGCTCATCATAATAAGCCTGCTGCTCTAGTTTTTCTTGTAACGTTTTTATTTCCGTTATATCCGTAAATACTAACAATAGACCTTTGCTATTTTTTTCCTGTTCTAATGATGTAATGCGAACGTGATACATTCGCTCTGAATCATTCGTCGTAAGTTTAAATTCTTGAATGTCCACAATATCGGCACCTAATTGGAATGGCAAGGCCTCTCCTGTTTGCTCCGTCCATATCTCCGCAAAGTTCTTACCGAGCATGGATTTATCCGTTAGTGGAAGTATTGCTCTGCAAGCTTGATTGTACTCAATTAGCCGGTGAGATTTATCCAATACAAGCGCACAATCATTAATACTATTAAATATCGTGTCTTTTGCAATTGGCATGATGGTAAACAGCCGCGATGTGCTAATAGACCATAAATAGAGCACAGAAGAAATCCATAAAATCATTGGTACCGGATCAATTCCTACAGGTGTGAAACCTATCAAATAGAGAAACGCCGTTATCATAGGAAGAAGTTGACCGAACATTAACGCTATAAGCTGTGGGCGATATCCCTTAGCTGTTTCTTTCCAGCGAGAAATTAATAGGATAAAGGCTACTAACATGCAGGCAAATGTGAACATACCATGTACCATATACCAAATACCAATCTCCTGGTAAACGTAAGGGGCACCTAAATTCGGGTCTAGTTCAAATACCCGATAATGAAGAAGGTGCCAGTTATTCGTCGCTACCATTATTACAGTAGTGAACGGAATAACAAGAAGAAGGATAGCTCTTTTTAACGTAACCTTAATGCCCAAATAAACCATAATAAACAATAACCCTAAAGGTGGAGACAAGGTCATCCCGATGTATAAGATGATATTCCAAAAAGTTATTTGTTCAAGCGTTGTGGATATTAAGCACAACGCGGAAGCAAAACAATAGATGCCTATTGTTGCTGTATAAAAAATAAAGTAATTTGAGATATTCGTATATTTATAACGATTCTTAAATGTATACAGGCATAAGAACAAATTCAGTATTCCAGAAGTACAAACAAGTGTAATATACATTGTTAATTGCGAAGCCACTTTTGGTTTCCCTCTCTTAGTTAACACTTTTTATTTTAAATGTAGCATATTGGAAGGACAAAATCACATAAGGGATTATAACTACAACCTTCAATTAAAAGATTTATATAATACACTCCCCTTCTTTTGAAATGAACATTTTACATATATTTCAATCATTTCAAGCAAAATACTTTCGAATTAGCACTAATTTACTATATAATGAGGTTTCCTAGATAATAGGCAATTAATATCTTTATAAGGGGGTTTCTAAGGAGTGTTCTTTTCTCCGGGCGTTAACGTAAGTACGCAAATGCTAAATGAAAAATCTGTGCTGGCTGCAATGGAAGCAAATTTAGCAATGATTGAGTTCAATTTAAACAGAAAAGTAATTTGGGTAAATGAAAATTTTTCTGAAACATTAGGCTATACAGTTAACGAAATGAAAAATATGCAGCATGAGCAGTTTTGTACGACGGAGTTTAGGAACAGTAAAGAATATAAAGAATTATGGAGTAATCTTAGTAAAGGGGTAAAGTTTCAATCAAAGATTCCTCGGGTCACTAAATTAGGCAATATCATTTGGTTGGAGGCTACCTATATTCCCATTCTAAATCAGGATGGTAAAGTAGAAGCCGTTCTTAAAATAGCGACGAATATTAACGAGCGTGAAAATACTACCAATAAAATTACTGCAGAATTAAAGGAAATGCCCATCGAATTAGTAAATCTCGTCGTTGAAAATTCTAATAAAAAAATACAGGCAGTAGAATCATTAAAGGATCACATTGATTTAATCACGGAAATCACTAAAACGATTCGCAATATTTCCAGACAAACGAATGTGCTAGCGTTAAATGCAGCAATTGAGGCTGCCCGTGTAGGAGAACAAGGTCGAGGATTCAAAGTAGTAGCCGAAGAAGTGAGAAGATTGGCTGGTAATGTTGATGATGCCATTAAAAATGTCAATCTGAATGTTGAAACCATTTTAAAAGACGTAGGAAATGTCAGCAAAATTACAGACGATTTACAAAAAATCGTCCTAGAAACTCAATCAAAGTTTACTAAGACGATCGCAGAATTTGAAAGTGTTATGAAATAAAATATTTGTTTACTACATAAGGGCACAATTCTTCATAAGGAATTGGGCTTTTTTGATTTTATACAGTAGTTCCTTCTATATCTGCCTTCAACTCTTGAAACCATTGTAAGTTCACTACATGGTGAGCACGGGAATTTTCATTCATGCGACGAAAATAATCAATTTCCCCTGGTAACTCTTGAGTCATTGCCAAGTAATCATTGAGCAGCGCAATTCGGTCTTTTGTTTGATCAATTTGTGATTGGATTAAATCTAGTAATTTATTTTTATCAAATTCATCTGCAAAAAGTAATGCCCCATAGAATTGTAAATTAACATACTCAGATTTAGTCCCATATTTGGTCATTAGTTTATTAAACTCTTCTATTCCTAAAGAGGTAATTATAAAGCTGTTAATTTCACGACCATTAGTTGGACGCTGCTTGGTTTGTTCAATCAAACCTTTTTCTTCAAGTTGCTGCAAATTATAATAAAATGACCCTTTTGTAAAGTTAACGATATATTTATAATGTCGTTTTTCCATTAAACTTAATAGTTCGTATCCATGAGCACCAGGATTTTGAATAAGTAAGCCAAGGATCAGTAAGGGAATCATCGCTGCATCACCTTCGCCATTTGTGCTTCAAATTCCTCGTATGTGATTTTACCTTGAGCCAAATTCATACTGTGAATATAAATTTGTTCCGTTTTCGAATAGTTATTGTTTATTTTTAGTGCTTGATTTTCATCCGAAAGAGGCTCTAAAACATGACATTTTTTCGAATATGCTTCGAAATAGCGATAACCGAATTTTCGTTGGGAAACGGCATTTAGATGGATTCCATCCGGATTGGCAGTTAGCCCTTTTGCCGTTACAAAGTAGCAATTTTCCTGTTCGTATGCGAATCGACGTAGCAGTTCATTAATTTCCTGAAACTCTGGTGAGTACTTGCCGAAACCTGTTTTCCCTAGAAAATCACCAAGCTCCCCTATGATTAGCGGGATATTTTGGAGGTTTAATTCTTTTCGTAAAGTTTCAATAATGAGCGATAACTTTTCGTAATATGTTTCATGTAGCGAATGATTGCTATCCGTTTCACCTTGATGCCAAAGTATGCCACAAATTTCACTCGTTTCAAGGGCAAATCGAGCTTCACACAATGCATGTTGAAAAAGAGTGCCTTGCGGGTGCCAATCGTTTAAGGAGCTCCCACCTTCGGCACAAGGAATCAATCCAATCTCGTCTTCCGGATTGGCTTTCGATAATGCCTCTGCAAAAGATGCTGCTAAACTTACACCAGCAACAGGGCGGTCATAATTAATCGGCTCCGTCATCATTTGCCACTGACCGTTGCGAAGCATTTTTATTTTTTCATTATAAATAGGCTCTACTTCATGCAAGAATCCACGCCCTGCCATATTGGATTGCCCTAACATTAAAAAAGATTTTATCATTTAATTTTCACCCTCTACATAATAGTCTAATTAGACTTCAATATTATAGAGTCTAATTAGACTATCGTCAAATCACTATTGCTGAGTGATATTTCGAATTTTGAATATATAACGGAATTGAATGGATATTTTTAGTATCCTTAAGATGGGGGTGAAATTTATCTATGATAATATTTCTAATAATTAGCCTTTATTTAATGCCTGTTTTAGCTATTATATTTTGTGTTAATTTAGTAATTATAATCAAAAAAGTTAAAGAAGACTTACCTACTACTTTCAATGCATTTTTATTAACAGCGTCATTTGTTTTAATTGTATGGAGTATTGCGGTATCATCTTTTGTTAACTAACAATGTGGAGGTTAAAATGAAATTCTTCAGAAAGATGGCTAAGGGTGAGCAGAATAATTGGAGAAAAGGAGCCATCCTCGGTTTTTATACTTATATGCTGCTATTATTTATAAATTATGTTTCCTCACTAATATTTGAAAGTGAGCCTCTTACTTCCGGCATCATCTTTTGGACTGGATTGTTAGTAGCTTTTGGGTACGAGTTTATCCTTAATTATAGTTCTAGAATGAAAGCAAAAAAATATTAAACGGATTAATCCAACTTAAAATTACGGTTTTGTATAAAGAAGCTAGAGATAGCGCCGATTATTATGGAAATTACAATTTTGATAAGGTAATTGTTTGTAAGTCCTTCCATAACGTATCCTTTAAATTTTTGTAGTTCTGTTGCTTCTGGCATCCAATCAATAACATACCCAATTCCTAACATTGTAGGAAGGCTAATCAATAGATAGATAACGATAGAACTAAGAAGAAACGTCTTGATACCCAAAGTATTGAACCTCCATTCCTCTAAACATTTCAAAGCACCCAATTTGTTAGACACATCTAACAAGGAGGTGCCGTTTGTTTTCACTAATTAAAAATATAAAAAGTATGTTAAAGAACCTACTAACAACATATACACACTATTTCTAATCCAAATGATTTTTTTACTTATCCCTGCTTTTTTTTCTAAGTAAATAATATAGTTAAATGTAAGTACAAATCCAAAAATTATGATTAAATATCCTTTAGGTTCATTTACAACAATATACCTCATTGTAGCCAAGGCAATGAGTGTGAAGCTGATTGTGACCGAAATCATATAAAAATAGAGAACTTGCTTATCTTTTTTCAAGACCATACCTCCATAACCGTAGCCTATGCTGATTATGGAGGAGAAAGACACTCAGACCTATTTTTCTGTTATGTACAACCGCATATAAAGATAATCATCCTCTATATCGTCTGATGATTCAAAGCCGATGTTGCTCCAAAATTTTTGTGCAGTGATATTTTCTAGGTTAACTGGTGCGGAAATCCTACGTGCTTTGAATTCTTTACATAAATATTCAATACAAAGCTTGGCCGCTGCTGATCCATAGCCCTTTCTTTGAAACCGGCTATCTATCATAAAATTGATGATTTGGGGGTTATTTTCGCCAATATACATTGAAACAAAACCTACCATCACATTATCGGCATAAATTGCAAAAGGTCGTGAATCCTCATAATATACCCACGCTTCGGCTAATGACCCTGCTACAGAATCTACAAAATCCACATTGGTATCAATTGTACGCAAATTTAAACATTCTTCGTAATTGTCGCTATTAATTTTTCTTAATTGTAGCAAATCAATACCTCCTTCCCATCAAGCTCTGAGCATGTTATCTTTTTCATTATTATTATTTTGAAATGCTGTTGCACTGAACCCCCGTGAGTTACGTAAGAAATACTGCAATAGAAATAAGAAATAGAACCACTGCTAAAAGAAGGAGAACAAATGGCTTTCTTTTATCTTCTTCATTATTAGCTTTCTTAATCTTCTTTCTGTAATCGATCCAACTGCTAATTAATACAATCGTCACTATAATTACATATGGAAGTTCTTCCAAATTGCCCCCTACCCCTCTTAAAATATCTTGAGTCGTTACTTTCCTATACTAAAGAAATTACATCATATTCGGAATAAACACGTTCATAAAAAAGAAGTAACCTAATGCACCAACGATTAAGCCTAGAAGGATGATTACAATAGATAATTTTTTTGATCTCACACTATTCACCTCACCTAAATTTTAAAAAGTTCATGTGTAAAATTATACCATTTAAAGACTGCAAGCTGTTATACTTAAACGTACGGATTTGAGCAGTTTAACAGTTTTAGTGGCTCTCATTTAGGTTGCGAACTAATATTATTCTTCTTGAAAGGTGCTGTAAATGGCGATCATACTGTCAATTAATCTAATATATGCAGTTTTAATTTGGATCTTTTTCAAGCCAGAAAAAAGTTTAGTGTGGCTAAAACGGGAGAAGTACAAAGAAGAACATCACGTAACTGAAGGCGCAATACGTTATACAAAATGGGGAGCCTTAATCGGTATTCTAATGTTAACGCTCATAATTGTTGTTATTTTTATACTTACAAAAATAGAAATAGCTTAAGGGAGGTTTGTTTGTTGTTAAATAGTTTAATTAATCGATTTGGGCTGCAGGTGCAATCTGTTAGTGATGTAGAAAATTCTCATAGTTCTACCGTCTATAAATGCACGTTATTAAATGGGGAAAATGTTTTTTTGAAAATCCCTTATACGAAATTAAAATGGCAGCGTGAATTAGAAGCTTATGAGGTTTTGAAAGGGCGTGTTGCTATTCCGGAAATGTTGGATTACTGGTCTGGTGATGATGCCTGTCCCGGTGCTTTTTTATTGTCTGAATTAAAAGGAAAACCGTTAACAACAGATGTTTCACCAATCGTAGCATTTCAAGTCGGGGTCCTTCAAGCTACTATGCATACGGTTCGTCCGCCAGAGGGGAAATTGTTAACCGGTATACAAAATGAATTTCCAAACTGGTCTCATTTTATTGAAAAGCAATTTTATAGCTTTGCTGAGGATGTAATCACTGTTGTGGACGAACATTTGTACAGGAAAGCCATTGAAAAGTTTGAAGAAATGAAACAGCAGCTTCCTCCTCACGATGGACCGAGCTTTGTACATATGGATTTCCGACCGGCCAATATTATTATAGACGGTGATCAAGTTTCAGGCATGATTGATTTTGAAAGTGTCCGATTCGGTTCAACAGAAATAGACTTCACCAAAATGAACCGTGATTTTTTACGCTTCAACCCGGAATTCTATGAGGCATTTCAAGAAGGCTATAAAAGTATTAGGCCGCTCATTGATTTAGAGACTGTGTTACCGTTTTATTCATTTATAGATGCGTTCAATAGTATTGGATGGTCTAAGCGTCGTGGAATTGAGAAAAACGCTTTGTTTTTAGAAGAAAATTTAGCTAAATTAAAGACTTTTGTAATGTAAAAAACATAGTGCCAAGCATATTCGCTTGGCACTACCGCTTATTCATCAACTCAATTTGTTCTGCTATGTCTTGTGCGGATAATTCATTTTCATATTGCAGCCACCACATAATGACCCCGATAATCGATGCTGTTTTTACATCGCGATCTATGTAAAAATCTCGCTTCGGCTTCATCGGATTGCGTCGCCGCGCCGTAATCAGCTCTTTAAATAATTCAAATAAATGGCGTTTAACTGCCTCTTGTTGCGAAAGCGCGGTAATCATCCCCCACTGGATTTTCAAATAATGGAGTAAATCGACGACTTGCTCTTGTCTTGAACTATTTCTTTCGTGCATCAGCGTACTTATTTTGACAGTTAACTGCTGTAAAATTTCATCCGTCATTTGCACTTGCAAGTCTTCAAGATCCTTGTAATGTAAATAAAATGTCGTCCGATTCAGCTTGGCATGCTTCGTTACCTTTTGTACGGATAATTGATGCAACTGATTCCCTTCCAGCAATAGCTCCATTAGTGCGTCCTTTAATAATTGTTGTGTTCGTAAAACACGCGGATCTTCATATTGCACTGCTTCTCCTCCAATTTTTATCGACAGTTTATTCCGTTGTGTCTACTACTATACATTTTGTCTATGATTGTTCATGGTCAATTTGTTATACACCTTGTTATGATATTTTATAGACATTGTGTCTATAATATAATTGGTTAGGAGACTTTACGCAATTATGCAAAACGAAATATCACCTAAAACGAAAAAGCTGCTTGTGATTATTTTAATTGTCGGCTGCTTTTTCTCTACATTAAACCAAACGTTACTAAATGTCGCACTCAGTGAATTGATGCAGATTTTTAGTGTTACGCCCGCAACGATTCAATGGTTAGCAACAGGTTTCATGCTTGTAAATGGTGTACTTGTACCCATCACAGCTTATTTAATGAAGCGTTTTTCAACACGAAAAATGTTCATTAGCTCTATGTTCTTTTTACTTATAGGATCTATTGTTGCTGCTTGTGCACCAAACTTCGGAACGTTATTAGCAGGGCGCATGATTCAGGCAGCAGGGGCAGGTATTATTTTACCGCTTATGATGACGGTTATTGTTTATTTATATCCGGCTGAGCAACGCGGTGCGATTATGGGGAAAATGGGTTTTGCGATCATTTTTGCGCCAGCGATCGCACCAACTGTCGGTGGCTTTATTCTTGAGTATGTTTCTTGGCGTTATTTGTTCATCATGATGATTCCTATTTCAGCTGCTATTATTTTGTTGGCATTGAAATACATGATTAACATTGAAGAGGGCTCAAAAGTATTACTTGATTTTAAAAGTGTCATCTATTCAACGATTGGCTTCGGTGCCGTACTTTATGGATTCAGTAGTGCCGGCAGTCGAGGGTGGGGCGACTGGCTCGTGCTCACGATGATTTTAATCGGGGTACTAGGCATTTATTTATTTAGTCGCAGAATGCTCGCCTCGAAGGAGCCATTACTAAACTTACGCGTGTTCTCGTACAAAATGTTTACGATGACAAGTATTATTAATATTGCGATTACAGTACTTATGTACGCGGATTTAATTTTACTGCCGATTTATTTACAAGATGGGCTTGGCTTTAATCCGTTTATAGCGGGACTAATTTTACTGCCGGCAGCGATTATCAATGCATTCTTATCACCTGTTACAGGTAAATTATTCGACCGCTTTGGGGCAAAACCGCTCTTTATCATCGGGACCGTACTCATTGCCTTGTCGATGGTTCTTGTCATTGATTTAACTACTACGATGTCGGTGACGTATATCGTGATGCGTACCATCCTTTTACGTGTCGGGTTAGCTTTCATTACGATGCCGCTTAATACTGCTGCATTAAATGCATTACCAAAAGAGCTTGCTTCCCATGGTTCGGCTGTTAATAACACAGTCCGTCAATTAGCTGGTGCCATTGGAACAGCGATTATCGTAACCATTTACACAATACAGTTAACTAACGTATCACTTGCTACTAATGAAGGTTTTGCTACGGCAGCAGGCAACACCTATATATGGATGCTAGGCCTTGCAGTCATCGCAATTGTTCTTACATTCTTTGTACCATCTAAAACTGTAGAAAAGAAGGTCTAACCATTCTATAAAGAGGGCGGACAGAACCAAAAGCGCAAAATTGATTTCCATTCCGGGGACGCTTTCCACGGGCGTGGCCTGAGCTGTAGTCTCAGGCGTCACGCTATTCCCGTAGGAGTCGCCCCTCCATTCCAATCAATTTTATAGAGTATCAGTTTCTTAATAAGGGTTTTCTCCGTATCCATTTAAATTTCTAGTTCTGCCCAACCTCTTGCTTCTTATCATTTTAAATCCTGAATAATCCATTGTGCGGCCTCTTTTAAATTTGGATACACCGCATCTGCTAATGGGTCGTGCTTACCAATAAAAACAGTTCTTGTGCCTGCTTTTTTACCTGCCTGAATATCCGTATCCGTATCTCCAACCATATAGGATTGTTCAAGATCAATTTTGAACTTTTTTCCTAAATCTACAATCATTTTGCTATTTGGTTTTCTACATTTACACCCAGCCTTTGGTTTATGTGGACAATAGGCAACCTCATGAATCGTTGCTCCCTTTTTCGCCAATTCAGCTACCATATGGTCATGAATTTTATGTAACTGCTTTTCCTTCATAAAGCCTAATCCGATTCCACCTTGATTTGTTACGACAAACACATAATCAAAATACTCATTTAAAGTTTTAATTGCTTCTTCTACACCAGGTAAAAAATAAAATTGCTTCGGTTCATTTACAAATTTCACTCGATGTGTCAGAACCTCATTTATTACACCGTCTCGATCTAAAAAAACTGCCCTTTTCAATCCAATCACACCTTTAAGTTTTAATCTTAGTATGTTATAAATCATCGGCTTTACGCAGGGGTATTTTAGATAACCCACAATTTAGTGAAACTATCTATTTGCATGTAATTAAAATATTTTTTCTCCTTAAAGTTTAAACTCGTTAAATAAAGGTTATAAAACACTATAGCGAAATATCTAAATAAAAATTAGGAGATGGATAGTATGAGTTTCATTTGGTTTTTAATTATTGGCGGCCTTATCGGTTGGCTTGCAGGTGTAATTTTGGGTAAAGATGTCCCAGGCGGAATTATAGGTAATATTATCGCAGGTATTGTTGGTGCATGGATTGGTGGTATGCTTCTTGGAAGTTGGGGACCTAAAGTTTCAGATTTCTATATCGTCCCTGCTATTATTGGAGCCATAATACTTGTATTCGTAGTGAGTTTCATTATGAAATCAATGCGTAAAGCTTCATAAGCTAAATAATTTAAAAATTGGTCCTCTACAATTTAATTTGTGGAGGACCTTTTACTTTGTGCAGATTTCATTCCAATAGATGCTTTGAAGGTAGCTCTTGCTTAAAGTTCAAAGTTGGAGTTTCATCGAATATAATAAATTATCTAATTCAGTGGTGAGATAAAGATTTAACGCTTGGTGGACGTCTATAGGAACATTAGATTCTCCCCCTTTACCCAAAATTTTTCTCTAGTTACTGCTTAGAAAATCTCAAGATTAGATGCAAAGGAGAAAAAAATGAAAACAAAATGGCTTTTGAGTAGTAGTGCCGTGATGATGGGTTTGTTAGGGTTGGCGGGAACCTTTATTCCCGAAGAAATTTCAACAATATTAGGAATTGACCCTTCGCCCATTACGCTGATTCTTCTGCAAATCATCGGAGGACTTTATTTAGGTTTCGCAATGTTAAACTGGTTTACACGTTCTGCCCTGATCGGCGGCATCTATAACAAACCTGTCGTATTGGGAAATTTGATGCATCATATCATTGTCTTTTTTGCCCTAATTCGGCAGTTGGCGGATCAGTTTCATTTCATATTGCTTATTTTCACATTAGCTTATTTGGGGTTTGCCGTCTGGTTTACATTAGTTATGCGCTCGAACCCTTTAAGTAATTCAACAAAGAAGTCTGACTAAGCATAGTCGAAATACAAGAAAGGTAATTGCTATAAGGATTAAAAAGAACGAACCCCAAACAGGAAAAGACGATATACAAATAGAAAGAGCGATGAAACATTGCGTCTCACCACCCTTTGACGTTATTCTTTGTTACTTTTAAGGATACTTGATATAGTAGCAGAAACCATTGCTGACGTTACAGTAACAAACCCTAGCCCCATCCAATAGTAACCTTTTTCTAGCAGCACCCACTCGGTATTTCTTATAGAAATTGCCATGAAGATTATCGATATTACAGCAAATGCCACGGATAAAAACATATTGAATTTGCCTAATATGTCGAGATTGTTTAATTCCACTAAGAGTTGAATTGCTAAGTATACGGCTATTGTTACAGTTATTACTCCGAAAGTATAATAACCTCTTTCAAGTAACATCCAATCAGTATTGTTCCAGATTGATACTACCATAAATATAAATGAGAACACTAAACCAACTAAAGACACACCAAAGAGTATTTTATTCATTATAATCACCTCCTTTGATTTCGGAGAAGAATATGTTGGGTTTTCTAGGGGCTTGGCACAATTCCTTATTCAAAGAATCTGGCTCTTGAAAACCCACTCTTCCCCTCTAAGCGAAAAAGAAATGTACATAATATTGGAAAAATCATATTTAACAATCAATCCCCCAATTGATAAGAGGTAAAACGTTTTCATCCTTTAGTTGTACTATATGTTTTGTTTAATAAAGCGACGCTAAATATTCTTATGAAACTCCGAAACACAGTATCCCTAATAAAGTCCTCGGAAGTAAAAAGTCATTAAAAGACACTTTCTTTAGACGGCAAAATTATTTCGTTATCCTTGATTTCAACTCGTTCATCTGCCAGGCACGTATACGATTTGGAAATAACGTCGCTAGCATATTAAATGTCTCAGCCACTATATGGGCGATAATGCAGCAATAAAAACCGCGCCAGATCCTATACGAATTCTATTGCCGATCTCCTAAATTAGTTTTTATCCTCCTCTATATTACAGTACTCACCACTCATCAATGTTTTCTTTAAAGATAAAATACCCATTAATTTGGTATAATGGGAGAATATTTAAAATGAAGGGGTGGGGTATTAAATGTCTTTCAACACAACTATTTCTAATCTAATAAGCGACAGAATAATGGGTGCAACAAAGGAAGATGAAAAAGTAAAACGCATCTTCTCCTGGATCAATGATGAAATTGAATGGATTGAAACGGATTATCAGGAAAGAACTGTGGAAGAAATCTTAATACGTAAGGCTGGGAACTGTGCGGAACAGGCGAAGGTCGTTGAAAAAGTTTTAAACCATATAGGAATAAAAACACGTTGGATTTTGGAAATAAACTCACAGCCGGAATGGGATGATAGACAAAAGTTTGCTGAAAACCTCATTGAAAAGGATGGGAATTTCTACTCCATTTTCGGATTGAACCATAATGACCATAGATGGATTGAATATTACAACAAAGATACTAACCGATGGATTCCGATAGATACCGCTTTTGGTGTATTTGGTATGGAGCATTGGCTAGAAATGAGGATAAGTTTTTCTCGAGAATCAATACCAACCTCACAACAAATAATCCCTTTTTGTATTGTTGCATTAGATTCAACTAATGCTATTTCCGAGGAGCTCTCAAGTTTTTACCTCATTGAACAATTCGATCAGTATTATAATGGATTATTAAGTCAATCAGCAGAATGGGCTGAGTGGAAGATGTTGATCAATCAACTTACGAAGTTAGGGATAGCCACTTACAATAGTCAACACAACCTTCATAAAAACCAAGATGAGATAAAACAGTTTACAACCCTTTATTCAAAGTTAAAACAAGAAGTTTTAAAAAGTGCAGTTATTTAAAATTGTAATACACCTAGTCAGTATTTCCTCATAAAGAACGACGCTAATAAAAGATTTGTCATTTTTCCTTACTCCTTTAACTTTTTCACTTTAGCACATGTATAATTATGGTAAAATATAAAAGGGTGAATTATGAATATCTTTAGAAAAATAATTGATTTTCTTAACAAAATGAAACACATTGATATTTGGGGAGACAAAGATGAGGAGCAAACTAAGTATAGCAAAAATATTAAAAATCAAAACCCTTATGGCATGATAGGTCTTGTTATGAGTGGATTTGCATTCCTTTTTCCACAATATGGATTATCCTTTCTTACGCTCATTTTTTGTATATTAACCTATTTTACATTCGATAAGGAGAAAGAAGATAATCCTTGGCCATTTTATCTTGGTATTATCATTTCATTAATAGGAATAAAAATGTTTATTACAGGTGAAATTCATAAAGTAATTATTTAATATTACCATTACAGTAAACAAGGTCACTTAACTCTTGGAGAGCAGTGACCCTTTTAATGTTTTCCCCCGTTAGAATATCTAGAATTTCTTCCGATTGCCGTCTCCCCGAAACAAAAAAAGACACTTTCCTTTAAAGAAAAGCGTCCTGATGTAAAGATTATTTGTTTTCAAATCGTTATGTCTACTTCTTTGCACCTTGCCCATTACTACTATCGATCACTTCTTCGCCGGCTTCTTTCACTTTCCCGCTAATTACCTTTAAATCCGTCGTAGCTTCTTTAGCATGGGAAAGAATTTCACTTGATTCTTCCTTTACTGTACTAACTGGGATAATAATGTTCTCGTTTACTTTTTCATAAAGATTTTGAGCATCGCTTATTGCTTCTTTGAGAACAGAAGAAGCGGACTTCAGTCGTTCTTGCAAGTCATCCTTCACTTCTGATGGATTATTTTTGACATGGCTATACATATCCAGTGTCGAATCTTTCATATTTTTTGTTGTGGTAGTTACTTTGTTACGTGTCGTTGAATCTAGCAGTGTCAGCGCACCACCTATAATTGCCCCTAACACCATGCCTTTTAAAAGCTTCCCATTATTTTCGTTTTCAGTAGTCGTCGATACATCATTATAAGAAGTTTGTGTCATAGTTTATGCTCCTTTATGTTTGAATTTGTTCTCTTACTCCTTAATTGCCCGATATTTTTTCCATTTAAACTATTTAAGGAATTTCAGCTATCAATGTATGAGCCATATAGTGATATTTTTATTTCAAACCAACTAGTAAAATCTTTTCCTTTTAACTTTAAATCCTCCACTAATTCATTTAGTGGATTTTGGAGTAAAGTATACAAGCATGTTTTGCCCCATTGGAAAAACAACAAAAATTCTGCAAAAGAAAAATCAAGAATTGCGCCCGATTGTTGAAGAAGAAAATTTTAGTTGAACATCATGTTAAGAACTTTACTTCATGATAGATAGCTCATACCTTTACTAATAAAAACTGCCCCTCCATTATTAGACATAATCTAACAATGGAGGGGCAGTTCGTATAAGGGCATTACTTTTTTTCCCGTTCAATAAATTCCACATTATTTTCTTTAGCTACCCTATAAATTTCACTTCTATCTTCGTGCAAGAACTGACCATTTAAAGGAATTCGAATAGAATCTCCTTCAACTGAAGTAAAAATATATTCTTCATGCGTACCTATATCATCGACAAAATATTCGAGAACTACTTCTTGAATTTCAGACCATTGAAACGTTTTTTCATCGAATAATTTATTTGAGACCACTTCTTCTTTTCCTATATATGTATAACTTAAAATCGATAAATAGAAAACAAAGAGTCCCCCTGCAATAATAACACTTGATAGGCTAAAAGTGACTTTGTTCTGTTTAATTACTGGAATCATTAATCCGATAAATAAAATAAAACATGCAGCCATTACTAGTCTGAAATTTATTTCATCCGGATAGAGTATTATTGCCAATCTATCAAATAAAAATGTTTGTACATAGAACATAGGAAATATTGCTCCAACAACAGGTATGCTGATAAGGGCTACTATGGCGAGCACTAAAAAGATTAGACGAGGCGAGTAATGAGTTCGCATTTAAATTCCCCCTTTAAATTAAATAAGAATAGGTATTGTCCCTAACTAATTATACGGTTAAGATAACATAAAGTTTCAATTTTTTTGATTAATTACCAAATTATCCTAAAATTATCTTTTTTAACAACTAAAAGTTAATCCACCTTTAATAAAAATTTTATTCCACAATATGACCCTTTAATAAAAATAAAGCACTTTCCTTATCCAGAAAAGTGCCCGATTTTTCAGTTAACTTTAATTTATATACTACACATGCTTAAATGTCTTGGTAGTTTCTTCAACAAAGTCCTTAAATGCTTTCTCTTCTTCAACAAACGGGTAGTGATTGGATTGTTCGAAGATAGTTAATTCAGAGTTAGGAATGAGCTCAGCAATTTCAACACTAAACTCAACTGGACATTGCGCGTCATATTTCCCGCCAAACACATAGGTATCTACATGAATTGTCGTCAGCTCATTACGTAAATCAAATGACTTTACTGCTACTTTTCTAAAGTAATCCAGTGCTCGACCAACAGTACGCCCACTATTCGGAATTGTGAGGGCTTGTTTTAGGTTTTCTTCACTAGTAAAGGACATCAAAGCCCATTCAAAATCCAGTTTTTTTCGTATTTCTTGTGGCGTGTTCGGATCATTTAAACTCTCCATTATTTCGATAATCCGATTAAAATTTTTATTTTCCATACAGTAAATGCTATTAGGATGGGCTGCGTAAGCTTTACTTGCTGCACTGCTACCGCAAATGCATTTCGTTAAAGATTGTTGCCTTAATACAGCATATTGTAAGGCAAGCATGCCCCCTGTTGAATGCCCTGCAAAAGCCCATTTTGAAATATGTAATGCTTCACGAATCGCTTCTAAATCTAAAATAATTTCTTCTAAAGTCATTTGCTCATCCGCTTCAATACCATCTGAATTGCCTGCACCACGGACATTTATTAAAAATACTTGATAATGTTCTGTGAATGGATTAGCAAACCAACTGCCTTTTTCATTAAAAGCACTGTAAAAATGCGTAATAGCAAGAGGCTGACCGCTTCCCTTTACAAAATATTCGAAAGTACCTCTGGTTGTTTCAATTAATTTTTGTTCCCACATCTAAACGCATCCCCTTCGTAACGGCCTGTAATATTCTTACAAATACTATTATACTCTTTTGGAGATTGTTCAATAAGAGAAATATCTACATTACTGCAGAATCGCGAAGATCTCTATTTAATTTATGGATCTTGAAAACCTACTGTTGCCATAATAAATATAACAAGATAGCCAATCAAACCAAATATATTCAAGCCTACTAATGTAAGTCTTACATATCCTTTCACACCGAACATGGCAAAGATTATTCCTATAATACCTAATCCAAATGGTAAGTATAAAGTAGGTCCTATAATCAAATCAAAAATTTTACTTTCAAAATTAAAAGGCATTTGTGTAAACGATGAACTTATTAATAGAAAAAGAAATGCGGATAATACTGAAAAAAATACTTTTAACAAACAATCACCCCATCGATTAAAAATTTTATTAATTTATATCCAGAATTTTTTATCCAATATTTGGTATTTAAATTATAACATACTTAATAATATATGGTCCTGCTATTGAATAAAGCACTTTTCATATTCCAGAAAAGCGCTCGATGGGATGGTGTTTTAAAAATCATTTTCCCCTTAAAAATTACCCGCGCCATGCAAGCTACCGCTGTTTAATTTTACTTTTCCACGGGAACTAAAAGTACAAGAGTATTGGAGGAATTTTAATGAAAAAAGTTCTGAAGAAATGGAACAGCCGGAGTGGCAAATATAAAGTTCTAAGCGCTCTTTTACTTCTTTTGATTTTGCTATATATAGGAGAAATGATATGGCATACATATAAACCGTTGCCGGATGGTATTTCCTATGAAGGAGACTTGCATAGAACAGACAATATTGAAATGCTGACGGATTTAACTTATGCACAAGACAAAGAAGGGACCAATCGGAAACATGAGAATTATATATTTGATGAGGTTTATACATTGATTGATGAAGCAGAACAATTTGTGGTTGTCGATTTCTTTTTGGTTGATGGGTATTTCGATGAAAAAGAAGATTTCCCCCCAATCGCAAATCTCCTCTCTGACAAGCTTACCGAGAAAAAGAAAAACAATCCCGATATGCCTGTTATATTTATTACCGATCCGCTAAATAAAGGCTATGGCTCCTATGAAACCCCGTGGTTCAAGAAGATGCGTGAAGCCGGGGTAGAAATTGTTTACACCAATTTAGAGCCGCTTCGGGATTCCACACCGATTTATTCAGGCTTATACCGATTATTTTTTCAATGGTTCGACAACGACGGCAAAGGATGGATTGCCAATGCCATGTCGAGCAAAGCACCAAAAATGACATTATCCTCCTACTTAGAACTGCTCAATGTGAAAGCCAACCACCGTAAAGTGGCCGTTTCGGAAAAGGAAGCGATTATCACATCATCAAACCCACATGATGCAAGTGGCTTCCACGGAAATCTTGCTTTAAAAGTAACAGGGCCCATCATAAACGATATTCTAAAATCTGAAGAAGCGGTGTCGCTTATGTCGGATGGTCCTAAATTACCAAGGGCTGAGTTTCCTCAGCAAGATGAAGGTCAGTATGAAGTGCAATATTTGACCGAGAAGAAGATTTTGGATGCCTTACTCGAAGATTTAGCGGCGACAAAAGCAGGAGATAAAATTTGGGTAGGCATGTTCTTTATTGCCCAGCGTGACATTGTCAACGCCTTAACCGATGCAGTAAACCGAGGTGTGCAGGTGAATATGATTCTAGATCCAAATGAAAACTCATTCGGTCAGAAAAAGTCCGGTCTGCCAAATCGACCGGTTGTGAACGAACTACTTGGGGATACAGAGGAACAGATCAACATTCGCTGGTACAATACCGTAGTTGGTCAATACCATACAAAAGCCATCTGGATTCAAACAGCGGAACAAACAATCATTTCAAGTGGATCTTCCAACTATACAGAAAGAACATTGGATGATTACAACCTGGAAAATAACATCCGCATCCTCGCTCCAAATGATAGCGCGCTTGCCTTGGATATGGAACGATATTTTGAACGGCTCTGGGAAAATGAAGATGCCCTCTACACACTTGATGTGGAAGAATATCAGGATAACCTCTCCTGGTGGCAGCGCTGGATTTACATGGCGCAAAAAATAGCCAAAGTAACTACTTATTAATAGGAAAAAGGAGATGCCTCAATTTGAATACGGCATCTCCTTTTCAAATTTATAAGGTTCCCGTTTCTAGAAAAGTGATTTACTTTCATTTCACTCCACTCTCTAGAATTTTGATCGTCCCCTTTTCGCAGTTAATTTCTGCCTTTGCGCCATAAGGTAAAATAAATTTAGGTTCTGTATGACCAAAATTCAAGTTATAAAGAATCGGTAAGTCTTCCATATCTAATTCCTTCATTACTATTTGAATTACCTCTTTATATTCATCATAATATTTCTCATCCTGTGGCTTACCAAAAATGATACCATTCGTTTTTTGTAGAATGCCTTGTGCAGCATAATTTCGCAACCAATACTTAATATGATTTGGATCAGGATATTCTTCAGATGTTTCAAAGAAAAGGATGCTATTCTCCCAATATTCTTTTGCTGGCCAGATCTCGGTTCCTTTAGCAAACTCTAAAACTTCAATACAACCACCTATCAAATGTCCTTGTGCTATACCTGATCCTTGAAGTACTTCATAACCTGAATTTTTTCGCATATTCCTGCGAAGATTTTTATTCTCTTCTACCCATTCCAAACGCTCACTCGTCCATTCGTTTGCAGGTTGTATTTCACCGATTATCTCATTTGAGAACAGCGTTCGATTTATCATCTCAATTGTATAAGGGTCCATCTCCACGTTTTCTGCAAAATCAGTTAAAATTGCTGGCCCATAAAATGAAGAAATACCTGCTTTGTGACAAAATAAATGGGAAATGGTCACATCGGAATAACCCATCAATATTTTTGGGTTGTTACGTATAACATCAAAATCAATATAAGGGAGTAAGCGAATACTATCGTCTCCACCAATATTTGCAACGATTCCCTTGATACGCTCATCCTTAAATGCCGTCATTAAATCTTCAGCTCGTGCTTGTGGATTTTCATAAAGATATTCTCCACCTTTCAAACTATTCGGCATTGGGATCACCTCTAGTCCAAAAACTTCCTCCAACCGCTTTACACCTTGTTCATATCGCCATTTAAGTGTTGGTTCACCTGCCCCACCCCAAGAAGGACTTACTGTAGCAACCCGATCTCCCCGCTGCAATTTTTGTGGCTTTATTAACACATTAACTCCCCCTAACATTTTCAATTCATTATGAAATTGGAAAAGTGCTCTTCTTTCTTATTTCGTGAGATTTATATTATTCCAAATATTAACACATTAATACATATCTTTTCCAATTTGCATTATAATTAATTCTTAATAGACTATATAGAGATCAAAAAAAATCTATATTAATAAGCTAACAGGGTAGTATAATTCAGTAAATTTTTAGTTGTGGAGGTACAGTAATATATGAGTAATGTGCATTTTAAAAATATTGATGATACTAATGAATACAAAGTTAGAACTATTAAATTAAAGCCTGGACAAGACAAGTTTATTGAAACAGTAGATGAGTGTTTAAAAGAAGCTGAGAACTTTCATGAATGGCATCCTGTAGCTATATATTATGATGATGAAATTATTGGATTTGCTATGTACGGTTCATTTGGTCTTAATAAAGATACTTGGATTGATAGAATAATGATTGATGAAAAACATCAAGGCAAAGGCTATGGAAAACTTGCGATGATAAAACTTATTGATGTAGTTTCAAAAGAATATGGCGTAAACGTTATATATTTAAGTATCACTGAGGAAAATAGAGCAGCTTATAACTTGTATAAAAATATAGGGTTTGAGTTCATGAACGAGAGAGACCCGAATAATGGAGAGCTTTTATTTAAGTACACAATAAAATGAGAGTCAATAGAATATCCTTATCGAACGGGGCCTTTTCGTCTATTAAAATACCAAAAATCCCTACTTTTAATTTGAAAGAAGGGATTTTTTTTATTCAATTATGGGGTTTTAAATTAAAGCACTACACTACATTGAATAAAAAGATTTATCTTATCTATCGTTATTCTAAATAGAGGTTCTGTGCTGTTTCAATTCTTTTAACAGATTTAACGCTTGTTGAGTTGAGTCAGTCAAAGAGGAATTTCCTTTTGTTTTTCTTAACACCAATGCTTCTAAAAAGCATTCTTCGGCTTCATTTAAAAGTGCTAATTCCATAAGGCATTTACCTTTATGTTGCAATACAAAGTCTTTATATTCAATAACCTTATTAGCTTTACACAGATTCAATGCTTTATTAAATTTTTCCAATGCTTTTAAATGATTATTATCATATTTAAGAGCCTCTCCAAGACGAATTAAAGAGACAATTTCTCTTGAAAGATTTCTTTCTTCTTTTGAATGTTTAAGACAATAAGATAAACTATGAATTGCTTTTTTGGGTTGTTCGATTATTCTATATAAATTCCCCAAAGTACCATAAAGAAAATACTTTTCATCTTCATTACTATCCTTTAGCAAGGCTTCTGCATCGCTAATGAATTGGAGTATTTTTAATGGTTCGGAGGTTTTTTCACGAAGATATTCATTTTGATCAAAGTAAATAAGATCGTTTAAGGTAAGAAGATTCTCTTTGAAATCTGCAATGTTCACATCTATTTCCCCTTAATTTCTTATTCAAGAAAAAGCGCCCGATATTGAATAATGCGTTTGGTTATACGCCCGTTTCAATACCATGTATTGCACTAACTATAAAAGCTCTTTCATGGGTCCTAGCTACTTGAAATTTAATGAATATGTGATTCTTTTGTTATTGTTTCTAAAAGCTCAAATAAACCACTATCATTCGAAAATTTATAGTACTTATGATCGCTATCATTGTCATCTTCATAGACAAATATTAATATTTTTTGAGTTGAATCAAGTTTTAACTCATAACGCTTATTCAATGTAATATTGATATAATAGTTTTCATCCACATATAAATCTGAACTAGATAATATTTCAAACTTAGAATTCTTAAAAGCTTCCAGAATTGCTGTTTTATCCTCCTCCGACAGCTTAAGTTTTACAAATATCTCTTCTGTTTCATGATCCAATTTATAACCGTCCACATTAACGTATTCTGATTCAAAGTCTATATCATTAAAAACTTCATCGCTGGCTAATGTATTACTGTTAAAACTAAAGAAAGCCACAAATAGGGCAACTATAAACAAAACGCATATACTTGCTAACATTTTTTTACTTTTAACTTTAGCATTCATAAACAACCTCCATTTATATACTTAAGCTTACTAATAGTGGAAAATAATTATATTTGACAAAATAATATTGAAGAAAGCGATATTTGCTAACATAAAAAACTTTTATCCCAACTTGTGGCTCTATAACGGAAAAACTCGATTTTTTTTATCGTTATAAATCTGCATCCTTTCTAACAATCCCCAAAGAAAAAAAGTTACTCCACAATATGGTCCAAATTTTTAATACCTTTCATTAATCATTTGAAATGCATAATTAAAAAGCCTCTGTAAAGACTAAATTCAGGAGGTGAAAGCCATGGTAAACAACAAAAAAGCACATGAAAGATTTGGGACTGATGGTGACCAAGTTAAGCAAATAATCCAACATATTGAAGCTGAAGAACGACAAGCTTCCCGTTCGAATTCTAATGTAGAATTCGGAAATGAGACGGATATTAAAAAAATGAATCAGAAAATCCGACAAGTTAAAAACAACAAATAAATAGTTACCAATCACAACCAGCAACTTATCTGCTGGTTGTTTTCACCTTGCGTATAAAGAATCGTGCCCGATTGTTAAAGATACTTTTCCAATTATAGCTCCTATTAAATGAATAGGATGTTATTGAACCTTAAACTTTTTTACTCGATTACTTCTTATGCATTATAAATTGTGATTTGCTGTATTTAAAACCGTTCTTCTCGTAGAATGGTAATAACTTTTCTTCACAAAACAAACTGATTACATCGATATGTGATAGCTCATCTAACAATTTTGATACCATTTTTGTTCCTATACCTTCCTCTCTATAGGAATTATGTATAACTACGTCTTCAATATACGCTCTAAACTTTCCGTCTGAAACAGCTCTTGCGAAACCAATAAGGGTATCGTCTTTCCACGCACCTACTGATTTTACTTTTAGTAGCATATCTTCAATATCCTGTTGTTTTCTTTCCTCCCACCAACCTACATTTTGATACAACATCATTAAATCATTCGCTTTAATCTTTTTAGCAGTATTACTTAAAATTACAATATTCAAGTACTAACCCCCAAAAGTCCTTTTACATAATTTTACTGAATTTAAAACAGTATGTCTTTATTTCATTTTCGTTTAATTAATTTTTTCAATACAAACCTATATTCAACGATATGGCCCTATAATGGTATAAAATTTTCTAATTGAAGAATTACGCTAGGAACATTAAATCTATGCGTTCACTAAGTACATTTTATGGTAAAATTTTGAAGAGGCGTTTTATGAAAAGAATATTATTCAATTTATTTATTTTGTTTTGTTTAGTTTCACTAGCTGGGTGTAGCGAACAGGTCAACGAGGTTGAAGGTGAATTTTTATTAGGGCAATTTGGTGCTGATTGGAAAAAGGAAACTTTTTATATGGTAGCGCCCATTAAATGGACAGGTGAATCACCTATAACACTAAAATCGATTGAGTTCGTTAAAGATTATCCCGACTCTCTTACTACATATGAAGAAGATGGCATAAAGTATGAGATTTTCGGAGCAGAACCATCAAGGAAAACGGATTTACGTGACGAATCGTATGACAGAGAATTAAAAGACATAAATGGTTTAGAAATTAATGGCGAAGGAAAAATTGTGATTAAATTTTCATTGGGTGATGTAAAAGCAGATGATTCGCGCAGATTAAAAATTACATTCGATAGTGACGGACAAGAAGTTGAAAAAATCGTTGTATGGAAAACACTTGAACAATTAACAACCGAGACTCGTTAAGGAAATATTGGAGGAAATATAAATGAAAAAAGACTCGTATTATTCTTAAAGGGGGCGTAATTGATGGGTATGAATTTCGCAGAAGCAGTCGTTTACAGCTTTTGCTGGCTGCTAATTTTTGTCATCGGTTTTAAGTTATTTAAAAAGCAAGAGATAAAGCCGATTATTTGGAAAGCAGTCATTGTATATTTCGTCGGTAAATTTGCATTTTCGTTAAATTATCCAATTGAGCAACAGGCAATTCACTTCGCGCTTATTCCATTAGGTGTGATAGCCATCTATTTATTTTTTTCAAAGCGGCCTAATTTTAATACATATTTAACATTTGCATGGTTTGGATTTTTTTCGAATTATTTATTTTTAGTAGGTACGTTATTAATAATTCCACTCTATTCTCTTCTTTATGATAAAAACGATATCCATACGTATATGGCTCATTCGGAAAACATAGAAATTTTGAGCATTCATCCGTCAGCAAATGACAATATAGCTGTTCGTACATCTATCCTCGAGCAAGTAAAAGCTGCAAAAGAGCAACCTGTGAATACGGATTGGTACTACGAAAGTGTTGGAGATGACCGCGTTGAGGTTGAACGATTCCCGTACATTTTAGCAAATATAGCGCCGAAATGGGGTAGTCAGGCGAAGGCAACGATTTATGTGGAGAAGGATGGAAAGGGCCTGCTGATTGCATCACCGACTAAACATTTGTATTACCGCCTCGATGAATCGATTTTACAGGAGGTGACGGCAAATGAGGAAGAATAAATATTTCATTGGAATTGTTGTAGTCATAGTGGTCGCTATAGCAGGCATTCTTTTATGGCTAAACTTTAAACAGCCAACGTCATTTTTGTCTGAAGCAGCAATGGTCGAGGAAATGAATAGCTACACAAGTTCCCTTAACGTAAAAGAAATACAAGATGTGCTCCAATTAGATGAGCACCATTACTTCGTGCCGTTTGTAAATTATGACGGAACGAAAGCGATGTCGTTTTGGAAATGGGATAAGGCAAAGTGGAAATTAGTTAATTTAACAACCCATCAAAAAATGCGCTGGCAATTAGATGAAAAAGATTTATCATCAAGTTTTATCGTGTGGAATCGAAGCTCCGCTGAAGACGCAACGATGAAGTTACTATTTTACCGTGAGCGTAACTTCCTTTCATCTAGGGATAATCATTTCTTTACGCCACAGGTACTATTAACGGAGGAAATAACATTGTCGGAATACGGCATTACAAAAGTGCCAGAACAATGGTCTAAACTAATGGCTGAGCTTGATAAGTCCGCTGGCGTAACAAATAATTCTATGTTCTCATTTTTCAATTACAATCCGAATTATTTAATTGCGGCCGAATATAATTTTGAAGATTTCGAGACAAATGGCACAGAAAGTTATTGGACAGGGAAAGCGGAGACGACATTAGAGTTTATCATGTATTATGATTTGGATAGGATTCAATAATTGACATGAAGTGTGGAAAAGAAGAATTCCATACTTCATGTTTTTATGTGCGTCGCAAAAAAGGACTTTCCTTCTTCAAGGAAAGCGCTCGATTGTGGAATAAGTATCAGCTTAAGTTAGCTAGTTTAATGAAATCTGAACCTTTACCAATCTGGTCCATCATCAGAATCACTCACTTTAAGAGTAAAAGCTTTTGGGTTTAGATTGTTTTTTTTAACTAATTCATAGAAGATGGATTTTATCTCTTCTTGCTCTAATTCTGTAGCTTCTTTATTTAATAAGATAATTTTCATCTGAATATCTTCTTTCGAATAAGCAGCAATTAAAAGACGGTATTTATAACCTTTTTCCGATAATTCATTATGCACATGATTCACGATTCCATTATCTCCATATAGGAAATTCTCCATTTCCTCAGAACTTACTATAGGTGGAACTTCAGATGCTGTTCCTTTTGACGAAGAGTTATTGATAAATAAGAAGGTTCCTACAATTAAAATTACTACGGCTCCGACTAAAGCAATTCTATCCTTTTTCAGTTTATACACTTCCTTTTTTAATCTAAGGATATGACTGAATAAAAGGAAATAAACTTACTTGATTTTTACAAATTCTAATTTACATTCTGAGCCAAATGAAATTTCATTTTTTTCTCCATCATAAGGAATTGCTTTATTTAGAGGTCTCCAATACCCTTTGGTTTCCGTAATATTTCTTTACTGAGAATATAATTCCGAAAAAAATGATTGGAACTCCCGAATATTATTTTTTATACTAGCTCTAGAATAAAAGTGATAAATATAGTTATCTTTCTCCCAATGGACCATCCAGCTTTTATATTTGGTATTTTGTCGACACAAAATAATTTCATTAACTGGGATGTGTAAAATAGATCCACTCACTTTTTTGATATTCCAACTCTGCCTCGTTCCAATTTTATGACCTGTAAACTGAGGAATCGGATCTGATAATTCTCTAGGAGCAATCCACAGCCAAAACCCGTTTGTAAAATCTTCTCGTGTACGATATAAAAAATGATACTCTGACCCAGCTTCATTTTCTTTATAACCTATTGAGTCTAAATTAAATTCATTATATATCTTTGGGATTTTTATTCTTAGATTCTCTTCAATTCCTATATTCTCGTTAGCCTCATACCAAGTTACACGAGAAACTTCATCATCTATATCCCATTTCGATTTGTTATAACGAGCGGTGTAACTACAGGTAGTATAAGACTGTTCACCTATTGTGCGAATTGAATCGTTATCAACTGCTTTTAAACCTTCTAATATCATTATAATTTCTTTTTCATCAAAATTACCTTCTATTACAGAGAGTTCAATATTAGTGAACCATCTACAAAAACAAGCAGCTTGATTACCTTTGTAATCGATACCAATAAAACCGACTATACCTTCTATTTCAAAAGACTTCCCTTGCTGAATTAAATTCGTATCCGCTGTAATTACAGGTATCGCCCAATCATAAAAAAATTGTTTAATGCGAAGGACTTTTCCTTTACTATGTATTTCAAAACGAATTGAAGAACGTTGCTTATTCGTTTCTTTTTTTAATGTAATATTTTTAAGATTATATGTTTCAGGTAATGTAGGCATTAATATTACGAAATTCGTATATTTTTGAGCTTCTTTTATTTCACCAAATAAAACTTCATTAATCACTTAAATCCCCCCTCATCCAATTTTTACATAAAGAAACTCATATTAAATCATTCATAAGTCCAATATATTAGTCACCCTTAATTTCATGGTTTGTTGTTAACGTAGTTATAAAATTGTAGTGTATTTTCAAATTCGATTTTATACCTACTGCTAATAAATATAATATTCCGCACTTTCTTAAACCTATTGCTCTCTCCCCTAAAATGTATATAATGTTTTTTTGTATCAAATATTTGATACAAAACTATTAAAAGGCGGAATGATAAATGAAAAAAACCCTTACAGCAGTTTTAGCATCTGTATTACTACTCGGTGCATGCTCAGGAGACGAGAAAGAAAACACGGAGGCTAAAGTCGACACGAAAGCGTCAGCAGAAACTACTGTGGCAGTTAAACCAACAACCATTAAAGGCGAAGATTATGATGCAAATGGTGGCGCAGATGCATATGACAATGCAGGCGACAATGCAGAATCACGCTACTACAAAACACCAGATTTCTACAACAAGAAATCGGATGAAAACTTAACAATCATTGAAAACTTTAAAACGTTCCAACAAACAACGGAATGGTCTTGCGGCCCAGCAACTTCATTGATGGTGCTTCATCACTTTGGCAAAGAAGACATGACAGAAATGGACATCGCTGAAGCAATGAAAGCACACACAGACCTTGATGTTGAAGGTGCAAAACCAGGCTCTGCAAATAGCTTCCATGAATACGGTTCAGATGTTAGCCGAATTCACACATTCTTTGAAAACTTAGAAGGCTTTGAAGTTGTAGAATCTAGCTACCGTGCAGACTACAAAGAGTCTGATTTAATTCAAGCAGATGGCAGTGCAACTGGCTCTAACGTTGGCAATTTACCAGAAACATTTACATGGAATAGCTTATACGCATCAGAAAACTCAAACGAAACAGAAAAATGGGTTTCAGATGCTAAGGATAGCTACTTCGTAAAATGGTTAACAGGTCATTTAGAAAACGACCGTCCAATTATGGTAGAGTGGGCTGACTGGGGTGGTCATTGGCAAGCAATTATTGGTTATGATAACAACGGTACACCAGGTATCGGCGATGATATGTTAATTTTTGCTGATCCATATGATACATCAGATCATTGGCAAGATGGTTATTACTTCTACCCATTAGAGCGTTGGTTCGGTATGTGGAATGACCGCAATATCGCACCAAAACCATACCAATTACAGCCGTACGTTGTTGTAGACGTTGTAAAATAATATATACTTCAAAAACCCGATTCAGTCAAATGCGTCAAATAACGTCCACTAAAAAACTAGATGGACATTATTTGACGTTTACCTCTGCAATAACCAATATTCCACTTAAACCATGAGAAGGTTCTAAAAGTTCTGTATTTAGAATTAGGCATGTATTTTAATAAAACAAATGTAGCTTTGAAAAAAATTCTGAGCAAAAACACTTCGTAAATCCTTATTTTAAGGTAAAAAAGAAGAATTTAATTTGAAAAAAGATTGATCAAAATTTTATACATCAATATGAAACTGCATAAATCAAGTATAAACAATGTTCCATACTTTATAATCCGAGTCTGGCACCTACTTCTGCATACTCTATATCTTTTCTTTCTGCATTCCAATTATCCCCTGTTTGTCCATCCCATATCGCTCCTGTTTCAATGAAACCGATAGACGCAAACAACTTCCGAGCGGCATCGTTTACCATCCAATATGATGTAGCAACTGCATCGGCTTTTCCTTGTGGAAACGACTTTATGTAATCAATAACTTTCATCATTGCTTGTTTGCCAAATCCTTTGCCTTGATGCTTTTTATCAATCATAAAGCGATTAAGTCCATAAGTAGATTTATCTCCATATTTTATACATAAAAGTGAACCTTCAGCCAGTTCGTAAAATCCAATATCGACATATCCAATGACTTCATCATTGTTGCATATAGCGAAGATCATAGGAGGTTTTTCGTCGTTGAGTATCTTTACATATGCTTTAGCCAAACAATATATACTGGAATCGACATTTCCTTTCTGCTCGTCTGTTATGCTTAACTTCAACACTGCCTCAAAATTATGGTGGGTAATCTTTTTTAATTCAATCATTTTTCTTCCCTACTTCCGAAAATATAAATTCGCTGACAGGTAGATTTTATTCATAATTATCTCCTAAATTACTAATTAGCTCATGACTTTATTTTAGCATATCCTTCTTCAACTGAATTGCTGCGTTAGTTGAAGAATAAAGCTCCCAAAGCGATGTTTGTTAATATTGCACAAAAAACTGTTATTCAACTACCTGGTCCTTTAATGAAAAGTGACGTGATCCTTATTAAAGAATCACCCGATTGTGGAATAACGCATTACATTATAAATATTGTTATAGACCGATGAACCTGATTAGTTGAAGTAGTTTTAATACCTTTTTTATGGAAAGAATAGGAGAATGGAATTGGAATATAGAATTACTTAACTAATGACAAATTTAGGAGAATGAAATGAATAAATTTAGCCTACTTAATAAGTTTATTGTTCAAGAAGAAAAAAGAAGAAATGGTTAATATTCTATTAGAAGCAGCTGAATCAATGGAAACTCTAGATGAATGTGAAATATATCTTGTGAACATTACCGATAATGAACCGAATTCAGTTTACGTTTTGTTGAATAACGAATGCCCTTAGTTTTATTCGTCCAAAAGTTTATGAAATTAATATTCCCAAACATCGCTTTGGGAGCCTTAGGTGCTTTTATTCCATAATTTTAAATGTTACTATAAAGGTTAAAAATGTAAAATCGAGAGACTGGATTGAAATAACACTCTGAGACGCTGCAAAAGTAATTTTAAAGAAGACTGTTCGATCCATCTGTTCTGAATGGCTTAATGTTACGAAAGGACGCTTTGGGAGTATTTTTTTTATTAAAAAATTGACGCTTTTTTGGAGGTGTAGAAATGAAAGAAATAACAGGGCTGTACGTTATTTTAGCTGCAATATTTTTCGTAAACCTAATAAATATGACCTTGTTTAATAACGAATGGAATGGCATAGTAATGTGGCTTAACACGGGGTTATTTATAGTTGGTACTGCTTATTTTATATCGAGCAGAAATTTCATTAAGAAAAATTAGTTATTAAAGATTTATAACATATACAAAATAATTGCAAATAACGTTCCCAAATGAAAGTTTGGGAAGACACTAGAATGGCACACATGTTGTAAAATCACCGTTCGTGCTTTTTTTGAGGATTATTGCTTATAGAGTTTTTATACAAATGGCGCAAATGAATGATCCAGCAACTTTTATACTTTCTGTGCTTGTTCTTTAATTTACATAAAAACTTGTATAGCTAATCACTTAACGTTATAATTCCGCATCTTTTCTAACAATCACCTAGAAAAAATGGTATTCAACAATCTGGCCGGATTGTCGAACAATTATATTATATTCTTCCCCACATTCTTTCTACGTTTTCTAGCACTTTGCCATTAAAAGTTAATTTATATATATCTGGCATAGCGAGATTTTGCCAAAAAGAAAAATCATACTGGCTATCAAAATAATTCATGATTAAGACCATTATATTTCCATGTGTTCCGATAACAACATTTTCCCCTTTGTATTTCTCTAATATATTCAAAGTGGTTTCTACACCTCTTTTTTGAGCGACGATGTTAGACTCTCCACCCTCCCATGAAAAATTGTAGTCCTCCCATACTTTTGTTATTGCAAGAGTAAAATCGTTGGCTGGGACTGTGGTTAAAGTACGTTCTTTCAAACCATCTATAATTTCAACTTCTGTGTTTATGTATTCCGCTATGCCTTTGACTGTTTGAATAGCTCGTTTATACGGACTGGACACAACAATACCAATTTCCTCAGTTTTTAATAATTTAGTAACAACTGCTGCATCAGCAAAACCTTTTTCCGATAAAGGTCTATTTAATTCATCAGGTGTATATATAGAATGTGCGTGCCTAACAAAATATAAATTAGTCAATTTATCAGCTTCCTGTCATTTAAGTACATTATTTTGTAAGCCCTCTCGCAATAAATAAACTGTTTTCAAAAAAGAATGATAGTCAACAACCTGTCTCCTTTCACCCCATGAAAGAATACTAAACGCTTATCCAATTAGATTTAAACTTTTAAAACCATTCGTACCGTTTTTAAAATATGCCCATCAAATTCATCATCAAATTCTTTCACAACTTCAAAACCTTTTGCTTCATAAAATGTCTTTCCTATTTTATTGTCCTTTTCTACGTTGATATAAATCTCTTTTATACCGTCTAAATTATCGATTCCTTGTTGTAACAATGCTGAGCCTATTCCTTTACCTTGTTCTTCCGGATAGAGATAAATAGCACCTAATTCAGCTTTACCATCTTCTCTTACTGGAGAAAAGTTAGCGAATCCAACAATTTTACCTGCTCTCTCTGCCACGAAGAGAAAAGATTGCTCTAAACGTTGTTGCATTCTTTCATTACTATAAGCAGTTTTCAAGAATTTCTCTTGCACCTCTAAAGGAATTATTCCGTCATAAGTAGCATTCCAACTTGTTTTTGCTACATCTTGTACTTGTTTTATATCTTCTGATTGCATTTTACGAATTGTAAAGTCCATACAAACTCCCCTCCTGAACTAAAGCGTTTCATCCATAGCAAAGTGTAATTAACATTCACCCCTACATTTTAACATAAATATCCAATTATCTTATTCATGAAAAGTATCCAGATTCCTAAAGAAAGCGCAATTCCTTTTCAAGAATTGCGCCATCGTGACTGATGCACTCTATTAGTTCAACAACTTCCTTAAATCAATTCTTTTGTAGGTTTTATCATAAGAAGAACCATCACTATTATAAAAAATTGCTTTCTTTGTATATGGTTCTGAAATTGTTTCATAGAGATGCTTTTTAATTAACTTTATCATTTTAGGATTCTCTATTGGATCAACACTAACAAATATCTCCGCATACCCTAAATTCCTTGCAAGATTTTCTCTATATCTTATTAAATCTGAACCTATGCCATTTCCCCGATAATCCTCTTTTACATACAGGTCACTTAATTTTGGGTGTAAGGTACCTTTAATTTTAAGCACTCCAAAACCTACTATAAGTGCATTTTGTTCAGCAATTACCAAATAAATATCTTTATTCTCTAAGTAATTCTCAAATAAATCTCTATTATTTCTAATACTACATAAACCAGACAAATCGTTTTCATTGGCTAATCTTATAGTGTAACGCATCATAATTTTACTCGACCATCACTGCGTTTACATATACGACTTCAAGTAAAATAATACCAACAGCTACCATCATAATCGTCTCAGCTTGTTCAAAGCCAATTAATCCGAAAACCAGTAAACCCAGTCCCAAAACAGCAAATGTTACTCCGACTAACATGGCCAATTTCTTTTTATTAGTTACTCTTTTTTCGTTATAACCTGCTAGTAACCAAGTGAGTTTTTTCACCCCAACCAAATAACCAATTGCTACGAATACGGCTCCCATTACGATTAAATTTATCTCCAATACAAACGCCTCCTAATAATGTTTTAATACTGCTGGTACAATATAAAAAGGAATACATAAGGTAATTAACAAATACACTAAAATCATTTCCATATTAAAATTCAAGTTAAAAATGCCTTGGTTATCAACAAACAAAATCACGATTAATAGCGTATTTAAACCAAACATACTTCGTAAAGACCACGTTGAAATATTAGCATTTACGCGGTCATCCGTTACAATCTCTTCCTGTAGCAATTTATTTCGCTTGAATTTAGCAAATACAATTAAAGCGCCTATTCCTACTAAAAGAATCCATTTCATCATCGTACTCTCAATAAATAAAATCACCATTATTAAACAAATAACCGGTACATAAGTGAATAATTTCTTCATGCTTCCTCCTCCATCCAAAATAATTTCTCAATTGACGTATCCAATACATCAGCAATAAGTAAACATACTTTAATCGTAGGATTGTATTTTTGTGCTTCAATTAAATTCATCGTTTGTCTCGTGACACCAATTTGCTTCGCCAAATCTCCCTGCGTTAAATTCCCAAGTTCCATTCGTCTTAATTTAACGCGGTTTTTTATTTGCACCTCTTTCAATTCAAAACCTCCTTCCCCAAAATAAAGACGCCACTTTGCTGACATTTTCAAAATAAGGATAAAATTACCTTATAAATGAATTGTAATATATATATTACAATTGTCAATTATAAATTACACCCCATACATAAAAAAAGAGCAAACCAAAAAGAACAGGGGGAAATGGATTAAGTAAGTTTAGACCTTTGAATGAGGGAAATTTTTAAGATGATGCCATTAGAAGAGTGGTTGAAAAGAGAAGAATGACAACAGGTAAATGTTCAAAGAGACAATCCCAAAAGCTATGATTAGCTGAGGGATTGTCTGGCATGTGTATTTACTTTTAAAGAAATATATTTCCGTTATTTGAAGGAAGTAGTTCATTTTAGGGTAAATAAGGGAACGTTCTACCGTTATTTTCAATAAAACCATGAAATTTCATGTTTTTTAGAGCAATAACGGAATTTCCTTCCCTTATTTTCACTATTTTTTATGTTATTTTAAAAATAAGGGAAATTCATTCCTCTATTTATCTCATTACGAAATTCAATATACAAAAGCTTTGGAACCATACCTAAGAAAAAAGCGTGATCCTTGTTAAAGAATCACGCTCAATCTAATTAGCTGACAATCTGCTTTTAATGAATATCCGGCGAATTATTTGTGAGGATAATACAACGATAAAAATAATCCCGATCATAACAGCCATCATACCAGCGATGGATGTATCGAACCATTTCGCTACATAATACCCGCCAATAGCTGCCATGACGCCAAAGCTAATCGCATAGGCAAACATTTGCTTTAATGAACGACTGATTAAGTAGGCTGTCGCAGCTGGTCCAATCAGCATTGCAATAACTAATATCGCACCTACACTATCAAAGGCCGATACCGTTGTCATTGAAATCATCAGCATGAACAAATAATGCATGAAAACTATCGGTAGTCCAATCGAGGCTGCATATACCGGATCAAAGGTCGATAATTTAAACTGTTTGAAAAACAACGTTAAAATAATGATATTGATTAGTAATGCACTGCCTAGCATCCAAACTGCTTTTGGCATTTCAATCCCAAACAATGTGAGTTTATCCCATGGAACAAATGCAATTTCTCCCATTAATACATGCTCTACATCTAAATGAACATCCCCCGCAAACAGTGTAATTAACAGCACACTAATCGCAAAAAGTGTTGTAAAAATAATCCCGATGGCGGCGTCCTCTTGAATCCCATTGGAACGTAAGTATTGCACTAAAAATGCCGTTAATAAGCCTGCGAGTGCAGCTCCGATGAACATCGTCACACCAGACAATGTTTGTGTCACAATAAATGAAATAACAATACCGAAAAGTACTGTATGACTAATGGCATCTGCTATCATAGACATTTTCCGTAACACTAAAAATACCCCTGCAATACTACACGTGATGCCTACTAATACACCTGTTAAAACGACCCAAAACTCAATCATACTGCATCCCCCTCACGTTGCATTCGTCTCTTATGCAGGTATTTTCGAATTAAACCTGCTCTTGGACTAATGAAATAGGAAAGGATAAAGGCAAGTGCTGACACCAGCACAATCACGGGACCTGTTGATAAACCTGTTTTTAAGGAGCTAATATAAGTTCCTATTACACCAGAAAAGCCACCTAATAGCCCACTAAAAATTAGCATTCCCACAACGGTTTTTGCCCAAAGTTTTGCCGTTACTGCTGGGATAATTAATAAAGCCGACATTAAAATAACCCCTACTGCTTGAATCCCTGTGACAATCGCTAAAACAATCAATGCCGTTAAAGTAATTTTCAACATGTGTACAGGTAGTCCGATGCTTTTCGCATAAACCGGATCAAAAATCATTAACTTCCACTGCTTTTGGAGTAACACACTGACCAATAATATAAGACCTGCACAGAAAACCAACCAATATAAATCACTTTTTGTCATAGCTGCTGCTTTACCAAAAATAAAGTCACTTAACCCACTTTGATTGCCGCCTGGCTGGCGATTCACAATCGTTAAAAAGACAATGCCTATTCCAAAGAACACAGATAGTACTAACCCAATTGCTGCATCTGCCTTTAGCTTTGAGTATTGCACAATGCCTTGAATGCTATAGACAGCTAATGTAGATGTAATGACCGCTCCAAGCATAAGAATCGGCAAATCCTTCTCACCAGTAAGTAAAAATGCTAAAGCAACTCCTGGTAATGCTGCATGTGCTGCAGCATCCCCAATTAAGCTTTGTTTTTGTAAAAATGAAAATGTCCCAATGACACCTGCTGCAAGGCCGAGTAGCATCGTGCCCACTAAAATCCATAGTAGATTCCCACTAATCATACGAGTTCGCCTTCTTTATTAAATAAAACGAGGCTTCCACCATACGTTTTTTGAAGATTTTCCGCAGTAAATGTTGTTTTTAATGGTCCAGCTGCTAATATAGTTTCATTTAGTAAAACCGTGTAATCAAAATAATCTTCTACGGTTTGTAAATCGTGGTGGACAACAAAAATACTTTTCCCTTCATTACGAAGTCTCTTTAAAATTTCAATAATCATTTTTTCTGTCGCTACGTCTACACCAGCAAACGGTTCGTCTAAAAAGTACACTTGCGCCTCCTGTGCTAGTGCTCTCGCCAAAAACACACGCTGCTGTTGACCACCTGATAGTTCACCGATAGAACGATCCGCAAAGTCTTGCATATTAACACTTACTAACGCATCCATCGCTTTTTGACGGTCCTTCTTGTTAATCCATTTAAATAGCCCGCCATGACCATATCTTCCCATTAGTACAACATCAAGGGCAGTCGTTGGGAAATCCCAGTCTACTGCATTGCGCTGTGGGACATACCCTACAACACCATCTTTTGGCTTATAAGGCTTTCCTAGTATTTGAACAGCACCTTGCTTATTTTGTAGCTGATTTAAAACCGCTTTAAGAAATGTTGATTTCCCTGCACCATTTGGACCGATAATAGCTGTTAAATGCCCTTCAGGTACATTCACATTAATGTTCTTTAACACAATTTTTTTATCATAAGCAACTTGTAGTTGTTGAACCGACAATGCTTCCATAACTTTCACCTACTTCAATGAATCAACAATCGTATTGATGTTGTGCTCATACATACCGATATACGTACCTTCATCTGTTCCCTCAGCGCCCATCGCATCTGAGAACAACTCTCCTCCAATGATGACTTCATGCCCCTTTTCTTTTGCTCCTTCAATAACAGCCTGCATCGCTTTATCAGAAACACTTGATTCGACGAAAATGGCTTTTATCTTGTTATCTACTAAGTAGTTCACCATATTCTCAACATCTTTTACACCATACTCAGCCTCTGTACTAAGACCTTGTAACCCACTTACTTCAAAGCCCAAGCTTTCGCCAAAATAATTAAATGCATCATGAGCTGTTACTAAAATACGTTGCTCTGCTGGAATTTCTGCCACACGATCTTTTGCAAAGGCGAATAGCTCATCAAGTTGAGCTAAATGCTCTTTCTCGTTTTTTTCGAATGCCTCTTTATGCTCGGGATATTCCTCTACAAGCGTATCACCGATGCCGTCCACAACTTCTTTCCAAAGCATGATATCAAACCATACGTGTGGGTCACTTAACGAATTATCTTCCTCGTCTTCTAGTAGCTTACCTTCTTCTAATACTTCTGCTGCTGCAAACACTGTTTTATCCTTGCTCATCTGGTCAAAGATTTCCTGTAATTGTCCCTCTAAATGCAGACCGTTATAAAAAATCACTTCTGCATTATCTAGTTTAGTCATATCCCCTTGTGTTGCTTTATAAAGATGCGGATCAACTCCTGGTCCCATTAATGTTGTGACTTTCAACTTGTCACCACTAATTACTTTTACTGCATCAGCAATCTGACCTGTCGTTGCAACAACGTTTCCTTCCTTTTCTGCCCCAGCATTTGTTAAATCTTTATCATTACATGCTGCTAACATTAAGCTTAGCGCTGCAATTCCTAACCATTTTTTCATTATTTTATCTCCTTTTCATTATAATTTATTCTTTCGTCTATGAAATTATATTTCATGAGTGACGAAAAGTTTCCTTGAGGAAACTATAAACCAAAAAAAATATTTGTGCAATACAATACAACAAATTTTCAGTCACTTCCGTTTATTTCAATAAACCAATAAATACGTATAAATAAAACAGTAGTTAAAGCACCTCCGTAAAATCCCATTTTAATTACTTTTTAAACTGAAGAAGACACAATTCCTATTAAGAAATTGTGCCTGATTGTTTATTGTTTTCTGTTAGCTGGTTAGATGAAAAATCTTTTAATTAAATGTACTGCCTTTTATTTAACTGTAGAATAAATTAATTCTCCAGTTTCAGAAAATGCCCGAATGTTTACAGGCAAGAACATATCTTCATCGGATTTAATAAAGAAAAATCGCAATCCTTGGGGACTAAAGATTAAAGCATCTTCAAAGACGTTTTTCTTAGTTTCTACTTCTATTCGGTAAATCATTGGATTGAGAATTTGACCAAAGTAGTATGAAAGGCTTTTTCCTTTTGAACTTGCGCTCCAAGTAATTTCATCCTCTTCTCTAGGTGGATAAGCTGTTGAAATTAATGTAGATTCATATCCCTCTTCATCTCTCACCTTCCAATTCCCCAACCAATTTTGCTCTAACCGAGCCACCATTATTGAATGGCTATTTCTAAACATGGTTAACCAGTCCCCATCTATTTCCCTCACAAAATAAACCTCTTCAGTTGTTGGAGACCACTTGGCAGTCATGTTAAATACATCTTCTTCTGTCGGTAGTTGTTTATGATTATAAAATAAAAATAACGTTATCAATCCCGTTAATATTAATATGCCAATAAGTATCTTCCTCATTAATTGCCTCCTTAAATCCTTTTCATCATAACATAAATTTCCAAATTAACTTAAAGTTACTCCTCAATATGCCTTATAATGGAAATTAACTGGCTCCTTAATTTATTTATTTATCGTAAATTACTTTCTTACTTTTTTTGTGGGAAAAGGCTTTAAAAGCCCGTTATAACAACAATGCAACCTCAAGTTGACAATTTGCATTCCCCACGTGATAGAAAAAGGGTCCATGTTTTTATACATTATAACTAACAAAATACAAGGGAGTTGAAATAAATGGGATTTGGTGAAAAACTACTTAAGCTAAGAAAAGAAAAAGGATTTTCTCAAGAAACTTTAGCTGAAAAACTAAACACTTCAAGACAGGCAATTAGCAAGTGGGAAAACGGTCAAGGATTTCCTGAAACAGAAAAACTCTTAATGATAGGAAATATCTTTGAGGTATCGATCGATTACTTATTGAAAGATTCTGTTGAAAACAATGAAGGAAATGAAGAAGGTTATTATGTAAGCAAAGAGATGGCAGAAGGTTTTTTATTAAACACAGAAAAAACTGCGAAACATATTGCGTTGGGATTTGGACTTTTTGCATTGGCATTTGAACCGTACTTAATTATGGGGACAAATTCAATGCTAGGGGTTCTCTTGATTATTGTCATCGCGACTTTAGGAATCATTTCTTTTGCAACACTAGGTTTTGATGAGGGGCAATATTCCATTCTCAAAAAAGAAGTTTTATTATTTGATTCCAATTATTTTAAAGAGCTAACAGGAAGATACGAAGGCTTTAAAAGAAAATATTCTGGAGTAATGGTGATTGGTGCTTGTTTACTGGCGGTGGGATTCTTAGCTTTTGCCTTGGAGAACAAATTAGAGATGGGTATTTTAGTTCCTTATTATCCGATCTTTGTATTTTTAATCGCTGTTGGTCTTTATATATCGGTACGTGGTCTTACAATTCTTTCCGCATATCAATTATTGGTTAATAACGATGAGCATACTGGCCGGTTTGGTTTTAAATTAAAACAGAAGGCAAAGAAGAAATTCGAGGACTTTTAAGGAGAAATTTGAGTAAGGGGGATTATAAATGATTTGGACATATTTTATTATTTTTATATTAGCTGCAATTCCATTTTTTGAAGTGACAATGATCGTACCGATTGCAATTATCGGGGGTATGCCGGCAGTCCCAGTGATTCTTGTTGCCATTTTAGGAAATTTATTAACGGTTGCTTTATTTATTATATTTGTAGACTCGATCCGTAATTGGCGTAAAAAGAAAAAAACAAATGTAGAAACGAATGATTCTAAACGTCATCAACGTGCAAAGAAAATTCGCGATAAATATGGTTTACCAGGTTTAGCGTTTATCGGTCCGTTTTTTATAGGTACTCATTTAACAGCATTACTAGCTGTCACTTTTGGTGGTACACGCCTAAAAACTTTAGTATTAATGACCGCAAGTATCGCATTTTGGGCAGTTTCACTTGGCGGTGCCGCGTATTTAGGGTTTGATTTTCTAGCGAAAGATGAAGAAGATTTTGGTTTTATTACAAGACTTTTAAATCAATAAAAGAAACGTTCTTGCTGCAGAAGGTAAAATTTCTTCTATTCAAGATTTGCGCCAGATTGTTGGAGATTTAATATTAAACCACACTTACTTATGATACGGGTCTCCATAAACTGTCTAATTGTGATTTTTTATGAATTATACTAGGAATATATAGACTTAAACTTTAAATATATAGTTAAATTTGTAAAAATACTATATAATTTAACCTATATCCTATATAAGGAGATTAGACTATGCGCATTCACTATAATCAAGGTTTATTCACACAAAACCGATATAACCAAACAAACACCGAGTTGAATAAAACTCTAAATAAACTTTCATCTGGTTACCAAATAAATCAAGCTGCTGACGATGCTGCAGGATTAGGTATTAGTGAAAAAATGCGCTCTCAAATTCGCGGATTAGAAAAAGCTGAAAAAAACATTCAAGATGGCACTTCTCTTATACAAGTAGCCGATAGCAGTCTTAATGGTACTCACGAGAACTTGCAAAGAGCAAGAGAACTTGTTATTCAAGCCGCCAATGATACATTAACTCCTTCTGATCGACAAATGATACAAAAGGAAATTGAACAAATCAAGGACGGCATCAACGATATCGCTAATAACACTGAATTTAACGGGATTCATTTGTTAAATGTCCCGCAAGAAACTATAGAAATAAGCAAAACTGAAACAATCATTATCGGTACAGAAACAATTACTCAAACAAATCCAACAACCAATAAAATTATTAGCGTAAAACCAGGAGTTGAACACCGTGTAACTGCTGGGTATATAGAAATTCCTGATCCACCGGTGCCTTCTCCACTAGAAATTGAAGCTTTGTTCGGAACTATTACTGGTGCAAACTGGCCTGACATGAATGTTAAAAGTCCAACCGGTGAATTATTTGGATACAATACCCCAATTATGCCCGGCTCTGACTATCAAGAAAATACATCGAATACTTCTTCTGATAAGGCAACATACTCTGGATACAGTGCATCCAACGAAAAAATGACGTTTGAAAATCCGATAAGTGGCAGGTGGTATATAGAAATTAGGCATGATGGCGGTCAAGATACATCCACTTTTAATCTAAAATCAAATTATTTAATTTACGATGAATATACAACTGAAAGTACTATCACTACGACCATTCCTAAAACTGAAACCGTAACGACTATAGAGAAAATCGTTCCTAAACCATTACTACTGCAAGTAGGTCCCAATGAGGGCCATCATTTTAAAGTAAGTTTAACAGATGCTCGCACTACTGCTTTAAACATAGATCAAATTGTCGTAGATCCTTATGAAAAAATAAAAGAAGCTTTAGAAAGAATAGATGAAGCTATTCAAAAAATATCAGGTGAACGAGGAAAATACGGTACCTATCAAAATGCATTAGAACACATTTTAAATAATGTTAGTAACACTAAGGAAAACCTCACTAGAGCCGAGTCACAGTTACGTGATGCGGATATGGCAAAAGAAATGTCTAAATTGAAAAAGGATCAAGTTCTTTTGCAATCATCTCAATCAATGATGGCGCAAATTAATCAAATGAGCCAAGGGATTTTAGAAATACTAGGTTAATTATTAAGTCAACAAAGCACCAATCCAATAGAGGATTGGTGCTTTACTGTTTTCTCAAAAAACTGTATCTACTTATGGTACGGTTTTCCGTAACTTGAATAAGTGCGGTTTTTATATTGCACTTAAATATAAATTTAATGAGGCTTCTACTTCTTTTGCAACAAGCTCAACAAAATCATCATAGTCCGTCGTTGTATGCGCTTTATCTAAAGCATTATAGTATGCTAATCGGTTTTCTACTCGGATGATAATTGGTGGATAACCAGACTTCATTAACTCTAAATTCAATAAAAGTCGTGAAGTACGACCGTTTCCATCAATAAATGGATGAATGCCAACAAAGATTGCATGTAACATTGCACTACGTACAATTGGATGTAAATTTTGTGCTTCACTTTTATACCATGACATTAACGCATCCATTTCTTCTTGAATTTTAAATGGTGGCGGGGGTGTATGCACTGCACCTGAAATAAATACTTGCTGGTCTCGGTAAACACCTGCATAGCTATCATCGATCCCTTTTAAAACAAGACGATGTAAGTTTTTAATTTGCCATTCCGAAAAAGGTTCTTCTTTATGCACAACATCCTCAACGTACGAAATCGCATCTCGGTGGTTAATCACTTCTAAATGCTCTCGCATCGTTTTGCCGCCAACTGTAATACCTTCTAACACAACTTTTGTTTCGTTAATTGTTAGTGTATTACCTTCTATGGCATTTGAGTTGTATGTCCATTCAAGAAAAAGCTTTTCACGTAAACTTTGCACTGTATATTTCGGTAGCGGTCTTTTTTCATCCAACTTCTGTTTCTTTAAATCAATTTGTTCGAACATATTTTCAACTCCTTTATGTAACTTTACATCATGTGACTTGGATATTAAAAAATACAGATTTTAATTTCTCCGATTAATAAGTATGAATAGTTCACTATCTATTTTATATTCCAAATGTTTTATAAAAATAAGTACAAAATGAAGAAAGAAGTATACTTATTTTATACACCTAGCGATTCAAATATCGGATGCTTTAATTGTATAATACCTAAGATGATAATCATCGTATGAATAATTTATACTTGCTTATGATCTCATGCCCACATTTCTATATTTCATATATAATACTGCGCAAATTTTTCTAAATCCATTACCTGAAGACACCTGTCCTTTCAGCAGCCATTTCTTCTTATTATACTATTTACAGGAGGCGATTCGAATGAACTTTGTTTTTGATATTGATGGTACACTTTGCTTTGATGGAAAAACGATTCATCCATCAATAATAGATGCTTTAACCAAACTATCCGATGCTGGCCATGAAGTTGTTTTTGCATCTGCACGACCGATACGTGATTTAGTTTCCGTTATTCCAGCCCAATTTATCAAGGGTAAATTGGTTGGTGGTAACGGTTGTTACACTTCAGTAAACGGTCAAGTTAGCTCTACTTTCTTTAATTCTAATTTAAGAGAGCAGCTACAAGAAATAATCTATACATACCAACTTACTTATTTAGCTGATGGCGAATGGGATTATGCATTTACTGGCAGCTTTGAACATCCTATTTATAAGAATATTAACCAAACTTCCGCTAAAAACTTAGCTATTACAGAGCTTAGTAAAATCTGCAAATTAGTCATATTTAATCCTGCACAACAAGTAATCACCCAGCTTGAACAATTACCTGTTTCAATCACAAATTATAAAAAAGAAAATGCGATTGATATCAGTCCATTAGGTATTAATAAAGTAGTCGGTCTTGAAAGATTAAACATCCATGATTTTATTGCTTTTGGAAATGATAGCAACGACCAATGTTTATTTGAAAAAGCAACTTATAGTGTATGTGTAGGTGATAATGAAGTGCAGCAATATGCTTCCAAAAAAATCTCAATAGAAGATGTTGCTGAAACAATTTTGCAACCAATAAATCTTCCCGTTAGCATCTAATAAAAGAGCTTAGAGAACATATATAATTCGTGTTCTTTAAGCTTTTCCCCTCTTCCTTTGTAAGGAATACATCTTTTATAAAAATTCCTTCATTTATTTCATATTGAATAGCGTCAATATTCTCTCCAGAAATATGAGTATAATATCTGTAAAAATTACTAAATTTGCAAATTTTGATTTTTTATTTCGTCTTATTATATGTAAAAGCTTTTACAAAAAAGTAGGAGGGTTTAATTTTGAATAAATCAAATGAACATAATTTTGTTGAACGCCTCCAAATGGAAAAAGAAGATGCACTTGAATATATCGTTCATCAATATTTGCCACTCATTAAAGGCATCTCATTAAAAATTCTTAGTCCACTTCAAAATGAGGGGCTAATCGATGAATGCATCAATGATATATTTCTATCCATTTGGAACCATGCTAGTAAATTCAAAGGAGACACGACCAACTTTAAATATTGGATTGCTTCGATTGCTAAATTTAAAGCAATTGATTATTACCGCAAAACAGTAAAAAACACTGTAGTACCAACTGAAGATATTGAACTTATCCAAAGTGACGTCGTCGAAGAGCAAATAATTTCTTCTGAAAATAAAAGAGAAATACTCGCTTATATCCACACATTAGATCCAGTTGACCAAAAAATAATTATAATGCGCCTTTTCCTTGGTATGAAATCAGATGAAATTTCTGAGAAGCTTGGCATTTCTAAGTCAGCTATCGACAGTCGCTTATCCCGAGGGAAGAAAAAGCTAAAACATTATGCAATTAATCTGATTGGAGGAAATATCAATTGAAGGATATTTATGAGCTATTAAATGATATTAACGTAGATCTATCTGATGACGATTTTGCCCCTGTCTCTGAATTCGAAAAGAAAAAGGTAACAAAAGCTTTAAAAAGTAAAATAGTAAAAAAGAAAAGAAAAAGAAATTTACTCGCATCTATTATTGCATTAGTCATCCTAGCAGGTTCTATTGCAGGTCTCTCTACCACAACTTATGCAAAAGATATTCCTTTACTAGGAAGCATTTTTAAATTATTTACTTCTAATAGCAGCTATTTAGCTTATGAACAAAATGCTAAAAAGCTTCACCTCGTTCAAGAAAGCAATGGCATAAAGCTTAGTATTATAGATGGAGTTTTCGATGGAAAAACGCTATTCCTTACGTACACAATCGAAACAGACAATGATTTAGGTGAAAAGCCAGCTATCAATAGTTTACCGATATATGGCGACACAGGGTTAGTAAGTAGTGAACAGCTAGTAAAAACCGAGGAAGGAAAATATATTAGTCTCATGACAATTGATCACTATGCTGGTCACCCGCTAAAGGATATCGACGTGAAATGGGATATTACGAGTATTTCAACAGGTATTAATCATACAGGTACCGTTTATGAAGGCAGCTGGCATTTCGACTTCCAACTATCCGCAGTCGATACTAACTCGATTGTAGTAAATAAAACATTACAGGAAGATGGGCTTACATTTACAGCACAAAACCTAACTGTCACTCCAATGTCGTTCATTCTATCATATGAAACAAACGTTACAGCCGATCTATCTAATCAATGGGACAATATTTTTGTATCTGTAGAAATAGAGGATGATTTAGGAAATAATTATACTTCCTTAAATGGCTTAAATCATGGAGCGCGAACAGATTTTACGGAAAATTGGCTTGCCACTTACGATCAATTGGATGCTCGTGCGAAGGCCCTTTATTTAACGCCAATTGTTACGCTCACTGAAAACGATATAATTGATGTAGATAAAGACGGAAATTTAGTCAAAGCGAACTATCGTTCAATCAACAGCGATAGCCCTTCTAAGCAAGTTCGGTTAGACCCTATTAAAGTTCAAATTCAGTAAATTAAATTTAAGCTGATAAAAAATACGAAGGAATCTAAATTGATTCCTTCGTGTTTTTAGTAAGAAGAACATATTTTATAAAAGATAAATACATAAAAGGACAGGAACAGGAAGTAGTAGATTGAAAAAAAAGCTATTTCGTTCTCCGAAAACAGCAACTTTTTACCCATCATACGAGTAAAATAAACGTAATTCTGAAAATGTTACATAAATTTAATATAAAAGCTACTTTCTATCATTTATACTAAAAATATAGTTATGAGAGGTGAATTTAGTGATTATTAAAGATAAAAGATCATCCCACTTAGATGAACACCTGAAGAATAATTCTGAAACTAGCAGTAATGAAGATAAAGAAATGCTTGAAAACATCAAGGTTACAATAGAGAAGAATAAAGAAGTAATAGAGCAAAACCGTAAAATTCTTGAATCAAAGAAACAACAAGAAGCCACTGAAGAATGATCTCAGTGGTTTTTTTATCAAAACCATTTCCCCTTCATTTTGGGATAGAACAATGCCCATGTCCGTCTTTATAAATATGGCTCATCACCATAACATGGGGTTGCCTTTCTAATAAAATTTCACTTGTTTGATTGGTGGGCTACGGCAAGACAGCGCTAAAACCACGTGATACGTGTTTTTATCACTGCCTTTATTGCCGTTTGCGAGGCCCATCAATCCCAAAATTTTGCCCTCGTTATAAAGTGAGATAAAAAACACCTAATCAAGCCGCTTGCGCTATCGCGAGGCGGCAATTTTGCCATACCTAACTTATGGTTATTAATAATAAATATTCCAATTTTGTTTTAGTTGAAGAAGGCGTAATTCCTTTTTAAGAAAAGCACCAGATTGTTGAATAACTATAATGCGATTTCAATTAATAACACTAAATCCTACCTGTGCTTCTAATTGATATTTTCCCTCTGATTCAGTCCCTTCTAAAACTCTAATATCAAAATCTGCAATACCGTTTACGACATAATGTCCAGCAGGGAATTCTTTATTCATAATTCGTTTCATGAAATCTTGATATTCATTTTTGTCTTCGGAACTATATCCTCCACTACCAACATATTCTCTTCGAAGTGGTTCTCCCTTAACTAATGTCGTACTTAATAACGGCATATCCATTCCGTATTCAATTTCATAATTCCTCGTAGTCTCAACCATTGGAAAAGAAAATGGTGAAGCAGCATGGAAAATTTCAATTTCTTTTTTATCACCTGTATATTCCAGTTCTGCATATATTTTTATCGGCTCATTTTTACTATACTCTGCTTTCTCGGTTACAAGTCGATAGGTAAAATCCCCCTCAATGACTTCGGCCTGTGTTTCCAGATTATCTGTGTTGGACATCTCATTATCAAGCTTCTTGTCATTACTTTGTTGGCAACCAAATAAAATAAGTGTTATAAATGCAAAAGATAAAATCATTGTTATTTTTTTCATTTAGTCACACCTCCTTTTATCATTAGACGGGGTTACATAGCTTTCGTTTCAAAAATAATCCAGTAGCTTCTGTCTGCATTTTCTCTAACGCTCCCCAAGAAAAATGTTGCTCCACTTCTCATCATGAATTCTCTCTTGGTAATTGCTTATAATAGCTTAATACCTCTAAAAGAATTTCATAGGTATAACCTGTTTTTTCTTGTATCTTAGTTGCCCACTCCCTTACAGTCAGTAGTTCATCCTCTTCAGCTAAACCTTTCATAGAAGATGAAAAACTTCTGAAGTTATAAAATTCCCAGTGAATTACTTCATTCTCATACTGTCTACATTCAAGAAGCGGATAAGGTTTAATCAACCTTTGCGAGAATTCTGCAGCTTCTAATAATTGATTTTCATCAATTGGATTTAAACTAAATACTTGCTTAGAAATTTTTCCACTTGGTCGTTTATAGAAAATCTCGACATTATTATCTTGATGCTGTACTTGAATCTTAGCACCTGGAAAAAAACCTATGCACTCCTCTGAGTGAAACAATGGGCTATTTATATCTACACAAATAGGCTGAATCCATTGGTCTCCTAAGTCACATAAATACTTATAGTTATTTTCGTCTATTGCTATAACAGCAATATGAGCTTTTTCGTTAAATAAATTACGACCAACTGCATACGCCTCAATATTATTATGATTTAATTCATCCAATAGCCATATTGCTAAGTCAAAACAGTTCCCAGTAATTTTATGTTGTTTATAATGCTGTTTCATTAGAGTAACTGAACGCTGATATTTTAATGGTTTTTGTTTTGCATACCAAACTTTTGTAAGTGTTTCCATAGGAAAGTGCTTAAATTGATTCCAAACATTCATTATATTCTTTGGTGCTTGCATATATAATCCTCACTTTGTTTTAGTCTTCAAACAAACATTGCTAATAACTTTATCTTTGTCCAATATCAACGTCATAACCAGTTATGTTTAACGAATAAATAGAAGTCAGCTAAAAAAAGAGTAGATATGCAAAGGCTACTCTTTTTCACCATAATATATTTTCCATATTTAATAAAAAAAGGGGTAATTTCCCTCACTCAAGAACATACTATTATAGTAATTTGAAAGGGGGTGAAAACTATAAAAACGAATACTTTGTTAATATTAGGAGTACTTACGGGATTATTGGTTTCGTTTATTTTAAGGTCATTCGGAATTAGTCTACATTATGATTTATTCCTTCATAATGTATTTGGTGATTTTAAAATTCTAGGTGTATTATTTTCATTATTGCTTATTACCATTCTATTACTCATTGTCTATAAAGCCAAAAACGCTCTTTCAAAAGTGTAATCCGGTTGATATTTGTTATAGTTAATATTTTATGCAGTACGCAAAAATCCTTTAATACAGGTGATTTTGCGTGCTTTTTTATTTTTAGTAGGAATAAATTTAGATAAATCCATTCATGTAGTGTAGGGTAAGTTTAAGTAATGCTATCAAACATCGCTTTGGGTGCATTTTTAATTCCAATTTCGACGAATCTAAATTACTTGGAGAATAGATGGGGGTGAAAGAATGAAAAGAACAGTAATTGGCGGCTTTATAATGTTTGGGGGATTATTTATTACATTAACTATAATTGTGGTGGCCACATTATATATTCCTAACATGAGGAGTTGGTCTGGTTCACAGTTGTGGTATGCAATTTTTGGAGATATACAATATGGAAATGAAAGTGTTCAAAGTTTATTTTTAGGTTTCCCATTTGTTATCGGGGTATTGTTGGCAATTTTAGGGCTAGTAATACTAGTAATAGAGTATTTAGAAAAGTCCTTTTTAAAGTGATAGACATAAATAAACCTACATGACACTTTGGTAACCCACACGCTATTTAATTAAATGTGGGGTGTTTTGAAGGTCCCAAATTATGCTTGAACTTTTGTTTAAAATCAAAGAAGAGAAGTAGTATTTTTATAAAATGTTCTTTTTAATATTTCTTGTATTATCCAAAATAGAATTGCACAAATAATGGCTAGTATGATCATTTCAGCTATCAATTTAATAGTTACCCCTCGAAACACTATCAAACAAAATAGTAGTCCAAATAAGCACCCGCTAATAATATAACTAATAAAATTATAAATTTTCTTTTTGATTTTAAAGTCTAGAATGAAAGAAATACTTGCACCCATAATAAATAATACGAAAACATACAGGCTATAACCAAATAGGCTTATAAAGAACTCATCATAAATAGGTGGATTATGTAAAAAATAAATATAATTAAACGCTAAAGCTGCTGAAACGAACAATGAAGTAACAAGTGTTGTAAATATTTTTAGTTCAATAAATTTCATTCTAATCAACCCTTTGTAGTTTATATCTTAGCTATTCTTTATAAATATTAGAGCACATCATCAGTGCTGCATCCATTACAAAATTGGTTGACAATGTCCATTAATCGTTGAGTATCTTCAGAAGATACGATTTCAGCTAACCTTGCGCCTGCTATAATTGGCATCCATTGGCGTATTTCACTTTTGGAGATGTTTATATTACAACAATATAATTGCAAATATAGCTCAGCTAAATCTAAGGAATGCTGAGCTATCAATAAATATGTACGGCATACGTCTGCACGGATATCCCCAGCAGTAGCATCAACCCAATCAATAATACTAACTACCTCTTCGTTCATAATTAGATTAAATGGATGGAGATCACCATGGCATAGTCTAGGTTCATACTTTAAAGAATTCAACTTATTAAGTAACATACTTTTTTGACTTTTATTTAGGCTTGGAGCCGATTCAATCTTACGGGAAATTTTCTCATCCATACGTTCAATTTCATCGGATTCTACCTTGACTTCATGTATTCTTTTTTGTACTTTAACCAAGACATTAATATATCGGTCAGCATCGTTTAAATTTTTTAATAGAAGATGTCCCAACGTTTCTCCTTCAATGAATTCCATTATGATTGCCTGTAATCCATTTACCTTTCTAACCTCAAAAATTTCAGGAACATTAAGCCCACATGAATATGCATACTCTTGTTTCTTAGCTTCATAAAACGATTCAGTAGGTGGTAGATTTTCTTTAAAAATTTTTACTATTTTATTATTCCATTCATATAGATTAGCTGTATTACCGGTAGCCACCAATTCTCCTAAGTTCACCATATCCTCCTCTAAAGAGTTATTAATCCATCTTGCAATCACCTAAATTTTAACATAAATATTCAAATTACTTTAATTTATCTGGACCCTGAAAGAAAAAGACGCGTTCCTTATTAAAGAAATGCGCCCGATTGATGAAGATCGTTTTTTCAATTAAATGTACAGGGACACCTAATAATGCTTCTCTAATTTGGATTTCGAAACAAAATACATTGCTACGCCAAAAAGAACGCCACCGATCCCCCAGATCGTTACACCAATCCACGAAAAGTTAATTTCCTCGCGTGAGATGAGTGGCATTAAATATTCCATCCATAATAACATCATCAAACCCCAACTAATTCCTCCAAAAGTATTTGAGCGCTTCAATCTACGCACGTTTACTTTATACTCTTCAGGCGTTGCACAATCTGTTGCTAACCACTCTTTTCTATTTAAACGCTTCATGATTAATACAGAATAACCAATGTTTACGACAAGTAAAATAGGAGTCATAATCGAAACCGTTTGCAAAACGAGATCGTTTATAAGGCTAATCATCATAAGTGCCATTGTCACGTAGTACAGTAAGATACCTGTGAAAGCGAGTTCCTTGTAGATTTCCTGCTGTTGATATTCATCTCGTGCATCAATTGCACCAATGAAATGGTTAAAGATTTGGTTTTTCATCGTTCTCAACCTCCCAAAATAATGTATTCAAATCGGTATGTAATGCCTTTGCTAATGAAATACATAAAGCTAATGTAGGATTGTATTTATTGTTTTCAATCATATTGAGTGTTTGGCGTGCGATACCAATTTGTTTTGCAAGTTCAATTTGGGTAAGCTTTTGCAACTTGCGAAATTCTCGTACACGATTCAATTAATCACCACCCATATGGAAATTTTATGTATTTTAAAATTAAATGTCAATTATAAATGACATTTTTTCAGAAAAAAATCGCCTTGAGAGCGCTTTATTACTCTGCCTTAATGGCATGGAAATATTTCTCCGGAGATAAAGTTACATGGATAAGTTCATTTGTTTTCTTAGCCGGTATAATATCCTTTTATTTAATTTTGAAATCAATAGGCACAAAAAAGTCGAATCAAAAGAAAAACCGGTAAACGTTGATGTAGCGTTTACCGGTTTATTATTGGAAGGTGTTTTTTAGGAAGGGAGAAAGAAAACTCATTCTGTTGTTTTTTTCAAGTCGTCAGCAAATTTAAAGGATAGAATTTCGCGATTTTTCTCTATTATTTCCTTATTTTTAGCTATCGTTTCCTTTATATTTAGATGGATTTCATTATCGTAAAGTTTTGTATCTAAGTGAGGTACTGATGTCTTATTCTTTTCCATATCAATTTAAACCTCCTTTTTCCGCTATTATTAGTGATATAAATCTTTTCTTTCCATAAAAGACTATTAATTCACTACTACGTTAACTCATAATTTACTTTGCAAATCCTCTGAAAGCTTAAAGACCATAACGCGTTCCCCAGTTATTGTACTCAAATCACTATAAAAACTCACCACTTCTATACCTGTTATCGTTAGGATTGCTTCTTTTATTTCTTCTACACCGGATTCCACTAAGCTATTTCGCATTTTTTTGACTGATAATAGGCCCTCTTTATTTTGGCATACTGCATATTCAGCAGGTGTTAAGACTCCTCCTAATACAACAACCACCATATCTCGCAAGATATCTGATTTAACCGATACGGAACCGCGCCCTAGATAACTTTTCTCCCAATTAGTTAACACTTTACTGATTTCGGCTTCAAGAGCACCTTTTGTTTTAACCATCATGACTCCTATCCCTCCACTCCACAATTAATCGTTATACATTTATTATATAGTCTGTATTATCTCTAGCTTCTCCTATATGCACATATAAATATTTTTTCTCTGCACCATTTTCTAACAAGTCCATAGCTGCATTTCTAAAATATAAAAAAAACCGACAATCAAAAATAATGGTTTCAATTATCAAACCATTTACTTTTAAAATTGTCGGTTTACTTTTAACTAACCTAATCTAGGTTTTTTAAAATGTCTACCTATTATTTAAAATTATTATTTTAATTCCTTTTTGAATGGATAATCAATGTCCAAAATATTGACTACCAAACTAAGGATAATACGCTATTTGTATTATATAAAATATTAATACTTAGTTAATTCACTGTCAAGTTTTAGATAATTAAATTTATTAACCCATTTTCATTTATTATTTGTAGTATGATTGGAAATAAGTGGAGGGGTTATATGAGAAAAAATCAATTATATTATCTTATTTATCCTATAATATATTTTATTATTGCAACAGTTGGTCAATATTTTACAAGTGGAAATATTAGATGGAGAGAAAATTTATCCCTTACAGTAATTGCTATTGTAATTGTTTTTTTAGCATTTGTAATATTTAATTGGGCGAACCCCCCTCATGCATCGAAAAGGAAAAGGAAAAGGAAAAGGAAAAGGAAATGAAACAATTTGCCATCAACTTTGAAATACATAATAGATTGGAGCATACGAAGTGATACAGGTTTTATTTGTTATTTTAATATGGGTTATACCGATTATCCTTCTTACAAATGTATATTTTAAAATGGATAAGGAAGATCAACAAGAATTTAAAAGCGAGTTTAAAAAACCTTTAACACTTTTTTGTGTGGGATTACTAGTCATAGGCTTTTTGCTATCACTTTCTGGAATTATCCTAGCGATTGAATTGATTCAGCATATTGGTGTAACTATGGTATTTATTAGTTGGTTTACTACAAGTATCATAAACTGGAAAAAAGGAAAAACTGATTTTATAAAAAGTGCTGTACTTATTTTATTAGGCGTTTTAGGAATAGCAGCTTATGGGCTTATGGTTACCTATCTTTAAGCTAACGGGGGGGATAGACCAACTATAGTTTAAGAGTATAGTTCATAAACATCTATTCCATTTCTTCTTGCTGAATATAATAATCTATCGCTTGATCAAACCATTTTTGTTCATCTTCTGTAAAAGGAGAAGGTGTCAAATTTTCAAGTTCTTGAAAATCAAGTTCTCCTTCTATCTTCGTATCAGCGAATTTTTGCATCAAACCCTCACCAAGAAATGAAAAATATTCTTCTACATAGTTCTTAATCATTCGTTGTACTTTCGGGTCCTCTACGGGTTTACCATATAATTGTTTCACTTCTTTAGACACTTGATAAATCGTTTTATCTAAAGGGAATTTTTCTTCTTCCGATTTCTTTTCTAACTCTTCCATGACATCCTTGAAATCCGTTAACATATGGCGATCCATCCATTCTTCTTGTATATGTTCAGTACGCATACTGTGAATAAGGTTAAGTATTAAGTTACTATCCACTGTTCCCTCTTCCTCAATTAACCTAATTACTCTATTAATAGATTTCATTGACTGTTCGATTCGTTTTTTCTCTTTTTCTAAAGCTTGAAAATGGAGAGACAAGCTTTCATTTAAATCAACGGTAAAGCTTGATTTATTTAATAAATTTTTTATTTCATCCAGACTATATCCTAGGAATTTTAAACTCAGAATTTTTTGTAATATTATAATATCTTGATAATTGTAAATGCGATGCCCTGAAGAAGGATTCTTTTCTGGTCGTAATAAACCAATTTCATCATAGTAATGTAAAGTAGGAATAGGTACTCCTGTTTTTTCTGAAAACTCCCCAACGGAAAACCTGTTATTGTTATTCATCAAAATTCCTCCCAACAAAAGTATAAGTTTATTATAAAACCTCAAGCAACTTGAGGTTCAAGTGATAAATTTGAAAATGATATATTGTCCACTATTCCTATTAATTAAACGGTGTTTATATTATCTAGAAATGTTCTACAATTTGCATAAAAACTTGTAAAAAAACTCTTGACCCCCTCCCCCTTTAACAATCTTTTAAATCCGTCGTGAGCAATTTCATTTCATAGTCCCTATTTGTCATCGTTTTAAGAGTACCATTTTTTCCATCAACAAATGGAAAAGCTGTTTTGTGAATAGCGTAATGCTTTAACTTTAAATAGGCGACCACTGGAAAATCTGAATCATGCCATATTGCCTGATAACCTACTAAGCCAAATTTTTGAATCAGACGGTCCAAACTTTCTACTACTGAATATACAAATTCATCATAATTGCACGCAAATGCTGATGTAGTCTCTGGAGCACCTTTTTCAGTGTCGTCTACATACTGATTGATTTTAAAGTGTAGGTTTTCTCCGTTACTTTTTATATCAAACGCTTTGATATGCCACTCTGTCAATCCTGGTTCTAGATACCAACTAAAATTCGTTTCATCGCCATAAGATTCTGTATTCATATCAGAATTCAGCGACATTAAAGCATTTAACAAATCGCCTAAAGCATCAGAAAGATAACTCGCTCTAAAAGTAAACGTTTCATTCGCTGTCTGTATTTCGCATATAGCCCATCCTACGCCTATAATTTTATAATTAAATTTCAACATACTCACCCTTTTAATCGTTAATGTAAAACCCGTACTTTTTCCTAAGTATACTAAATCTCCATATAAGTTGTGAGCAGCGATTTGTTCTTCTCTATTCCTGCTGTTTCCCATATTTTCTCTATGATCTACTAGTACTAAAACTTGCTCATCAAATTCACCTTTGACTGTAATAAGCCTTAAGTCTTAATCTAGATAACCCAATCATATTGACTGCATCTGCTTACTATAATAATAAACAATCTTTGAAAAGGAGGTGTTTCTATGAATGGAATTTTCCTTGGATTTCTTACAGGTGTGATATGGCTGCTGCTAGCATTATTAGGATTCATTTCAGAGTTCTTCGAATTAATCGGTCTAGGAGGAGTTCTTGGTAATATTTTAAATATTCTTGTTGCGTTAATTGGCTTCCTTGCTTTTGTTTACTTTGGTTTACGCCTATTCAAGAAAGCATTGCACTAGTGCAAGTAAGTATAATGGGCTTTTGGGGAGCTTGCTTGTTTCCAAACACTATTTAGCTGCGTATTTTGCATCGGCACCTATCGGAGTGATACAAAGATGGCTAGAAACGAGAAGAAAAGAATTCCCTCAAGAAATAGCTCGACTTCTAGCCAACCTAACAGTTAATGTTTCATTTAAATGCATGCTGAGTTTATTGTAAGTGAAGAATTACGCATATTCTTCCTGCTGTATTTTCTCAACTTTTATTTTTAAAATGGATAGCGATAAAAGCGTTAATATACCTACTATAAGATAACTAAGTGTTACTATAAGTGGTAATCCTAATGGATGAAGTAACATAAACGTCACTGCGAACATGCCTCCTAGCATCCCTACATTATTTGCTAGACTTGAATATCTTCCTCGAAAAGATGCTGGAATAAAGTTCGCTGAAATGCCCTGTAATGCGGGGAAAAGCAATATTTCACCTACCGCTGCTACAAACATGGCACTAAATAGTTGTGGTTGCGTTTGCAGCATACTTAGCAAAATATAACCTACAAACAGCAAAACTCCACCCGTTAACGCCACGTTCATTTCATTAAAACGAACGAGTAATTTTTTTGCTACTAATAAAAATACCACGGCAATCACCGTATTTTCTGTCCGTAAAAACCCTAATAAAGAATAGCTGTCTTCACCAAATAAATCATAATAATGCAAGCTTAAATAATAACCAATTTGTTGATCCATTAAACTAAATACAAAGCCTAAAAATAATAATAAAAGTAAAATCTTATTATTCCATACAACCTTCCAGATGGAGTTATTTATTGAATGTCCTTCATCTTCTTTGATTGATAGAGAATTTTCTTGTGTCGCTTTATGAAGCGTTTCGGGAATCCACTTCATGATTACAATAACTGTGATGATCGAGCTTATAATGATGAAGGTGAACAGCAAAATTTTATATTCCGCAAATAAAAGTCCCCCTATTGAACTTCCTATTGCAAACCCTAAGTATGACGTCCACATCGAATAAATATAAACACTTTTGCGGTTTTCCCTAGTCGTTTCATCTAATATTAGTGCACTATATCCTGGTAAAGCCATGGCTGTAAAAAAATTTGTTAAAATAAGGGCTACTACACTCAAAAGAATCATGTATTCATTCAGTATTTGTCCTAACAATAACAACATAAAACCAACTGCTGTCATTGATTCTCCTATAACAATCGTTAATTTTCTCCCTTTTAGATCCGCTAGTTGACCGCCAAGCAAACCACCAAATAAAGTTATTACACCTATTCCTATTGCTAAAATTGTAATTTTTACACTTCCGATTTCATTCGCAAAATATAAAACAATAAACGGTAACACTGCTGTATTTGTTATAACGGTAACAAATTTTAATATAATACGTATTTGTACACTTCTATTAAAATCTCGGAAATTCATACAAAGCCTCCTATTTTGATTGATTAATCAATCAAAAAATTGTTTAAGAAAAGGATTGCTTATTGCAATCCAAATAAACGCGTAGCATTTTCAGCATATAATTTTAAAGCACTCTCCGAAAATTGATCTGTATTAGATAAGAACAGGCCTAATAAAAGGGATATATATGAAATGGCTAAAACATTTGCATTGGCTTCTGCAAGCTTCCCTTCTCGCTGACCATTTTGAATCAACTGCTCAAATTTATCTGACATTTCCCGAGCAGCCTTATTCGCAATAAGATAGGGCTTCATATACTTCTCCCACTGGGATGTCACATGAATTAATAACAGTAAATATAAACGTTTTTCACTAAAAAGTTGGAAATGCTTCAATGTCATTTGATGAATTTCCTCTTCATAATCGTTCGGTTGCGTATTAAATCTTAATACCTCCTCCAAAAAATCTGCCATTGGTTCCTCAACACATTTTAATAGTAAATTTTCTTTGTTTTCAAAATATGTAGCCACTGTCCCAAACCCTACGTTTGCAAGCTTAGCAATTTCAGCCATTGTCGTAGCTTCGTATCCTTTTTCTGCGAATAATTTAATCGCCACCTCTAAAACATCTTTTCGCTTTTCTTCAATTGTCTTTTTCATTTTGTGTCACCTACTTTTGATTGATTAATCAATCTTTTTATTAAATCTACTACATAAAACATTTTTTGTAAATAAAAACCAATAGTGCTGTAAAATAATATTAATTAAATTTTGAAACAAAACATCATTTCATTTGAAAAGTGAGCTGTTCATGAACCAGCTCTTTTTCTTTTTAATTTCCATATTATTGCATCCTAAGCTCCTCCATCTTCGCCTATAAGGTAAAAACAAAAAAGGGGGTTATCCAAATGGAACAAGAAACACTGATGACACGAATTCGAAATGGTGAGGATGAAGCTTTTGCTCAACTCGTAAACCCCTTGATCGATAAGGGATACAGGACCAGCTTCAGTATCCTCAAATCCAAAGAACAGGCTGAAGAGGTTGTTCAAAATGCACTGATTGAGGCGTACCGCAACATCATGAGTGGAAAAGAAATCACTTATTTCAATACCTGGTTCTATAAACTCGTCTCTCTCCGCTCAATAGATGCATGGAGAAAGAATGACCGTCTGAAGGAATCTCCGCTTGAAATTGATATAGGGAGAGAAAAACTTGGCGTCATGGAAAGCGTGCTAAAAGAGGAAACCGAAAATGAACTTAAAAAAGGCATACTATCCCTCGACAACAGGGACTATCGAAATGTCCTCATCCTCTACTATTACCAAGACCACGCTATACAGGAAATATCAGATTTGCTGGGACTGAAAACTTCGACGGTCAAATCCCACCTTCGCAGAGCACGTAACGCTTTGAAAAAAAGATTGATTGAAAATCAGTTTATAGGGGTGAATTCACATGAAAATCGATGACTCAATGAAGAAAGAAATTCAAGAAGAGATGGAAAAAATCCAGACACCCTCTTCCTTATATGAATTTGCGAAAAATATTAAGGAAGAGTCGGAAATGAAAGTGGATTTCGTAAAAACAAAAGAAAGAAAAAGAGGCTGGAGGAAGTTCCAGTTTGCAGTTGCAGCGGTGATCAGCCTTAGTGTCCTAACGGCTTCTGCATTTTTGAATCCAACTATGGCAGAAATGGCTTCAAAAATCCCATATGTAGGACAAGTATTCCAAAAACCAATCCAAATAATAATTACAGAAGTGTTGGAGAAAGAAGGATATAATACGGCAGGCATCGGTATGAGCAGATGGGAGGATATGACCCTTTTTGACATACAGCTGAAAGGAACGGAAGAATACGTCAATCAAGAAAAGGACAATGTTTTAGCTATTTTGTCGGGAGTTTTGGAAAAAAGAGGCTATGATAACTACGAGTTAATGATTTCTGAGACGAATGAAATATCACCTGTGCTAGCTGAAATATTTAATCAAAGGGCCGAAATAGGCGAAAAGTTGAAGTCGGAGTTGCAGGTAGCAGGCTATACGATTTTGGATGTTAACGCATACTCGCCTATCATCAAAGTATATATACCGGTTACTGAAGAAGCTAAGAAAGCAGAAATTAACATGGTAGCGAATGAATTTCTGGAATCAAACGGTTCATTGAAAAGTGTACACATTATAACTAAAGATGTTTCAGTTGAAGAACTTGAAACAAAGTGGCTACCCGTCATTACGCGTATTGAAGAAGAGTTATACCTGAAAAAAGAGTACCGGGTAGATGACATTCGTTATACCTTCAAACCTGAAAAAGTATCTATTACCATCAAGTTGAACATGAACTCATCACATACTGAAGCTAAAGAGGCAGTAAACAAAATCCATGAAAGAATTACTGAATTCCTAAATAGTGAAGAAGTAAAAATAAAGACAGACAATCAAGGTTATGAGTTAATTATCCAAGACAAGAACGGCAAGGATTTTCAATTTTAAATACTTATAAACATAGTAGAGCAACTTCATTTATGACGTTGCTCTTTTTCTATTTAAAGTTACTTTTAAGTCGTGTCTAGAAACCTTTTAATTTATTCCTGTTAAATCTTCAATAGTTTCAAAAATTCTTGAGTATACATCTTGAATACTTTTTTCGTTTACTACCTCATTATATAATACATAACCCCAATACCTTTGACTCTTACTATCATAAAGATAGGCGTAAACACCTGAATCATCATCCGGATAATTTTCAAAATCAAATTGTTCTTTAATGAAAGGAACATATCCTTTTTGTGAGTCGATAAATAAGAATGGACGAGGACTATTATTATAAACCTTCGCATATTGAGTTTTATCTGCTTCTATGAGATTTTCCTTCGTAATAAATATAGCATCATAATTCTCTACTTTTTGCAGATCAGTAAAATCAATGCTTGTAAATTGTATTTGTTCTTCTCTAACATCTGGTTCTTCACCAATAATCCCAATATGTAACGGCTTGCCATGATAAAGTTCTGTTTCACTTTCATCATTCTGCATAGAACAACCGAATACTATAGCTAGAATTGAAATCATTATTATCGCAAGAAGAACTTTTGTTTTCATATGTTCACCTCAGGTATATTTTAAACTCCGCCTAATTTTGAAAAGTAATATCGTAGCTCTTTTATATATTTGTAAAAAAACTGTGAAACTGATTTATTGTTTACGGAAATCGAATTTTCCATTAGGAACGTCAAGAGTATGCCCATTAATTACTACTGTTTTATTATCTAACCACTCAATTTTGGCTGTTGATTCTCGATAATTCCAGTAGATATTTTTTGTTTTGCCATTACGTTTATTAAATACTAATTCACCTCTTACAGCATCATCACTTAAGCTTGGACTCGATACATAGGCTTTTAAAGTATATGTACCATCAGGGGAGGTTTCTTCCGTAAGATATTTACCAGTGGGCAGCCTGTTCATATCGAAAAATGCCCAATAAACTCCATATCCAATAAACCCTATAAATAAAAAGCTAGTAATCAGTGAAATTTTTACTACCTTTTTTCGCTTAGTTCCATTTATCGTTGAGTTAGCAGTCATAAAACACACCCCTTTTGTTATTTCGTTGAAAAGTTAAATAATTCCTTTTACTGTAGACTTTTTTAATTTTATTTAGTTCCCCAAAAAAAGAGCCTTTCCTTATTTCAAAGAAAGCCCCCGATTGCAGTACAGTTATGAATTTATCATTTTGTTTCTTTCTTTTTTTGGATTACTTCTGCCAAATATGTATCCTAAAATGATACCCATTAAAAACATGAAAAACCTTTCTACAGAGAAATCATTCGTAAAATACCCCCATATAAGCCATCCCACTAAAGAACCCAATATTAATCCTAGTATATTTTTCACACCATACCTCCTCACGATACTTTTTCAGATCCACTTTCCCTATTCTCCTCTGTTTTAAGTATTGAAACATCTCATTTACTGAGCGATAACGATCACACACCGGATTTCAATTCATACATATACAGCTCGTTCCCGTCCAAAAACAGCAACTTATTCTCCCGGTTATTCACTAATTGCGGTTCGAGAGGCTTACCATTTGGTTTCATCAGTTCGAGTTTACGGAACGTCTTATATTCATTGCCTTCAAGTCGTAACTCAAAAAATGCATTTTCCCCTCTCCCTTGGTACGCAACGATTGTCTCCTCTTTTACCGCAAACGCATGAAAATGCATATCTTCAGTTGAATAATACTTTGTGAGCCCTTCTTCCCGTACACCAATCATCGATTCCAGGCTAAAGAAAAACCAAATTCCTTCATTAGGTATATCATTCAACGCCAAACACTCAAAAATATAATATTCCGTATCCTCTTCAAGCGAATCCATCTTATCACCCGACGCGTCCCAGCCAACTAGCCCGCTGCTGCCAATTGGTTCCTTCCAGCCGTAATTGCCGAAAACGCCTTCATCAAAGTATCCTGTCCAAACCTCTTGATTCTTCGTTACGTACACATGCTCTATACCATCCCCTAAACAAAATGAACGGATAAAATGCCCGTCTTCATCATAGACCCGTGCGTTTTCTTCAATATTTTGCGCATCATGGTAATACGACCGCGCACCAACAAGTAGAATGTGTCCGTTATCAATCGGCTGTATGTAATGATAATTCCATGTCTCTTCTGGCAAATCCAGCACTTTCTTTTGTCCATCTTTTAGATGAACGACTTGATATCTATAGCTTTTTTCCGTAACAGTTGCAGGGAAGGAACCACCAACTAATGGAATTTGCTCTTCCCTCAGTAGAACAAAGACATCGTTTTCATGTCCAAGTGCAATTGAAAGAGGCGACATTTTTTTCAGTTCTTCTTTCAGATTAGCAATGGGCTTCATCGGTATTTTGAGTATTGATTTCATTTTCTTTCACCAACCTTTTCTTTATAAAGAATTTCTATATCTTAAGGCCATTAATTATTGCTTTTTACTTTTAAACTCTTCATATTCTCCCCAGGCTATGTATGCTATACCTATGATTAAAGCAATGCTGCTAAATATATTTAAAGTTTCCCCTACAACCAATAACGCTACACTCCAATCTATAGCCTTTAAACTCGAACCAAAAATAGCTGCGCTAATGTAATTTGCTGAAAATAAAAATGCAGCTATCGCTATAAAAGCAACCCCAGTTCCACGTTTATTCATGTACTCCACTCCTTGCTAAATATACTTAGAAAGTAAAAAGCGCCATCACGATAATGATTAATGATACGGGTATAAAAAATATTGCCCAGCTATTTTTACCTTTCGTTTTAAATTCCTCTATTCCAATAAGTGCAAAGAAAATACCAAGTAGTAAAGATGATATTGGACCATACGAAAAATCTTTTGTAATTAAGCCATATGCTGATATTCCCATTGCAGCTAAAGCCAGGATTATTTTAATAATTTTCAATTAATTCCCCCTCGTTTCGTTAGTTAAAGCACATTATTTCACAATCCATTTATTTTACCATAAATTTTCCATATAAAAATTGAAGTATGCATTTTTTGGGTAAAAATTAAAAGGATACCTTTTTGTATAAAATAGGATATCCTCTATTAGCTAACTATATTTAACAGCAAGTTTCAATCAAATATAAATTACTACTTCTCATGAACTTTCACATATACGCTTCCAAATAGGCTTTCTCCTATATAAGCATCTAACTTCCATATTCCACTTTTCGGTAATGACATGTTAGATGGGGCGTGTTTGTCTGCTCCATTATTAGCACCACCTAGTACGCCACTGGTTACAAGGATTTCTTCATCTTCATTTTCCTGTGTGGCTACAACTTTTAGTTCTCCTTCTAGCTCTTGTTCTTCCCCCCAAAAATGCCACATGTACTTTTGCTCTTTATCAGGATAGAACCGAACTTCTTCACTATCATCGTAAATAAAACCTAATCGCCCCTCTTCTCCAATCATTGTGTAACCGCCTGATTCAAAAAGTGAACTTTCCTTCCAATTGTTTTTAATTACTTTTTCATTTTTTCCAATGGACTCCTCTTCCTTACAGCCTGCAATTGCAAACGATAAAATTAATGCGAAGATTAAAAGGATTCTTTTTTTCAACATAAATACCTCCCACTGACTTTTTATGTTACTTCTCTAACTAGTACGGATACTCCTTCAGAGAATTAAATAAGGGAAAGATTTTCCGTTATTTGAAGAACTCTGCTCATTTTAGTGAAAATAACGGAAGGATTTTCCGTTATTTACGTAAAAATGGTTAATTTTTAAATTATTTTAGTAAATAAGGGAATTTTCTTCCTTTATTTATGCGAATTTTCACATGAATTCTTAAATAAGGGAACTTTCTTCCTCTATTTTAACCGCGCTTCAATATTATTTTGTTCCGCCCCCTCCCTTCAGTAAGCCCCGTTGACTTTTATAATAAGCCAATGTGTTTTAATATTTCATTACAGTAATTTTTTTACAACCAAATCAGATTTGCTCCGTCTAATAATTGAAAGGGTGAGGAGGATGCTTGAACGAGTGATAGAACAAGTAGATGAAAATGAGTTAAATAAAGAGGAGAGAATTGAATGGTTGATGAATGAATACGGCCAAAATATAGCTCGTTTAGCATTTACTTATACTAAGCAGAAGCAACTATCAGAAGATATTGCGCAAGAAGTTTTTATTAAGTGCTACGAGAACTTAGACAACTTTAGGAATGAATCTTCTTATAAAACATGGTTATACCGTATTACGGTGAACCTCTGTAAAGATAAGTTAAGGAGCTGGTCTTTTAAAAATATCGTCCTTACTGAATTTTTCACAAAAATAAAAAGTACAAATAAATCACCTGAAATGGAATTAGTCGGTCTAGAGGAAAAACGATTAGTTGCAGAAAAAATACTTTCCTTACCCGTGAAGTATCGAGAAGTAGTAATTTTATATTACTATGAAGAAATGTCATATAACCAAATATCAGATTTATTAAATTTGAGTATACAAACGATAAAGTCCCGATTACATAGGGCGCGCCTCTTGTTAAAAAAGTCACTAGAAGGGAGCATCAAACATGGATGACATGTTTAAACAAATCGTAGAGACTATGAACAAAACTGTATTAAAGGACATTCACTTCGATGCGAAACAAAAAGAAAACGTAAGGCAAGTTATATACAAAAGAAAAAAGAAGCGCCATATCAAGCCAATATTGAATTATTTGTTGCCAATAGCTGTAGCGAGTTTGTTTTTTTTAGGCACAAGTTATTATATTGCAAGTGAGTTGGAAATTTTTTCGCGTGAAGAGCAGACGGCAGGTTTAAATAACAACAAGGGAGATGTTCCACCAGGATCAAAAGATGAAACCAACATCTATACGCCTCCCGCACAAGAAGAATCATACGAAGAGATGACAAAAGAAGATGTGGTTAGCAAGCTTTTAAATACGGTGGATTATTTTTACACAGCTGCCGGTAAATTTGAAGATTATGCCAAATATTATGACGACTCAGATAGTAAGTCAGTGACTGAGTACAAAGTAAGTATAAAAAATGTAATTGGTGGCTATCAGAAAAGTACCTCTCAATTTGATGAAGAGTTAATGGGTTATGCGGAAATGATAAATGAATTTATTTATAATGAAGAAAAGCGCTGGCATAAAGAAAGTGTAAATAAAACATATTTCGTTCATGACTATCAATCTAAACCCACACGAGATCCGATAACACCAGAGGAAGCGTTTAGTTTAGAATTGAAAGACATTTATTCAGATAAGGCCAATTTTAGGGAAAGCCCGGAAATTGCCCCTGGCGGCATGTCTTTGTTTCCCTATGAAATCACAGCAAGTTACTTAAGAAATACAGAGCTTTGGGACATAGAAAAACAAAACGAAGAATTGTTAGGTCATAATACCATTGTTTTATACGGAAAAATGGATGAGCAAGTGATAAATAGATTCCAAATGAAAAGAACGACTGACACTTTTCGCTTTTGGGTAGATAAAGATACTGGAATCTTAGTTCAATACGAAACGTATGATACGGACGGTCAACTTACAGGCTATCTCCATCCAGAAAGTTTGGAAGTGGATATACCTATTGATCCGCAAGATTTTGTGCCAAATTTAGATGGCTATAAACCTTTTGTTCCTTACGGGAAAAAGCCTGATCTTGATCCAAGAGAAGCAGAAATAGAAGTTGTAGATTATGCAGACACTTTTAAAGAAGATACAGAGGCTGTGGTAGATTTACTTCGAAAGGACCTGCCTTTCTTGTATGAATTTACTCATCCCGATCTTGATCTATTCTCAGCAGGCTATGAAAAATATAAAAACTTCCACCATGCTTACCTTACGTATATTCCCAAAAATGAAACGGGAGTAGTGTACGTACGCACTTATCATGAGGATTCCTTTATTCGTTCTTCGACTGATTTTAATAAGGAAACGGGAGAACAACTAGAAACCTTTACATTAAACGGCATTGAGTGGAAAAGCTATGAAATAAAAGATGTTTTAGGTGCCAAGTTTATAGGCATGAAAGGTGATTATATATATGAGGTCGTGAGTCAAAAAATCACACTCGAGGAAACGAAGGCTTTATTAGAATCTTTTACCCCTAGTAAGTAGGATAATAGCTGCCCGGAATTATCAAAAAGAAGGCTGGACAGAATCAAAAACACCATTTTTCTTTCAAAGAAAAATGGTGTTCTTTTTGTTTTCCACGAGCTTGGCCACATACGAACGTATCGATGCTTTATTTGGGAACTAAATTGGTGTGTATAATTATTTATGTTTCAAAAAGATTATTTTCTAAGGCTGCAATGTATCGGTTTGCTGAAATTTGAACACGTTCTTTAGCGTCCTTTTCAATTACTCGATGGAATGCGTCAAATAACTTTTCGAAATTAAATGTATCAATTTGACTTGCAATTCGTTTTACAATATTAGTTGGCAATGGAATAAAGTTTGGATAGCTGTACATAAAAGTTACCCATCTACGATCTGCAACCACACGGATGATATCTCCAACAAATAAAACGCCCTCTTTTTTATTGTTTTGCCATTCTAAAACTGTGGCTCCTTTAAAATGCCCTCCTACACGATGTAATGCTATTCCTTCTTGTAAAATCAATTCTTCACCTGACCAAAATACAATATGCTCACTTGGTCTAGTTACCCACGCTTTATCATCTTCATGTATATAGATTGGGGCATCAAATGCTTCTGCCCACTCTACTTGGCTTGAATAATAATGAGGATGAGATAACGCAATTGCATTAATTCCACCTAATTCATTAATTTTAGTAATAGTTTCTTTATCAATATATGTAATACAATCCCACAACAAATTAAAATCGCTATTCTGAACTAAGTAAGAAGTCTGTCCAATACCAAATGTAGGGACAGTTTTAATACTATGTAATCCATCTTCTTCATAAGTAATCTTATTTTTATACTGATTAGACGCCACTAATTGATCTAAAGTTGTCCACTTTTGTCCATCTACACTCACATATTGTCTCTCTTCAGTACAAATTTTGCATTCACTAGGTTCAACAGTAGATTTTTCATATTGAACTCCACACGTATCACAAATATAATAATCCATTTCAAATCAACCATCCTTATTTTATATTTTTTCCTCTTTATGGTTATTCGTTTATATATTTTATATTTGTAAACTTAAAGTTTCTATCAGTATTTAGGATGAATTTACCTTATTTAACAAATAAAAGTGTATTTTGTTAAAATAAATTTATACATTGTGAACTATGTCCTTAAAGTAATGGGCAAAATTGTTAGATAAGTTTTACGAAGATTTTAGAGGAACTACGGGGGATATGAAAATGGGAATTTCAGCACCTATTTTAGTGTTGGTTGTCAGTATTGCTAATTTCATTCTCAGCAGGCTAATTGTCGGGGAAAAAAGAAGAAAAGTTTCCGAAACTGATGGTAACCCCTAGAATGAAAACAAGCGCTGATTCTTCTTACAGAATCGCGCCTGATAATTAAATTAGGTTTTCTGTGTTCCCTCTTTACATGGATTTCCATTTCGGGGACACTTTCCGCGGTCGTGGCTACACACCAATGTTTCAGGCGTCACGCTTCCTGCGATTACTCGTCGCAAAAGCAATTCACTATCCCCGTAGAAAGCTTTGCTTGTAGTGAATACCCCTCATTCAAAAGGTTCCGTTAACTCTTCTTCAGCAACTTTAAGGAATTCACGATATTGGTCATATCGCTCCTTTAAATTTTTATAAATTACATCTCTTTCTTCTGTGGTTGGTGCGGCCATATAATTTTTAATAAAATAAAAATAAGCTAATTTAGTGTCATTATAGGTTATAAAATATCTGTCCCCTATCCAAGACTCTAATTGCAGTCCACTCCCAGTGTAGTTCGAAAAATCTGCAAAAGTTTCATTTAAACGCTCAAGTTTTTCAGCACGTTCTTTTTCATTATAATTTTCGGCTTCTTGATGAAATTCGAGAATACGTTCTATCGGAACATTTAATTTTTCCATTTCAGAATGCAGTAAACTGCGATAGTCCTTAATTAATTGGTGTTGCTGATATATAATAATGATCATTGAAATTGCTATAAAGCTAACAATGATCAGCCAAATCTTTTTCACAATAGGTGCTCCTTTCGAAAGGCAAAAATGACAAAATAAAAAAGATGCTTTTGCTGGCACCTTTTATACTAGTCTTCAATACCCTTTTGAGTATCTTCAATTAGCTGATCTAAAAGTTTATCTGCACTTTCGTAATCCTTTTCTTTTAGGGCTTTCTTTATATCATTTAAATCTCTCATCAATTTTCTAGAATAACTTTTGAATATAGCTGTTTCTTCCATTGTACTTTTTCTCCTTTAATTTTTAATTTCATTATTGTAACATATGTTTTTTGTTTAATCCTTCATTGCCATAAAATAAGAGCTAAGGCCTAAGAGCAATCCTCCACTAATCCCAATAATAGATCCAACTACAATCCAACTAGTAGATAAATAGATCCCTAACATGAACATGATTATTCCTATAACAAAGATAACGAACCCTTTGTTCAAAATTTTCCCCTCCCTTTGCACTTAAGGCTACAGCTCTTTATACATAATGACAATATGATCAACCATCGTAATGAAACAACCCATCAACAAATGCTTCGAAATCCGGTGCTAGCTGAAAAATAAAAATGTCGTCGCCCCATTCCAAATCAATATAAATGATCGGTGGATTTTCTTTCGTCTGTCTGTAATCCATTGCCGTCCACGTATGCCCGTCTCCACCTAAAAGGATGACATCTTTCGGTAAGTCCCATTCTTCTATGTAATAGTCATTGGAAAGGATCCCCTCTTCTTCAATACCTCGAATGTGGTCAACACCAATATGATCCTCCGCCCACCCTGTAGGAACCGACGTTGGAAAAGCATCGTAAGTGATATAACCTCCATTTTGAATTTTGCATAGATCAATGTAGGCATCCGGTAATTTTACACCTAACTTTTTCTCTGCACTTTTTACCATATCATCAGTTAGCTTTTCTTTTTCTTCTATGCGCCATATATTTTCCAACAAATACGCCTCCTTTATTTATCCTTTTTAAATAACACTTTTTCAAAAAGAATGGATAAACCGACCATTAAAAATAACAAATAAAACCCTTTCAGATCGCTTTTCATAAACACTAAATAAAAACCTGTTAGCCCGAGTGTTAGAAAGAGTATCCAGAAAATTATTGTATTGCCTAAAATCTTTTTCGCTAAAAACTCCATCTTTCCCCTCCTCAGTAAATGCACTTCAAATAATTGCCTTCACAGTGATTACTTAGGAGTTTACCATAATCAAAAATAAATTTTTCTTTAGCTCGCATGCTACTAATAGTCGGAACCGCAAAAAAATATTATTAATACAATAAAAATAAAATAAGTTTAATATAAATCTATTCATCATAGCGCTTTCGAGAGAGGAACCTCCTACTTTTGAATGATTTGATAGCTTACAAAAACACAAAAACCATTAAACTCACTTCATTTAAAGGTGTAAAAGACATTTATCTAGAATTATTGAAATTTATAAGCCCATTTGACTGATTAATGGGTTCTCGATGCTATAGTGATTCGTCTCAGCAGCTTTCTAATGAAAAGACTTCTAACTCCCTATATAATAGAGAAAACTCAAAATAATTGGACGTGAGAATTATGGAAACCATTCATATCCCTGCAGATGCTATACGAATTATAAGTACATCTAGTAAAGGCGACCAATCAAAGTGGCGTGTTGGTGACAAATGGGTAAAACAAAATACACGAGGGTACGAAGGGCAAGCAGAAGTACTTGCTTCACTAGTCTTGACGCATTCTACGTTAAAACAAACGGATTATGTTATGTATCATCCTTGTGAAATCATTCTCCCATATGGTGACAAGTCAATGGGCTGCTATTCACACGATTTCAGAGGTAAACTGCAAGAAGTAACGTTAGAACGATTATTTGAAGCAAATTTCACGTCGACAGATTCTATTTTAAATGATAAATCGTTATCAACGGGTGAAAAATTTGAGCAAATCATGGAGCAAGTACAAAAATTTACAGGACTAGATGTCCGTGTACAAATCGCCCAGTTACTTGCGTTCGATGCCCTTATTTTAAACGTAGACCGTCATACGAATAATATTCTATTTCTTTACAACCCAATCGAAAAAACATGGCAGCTTGCACCTATTTTTGATAATGGGCTAAGTTTATTATCAGATGAAAAAGATTACACCCAAGGTAAGCCATTGACGATTTTAAAGCGTAAAGTGAAAGCGAAACCATTCAACTCAAGCTTTTCAAAACAACTTGCCCTTTATACAGGACCTGCCTTTATTAAAAAACAGGCACTTTTAGAAGCAATTGAATCAAGTACTATTGATTTCGGGCGAGCGAAGCAAGTACTTCTCTCACAATTGAATGATCCGATTTTTAAACATCTATTCGTGGAAGGTAGTGAAACTCATGATTGATTATATGAAGTTTGATGTCATGTGGATGGATGACATCATTGCAACAGTCGATTTAAAGCCTGCAAATGGTGGGTCGCCTTATGTTGTAAATTATATTAATGACTTTAACAAGCAGTTTTCACCAATGATGGAAGGGCATATTACACTAGAAGAACTTGAAAAATGGCTTAAGTGGCGTACGTTTCCACCAACACGTGCCAATGCCAATGAACTACTTGAAAGCCTTGACATGCAAGCCTATAACCGTTGGGGCATTGTTCGTAAAACGCATGGTGTCATGGCAGATGACGAAATTTGGATACGATTTAAGGGTGAAAAATTACGTCATAAAGACGTGTGCCTACGAAAAGAGCTCTATTATCCGAATGATTCGGAAGGAACAAATGTTTCAAATATTTGATTATATATTTTTTTAGAGAATTGATTACTAGTCATCGTTGATATCGTATCTCACTTTATTTAAAGCGATGAATAAGTTGATTGGAGTGGAGGGACCGTGACTCCACCGGGAACCGCACGCGCGGAAGATCCACTAAATTGTGCCTGCCGTTGTAGGCACAATTTAGTTAGCTGGAGCCGTGCCCGGGGAAAGCATCGGTCCCGCAATGGAAATCATCGGTTTTCATTAGTTAACTTTATTTTAATAAAAAAGACTGTAGGCAATCCCGAATTTCTTCGAGTTTGTCTACAGTCTGAGTTTCTGTATCTATTCTTTACAAAAATCCACGAATTTTTTTGCCTGGATTAAGGACAAACCTGTTTGTTCTCTCACAAACTTCACCGCTTTCACTTCACCGACGGACTGTATTTTCTCTTTTACTAAAATAATCAGTTCCTCATTATAGACTTTCGTATAATCCATTTTTCCGACCTCCTCGAATCTTTTATTGGGTACTACTTTTCACTGTAATAAATCTAATAAATAAAGGTAATAGGAAAGTAACTGTAACTATTAAAAATAACGCATCAGACATTATTCTAACAAAAGCTGTGTTAATAATATAAAGTGTAAGAAGTAATAAATAACCGCCTAAAAATATATAATCAAATACTCTTTTACTAAATAGATAAGGTTGCTTCAAATAGATCATTAAAAATAAACCTACCAGTAAAACCACTAAAGTCACTATAACATCATCCCCCTTTTACTGTGTGAAGACTCCTGTTGGAACTGCCACATTAGTAATTCTAGCCATTTCCATAATATTTTTTATGAATGCTACTGAACTATGTTACACTCACATTAACAAGATGAATCCCAATTCTGCAGCACGAGTATTTCCAAAAATCTATGAATGGGAAAGGTGAAGTTACTTATGGATGAAAAACGTAAAGAAGAGCTGAATGTGAAAGAAAATAAATTAATGATCAGACAAGCGGGCGTTATCGCGATAATGATCATACTTTATATTCCATACTTTAATATAGCTGCGTACTTATCAAATCAATATTTTTTTAGTAGTTATTATTTTGCCTTATTTATTTGGTTATTAGGTATCCCGTTAACATACTTTGCTGCAAAATATTTAGTTTGGTTAATAAAAAATATAAATACCTATACGAAATAAGCGGAGGATCTCCCCTTATTTGGGAAATTCCACTCAATTTAATGAAAATAAGGGGAGGATTTACTCTTATTTTCATTTTCAACGCTGATTTCTACATTTTTTTAGTCAATAACAGGAATTTCTCCTCTTATTTCGATGCATTTTCACATTATTATCTTAATAAGGGGAATTCCTCCCCCTATTTTAACCGCTTTACTCCGATTCGTCAGATGAACGATGATTGACCCTATCCAGCCATCCTCTCGCTATACTTCCGATCAACCCACCAACCACCATAATTAAAATAACGGTTAGCACGTTATCCCTAGTTAAAAAGCTTTCATTTCCGTTATTAAAAAAACTCGCTATAGCTAGACCAAATAAGCTCCCTATAATCATATACGCTATTCTTTTTACGGTATCCTTTTTCAAGAAAACCCCTCCTAAGTGATTGGTTAGGAGTCTAACATAATAAAGGGTAAATTGTTAAGTGTCCTATATGTTATCGATAACCGGAAACACAGAAATTTACTAAAAAACAAAGATAATTAACACCTTTTATTATGAAAGTTATCGAAAATAGTGATGTGTATAATGAAAATCCCTACTTATGTATGATTTTAAACAAAAAAACGCGAAAACCGTTACACTCAACAGGTTTTCGCGTCTCCAATTTAAGCATGCTTCTTCAAATACTCCAACGTTGCCTTTGCAAGTGTGTTGGCAGCAACTAAAAGTGCACGCTCGTCGATATCGAACTTCGGATGGTGGTGCGGGTACGCCTCTTCTTTCTCTGGGTCACGCGCACCTGTGAAAAAGAATGTTCCCGGTACTTTTTCCAAATAGTAAGCAAAGTCCTCGCCGCCCATTTCCGGTTCACAAATAACTACTTCCTCAACACCTGGTGTTTCCTTTGCCTGCTCGATGAAGAATCTTGTTGTCTCGCGATCATTAATGACAGCCGAGTAGCCGCGCACATAATTGTATTCATAATCTGCCTTCATCACTAAGCAAGATGCCTTCAGCACATCTTCCAGCTCGCGTTCAATGATGTCACGCGTTTCTTCATCAAATACACGGGCCGTTCCTTTAATTTTTACTGAATCGGCAATAACGTTAAATGGATTTAGCGCTTCAAAGTGACAAACTGAAACAACAGCTGGTTTCACAGGATTAATACGGCGGCCTAATAACTGCTGGGCATTCACAACAAATTGTGAGCCGATGTAAATCGAGTCTTTCGTTTCCTGTGGTTTCGCACCGTGTCCGCCTTTTCCTTTAATCGTAATGTAAAAGGCATCTGCTGCAGCCATTAACGGACCTTCACAAACTGCAATTTTCCCATGCTCAACCGGTGCCCATAAATGCTGACCGAAAATGACATCGACCCCATCCAAGCAGCCATCTTCAATCATCGGAATCGCTCCACCCGGTGCAATTTCTTCACCGAATTGGTGGATGAATACGACATTCCCTTGAATCTCATCCTGAATTTTGTTCAGTGCCTTTGCCAATACAAGAAGTGACGCGGTATGGCCATCATGACCACATGCATGCATTCTGCCATCAACTTTAGATTTATACGGAACATCATTTTGCTCCTGAATTGACAATGCATCGAAATCTGCACGTAGCGCAACCGTTTTACCTGGCTTACCGCCTCTTAAAGTAGCGACTACCCCACGACCACCTACTCCTTCTCGTACTTCATGTCCAAGGGCACGATGGTACTCAGCAATATATTTCGGCGTTTCGACTTCCTCATGTGATAGCTCCGGATTTTCATGCAGGTAGCGACGAATCGCAACCATTTCATCAAAATGCTGTTCTAGTATTTCAAATATATTCGTCATTTCTCATACCCCATTTTCTAAGTTGTCTGTATTTCGAATAAACATTACATTGCTTCTAAAGGCTACTATTCAAAATTCTAAAATATTACTTTAAGAAAATACTATCGCCAGGACCTAATGGCAGGCCAAACATGAACCATACAGCGAATAAAAGAATCCACATAATCGCGAAGAATATAGAATAAGGCAATAGCGCTGAGATTAACGTCCCAATCCCGATATTCTTATCGTAGCGTCTAGCAAATGCTAGTAAAATCGCAAAGTATGCAAGCATCGGTGTAACTGGATTTGAAATGGAATCCCCGACACGGTAGGCCATTTGTGTAACAGCTGGCGAGTAGTTTAAGTACATGAACATCGGTACAAAGATTGGTGCCAGTAAAGCCCATTTTGCCGATGCACTTGCGATCAGTAAGTTGATCATTGCACAAATAATAATGAAGCCGATAAACATTGGTGCGCCGGTAAAGTTCATATTTTGTAAAAACTCTGCGCCCTTAATTGCTAAAATCGGACCAATGTTACTCCAACCAAAATAAGCAATCATTTGCGCTGCTACGAATGCCAACACGATGAATGAAGAAAGGTCAGCGATTGATTTAAACATTTGCTCCGCTACATCGCGGTCCGATTTTACTTTCTTTGTTACGATACCATATGCTAAGCCCGGTAATAAGAAGAAGAATAGCATAATCGGCACAATCCCCGTCATAAACGGTGAGTTTAAAAAGCCGTTATCTTCTGGATTACGTAATAACCCTGATTCTGGTACGACTAAAATAGCGATTAAAATGATATAGGCAACTGTGACAATCCCTGCCCAGCGAAGCCCTTTATTTTCTAGAGCTGTTAGTGGTTCAGCGACCTCAACTTCTCCGCTGTACTTACCAAAGCGGGGCTCTACGAATTTTACTGTTACCCAACTTGCTACAATCACTATTAAAAATGTCGAAACAATCATGAAGTAATAGTTCATCGTTGCAAGTCCTGTATATGTAGGATCAACCAATTGTGCTGCTGTTTGTGTAATACCGAGTAATAAAACGTCTAAAGACGAAATAATAATATTAGCACTAAACCCTCCGGCAATTGCTGCATACGTCGCGATTAAACCAACAAGTGGATTTCGTCCAACACTCATGAAAATCATTGCGGCAATTGGAGGTAAAATAATGAACGCTGCGTCTGCGGCAACCGTCCCGACAAGTCCTGTAAATATAATAACAGGTAAAATAAGTTTTTTCGGTGCACTTAAAACCGTCTTTTTCATTAACGCCGATATTAAGCCACTGTTTTCAGCTACCCCGATACCGATCATCGTCACGACCACGATACCAAGTGGAGCAAAGCTAGTAAAGTTCGTCACCATGTTTGTAACGATTTGAATAAGTCCTTCACGATTCATCAAGTTAATAACTTCAATCGTTTCGTCAGTTCCTGGCTTAACGGCCGAAACTCCTAGTTTTGATAAAATAAATGATAGCGCCAAAACGAAAAATGCCAAAATGACGAATAACGTAACCGGGTCTGGAAGTTTATTGCCCGCTCGTTCGATTCCATCTAAAAACCTATCAACTAATTTTTTCTTTACTACTTTGTTTTCCATATATGCGCCCCCCTAGTTGATTAATGTTTTATAGAATAACAAAGCAAGAAAAACTTAACAACTAGTTATGCAAATTTTTAGATTTTTTGTTATATTTCGATAATAATAGTGTTTAGTTTAGCGATGAACTTGGGAGGAAGCTCTTATTCATTCGATGGTGAGATAGGTCTTTCTTAAGTTAAATAGACACCTTTTTAGATCTATATAATGAAAATATTTTTTGATATTCAGTTCTATTTCAAGTTATTACTGTAGAATATTGACATTGAATACCCTTTAACTTACCATTTAATTTACAAGACTACCTATTATTCCCTAGGAGGTATTTTTATGCACTATACCTTAGTAGATTACGAGCACAATATCACGACCGTCACGTTTCATCCTGCGTCCAATTCTGCAAGCATCACTTACTTTATTGATACAGAAGATCGTCACTATATCGAATCGCCACAATACACGTGGAAGCAAGGTGGGTGTGATACCCATAGCCTCCATTACCATGATGAAAATAAGACACGCGTTATGTATAAACGTTTCATTACCAATGCTCTTAAACATGAGGATACCTGTGCATTAAATAATAATAAAAAGGATTTACGGAAAAACAATATTATTAAATATCCTAAAGGGAAAATAGATTATAGAGAAGAGCTTAAAGAAAGTAGGAAAGCGGAATTAATTCCCTTTGAAATCGATTTAACAGAATTAAAACCTGCTTCTCAAAAGTCCGAGTTAAAAAAAGATAAAAAGAAAAAATCCAAGAAGAAAGATAAAAAGAAAAAAGAAGAATCAAAAAAGAAGAAAGCGAAGAAAAAATAGCCCCAACATTAAGGGAGATCCTATGAACGATATTTTAAAGCAATTAACTGAAATTGACCCTGAATTAAGAAAACCATTTCCTACCAATGATATTAATAAAATAGCAGAAGATTTTCGAACAGAGTTTATGAAATTACCTCATGAGGTGGATTTCTATGATGATTTTCATTTTTACTGTGTGAACATTGCCGGAACGCTAAGTTATGTTTTAAGAGATAACATAAATCAAATTCCCCAAGGTCAAATTGATAGGTTATTTCAATCTTTTATTGAGCACTATCAATATGAATTTCTGAAAGACCATATAGCAAATTATCATCATTTCCATCAGGAATATACAACCTTTGAGCAAGCAAGAAAATTGTTATTAAAGTTGTTGTTTCCTACCTTCCAATATTAGCTCCCCCTAAATTTCAAACACAAAAAAAGCCTGGTTATACCTGTGCACATTTATTCTGTGCCAGGTTACCATGCCATATATTTTATAATGCCACTTTGCAAACTCGCTAAATATGTAAAATTGCCTGCCACCTTAAAAATTCAGTTAGCAAACTATCTTCATAAATTAGATTATTTTAAAATAGAATCCCTTTTCCCTTTCCTCAATAAAATCTTCTGCGCGTACTCCTTATTACCGCACCCCAATCAATTTCAATAATCACCTTGATCTCCCATTATTGAGAGAATGTAAAGACAGCATGTTAATTAATTGTAAATAAGTTGTGAAAATGAGCCACTCACCTAATATTTCCGATAAACCACAATTTACTAATTATTAATAATTTCCGAATACTTCCCTTTACATTTAACGCGTAATGTTATCGGTGGAGGTGATACAAATGCTTATTGACTTACATATGCATACAAACTGTTCAGATGGCGAGTTGACACCTGAACAACTAGTAACTTTAATACACGAACGACAAGTAACGCACTTTGCGATTGCTGATCATGACACAACAAAAGCATATGAACAACTAGCAAATACGGAATTTACTCAATCAACTTTAATTACTGCATTGGAATTCAATACAGATGGACCAAACGGTGAACTACATATTTTAGGATATGGTCTGGATTTACAAAATGAACAGCTCATCCATTATTGCAATATGCGCAGAGAAGAACGTATTCACTGGTCTCAAAAAATAGTGGCTAAGCTTCAACAACTCGGCTATCCAATCGATTATGAAAAGGTTCAACAGCGTGCTGAAGGTGGAATCATTGTACGCACCCATATTGCCGATGAACTTGTGTCATTAGGCTATTTTGAAAATGCTCAAGCAGCCTATGAAAAACTATTAACAAAAGGTGCCCCTGCCTTTGAAGTCCGAAAAGGAGCTACCTCAGCTAAAGCCATTCAAATGATTCATCATGCTGGGGGTTTAGCTGTGTTGGCACATCCGGGTATTTATAAGTTTGATTATTCTATAGAAAAAGTACTAGCAGAAGGAATTGATGGAATTGAAGTATTTTATCCTCTTCATAGCGAGGACCAAGTAATCCATTTCAAACAAATCGCAGACAAATATAATCTGTATAAAACAGTTGGCAGCGACTTCCATGGTGTGCATTCAAGAAGCCCCTACTTACCAGGATCTGTCGTTTACGAAGAAGCCGATGTTGTTCCTTTCCTAGTAGCATTAAGCAAAAAATGTGGTGTGAACGTATGAAATTATATGCTGCAACTACGTTATTTTGGGGACAGCCTTTGGAAACGATTTTTCAAAAAGTACAGGCTGCTGAATTACAAGGAATTGAATTATGGATGGAGCAAATGCAATTGGAAAATTGGTCGCTGCCAAAAATTGAACAGCTTATGCAGCAATACAACCTAGCTGTGTCCATCCATGCTCGGAGCTGGGACTTAAATTTAGCCTCGCTCAATGAAGAAATTAGGAATGCATCCGTTCATGAAATAATCGATGCGCTCTATATTGCAAAAGCATTAAACTGCCCGTCGGTTACGATTCATCCGGGTCGAAAAATGATTGCCAGTCATCCAAGTATGTTTTATGAACAAGCGATGGATGAAAGTTTAAAAACGTTATATAAAGCAAGTGAAAAAACCGGCGTTAGTATTTCTCTTGAGCTGCTCGAGAAACTTCCAAAAGAATTATATGTTGAGCCCGAAGCATTAAATCAACTGCTCGAGAAGTACCCACTATTTAAAACAACGTTCGATATTGCACATATTGGGCTGCAAGATAATATTGAAGAAAAACTTTGTCAGTTACGCAATATCGATAAAATTCATATAAGTGATGCAACCGAACAAAAATTTCATGTTGCGCTTGGTACGGGACAATTGCTGCTGCCACACACACTTTGGCATCGCATTAAAGAACAGAACGTGCCCGTTGTGTTAGAAGGCTTATGCTATGACGATACGATGTTTACGCAACATCTCAACTATTTGAAGAAGCTGGAGATAATAAATAATGAACTTTTTAGTTACTAATGATGATGGTATTTTTGCACCTGGTGTCCGCGCTCTTGTCGAAGTTTTAAGTAATTTTGGTCAAGTGTACGTTTGCTGTCCCGACCAAGAAAGAAGTGCCATTTCTCATTCAATTACATTACGTAAGCCGTTAAACATTCAAAAAACCGATCTTTTCGGTGAGCATATTCATGCGTGGTGCATTGATGGGACCCCTGCTGACTGTGTAAAACTAGCATTAGATGTCCTTATCAAAGAACCGATTGACTTTATTATTTCCGGTATTAATCTCGGCTCAAATATTGGAAGGGATGTCTACTACTCCGGGACGATCAGCGCTGCAATTGAAGGTGCTTCGCTCGGTTATAAAGCATTCGCCATTTCTGTAGATGCCTATGATGCGGAAAAATTAAATTTAAAGTACCCAAAACAATATTTATATCAATTTTTACAAAATTTTCTTCACCTAGATTTAAAAAATGGGACTGTCTATAACGTGAATCTTCCATATGTTGAGCCCAATCATTATTTAGGGCCTATCGTTACCGAGCTAGATTTTTCGGTCAAACGATACAAACATGTTCATATTGAAGATGGGATGGGACAGCTCTTTTATTGGCTAAAAGACTATCGGAAAACGATACAAAGTGAAGCGGGCAATGCAGACTTTTCATTAATTACACAAGGTTATTTAACCATTACCCCTTTAACAGTCAGCTTTATCAATCAAGATTTATTACAACAAACACAATTATTGATAAAAGGAGCTCTTAAAAAATGAAAAAATTATGGATGACTGCGTTATTATCAACAGCAATTTTAGCAGCATGTGGATCGACCGAGGAAGATACAGCAAATGAGGTCAACGCAAACGATAATACAGCAACTGAAGCTGAAGCAACAATTGATGGTACGGTTAGTTTCTATACTTCTCAGCCTGAAGCTGATGCTACAAAACTTATTTCAGAGTTTAATCATTTATACCCAGAGATAGAAGTTGAATTATTCCGTTCAGGAACAGAGGAAGTTGTCGGGAAGATTTTAGCAGAAAATACAGCTGGCGATATTCAAGCAGATGTGTTGTTACTGGCAGATCACGTAACATTTGAAAACTTGAAAAATCAAGATTTACTAGAAAGCTATGATTCACCGGAGAAAGAAAATATTTCTGAAGAATTTATTGACAAAGATTTAACATATTACGGCACAAAAGTAATGGCAACAGTAATCGGTTATAACACAGATGCGGTTACAGATGCACCGACATCCTGGAGCGTATTAACAGAAAAGGCGAATGAAACGATTATGCCTAGCCCTCTTTATTCAGGTGCTGCCGCATACAATTTAGGAATTTTCACACGCAACGATCACTTCGGCTGGGATTATTATAAAGCGTTAAAAGAAGGCAAAGCGACAGTTGTCCAAGGAAATGGTGCTGCATTAAAAGGCTTGCAAGCCGGTGAAAACAACTACGCAATGATTGTAGACTATTTAGTAAATAATGCGGCAAAAGAAGGTTCACCAATTGCCATCACTTACCCTGAAGAAGGTGTACCGGTAATTACGGAGCCAATCGCATTAGTAAAGGATGCTCAAGATAAAAAAGCAGCCCAAGCTTTCATCGACTTCGTTCTTTCTAAAGAAGGTCAAGAGCTTGCAGCAAGTTTAGGCTACGCACCAATTCGTTCAGATGTTACAGCACCAGAAGGACTTAAAGGTGTGGATGAACTAAATGTATTATCAAGCAGTGTAGAAGAGCTTTATAATGGACGCGAATCAGATAAAAATGAATTTAAAACATTATTTGGGGAATAAGAATGACGCATTTTACAGCTCAAAGTAAAACAAAAGCACAAAAATCTACTGCTTTACTCCTATCGAAAAAAGGGCTCATTACCCTTTCTTCGGTACTGATCTTTATATTTTTCATCGTACCGATTCTGCGTCTTGTTTGGCAAAGCTTTCAATATGATGGCGCATTGTCTCTGCAACATTATACAACCATTTTAAGTGAGCCTTTCACTTGGAATATGCTGAAAAACACGGCTTTCATTGTCGTCGTCTCTACAATTTTAGCTTTAGTACTAGGTGTAACCTTTGCTTGGATTATGGCGTATACCAATTTCCGCGCAAAGAAATGGATTCAAATTTTCATTATGTTACCATTTATTATTCCGTCTTATATCGTGACGATTGCTTGGACCCAATTCGTCAAAGATTTACCGATCACTGTTAATTTATATTCGCTAACAGGCATCGCATTTTTATTAGGTGTTTCTCATTTTCCATTAGTCTATATGTTTACGGTAAACGTGTTAAAGCGAATTCCAAAAGAGCTTGAGTGGGCTATTCGTACATCTGGCGGCAGTCGAATCAAAACATTCCTTGTCGTTACGTTACCATTATCATTGCCTGGCGTTATTGGCGGTGGCATGATCGCGTTTCTTTCAAATTTAGATAATTTCGGCATCCCTGCTTTTTTAGGAATTCCTGCGAATATTACGGTGTTAAGTACAGCCATTTTCCAGGAAGTAATCGGCTACGGAAATAATGCTTTCGCAAGAGCTGCTACATTATCAGTGCTACTTGCTTTGATTGCCCTTATTGTTACGGGCCTTCAGTGGCTGCTTTTACGTCGCTCTAAAGTAATGGAAACGAGCTATATCGATCATACACCAAGAGTAGATTTGGGAAAGTGGCGTAGCTTAGTCGAAATCATCGTTTGGGCACTTGTTTTATTATTTAGCATCGTACCCCTAATTTCCATGCTAAAGACTTCGTTCGTAAAAACATATGGGGTGCCTCTTACGCTCGATACATTTACGCTATACAATTATAACTTTTTACTTTACGACTATAATAAAGTTGGAGATGCATTACAGACGAGCACGATATTAGCGATTGCCACAGCTGTTATTTGTGTTGTTGCAGGTACGATTATTGCGTATATGCGAATTCGAAAGAACTCTATTTTTTCGAAAACACTTGAGCTGATTGTTGCGATTCCGTACACATTACCAGGTATGGTGTTAGCTTTAGCGATGATCCTCGCATGGATGCAGCCAATTCCGGGCTGGAATCCTGGCATATATGGCTCCATCTGGATTTTACTTATTGCCTATGTTACACGTTTTATGTTTTTGCAAGTGCGAGGCAGCAGTACAGCCATTCTGCAAGTGTCTACTGACTTAGAGGAGGCCGCACATATTAGTGGTGCTTCGGTATGGGCAAAATGGAAAGCTATATTACTACCACTATTTTTACCAGGTATTATTAGCGGCTCTGTTCTTGTCATTTTAAATACATTAACAGAATTAACGGTCTCTTCCTTACTATGGTCAAGTGGTGCTGAAACAATCGGCGTGCTAATTTATAACTTTGAGCAAGCTGGGTATACGACATACTCAACTGCGTTTTCCGCTATTGTTTTACTATACATGTCCATTTTCGCCGGATTACTCTATGGGATAAGTGCAATAATACGTAGAAAGAGGGTTTCGCATGATCACTGAATTAAAAAATATAAAAAAATCATTCGGCTCCACAGATGTTTTGAAAGGAATCGATTTAACAATTGAAGAGGGTGAATTTGTAGCGATTGTTGGTCCTTCAGGCTGTGGTAAAACGACACTGCTGAAAATTCTCGCTGGATTTGAACGTCCAACGAGTGGCGAACTTTTAATGGATGACGCATTAATGAATCGGATACCTCCAGAACAACGCAATATTAGTTTAGTATTCCAATCATTTGCATTATGGCCTCATATGAAAGTAAAGGAGCAAGTGGCATTTCCTTTAAAGCATCATCGATTTGTTAGTGAAGCTTTCAAAAAACAGCCCGATGTACGCGTAGAAGAAATGTTAAGCGCCATGAGCATGAGTCACTTAGCCGATCGCTACCCCCATGAACTTTCCGGCGGGCAAAAGCAGCGAGTTGCGATTGCACGAGCTTTAAGTCCCGCACCTGCTCTGATTTTAATGGATGAGCCGTTAAGTAGTCTTGATGCCAAACTGCGGATTGAATTGCGCTATGAAATCCAAAAAATTCATCGCCAATTTAAAAAAGCGATCGTCTACGTTACGCACGATCAGGGAGAAGCATTGGCAATGGCTGATAAAATTGTTGTGATGAATGCTGGAAAAATCGAACAAATCGGCACACCACAGGAAATTTATTATTATCCAGAAACACCTTTTGTTGCAGACTTTGTAGGTAAAGCCAATCTATTAGAAGGAACATGGGACAATGATCAATTTTCTCCAGCATTAAGTCCAAATGTATCGTGGCATTTCCCGAAGGTTTCTACATCATTTAAACAAGCTGGCTTATGCCCATTACGTCCAGAGCAACTTAAACCTACAGCCGATAACCAACATGGCATTGAAGTCGAAATCCAAAACGTCCAATTCCAAGGCCGAGAAATGATCTACACAGCGCTCGCTAACGAAACTCAGTTAACTATAGTTTCAGATGCAGACACTCGCATTCAAATCGGTGAACGCTTGCTAGTTGGGACATGAGGGACGGCTCATGAAAGGACGAAGCGATGACTACCTTCCAATATTAGCTCCCACTAATTTTCAAACACAAAAAAAGCCTGGCTATACCTGTGCACAACTATTTTGTGCCAGGTTACCATGCCTCATCGTTTAAAAATCCACTTTGCCAACTCACTAGTTTTCGATCGGTAAACGTTTTTTCGTTTCGTACATATCTTTTAATTTAGCATAATAAGCCGCTGCATTGACTGCATCTTCACCTTTTTTACGTAAAGCATACTCGAATGCCTCCACTAAATGCTCCGTTGTTACCAATTCATTTTTAATGTTAATTAAATCATAATACTCATAGCGATCAGGGATTTTTGATAAAATATCTTCATCTCCTGTAATCGAAATTAAATGATCGTCGTTAAAAAATAATTGTAGCATAATTCATGTCCCCTTTTTTATGTAGTATCTTTGTTGTCACCCTTTGATCATGCTTCTTGCAGCCCGTATTTAACACGCTGTAAATAAGCATCTTTTTATCTTTACCCTATTGCTTACATAATGAATCATTAATCAGTATAATAATTTTTTGATCCGACCTACCTAATTTAATTATTTAGAAAAAATAATTCTATATCTGGTAAATTCGGTATAATATATCTATAATGACCATTTAACGTTTGGGACGAATTACTTGGAGAGGATAGTCATCTATGAAAATAACACGAACCGTTAAATATAATTTAATCCGTCTATTTCGGCTTAAATCGGGTCCACATGAAGTTGCTTCAGGAGTAACGATTGGGTTTATTCCAAGCTGGCTGCCTACATTCGGACTTGGCCCCGTACTCTCTGTCGGTTTGGCAAGACTCGTAAAGGCGAATACCGTTTCCGCACTTGTCGGTGGTGTCATGGGCACTTTTATTTGGCCGCTGCTTTTCTTCTTAAATTATCAGGTCGGAAGCTTACTTTTGAATCAAAATACAAAAGTCACTGAACTGGATGAAGTAGAATACATTGATGCTCTCGAACATGCTTATACAGGCATTGTGAGCTCCCATTCGAGTGGATTCATCTTTCTAACAGGTGCCACTTGCAATATCGTCATCTCCTCGATACTTATTTACATTATCGTATATGTTATGTTTAAGACGAACCGGGTAAGGATTTTGAATAAAATGAGGTGAGTCCGTCACATAAAAAAACCGGGTGCTCGAACAATTCTACAATTGTTCGAGCACCCAGTTCGTTGTTATATAAAATTCACGATATTAGTGGAGCATGATTGAGCCGCCATCCACCATCAAAGTTTGACCTGTTATATATTTCGAGTCTTCTGAAGCTAAAAAGACAGCAGCACGTCCGATATCTTGTTCCGGATCACCGAATTTACCCATCGGAATACCCGCAAGTACCCCTTCATAATATTCCGGCTGAGCTTTTGCCCATGCTTGTACACCTTCTGAATTGGCGATTGGTGAAATCAAGTTCGCCGTCACACCATCTGCCCCAAATTCATTGGCTACGACACGCGTAATACCACGAATCGCTTCTTTTGCTGCCGCATAAGCAGCTTGTGTTTTATGTCCTTTTAACCCGGCACCTGAAGCAAAGTTTATAATATTACCACGTGTTTTCTTCAAATGTGGAATAGCCGCCTGCATTAAGTACCATGTAGGGTAGAAGCCTGTATCCATTGACAATGCTAAATGTTCTGGTGTTGTTTCAAGGAATGGCACTTGTTTAGAAGCATGTGCATTATTCACTAACACATCTAAACGACCATATTTCTCGACAACTTGTTCCACTACATTTTTTAGTTGATCATGCTTTGTCAAATCACATTCAATAAAGCTAGATTGTGGTGAGTGTTGCTGCAAATCCGCCAATACTTTTGCACCTGCTTCCGGATTAAGGTCAACTGCTACAACAATTGCGCCCTCTTTTACCATTGCACGCCCCATACCAGCGCCAATACCGCCAGCACCACCTGTAATGATCACTACCTTGTCTTTTAATTTCAATACAATTTCTCCTTCTCAGAAAAACCACCATTCTCACGTGATTGTTCCCAGTATCGTTAATAAATTTTTGTAGCTAACAAATTAAATATACAACTTCATTATTTTAGAGGCAAATTATCAATCGGACTTATTATGCGCATTTTGGGCAGATACTATTACAGAAATTTGCTTTCATTTCAATCATTGAATGTCAGGAGAAAAACTCACTGTGATACTCTACCTCAGTCAGATACCTCTTTGTCTATATTGGTTCCACGAATGGTATCACTGAAAACTTCATAAGGCTCCATACCAGAAACATAAAAAGTATAAGTAGTTTCAACTGCCAACGAGTCCTTTTTCACCACTTCAAACTCATACGTAACATCCGTCCAACCGTACCCTACCTGTTTAATCTCATAGTTCATGTCTGGATACGTTTCTTGCAAAAATGTTTCCAAGCTCTCCTTTGCTCTTTGTTTATGCACTGTATTTCCGCTCATTTGCATGTAAGCGTACACTAGGACACCAATTAATGTAATAGCAATCACGCTATATAGTATTTTCTTTTTCATATTAATTTTCCTCTCTTATTTTAAGAATACAAAAGCCGATCACAATTCCAATAAACGTTATGATTAAATGGATCACCACGGATGTGAGTGCGAGGGAAAAAGCCTCCAAAAAGCTTCCTCCATAAAATTCACCGAACCAATCCGTCATATACAATAGACAGTTCCATATAAAATTAGGTACCCCTGCAAGCAGAACGGCAATAACAATGGAGCGGTAAAACAAATACGTAACCGCACCCAATAAGGCATAGGTCAGGATAAATCCACTATTGTTATTCATCACGGTCGTCCCCATCGCCAAGATAAAGGCAATCGCTACAAAGAAAATCTGTATCGTTGTCAACTTCAGCGTGATTTTCCGAATCATTTTTTTAGAGCCACCGCCATGTTCTACTTCCACAGGCAGCGGGATTTGTGATTGTTCTGCAATGTGGCGGCACGCTTGGCAACTTTTCAAATGCTCATCGACAAATTGTTTTGTCCCTATCTGAACCAAATCTTCCTCGTATAAAGGTAAAAGATCTTGTATAACCGGACATTCTTTGTTCATAAAGTCACCTCCATTAATTTTTGAATCTTTAATTTCAGCCGGTGAAACGTTACCCGCGCATAGTTCTCTGATTTACCAATTAAGTCACCAATTTCTGCAAAGCTCAGTTCACCATATATGCGTAGCAATACAATTTCCCTCGAAGCATCATCTAGTTTTGAAATATGATGTAAAAGTATTCTTGTATCTTCATTGAGTTCTGCTAACTCTTCTATTGATGGCATTTCAGTTTCTGGTATCGCTGAAAGTTTTTGCATTAAGCTTTGCTGATACTTATTTTTCCGATAATATTTTTTTAGTAAATTCCCCGCAATCGAGAATATCCATGTTGACAAAGTGGATTGTCCATTAAAGGAGCCAATGCTTTTACAAGCCTCGTAAAAGGTATCGTGGCAAAGATCTTGAGCAGTCATCCGATTTCCTGTCTTGGATAAAAAAAACGCATAGAGTTTTGGATGAATTTGTTCATATTGTTCCTCTAACTTGTTCATAACTGCCCTCACTTTCTTGTTGTTCGTAGTATTAATACCACGACTCTATATTTCGTTACAAAATATTTTTAAATATTTTTTTCAAGTATTCTGTTGATTTCACTATACCGGCTTTGGAACAGTTATGTAATTGGGGATGGAAAAACAAAAAGTAAATTATACATCAATAGTCCACAAAAAAATGTGCCAAAATCCTTGATCATAAAGGATTTTGGCACTCATTGAATTCCTGTGAAGTTCATTAGCTTTCTCTAGTTATTTTTACATTAGCCAAGGTATTTCCCAGTTCTCCGCTAATAACTGATAGGCTGCCATCGTTTTCAAGAACAATCGCTTTAACTTCCTTTAAGTCTCCGATTCCATCATTCCGCACAGACTGCAGTATATCGCCCTCGCTAATTCTTTCTTCCTTCATCGTTTCTCTAAGAAATGAGCCATTCAAATAGAGCAAGCTCGGCTCGGACTTAATGATTTTATTGAATTTTTTCCAACGTACAGATGTGAATGTCAATAAGAATTGCAATAAAATCATCAGGACAAATGCTAACAGTCCCTCTAGCAAGCTCACATTTTTATTCAATAAAATTGTCGAGAGTATAGAACCAAGTGCTACCGTTACCACTAAATCGAAAGCATTTAATTGGGTTAATGACCGTTTCCCAGAAGTCAGCAGAAAGAAGATTAGACCGACATAAGCTAGAATGCCAACAGTGATAATTCGAATAAAACTATCCAATGTTATTGAGAACATGCTACCAGCTCCTCTCCGTAATTATTAGGATAAAGATTCTTATCGGATAAATTCTCACAACCATTGAAGCTGCTATACCTACTCTCTATACCCTATTCGTAACAAAATTAAGATTTAATTTTTCCTATAACAGCTGTACATATTTTTCTGTAATGATTTATACATATGAAATTCCATTCGATAAATTATATTAATAAAATAAACCCCTTTTATTATTCTAAAATAGAATTTCTTCTGTTTTCTCCAGCATTTTTTGACCCGCTTTTACTCTTATTTCCTCAGCCAAATCCCTCCCTTCCATCGACCCATTCTAATCCCATCATGAACAACTCAATAAAATCCCATCACCATGTGCTCAAAAAAGTCCGCTCAAAAAGAATTAATTATTTTTTTAATTATTTTTTAAAATATATATTGTTGCGTTAACACGCAACTGAATGTTTTTTTCTTTAGGTCAATGCCAATTCGGATCTCCCCAAAAAATTATTTTCACTTTCATGTCCCTTTTTTTGATTATGGATGCCATATATAAGGCAAGACAGTAATTCAAATTTGGGAGGTTGGAACATGGAAGTATTAGTGAACGATAAACAATTACTTGTATCACACAGTTTGGCAGTCCGAATCGGTGTTGAGGAGGCATTATTCCTGCAGCTGCTGCATTATCGATTAGAAAAGAACGGTGTAGAGAAGGAAGGACATATTTGGTATCGCCAAACTTATGAAGGATGGGCAAAGCAATGCTCCTATTGGAACATAACGAAAGTGAAAAGACTCATAACGAAATTAGAACGCTATCAACTGATCCTTTCTTCAAACAAATTGAACAGTTTCTTTACCGACCGTTCGAAATGGTACCGAATTGATTATGAAAAAATTAATAAGCTCCTTCAGAAAAAAGTATATACCCAGGAAGAGCTGTTTCCAGAAGAGCCAAAGTTACGGGAAAAGAAAAAAACGAAACCAAATATTGACCCTAGTAATGATATTGCAACCATCATTCACTATTTAAACAAAAAGACAAATAAGCACTTTAACGAACATTCCAAAACGAGTAACCGCCTGATCAAAGCGATTTTAAATGAAGGCTACACGGTGGAAGACTGCTATTTAGTCATTGATGAGCAAGTGAGAAATTGGATGCACGACCCGCAAATGTACAAATACTTAAGGCCGATGACATTGTTCCGTTCGGGTAATTTTGAAAGCTATTTAAACAATGCCCTCGCAAGAATGCAGGATAATGATTACGTCCCGGCACCTGTCGTACTTGATTTTGATGAAGGTGATTATGAATGATTAAAAAGGAATTTTTAGAGCAAAGCATTTTAGCAACGATGCTTGAGGAAAATTATTTAATACTCGATAGTCAGCTCAAGCCGGACATGTTTTACGGCCAATATCACCGACAGCTTTTTGCGCTCATGCAGCAGCTCGCAAATGAAGGACATCCAGTAGACTACTTAACACTAAGTGCACGGTTTGAACAGATTGAAGCGATTGGGATTTCCTATGTGACGGAGCTTATGAGGTTTGCCAATGCCGAAAAGTTCGACGATTATGTCCTACTGCTGCGGGAAATTTGGCGCGAGCGGCAAAAAGGCCAAATCCTTTTTCATGCGGCAGAGGGAGATTGGGCGATCCCGCAAATTATTGAGCGCCTTGATCATACACAGCTCGAAGGAAATCGGACGGATACAACGATCACGCAAGCTTTAGTCGCAATGGATAATCGTCCGTGGGAGGAAGTAGAAACACCTGGACTCATTATCCCCCATATTAAGGATCTCGAGCTACTAATCGACGGATTCCGTCCAGGCGAGCTGACGATTATTGCAGCCCGCCCTTCGATGGGAAAAACCGATGTAATGAACAATTTAGCCCTTTATGCAGGCTGGCAAGGTCATTTGCCGATTATCTTTTCATTGGAAATGAGTAAAACGATTTTACTCGATCGGCTCATTGCAACAACAGGTCAATACTCTCGATTAAAAATGCGCGACCCGAAACAATACTTTTCAGATGAACAAAAAAAGAACTGGATTCAAGTACTCGAACGGGTCAATAAATCGAGCATCGAAATTGATGACCGCAGCTCTTTAACAATCCCGCAGATCCGCAGCCAAGCCCGCCGTATTATTCGGCAAAATGAAAACAAAACACCGATTATATTAATCGATTACTTGCAAATTATTCAAGCAGACCGCGATGAGGAATATGCAGCCATTGCGATGAGCAAAATTAGCCGCGCCTTAAAGCAAATGGCAAAGGAGTTCAACTGCCCGGTCATTTGTCTATCCCAGCTCAACCGTAATGTGGAATCCCGTGGCAATAAGCGTCCTCTTATGAGTGATTTACGAGATTCGGGCTCCATCGAACAGGATGCAGACGTCATTATTTTGCTATACCGCAACTCGTATTACGAACGAGAAGAGACCAATACCCCCGATGCATTAGAGCTCATCGTTGCCAAGAATCGCAATGGTCCAACAGGTACAGCTATGGCCCATTACAACAAAAAAACAGGTCATATTTGGACAAGGGAGCGATAAAAATGGAGAAACAAACCGTTTATACATTGCTACTTGAGATGATCAAATACGAGGAAAACTTCGGCGCTTACTGGATTTACCTCGCTTTAAAGAAAGGCTATTTGCAAAAGGAAGACGACCCATCGCGTATATACGAAGTCCCGTTTACAGAAGAGGAAATTGCCGAAATCCATAAAATGAATAAACGCGACGTACTCGGTATCAATCGCATTAAGCTGTATGCAACAAGCATTTCCCCTACCCAGTACGCCCTATACTTTGCCCAAACACCGTACGATGCCCAAATGCTACACGCCTCTATTTACGGAACCAAACCAACAAAGTGGCACAGCATTTACAACCAGCACAAGTACACAAGCATTTATCATCAAGAAACGGATGAGGAAATTTATATGTTCATACTGAAGGAGCGCATTAAGAAGTTTCCTTATTATATTGGGGAGGTTGCTGTGGAGGGGGTGAAGGAAATGAGTTTGGTTAATTAGTTTGTTACTCAACAGGAGATACCCTACATGAGTCTTCCATTTCGTATATTTGGAAGGCTCGTTGATTAAAGGAACAAATTTCCGTTATTTTAAACTTTTTTCTTTAATCAGCGAAAATAGCGGTAGCGTTTTCCGTTATTCAGTAAATATTCATGAAAATAATGCCATTATGGCGGAATAGTGGAACATTCTTCCCTTATTTTAACGTTATTTCTTAAATCAGCGGCAATAGCGGTAAATCTTTCCCTTATTTCTAATCCCAATAATTAAACACTAAATCCCCTACCGTCTGTGATCTAAAATGTTTCATAAAATGAAGCTCCACATCATTCAGGTCATTTTCATTCAATAGAATCCTCCCACTGCCACTAGCTTGAAATGCTAACGGCTCTGCTAATTGCGCTGCGGTTAATACTTGATATGGATTTTCAAACAACTCGGCCAATAATGGATGGTCAATAAAATCTAAGCCCCCTATATCACAATTACTTGTGAACGCTACATAATCATATAAATCATTATAAAAAATATAAAACGCTTCCCCATCGATTTTCACATGAGCATGAGCATAGCCAACATCAATATCCGGCTCATAAAAGGCCATAACCCTACCCTTTAACTGCCCGACATACGAGTAGCAATATTTTTTGAATTCAGCACTACATGCTGCCCCATCCCGTTCAAATGATAAATCCCCTTTAGTAAAGCCCGTTACGCCTCTTTTTAAAATCATGTACAAAGCATCCTTTCTTGAAATCAATCTCATATGATGGTTTTTATGGTTCTTTATTAAAGAATGCCATAATCACTGTGAGCGAAGCAAAAAAAGTACATCCTGATAAACCAAGATGTACTCAACTATTATGATCATGATCCTTTAGATGAGAAAACTCAATTAACAATAAGTCTTCCGTATCCTTCTCTATTTTTTCTATATCCGGACGATCCCAGTCATCTCCGTGATACTTTTCTTTATCCAATATATAATGAAGCTTACTGTACTCCGCATTTTGTATTAAGTGCAGAATATATCCTACTCGGTCCATCATGTACTTATTTAAAGCCATCATATCTTTATCAGACAGCTGGCTAATGACTTCTAGTGGTGTATTTTCAGGAATCTTTGAGAACTCATCATAACCATATTTACCCGCATGCATATCTTCAATGATGCCGTTTCTAAAAATAAAATGGACAATTTTGCGTGATAAATCAAATACATTCTCTTCAGGATCGCTCTCATCTGGTAAATAACCATTGTTAATATAACCTAATGTCATGATATTCTTTTCACTTTCAAAATTGATACCCTCTTCATCTTCCTCGTAAAAAAAACCTTCTATTTCTGCTAACTCATCCACGAATTGTTGATCGTACTTTTTAAAGTTACCGTTAGCAATCTTTATTAATTTACTTCTCTCTAATGGGTCAATTGAATCCAAAAAGTCGTCTTTAGCTGAGCTCATTTTATAGCCTCCATATTGGCACAAGGTTTATGCGAGAATACTTCTTTACATACTCATAGTTATATCTCAATTCAATATTTTTATGCTGAAGGGTTTTCCCATAAGAAAAGGGATATTAAACAAGAGTTCAACTCCCATTTAATATCCCTAATTACACAATTTATTTAAATATTTTCTCTTTGAAGGGGTACCCCTTCCCCCTCACAATACATAGCATGAATTCCCTCTCCATATCTTTTCCTGCTTGCTTTATCTAAATAAGATACGATTGACCATTTTCATCTAATAAACTACAGCTTTGTATACTTTGGTAAAAGGGAATGATAAAATATCAATGGTATATAATTGTAATTATGGTAATTAAAACAAACAAATTATAGAACTGAAGCTAACAAAATCAGGAGGGTTAAAATTTATGTCAAAAGATTTAATACGATCACTGGCTATCGCAGCAGTATTCACGGGAGGTTTTTTTGCTGTTGACGCAGTACAAGAGACACATACTGCACACGCCAGTTCCACACAAATCGATGGCTACACGTACTCAGCAGAAGTAGTCGAAGCGTTCAACGAAATCAACAAACACCGTAAAGCAACAGGACTTCAGCCTTACAAAATCGACCCATTCTTATCGAAATCAGCCGAGTCCCATGCAAAATACCTTGTAACACACGTTAAGGGTGCATCACATGAGCAAACTTCAGGCAAATCGGGGTATACGGGTAAAAACTTTACGGAGAGAGCAAAATCAGCGGGGTACACAATAAAATTCGGTAGTGAAGCAGCATCCTACGGTACTTCAATAAATATAAAAAGGGATATTGCTGATTTCATAGAGGCTATCTTCCACAGAGATACTATTCTAAGTCCTATCTACGAGACCGTAGGTATAGGGATAGTAGGAGGGGCTTTTGTCGTTGTTACGGATTCTTCAGATGGTATGAGAAAAAGTGATGTCTCCTATCCGTATAATGGTCAGACTGAAGCACCAACCTTATTCGACGTAACGGAAAAACCTGACCCACTACAAAAATATGGTGTAAAAACTTCAGGGTACATGATTTCTTACACACCTAAAGAAAACTTAGGGTGGTTAGGTGGTCACACTATGACTCTAAAAGATAGCAAGGGAGTTAGTGTACCTCTATGGAATAAGAATAACGAGCCCGATGAGGGACTTAACACTCTTTATATAGTACCAAAAGCAGAGTTAAAAAGCGGTGAAAAATACACGGTAAATGTTACTTATACGGATATAAAGGATAAGGTACATTCCCACTCCTGGTCATTCACAACAGCAGGAAAGGCATCACAAACACCACCAAAAGAATCATCAAAACCAACTACACCGTCAGCACCGTCAAATCCTGACTTTAAGCAGTATGCGAGTATGTACGCAGACTTCAATCCTAACGCATGGTGGGCATCGGATATGGCTTGGGCATTAGACAGGGGTTATTTATCAGGTTACGGTAAAGAATTAAACCCAAAGACTAAAAAGTATGAAGAGTACTTAAAACCAGGAAACCAGTTAACGGAGGCACATTTCTTAATGATTTTCTTCCGCTATATCTCACCTGATGAGTACAGAGCAACTAAAGCAACATCCAATTGGGCATACAGTGTACCGTACCAACTCGCTAAAAAGTACAACTTACCAACGTTAGCAAATGAGTCCTCAACAGCTAAAAAGAACTTAGCATCACAAGGCATCAAACGAGGTAAATTAGCACAGTTAATGGTATCAAAAGATTTAGGTAAGACGGTATCGGAAACGGATGCTATCAATTACATGATTAAGAATAAACTCACTTCAGCGAAAACAATCAAGGACTATAACGCAACTCAAATTTTGACACGCGCACAGGTATCGGCATTCCTTAAAAACCATAAGCGTTTAGTAGAATCTCAAAAGTAAGTTACTAAATTTAAATAAGGGCGAGTGGGGTATGGTAATCCTCTCTCCCCTCTTTTAGGATAGGTGTCGTTACCGAACTGTAAAATCACAGAGGTAATGAAGAAAAAGAGTGTTCTTATAAAACACTTTCCACAATTATATAAAAAAAGATTGTGCTAACTATATTGCTAACACAATCTTTTAACTACGAATTCACATGTATTGTTCCATATTCACAGCTTCCACCAGTTGTTGTTCCTACCCCGACCATTCCCGTTGCATAACGGTCATCTTCTACTTCTAAATAAACAGTACCATCAATTGCTAGCGTTAATTTGTTTCCAACTGCGGATGCTTCGACAGTATATTGACGTCCTAACTCTAACGTAAATGGCGTTTTAGCAAGTACATGCACATCTGAATGATCTTTGACAACAATTGCTAGCTCGCTAGGATTTTCAAAACCTAAACGATAGTATCGTTCAATGCCTTGTGCACGTAAAATTAGATGATGGTTGTGACCTGCTAGAGGCTTCATCATTAATTGCACCCTCGCATTTTGTAAATAATAATGCCCTGTATAGCTTGAGGCATCCGTTTCACTTGTCATGACAAGGTTATTGTCCTGTAAAGACCATTGCCCACGATGATGTGCAAAGCCTGTTACGGAACGGAATTCGATTGATTGCTTATTAAAATCAATTGAATAGCTTGGCGTACCTGTAATATGGAATTCATCTACATAGACCTTACCAAATGCTCGACACGTTTTGTCTGAATTACTGTAAAGATGAATCCCAACCTCTTCGATAAAGTCCCCATTTGTATCAGGAATTACAAATTCGATTTGTTGCCATTCACTTATTAGTTCAATAGGTGTTGATGTAAAAATCTTTTGTTCGGTTGTCGTTGTTTTAATATATGGTGTCGCAATAACCGGTTCTCCCTGATATTGATCGATTTTGACATACATTGATACGGTTTGGCCACTATAGGCTGTCGGTGAAAATGTCGGTGCATATTTTTCATCCATAAATTGCTTACGACGATAAAAAGATTGATAATACACTGTACTTTCATCACCTTCATACATACGATCTAAGAAAATTTCTAATGAACCTACTGTTCGATAGCCCTCACTGCTATGACGTAAAAATGTTTTAAATGGATAGTTAGTTTTAAAGCCATGCGTTGAGCCTGGAAGTGTAAAATCCAAATAGATATCCGTTTCTTTGTAGCTTTGAACAAGAGCTTCTGGGGCTACCTCTTCATTTAAACGATAGCCGATAAGCGCCACTTGTTTAGTAAGTGTAGGTAAATCAAGGATGTTTAAATAGCCTGATACACTTGAAGTGACAATAGCATCATTAATAGGTTTCCGATAATGATCCGCAATCCCTTGCAAACCATTCAGTACGCCCACAATGGAACCTACATTTCCTGCATTACAATCTGTATCCCACCCACACATCGTCGCTATTTCAATCGTGCGGCTAACATCGCCTTGTCCATAAAGCAGCGCTAAAACACAAACGCCCGCATTCGGAATAATATGACAAATACCTCCGTATTTATCATAACCCCAGTTATTTTCTAAATATTCACGGCAGGCGTAAAAATCATCCGGCTGTTCTTTATGGAAGTCGAGAACAGCCTCCACTACTTTTGTATATGTACTTTCTGACGGAATTTCTTTTAAACCATCCGCAATAATAGCTCGCATCGGTTTTTCCGTGAAAGCAGAAGCAATACAAGCCGCAATAAATCGTGCACCATATAAACCTTCCCCGTCATGTGAAACAGATGCTGTTATTTCAGCAAAATCCGCTGCCTTTTTAGGATTGTTAGGAAATAGCAATCCAAAGAAATCGATAAAAATTTGACCTCCGATTTGCTCCGCTAGCAGTTTACCATTGACTTCAATGGAGCCTGATTTCGGCGCTTTGATCCCTCTACGTAAATTCAAATAAGCAGTATGCTCCGTACTAATTTGGTCACCACCCCACCAAATCATTCCAAGCCCTTCTCGCATATAATTTAACCACGTTTTCTCCATATGCTCTGGCTGAAGCTGATTATCTTTTGCATAATCTAAAAATGCACGTAAAAAAAAGATGGGACCATTCGCATCATCGTCCGCGGAAAACACTGTATAGTCTTTGACATAATTACGAATATCCCCAAATACATCGGCAATGACTTCTGGTGTCCACTCAGTCGGTTCAACAGGTGCCCCTAAGCGAATACCTGCATTCATTGCTAAAATGCTTGCATAAACCTTGTCTACATAGTTAGTCGGGATCATGAAAGATACCTCCAAATTTTATTTATATAATTTGTTGTCTATTTAAAGCTGTTTCGATATCTTCTTGAATAATGGCTTTGGCTATGTTTGAAAATCGTAATGCTGCATCATCAAAATCGATGCGATTTGTTTCACTTAATAATTTTACGTCTTCTTCATTAATTACGGATTCGCCATATATCGCACCTAAAATTACTCCAGCCATAACACCTATGGAATCAGTATCTCGACCTGAATTTATTCCATCATAAATAGACTCATAAAAAGCGCCTTTATTCAATTTAATAAATGCTAATGCTAACGGTAATTCCTCAATAGAAAACAATCGGCTTGGCGTGTAATGATTTGATGGAAGTCCAACTTTCTCCAGTTTACGATGCACGTCATCTCCCATTGGTGAATATGGTGCAATTGCTTCATGTAACGCGGCAACAATTTCATCATACGAATGAGTGTCTTTACTTAATGTATCTACACAATTTAATGCCGCTTCGATTGCCATCTTTGTACCGTCCTTAGCATACGTAAGTGCTGTTTGCAAAATGGCTTCTACCGTTACATTTGGCTCAAAAGCTTTTGCAACACATGCTGCTAATACACCCGCTGCCTCTAAGCCATAGCTCACTTGGTGACCGCTCGCAAATAAAACCGCTTCATTGTATGCTCCAAGAGGATTTCCCGCATTGACAATACCGATTGGTGCTATATACATCGCTGCACCACAATTCACCATATTACCGTAGCCTCCCTCACGTGGCTCACAATTCGCTAACACATGACGTAAAAAAATATGTTTTTCTGGATAAAATAAACGGTCTATAATAAGTGCCTCCCGTTTGAACTCTGGAATAAATGTTGGTCGAAAAGCTATTTCCTTAACAAATTCATTAGCTAAATCATAGGCATCCAAATGGCGTTGTTCCGTTTCATATACTCGACATAATGCTAGCGTCATTAGCGTATCATCCGTCACCGTTCCATTGCCGCGATGTCTTCCTAAGTTTACGTCTGCACCTAAATCTTCTTTATACCATTTTGTTGATAATTCAGTTACATAACCATATTGTTCACTTATTTGTCGGCGATTTAACTTTTCTACAGGAGCACCGAGCGCATCGCCCAGTGCTGTAGAAAGTAGGACGCCTTTTACACGCTCATAAAAGTTCGTCATAATTGGCTCCTATTTAATCGTTTCATTTGCATATTGAGTCAATTGTTCGCCACCCGCTTCATTCCACTTTGTTACGAACTCGTCAAATGCATCGATTGATTTTTTTCCAGTAATAATATCAGCTGTATATTCTTTATATATGTTTTCCATTGCATCCCAGTTCGAAATCTGATCTTCCGGAATTGTAAAGTTATTATCTTGTTGGTAGTACTCACCTACCGCTGTTTGAGAAGCTTGCGCTGGTGCACTTAATAATGGTGTTGATTCACTAATTTTCATACCGTAATCAGCATCAACTGGCTCCCAGTACCGTGCAAACCAATTTGCATAGTAATCTGGTGTTAATTCCGCTGTGTCACCATTCATATTATAAGTAACGCCCTCATAACCTAGAGAATCAAATTTCAGACCTGCTGGACTAGCTAGGTAATCTAAAATTTCAAATACGATTTCTTTATTTGGCGATTGAGAAGAAATTGCTAAACCACGCGTTTCTTTTGTTACACTTGTTGCACCGTAGCCTTGTGCTTCACCTTTTGCTGGAGGTAATATCGTTAATGCCGCCGTATCACCGTTCACTTCTTTTTGACGGCTATTATAGAAATCTACAACTTTTCCGTTTGTTCCAACAATAACAGCGGTTTCATTGTTATAGAATGCATCTTCTTTTGTATCCCAAGCTTTTGTTAAATATTGATTATCTAAAATTCCCTTTTTGTATAGTTCGCTATAATACTGTAATTTCGCTTTTTCACCATCAGTTACTTTTTTGTAAACATAGCTACCATCTTGTTCAATCCATGAAGTCGTTACACCAAATGCATTGTTAAAGATGAAATCAAGCTCTGCAATATCCCCTGCAACCGTTACACCATTTTTCGTTAAGCCTTTTGCCATTATTTCCTCAAAGAATGCTGTGTAATTGTCTACCGTTGGATCTTGTAGTAAGGCTTTCCCTGCATCAGTTTGCTCTAGGAAATCCGTACGCACTACAGGTACTTTGTTATCAAGGTTTTTAATCCATAATAAATATGGATAGTTTTCTAATCGTGCTTTGTTATGTGGTTGTAAAACATTTTTAATATGCTCCGACTTTTCAATGTAAGGAGTTAAATCTTCTAATAATCCTTGTGCTGCGATTTGCTCATCGCCACCTTGGAAGTAAATTAAATCAGGAATTTCACCACTGTATAGTAGTAAATTTAACGCTTCTGCATAGCTACCCTGTGCTACTTCAACTAGTTCAAATTTCACGTTTAAATCTTTGTCTTTTTTAAGTGCTTCTGCTAATGCATCATAATACTTTACAGCCTCTGGATTTGATGGACCATCATCTTTAAATACAACTTTAATTACTGTGTTACCTTCGTCATCTACTACTGCTTCTGTCGTTTCTTCTTCTTTGTCACTACAAGCTGCCAAAACTAACACTAGAAGTAGACTTAAGAATAAAACACTCCATTTTTTCATGTAAAATGCCCCCTTAATATTTTTTTATTCTTTAACTCCGCCATCCATAGTTCCCTTTGTGAAATACTTAAGAATAAGCGGATAAAGTAATAACATTGGAATAATCGCCACGATAATGGTTGAAGATTGCAATGAACCAAAATCGAGCGATGCCAGTAATTCTGGTGTCATCCCTTCGACACCTTTAAGCATCGTTTGGTTATCTTGGGATACGACAAATTGGCGTAAAACTACTTGAAGAGGCCATTTGTTCGGATCTGTAATATAAATGGTTGCTCGGAAATATTCATTCCAGTGATACACTCCATAAAACAGAGCCATAGTTGCAAGTGCTGGCTTCGAAAGTGGCAATACAATTGTCGTGAAAATGCGGAAATGCCCCGCGCCATCAATACGCGCCGCTTCAATAATACTGTCCGGAATCTCTTGGAAGAATCGCATTAAGATAAATAAGTAGTAGACATTAATCGCCTTATACAAAATTACAGAGCCATAGCTATTTAACAGGCCAATATCTTTCATTAATAAATATTCTGTAATCATCGATGGCTCGAATACCATAATGCCGATTAATAGAAATAAGACCACTTTTTTCCCAATAAATTCTGTACGTGCGAGAACATATGCCGTTAACGCCGTTAAGAGTAAATTAATACAAGTCCCTACTATTGTAATGAACAACGAGTTTAATAAGCTTCGAACTATTAACGGGTTTGATAAAATGATTTCGTAGTTTATAAATGTAAAGCCTTTCGGTATAATCCCTAATCCTGATAATTCATTTACACGCGAAGGCTCTGATAAAGACATCGCTAAAATATTTAGCAGTGGGATTATAATGGCTAATGCGAAAAGAAATAGCACAAATTGAATGATCGATTTCGATATTGAAAATCGCTTCATAGTTAATCCCCCTTTACCAGACGCCTTTGCCTGTTAGTTTCTTTGATAAGAAATGCGTGCCCAGAATTAAAACTAAGCCGATAACACCTTTAAATAGGCTGGCTGCTGTGGCGTAAGCATACTGACCATTCAATAAACCAATACGGTAAACATACGTATCTAAAATATCAATAACACTTAATACGGAATCATTCATTAAGTTAAACACTTGGTCAAAACCTGCATTCATGAAGAAACCTAAGTTTAAAATAAATACAGTGATAACTGTACTAATCATTGCGGGTAGTGTAACGTATCGCATTTGCTGCCACATGCTTGCACCATCCATTTTTGCTGCCTCATAAAGCGCCGGGTTAATTTTCAAAATCGCCGCAATGTATAAAATTGTATCCCAGCCGGCACTACGCCACATCTCTGAAAACACAAGCACCCAGCGGATATGCTCCTTACTCGTCATAAAATCAAGCGACGGTAAATGAAAGAAGTTTCGAATCGTGTTAATACCGCCATCTACCGGATTAAGTAACGTAATCCATATCCCTGCAATTACTACCCAAGACAAAAAGTGCGGTAAGTAAGATACAGATTGTATAAATTTTCTATATTGTCCAAAGCGCAATTCATTAATTAGCAACGATAAAAGAATTGGAATCGGGAAAATAAATATAATCTTCATCGTACTAATAATAATTGTATTTAACAAAACGTCTTTAAAAGCGGGTGAACTGAATAATGTTTCAAAATGCTTAAGCCCCACCCATGTATTATCTCCAATAATCTTGTAATCTTGAAAAGCGAGCTTCATATTGAAGATTGGAATAATATGAAAAACCGTAAAATAAATTAGACCAGGTAAAAGCATTAAATATAAAACATAGTCTTTTCGTATACGTTTCAATGAACTCATGTTCGAATGGCCTCCCTTCGAATGCGATTAGACCTCTATATTCATTAATGGTGCGTGCTGCTGTGCACCGTAAACATCTCGATCACCTGGACTACCAGAAGAAATTTTGCGTGCAATGGTAATCTTAATTCCTAGCGCTTGATCGAAGAAGACGAAGTGATGTATGTCTTCTAACTCTAATTTATAGATTCTCGCAATAACTTCTTCCGTTATTTTGTTTCCATTTTTTACATCCAAATAATCTTGCTCGTTTTCAAATAAGATATCGAGTGTTACCTCAAATGGCCCTGAGTTTTTACTCCGAAGTATTTTTGCCTTTTCATATAATTTCATGTGTTACACCTCCATCAATTCAAAGCGAAACGGATTATCAATAATATCCATGAGGTGATAGATTGAAAACTCATATACTGGACCAAACTCAACATCACTTGGCGCGAATGGAAAAGCTAAATTACCCGCAGAGGATTTTCGGTTTGGATATCCATAGTGTAAATACGTAGAGCGTACATTGGCACAGATTGCATTCGCTAAATCTTGTGTATCTGCCAACACTTCAAACATGACTCCCATTTCGTGCCCAGTAAATATTTCTGGTTCTTGCTCGCCAAGCACTGCATTGTGCCCATAATGATAAAAGTTGACTTGGTAAGAATCTTTCGGTATTTCTGAAAAATAAAGTGCTACTTGGTGTAATACCTCTTGCTCGACTTCATCGATTTGCTCCAGTAATAACGGATCGCGAATACCTGCCAACACAAACGTTCGATAAGCTACTTTCCGAGCGCCCTCAAGTTTAATGCGGTACGTATCATCTTTAATAAATTGACTATTTTTCACTTCAACAACACCATCACCAATATCCGTAAACGTGCAATTTTCTAAATTCAATGTAAAACCTGGTCCGTGTAAAATAAACGGATGCTCTTTTTCATAAAATGTATGCGCAGCAACGCTTGTCGGACTACATGTGCGAATTGGGTTTAATGCACGTACTTGGAAACTGTCTTCAGTAATCGTTCCTAAAATACAATCCTTCGTTGTCCCGGGTGTTGCACAAAGCGCCCCACATTCTAAAATTTTCCCTAAATGATATGAGAGGCCAGGGTCCATACCATGAAAAATTCCTAGTGCAGCAAAGGGAGATGGGTCATAGCTTCGACCACCAATGATAATATCGCATCCACTTTCAAGCGCCTGCACAAATGGCTCATGACCCATTTGAGCAACAATTGTATGGGTTTGTTCAATCTTTTCTATTGTTAACGCTGGTATGTTTTCTGATAGTGGTGAAATACGATTTTCGTTCAGTGCTTCAATAATTTCCTGCTGAGAAAAATCAGCCCAAATAATCCCTAGTTTTGCATGCTCATTCATTTCCTGTAATATTTCTCGAATAACCTCAATTGTTTGTTCCACATGGCTTTTTGCCCCTGCACCACCGGCCGAACCAATAATAACTGGAATTTTATGTTCAAGTCCTTTTGCAATCATTGCTTTTAAATCCTTTTTTAAAGCCATTCGACTCACAATGGATACATTTGCACCTAATTTATGAGGACCCGCATCTGTTGATCCGGCGTCAACGACAATACCGTCAATCTCATATTCAAATGCTCGCTCAAAGCTCTCTTGTGGAAACCCATAACCTAGCATGCCACATGGCGAAAGAATGTTTAGTTGTTTCTTCAACTGCATTTGCCTCCTTCGAAATTTGCATATGTAATCGTTTACATTTTAAAGTAAAAAAAATACGTATTATTTATTTAAACGTTGCTGCACTTGATCAAATGTTGGCATACCACCTTGAGCACCAAATTTCTCTACAGAAAGTGATGCAGCAATATTTGCCAAATACACAGCGTCGGTTAATGTGTAATTTTGTGTAAGTGCATGTGCTAAGGCACCATTGAACGTATCGCCTGCACCTGTCGTATCAACAACCTCTGTATGATAACCATTCACTACAACAAGGTTTTTACCATCGTGATAGCACGCACCTTTATCACCTAATGTAACAATCACTTTATTGGGATATTCGGCAACAACCTGCTCATATGGCCGTTGGAAAATTTGCTGACACTCGTATTCATTTGGTGTTATATATGTAACATATTCCATCCACTCTAATGAAAAATGCTGTGCTGGTGCTGGGTTTAATAGAACGTCAATGTTTGACTCACTGCACTTTTGTATAGCATATGCTACCACATCTTTGGAAATTTCCAGCTGCATAATGACAATCTTGCTTTTTTCAATCATGTGCCAGTGCTCATCTATTTGCTGCTTTGTCACCTTGGCATTTGCCCCCGGAACAACAATAATACGGTTATCATTGTTATGGATTAAGATATTCGCAATCCCTGTAGGAGCATCTACAAATTGAATCCCGGCTGTATTAACTCGATGACTTTGTAAATTTGAAACTAGCTGTTCGCCAAAACGATCTCTTCCCAGACAGCCGATAAACTGAACATTACTTCCAAGCTTGGCACAGGCAATTGCCTGATTGGCTCCTTTGCCACCTGGAATCGTTGCAAATTCATTACCGAGCACCGTTTCACCTTGCTCTGGAAAACTAGCTGTGACAACTGCTAAATCCATATTAATACTGCCAAGTACTGTTATCATGAGTTACTCCTTTCTCGTAGAGTCACGTATAATTAATTCAGGTGAAATCTTAATTAGTTCCTTTGCAACTTCCTGTCCTTCAATTTGAGCAATTAATTGCTCGGCTGCTAAACTGCCAAGTAAATAAATATTCTGTGCAACTGATGTTAAACTAGGAGATGTTAGCTCACCAATCGAAACACCATCAAAACCCATAATTTGAATGTCTTCCGGAATGGCATAGCCTAATGCTGTAGCAGCTTTAATCGCTGCAATTCCATCCGTATCACTACAAGCAAAAATACCATCGATTGTGGGATTCTTTTTTAAAAAATCAATAATATCCACATAAGATTTTCTATAATTAAAATGCGATGCTTGTAGTGAAAGAGTTACATCTTCATACTGTTCGCTATATTGCCTAAAGCCATTAACTCGACGTGCAACCGATTCCTCAGCTGACGGACCACTCAGCACTAAAATATTTTTACTACCCCTATCAATTAAATGCTTTGCTGCCATTTCACCGCCAAGCTCATTGTCTGTTGTAATAATCGGAAACGGTAAATTTTCCACTCGATCTAATCCAACAATGGGAATATCCAGATCCATATAAACAGAGTTTGGTAAATGGTTCATCGTAATGATTAAACCTGCTACATATTTCTGTTTTAAGAGCTGAAGATAATTTATTTCCTTTTCTACGCTATCATCTGTATTACACAAAATGATTGAGTAGCCTTTAGCCATACTTACGTCTTCAATTGCACGTGCTAGCTCTGGAAAGAATGGGTTTGTAATATCAGGCAATAACAGTCCAATTGAGCTATCTTGCTTTGTGGATAAGGAACGTGCGATTAAATTGGGTTTGTAGTTTAATTCGCCTATCGCAATTTCTATTTTCTTTTTAGATTTTTCGCTTAAATAACCTTTTTGATTTAAATATCTTGAAACTGTCGCGACTGAAACACCTGCCAAACGTGCGACATCCTTAATATTCGCCATTTTATCTCCCTTTTTTGTCTATAATTGTAATGTAAACGGTTACACAAATTATCGCAATTTTTATATAATTATGTCAATCACTTTTTATAATTTTTACTATTTTTTCTGTTAACTTCGAGAATTTTGTCTGTTATATTGAAATGTCATTCTTTGATTACCCCTCATTTATGGAAACTGTATGATAAATTAAAAATGCCAAATATTAAAAAATGTCCAAACGTTTTTACAACAACGTTTGGACATTTTTTGAAACGAAAATACCCTATGTATGGTGTCTAAGACTTTTAGCTATGGACAGACAAAAAAATACTCCTATCATACAGTAATATCAGGTCTGGTCAACCGATTACGTACGAAAGGAGTTCCACTAATTAATAAAATTTAGTACATACAACATAGAATTTTAAGTATTACTGATGACGAGAAAACTCAATTAAAAATAAGTCCTCTGTCTCCTTTTCTATTTTTTCTATTTCCGGACGATCCCAGTCATCTCCGAAATACTTTTCTTTGTCCAATATATAATGAAGCTTACTGTACTCCGCATTTTGTAGTAAGTGTAAAATATACCCTACTCGGTCCATCATGTATTTATTTAAAGCCATCATATCTTTATCAGACAGCTGACTAATGACTTCTAGAGGTGTATTTTCAGGAATCTTTAAGAACTCATCATAACCATATTTACCCGCATGCATATCTTCAATGATGCCGTTTCTAAAAATAAAATGGACAATTTTGCGTGATAAATCAAACACACTTTCTTCAGGATCAATCTCTTCAGGCACCTCGCACTTGTTAATATATTCTAATAGCATTGAATTCTTATGGCTTTCAAAATTGATATCATCTTCATCTTCCTCATAAAAAAAGCCTTCTATTTCTGCTAACTCATCGATGAATTCTCGATCAAGCTTTTCAAAGGTATCTTTCATAATCTTTAGCAAATTACTTCTCTCTAATGGGGCAATTGAATCCAAAAAGTCGTCTTTAGCTGAGCTCATTTTATAGCCTCCGTATTGTCACAATAATATTGCGAGTAATGCTTCTTTACATACTCATAGTTATATCTCATTTCAATATTTTTATGCTGAAGGGTTTTTCCATTATTCAGGGGGGAGATTTGTCTCCTACTACTGCCTTCAAAGTTCAGGACTGTCACTCTAACGCTCATATCCATACCTGGCGCAAAAAAACGACAAAGCCTTTGTAACTTTGTCGTTTCTATTACTGCATCATGCCATATTTAATTTTAATACGTGTTAGTTTTTCCATTATCGGCTTCGTTAAAATTAATAAAAAAATAACGTTCGATACAGCATAGATGATCGTAAACGGAATTGCTGAGGCAAGTGCTAATACGTAAGCTTCCGTCTCAAATACGCCATACGTCGAAATTGCCCCCCAAATGTCCATGCCAAATGAGAAAAAAATACCAGCGAAAATGCCGAATAATACGAGAGGCACCTTTTTCGTAATCCACTTTGTTTTACCTAGCAAACCAGCTACAAAGCCAATCATCCCCCAGGTAAACATTTGAAATGGTGTCCATGGGCCTTGTCCGAAAAACATATTTGATACGAGAGCTGACAATGCCCCTGTTAAAAAACCTGCCTCAGCTCCTAGTGCAAAACCAGTTATAGCCGTAATGGCCGTTACTGGTTTAAAACCTGGTGTAGCCACAAACAAGCAGCGTCCAGCCACAGAAATTGCTGCCATAACTGCAATCGTCAAAATTTCCCGTGGCTGCGGCTTACGACGTTCGAATGAAATGAAAAACGGGATACAGCTAAGTGCAATTACACACAGCGAAATCATATAATACTTTCGGTCCTCGAAAACCGTTATACCTAAATATAGAACAGCCGGCATGGCAAACCCAAACACTATTAAATTGACGAATATTCGAATTCTGTTTTTTGACATCGCGTAACCACATCCTCATATGTAATGACTTGTTTTTCAAACGAACGAGCAATGCGATGTGCTGCAGTTGTATAAAAACTGTTACCACTATAAAAGCTGCGTGGTGTCCCTTGTGACACGAGTGAGCCGTCAAAAAACAATGCACAGCGTGAGCTGTATTGTGCAGAAAATTCGATATCATGCGTTACCATCACAATTGTTAACCCTTGTCGCTGTAGCTGATGCAAAATAGCAGCTAGTTCTTCCTTTGCATGTGCATCTAACCCTTTAGTCGGTTCATCTAATAAAAGGAGTTTCGGTTCTAGCAGTAGCACTTTTGCAAGTGCTAGACGCTGTTGTTCGCCACCACTTAAATCATATGGATGCCGCGTTAGAATATGCTGTAAATGCAGCTGTTCAATAAGTACAGCCATTTGTTGCTCTGTTGCCTCAACTACTTGTAATTCCTTTTCTGCAGTTTTTTCTGTGAATAATATTTTGGGGTCCTGTGGTAAGTATGCTACCGTTTGACGATAAAGCTCCTGATTTCGATATTGCTTTAAGTTCTTTCCAAAAATTAAAACGTCACCTCTATAAGGTTTCTCTAGACCTGCCAGTACATTAAGGGCCGTCGATTTCCCCGTACCATTGCCACCAATAATTGTATAAAATTCACCTTCATGCACGCTTAACTCAAATTGCTGTAATATATCGGGGGCATTACGTTCATAGCGAAACGCAATATTTTTCGCTTCCAATATTGGGCTACCTAACTGTTGCTCCTCTGCTTTGAATGCGACCTTATGCCATGAAAAAGAACGGAGCCATTGTTGTCCTTCACGAATCGTAAGCGGTGCCTCACCTTCGCCGTCTAATGCAGCAAAAATTTTAGTCGCTGTTGGCAGCGCCGTAATCATCGGATGCTCTTTTGGAAGCTCTAATAGCATTTTTCGAGGCGTGCCATCATAGATTATTTCCCCTTGCTCCATCACAACAACACGATTGGAAATCGGTAGCAACTCCTCTAATCGATGCTCAATACAAATAATCGTTATGCCAAGTTCTTCATTCAAGCGTTTTAATGTTTGAATGAATTCCATCGCTGCAATCGGATCCAGCTGAGATGTCGGCTCGTCTAATAACAATACTTTCGGCTGCCCTACTAAAACCGAGGCTAAATTTAACAGCTGTTTTTGGCCACCCGATAACACCGTTGTCTTTTCACGGAACCATTTATGAATGCCAAAAAAATTTGCCATTTCAGCAACACGTCGACGAATTGTTAGCTGATCCATCCCTAAATTTTCAAGACCAAATGCGAGCTCATGCCATACTTTATCTGTCACAATTTGATTTTCAGGACTTTGCATAACGTAGCCAATTTCTGTCGCGGCTATTTTTGCGTCTAGCTGTTCCAAATTTTCACCTTGATAATAAATGGCACCGCTTTTGTCCCCATGTGGCTGAAGTTCTTTTTTTAATTGCTTTAATAATGTACTTTTACCGCAACCAGATTGTCCAATAAGCGTAACAAATTCTCCGCTCGCCACCGTTAGCTTAATATTGTTCAACACCGGCTTCGGCTCATTTGGATACGTAAACTTTACATCTTCGACTTTAAGTATTTCCATTTTCGTGTCTCCCTTACTTCAATAACGAGTGGAATCATTAGTAATGCGGTATAAATCGCGTATACCGTTATACTTTTCCAGCTCCAATCAATCGCTGTAAATGTTGGATAATAGTAAAAAGTCGCATAGCCTAATGCACTTGCAGTTAATAGCAGTGCTACAAGAAAACTAATCATACCAAGCATTATCCCGTCACGCTTTTCAAATAAAAACAATGAAAAAGACGAACGCTTGCCAATGCCATAACCGCGCGCCTTCATAGAATCTGCTGTTTCGATAGCGTTTTCGAGTGCCCATGTTATTAGAATAGAAATAATCCGCATCGTACATTTAGCTCGATGTACAAGTGAACCCGTAGTATAATCCATTCCCATCGTTTTTTGAGCTCGGGCAATACGCATGAGCTGATGCTGAAAGCGTGGAACAAGACGCATCGTAATCGATAGTGTTAACGCAAGGACGGGTGACAATTTCCCAAATAAATATAAAAATTTATCTGAGGTCATCACTTCGTTGTAGCTGCTAAACCAAAGCATAACAGCTGTTAGCATCGTTGCCATTGCCACACCATAGCAAATGGCCTCCACTGTTACCGCATTGCCATTCAAATAAAACAGCACCTTTTTTCCATCGTGGCTTATGAATGGATTGATAATGGCCATAATAATAAAAAGTGGCACATACAGCTTCCAATCTCGTAGAAATCGCCCTCGACGAAATGCAAAATTAACACTCATCGCCGCACAAATAGTAATCACTAAAAATACGGGATGCATAATAAACATGCCAATTCCTATGGCTGATAAAAAGAATGCAAATAAGACGATTGGATGATATGTTTCAAAAGCTGTCATTATGGGCCATCTACTCCTAAGTCGCGACCTAAATCGACCGTATAATGCCATTCGACATTATCCCCGTCCTTTAAAACGTATTGACTGCTTCCATAGTTCGGGAAATTATCATTTACACGATACATCCAACCACTTAAAGGACCTGCACTAAATTCATATAAATGATTAATCCCTTCAATATAGACGTTGTTATAAACGTTTTCATTTGCTCCTTCGTATTCTAAATGAATACCATGTTCTTTCACGGCACGCTGTAAAACCTGCCAAACAGTTTCTTTGTCTGAGAGCAATTCATATTTTTTCGGCGTTAAAACAAAACCACTTGCTGGAACATATTGCTCGCTTTGCAATGAAGGATGCAACATATCCCAATGTTTTAGTAAGCTGTGCACTTGAATCGAAATTGTGGCGTAACGCTTCGGCTTCTCTACTGGCTGAACTGGTTTTTGCTGTACTGGTTTTTGCTGTACCGGTTTTTCATCAGCTTTTTTTTGCTCTGTTGGCTTTTGTGTAATTGGCTTTTGTTCGACTGGCTGCTCAACTACTTTTTGTTCAGTCGGTTTTGGGGCCTGCTTTTCTTCAGCCTTTGTTGTTTCTACTACTCCGTCCCCTTCTTCTATTTGTTCTTTTGGAGCCTTTTCTTCCTCTACAATAGGTTCAGCGGTCTCTTCCTTTGTTTCTGAAGGAATTGGCTGTACGATTTCTTCCTTACTTCTCTCCTCTTCTTGCATTTGCTCATATTGTTCAACGGATTGAACCCCGCAGCCCGTTAGTAAAAAGGTAAGTAATAAAAAAAATATTAATTTTTTCATTACTTCATCGTTCCTTTCACAAATTGAACGCTCATTTTTGCCATTTGAGCACGTGTTGTCGGATCGGATGGGTTAAATCTACCGTTTGAGCCTGTTGCGATGCTATATTCAGCTAAAAAAGCAAGGGCTTGTTGCTCTTCTGCGGGTAAATGAGCAGTATCACTATAGGTTACATTCTTCTTCGCGACATATGGTGCATGCTGTATGTTGTATGCACGCATAAGCATTAAACCTAGTTGCATACGAGTAATTTTCTTATTTGGGTTGAATGTCCCACCGTTATATTTAATAATTCCTGCCTCATAAGCTGCAGCAATCTCATTTTTACTCGCAACCGCCATATTTCCTAAATCCTGATACGGTGCATTCTCTTTATTGGTAATCTTCATGGCACGAACAATAATTGCGACTGCCTGAGATCTAGTTAAATGATTATTCGGTCTAAATGTTCCATCGGCATACCCTTTTAAAAGACCTAACTCAACCGCTTCATCAATATAAGGTCTAGCCCAACCTGTTGTTGTATCATTAAAATTAGTATTAGTTTCTTTCATCTCATATAATGACGTTTTACCATTTAGTACGCGGTCATATGCTGCTAAAGCATACGTCGCTTGCTCTGTTGCCATCCCATTTGCACGCTTTTCTGTTAAGACGTGCTTGAAGCCACCATCAGCTGCATTATAAAATGCTAGCATCTTCTGTACATGTTCCGATGCATCTAGACCTAATGCGGCATAAGCAGTGATTACTTGTGCAGCTGTCTCCGCGTTGTTATAACCGTTCGCCGCTAATGCATTCATTTTTGCGATTGCACGCTGAAGTGCAGGTTCAACCTTTTTATCTTCAGCATACGGTGCAAGTGCTTGAATAGCCATCGCTGTTAAATCCAAATCAGCAGTTTCTCCACTTAGCGTAAATCCTCCATCTGGAAGCTGCTCTAGTAAAATAGCGTTTACTAATTGAGCTCTTACAGGGGAATCGTATTGCTTCGTATCTAAGGCAATGAGTGCGAAAGTCGGACCGTTCACACCTTGCCAGACAACATTCGTTACTTCTTCAAGTGGCTTCGTTAAATCATAGCCTCCTACATTTTTCGGATCTTTTCCAATGGCTGATAAGGCAATGATGACACGTGAGTATTCAGTATACTTATATTGGTGTAGCTTCCCTTTCAGTGCTTTTACTTCCTTCACTACATTTTGATAATACGTCTCAAAATAATTCGCTGGCACTTGAGCCTCGCCTCGTGCTAGACCGATTACAACCCATTCATCACCGTACGTTGGATTTGGCACTTGCTTCACCATGTACTGAGCGGCTGAATTATAAGCATCAACCGTATTTTTTGCCTCTACTTGCTGTAGCGGTACAAATGCAAGTATCGTTAGTAATAGCACAACGAGTATTTTATTCAATTGCTTCATTTTTTCCCCCTCTTTCATATGGCAAAAGTCCATCATAGATCTATGATGGACTTTCGACTTATAGTTTTACATCAATCCTGCTTCATTTAATGTACGTTTTAAAATTTTCGCCATTTGTGCACGTGTTAAAGAACCACGTGGATCAAATGAACCATCCTGTTTACCAGTCATAATGTTTAACTGCGCTAATAGTGCAACATCCTGCTTGTACATTGCTCCAATTTGCGCACCGTCCTTATAAGTTACTTCGCCATTTACAGATGGCTTCTTCTCTACGTAAGCAAGTACGCGTGCCATAAATGCTGCTGCTTGTTGACGTGTAACGTAATCTTTTGGATCGAATGTTGTATTTGTACGACCAGTTGTAATACCTGCTTCGTATAAAGCTGTAATCGCCTGTTCATACTCTTTCCCAACTGTATCCGTGAATGGGTTCTCACCTAACGCTTTTAAACCTAATGCACGGGCAATCATCATCGCAAATTGACCACGTGTAATCTTACTTTGTGGCATAAAGTTGCCGTTTGATCCTTTAATTACATAACGGTTTGCTAAATACGTGATTTCATCTTTATTGCTGAAATTTGCAATATCATTGAATGTCACTTGCTCAGTTGATGTTACAAATGTTCCACCTGCTTTTGTGAACACGGTTGCTTTACCGTCTACAATTAAATGCGGTACAGCTATTAACGCACCGTTCTCTTCTTGTAAAATAACGATTTCTCCATTTTCTGCTGCATTTGATGTTGCATTAAATTTACTATTCACTGCCGCAATAAGTGTAGACTTTACATTGCCATTAGCTACAGCTACTTTATTTGCTGCATTAACAAGGAACGTTAATTTCACATAGCCTGATGAGAATGCGAATGGCTTTGTTTCGCCTTTTTCATTCATAATCTGAATTGCAAATGTAATTTTCCCATCTTGTTCCTCAACTTTTACAGATAATTTTTCACCCTCTGCAAGTGTTACGTTTTCAACAGGAATTGTTAGTACTAAACCTTTTGGGGTTGTTACGATTACTTCTTTTTCCCCCGCTAAATCTGCACCTGTTAATTGTGTTGTAAAGATTTCATCCGTTTGCTCTGATTCTTCTGTTGTTGGTGGTGTTACTGTTGAACCTTCACCTGTTGAACCGCCACCTGCACCTGCTGAACCGCCACCTGGTGACCCGCCTACATCTTCACCTAAATCAGATGTGTAGACCCAACTTACAACATCGCCTGCTTTTAATTGATACACATCTGCTGATACTTCTGGGAATGCACCGTTAACGCTGAACATCCAGCCGCTTAATTTACCACGATCAAACTCGTTAACGCCCGCAATACCTGCAACATACATCCCCATTGATGTTTGTCGTGCATTTAACGCAATATTTTTTGCCTGTGTAACACGTTTTAATAAATCAAATGCTGTTTCATCTGCTAAAATTTCAAACTGCTCACTTGGTAAAACAACTTCTGATGCAGATACAGTGATCGACATCGTTACCTTACTATTCGTTATTACTGGTGGAGCCGTTGCGCCGCCATCTGTACCTGGTTTCCCTTGATCTGGTTTCCCTGAATCAGGTTTCTCTGAATCTGGTTTTTCTGAATCAGGTTTTTCTGGTGTTGGAGCTGGAGTTACTGCATTTTCTGCTACTGTATAAAATGTTGATTTTCCATTTAACGCATCCGCTAAAGCGATATACACTTGCTCTAATGCCATTAAATTCGAGTTTGTTTGCGACGCCTTATACAGTACGCCACCATCTTTTAGAATATAGTTATCTACTAAGTGACCTACGATATTTACGTAGTCATCACCTTTTTTATAAGACCATTTTGTTGAGAATAAATCTTCCCCCACTGCTGCTAGACCTGAAATAATCGCTGCCATTGAGTTCGAGTTATCTGTGAAGCCTTTTGCTTGATAGTTCGCATGTACAGCCGCTACCGCTTTGTCAATCGCTGCTTTTACTGCTGGGTCATCTTTAAATGGTGAAAGTGCAAATAATGTCCACCCTGTTGCATCGTTATCACCAAAATAGCCTGTTGTTTTATTTTGTAAAGCTAAAATAGCCTCGATCTGCTTTTGTTGGTCATACTCTGCATTAGCTAGCTCTAACGCGATTAAAGCGAATGCTTCACCCCAAATTGTCGAGAACAGACCGTTTTCCTTTTGCATTGCTAATAAATCTGCTACTTGATTGCGCCCTTTAATGTTTAATGGATCTAAACCTAATGCTTTTGCTGCAATAATTGTGCCCGCAATCTTATTTGTATCATTTTGTGATGCTTCTAACGGGGTTGTAAAGAACGTACCTGCAGTTGTTGGTGCAGTTGTCCAGTCGTATGTGCCTGCATTGACATTTGCTGCCTTCATCGCTGTTAACATCCAAAATGCGCTATGTGATTCATTTACACGTGCCGTTACAGTTTCTTTATTTGCTTGTAAGTATGTTGCGCCTAATTTTAATGCATCTTCCGCTTTTTTACGGTTTTCTGCTGGTTGCTCATCTGGTGTAACCAATAATGATTCATACGTACGAATAATGCGAGGGAACGAGGCAAGTTCTTTATTGCCGTTATCCGTCAAAATAGTACCTGGTAAATCTTTTGTAAAGCGAAGTTCATAATTTCCTTCTACTACTTCCACTGCAGGAATCGTTACTTCACCTTGTGCATTTGTAACATATTTTTTTCCGTTATATTCAACAGTTACGTCTGCTAAATCCGTTATATGTGGTCCTGAAATATGCTCATACAAGTAAGATACTGTATTATATTTACCTGTCACTTTAATTTTTACGTCTGTACCTGCCACTACCGTTGTTGGCATATCAATGATTGGATTAAACGTAATTTTATCGACAGATTCAGCACCTGAATACATGATTAAGTTGTACTCTGGGAATTCATAATTTTCTATAACTGAAGATGCATTAATATAATCCCAGACAATTGTATCGCCATTTTTAATTTCAACGTCTTTTCCATAAACATCTGGATATTCCCCATTTACTTTGTACATCCAGCCACTGCCTACACCTAGGCCTTTTTCACCGTCTACACCAATATTTTTAAAGTAGCCCGTTGAGTCGCTGTAGTCATACGTAATTTTATGGGCATCTAAAATTTGCTGTGTTACTTGTGCAGCATTAATTTTACCGTTACCTTTAATTTCAAAGTCTTTTACATTTAGTACTGTACCTGCAATGCCTTCAACACGGAAATTCACTTTTAAGTCATTTACAGGTTGAATTGAATCGACAACTTTTACTGAAATTTTTTGCTCTTGTGCACTTAATAATGCAGGAGCTAGTAGCTGTAATTCATATGTACCAGGTGCCGCTTCAATTGCTAATGTTAATTGTTGTTCGTCCTGCTTAGTAATATTTGTAATTGTTAAACCATCTGGCGTTATCCAATTTTCTAATGTTGCTGCCTGTTCAGTAAATAAATCCCCTTTTACAGACACTTCAACAAGTTTCTCGCCCTCTTGTTCAGACGCCTGTGCCTCTAACATTGGCGATAAACTATAATAAACAGATACTATATCATCTGCTTGAAGTTCATAGCTTCCTAAACCAAGTTCAGGTGATTCACCGTTAATCGAATAACCCCAACCATCCCAATGACCTAATGAACCCGATACTAAACTATTAATTGATTTTACATACGGGCCATAATCGCTAGTCACGACTTCAAATGGGATATTTGCAGCTGTTAATGTTTGCTGTAACGCCTCAAGTGCACTTGCTCCCTTTGTTACGGATATATTGGAGTTGGCAATAATATTTTCTTTTAACCCTTTTACTTCTAGTTGCACACTAATTTGTTCCACTTGTTTCTCTAAATTTTCTACCTGCTCAGCATCTACCGTTGCTGGCGCTATAAGTGATACCATTAGAACAAGTGTTAATGCTATATGCAACCACTTTTTCCAAAAATCCATGCAATAAACCTCCTGAAAGTTTTTCATGAATAATGTTTTGCCATTAACCCAATACAAAAAAAAAAGCCATTCCTCAAATTGAGAAATGGCGGAAAACAGAAAAAAGCATATAAAAATACCCGTTCATCTATTTGCCGTACATTCTCCTTATTCCGAAGAGAGTTAATACGATAAAAATAAGTCAGGTCTCCTGGCTCGTGTATCATGTGCAAGCCTTCCCATTGACTAGAGGCATTTTTCCTCATTTAACAGTGGCATATTTTACACAGTCTTCTACACTTACAGTTGCGGATACAGCTTCGGTTTCACACCGAATTCCCTATTATGCTCAATTAAGAGCAACCTATTTCTGCAAAACATATTCAATTGGAATTTATTTTAACACAAAAATATGATTAGCATAGTACTTTTTTCAGAATACTATAAAAAAGAAATTTTTGAATTACTTAACTGTTTAATTTTACTTGACGGTTACATATGTCCGTTTTATTTATAATTAGCAAGTTTATATCGTAATAAAGGTAACTTGAATAAAGAAAAGGAGCTAATTTTTAAGGATTCCCCCCCTCACAGGCATTGGAAAAAGGGTATTAAACAAGAGACCAACTCCCATTCAATACCCCTAATCAAGCAATTCATTTAAATGTCTTCTCTTTGAAATGAAAGCAATTTATCTCGCAGCGCTTCATCACTTGCGTAAATATAGAGCCCTTTAATACCACGTTTCATTAAAATATTGATGGAATTTAGGACAATCTTTTCTTTCGCTTCAGTAACATTGGCAATACCCTCTGTACCTGTATAAGCACCCTTATCCGTCAAGATTGCTAAAGTTAAGATTTGGATGAAAAAAGTTAAAATTGCCTGAAAATTTTATTGATATTATCAAACAGTTAATAGTCTTCTTGTATAATTTACCATATAATTATAAGTGTAATATATTATTATTGAATGGAGGAATTTACATGATTGGGTTAGAAAAATCGATTATTTATGAATTAGGTACATATGAAGCCGAAGTTTATGACGTTGAAGTTTTTAATTACGAAGACGTAACCATCTCCATCACTTTAAAAAAGTATATGGAACAACAGTATTCTGCGGATTATATTATTGAGGTAGAAGATCAAATAATAAATGGCGTAACAGGTATCTTCTCCACTAAAGAAGAGGCTTTGTTTACTGCTGAAAAGTTTATATTGGAAGCATTGGTTAACTAAAATTTTTAACCCCCTAAACACTGTTCTTTTCTATTTGAGGATAATGCTAGTATAAAGAAAGTTCAAAACGTTTACGTCATTCTTTCATTAAAACAACAATGGACATATACACAAATAGCACTCAAGTAGCAGCTAATGATGCAGTTATCAAAAGCTCATAAATTACATTGTAATTTTAAATTATTTTAGTGGTGTTTTAAATACTCTTCGTTGAAATAGTAAAAACATCAAAACCTCTGTTTTTTAAAGGTTTTGATGTTTATTGGAATCATTAATTTACATGATTATTTTTCTAAAAGATCAATAAATTTGCTAAGTTCATTTTTAGCTTTGTCAGTTGTTCCATTCAATTCACTCATAAGCTCAAACAATTTCTCATATGAATTCATAATATCTACTTGAACTTCCTTCAATTCTTGAGCCACTTGTGAAAGTGGAATAACTTCTTCTTCTTCAAACATGTCGACATAACGTGGAATGTTCAAATTGTAATCATTTTCTTTGATTTCATCCAAAGATGCCACGTGAGCATATTTCTCAACGTCTACGCGGTTACTGTAAGTTTCTATAATTTTGTTGATATTTTCAGGAGAGAGTTTGTTTTGGTTCTTGCCTTTTTCAAACTCATTTGAAGCATCGATAAATAAAATATCTTTATTTTTTCGAGCTTCACGACCTTTGAACACTAGCACACATGTGGGGATACTTGCCCCATAGAACAAATTAGCTGGCAATCCAATAACTGTATCTAACAGATTGTTGTCGATGATATTCTTACGGATTTTCCCTTCAGACGCACCACGGAAGAGTACACCATGTGGCAACACAATAGCCATTGTTCCAGCTTTATCTAAATGGTACAGTCCATGAAGAACAAAAGCATAATCTGCCTTAGATGCAGGTGCTATACCATAACCCTTGAAACGTGAGTCTTTTTCTCGGTCAACGTCTTTTGTATCCCATTTTTGAGAATATGGGGGGTTAGCTACGACCGCGTCGAACTTCAAAGGAATTTGTGTGCCATCTTTTTCAGCAAACGGCCAGTCAGCATCAAGTGTGTCTGCACGATTCAACTCCATATTTCGATAGTTAACACCATGCATCATCAAGTTCATGCGAGCTAAGTTATAAGTCGTAGTATTCAACTCTTGGCCGTAAAAATCAACGCTTCCTTCTTCATCACCATTTGGCAATTCTTTTTGAACTGTCAAAAGAAGTGAACCTGATCCCATTGTAGGGTCATATACGCGGAATTGATCTCCAGTAACATCTGCATTGATCGTGACAATTTTCGCCAGTATTTGACTAACTTCATGAGGTGTATAGAATTCCCCACCTTTTTTCCCTGCATTGGCAGCAAACTGTCCAATCAAATACTCGTATACGTCACCCAAAATGTCACGTCCTGAATTATCTTTGAAAGTGAACTCGTTAATCATCAAAACGATATCATTCAAAGCCTTCGCACGTTCATTTGTACTTGAGCCAAGACGTGTGTCCCCGAGGTTAACATCTGAGAATACGTTAGCAAATTCAGCTTCAGCGACTGCGTTACGTTTGGCATTTGTATTGAATGAGTCAAACATGTCTTGGAAGTCACTAGCTTTGATTTTGTGATTTTCAATTTTTGATACGATTTTGTCCCAAGTATAGGCTGGATCAATCGCATATCCGATACCTTTACTAATTTCTTCAAGGTAATCCTCTTTTTCAGTGTCATCTGTCACTTCGTAGAACTCTTCCAAATCATTGACTTTTAAGTATTCATCCTGATTTTCTGATAAATAGCGATAGAACATAAATGGCAAAATATAGTTCTTGTACTCACTTGCATCCATTGTACCACGCAGTTTGTTAGCCATTTCCCATAGCTTCGATGTAATATCTGTAGCATTACTCATTTGTGTAATCTCCTTTTCTTATACAAACATTTGTTGAAGTAGTGATTTCTTTAAATCTTTGAGTGAATTTAACTCACGCTGATGAAGGGTAATAAGATTCGTCAAATGATTAAAAAAGGCAACTATTTTGTTTTGTTCATCAATATCTTGTGATATATAAATAGTACCTTCAAGAAATCCTAAATCCGTAATGTTAACATTGTTTCTCGCACCAATATTTACCAACGGACATAAATAAGCATCTAGTCTACCTTTATCTTCAAAATAGCTTTGAATAATACTTGAATTTATACTCGGGATACTATGGTAAACACAATACAAAGATGGAACAATTCCATCTAATCCTTTGTTTGTTCTGATAATTCCATTAGGATAACCCTTTATTGGTGACTTTGTGTATATTACATCACCTGACTTCACTACTCTGTAGTTTTTAACCGACTCTTCTGTTGACCGCAACCCAAAGAATATATGTTTTTTTACTAGCTCAGTTCCTAATGATGCAGCTAGTACATCATCTTGTGTATATTTTCCTCTATTATTTCTTTCATCTGCAGGAAATAATAATTCTGACAACTTACGCTGTTCCCAAGCATCGGTAAATCCTTTTAAGCGAATTTCAGGAACATTTGCTCCATCTTTTGGAAACATTTTTTTGAGCATGCATTTTTTCACTATTACTAACTTGTCATATTTACTCTCATGAAGAGTGATAATATCGTCTATTAGTTTTAAGAAGCTACCAATTTTTGTTTGCTCATCTTTAGAATTTGGCAATTCAATATTTAAACTTAAAAGATTTTCGGGTTTAACAGATTGGCGTTTTGTAACAGTCCCTTCTTCAAACTGTAAAGCTCGTTGTTTAAAGTTTTCACTTTTAACTATTAATTCAATAAATGATGGAATTTCATCCGTTTCAAATGTAACGTAAATTGGCGATATAACACCTTGACCATGTTTATTTCTATCAATTGCACCATATTTTAAATTTGAAGGATTATAGACAATATCATCATATTTTGTAAATAAGTATGTTTTTTTAGTAGCATCTTTTGTCAAAAAATCTCTATTATTAGTTTTTCTTTCACTACGATCAATTACACCTTGGCCAGCTGCAAAGGCTAAGAGTGGAGTATCTTTAGAAATTTTTTGCTTCACTTTTCTTTCTTTTAATATATCATCCAATTTACGCTGTTCCCAAGCATCAGTAAATCCTGCGAATCTGATTTGGGGTGTTTTTGTTATTTTATCGCTCACTTCAAATCTCCTTTTATTTTAAATATTGAATTGCTAAAGCAAGTCGTGACAAGAAAAATTCATTTCCGTTCTATTTCAAGTCTGCATAATTTTATCGCTTAATTATTCTACCTTCTTAATTTCGTCAGCCATTTCGTAAAATGCTTTACGGAATTCAATGCGATATCGTACCCAGGTTAATTCTGCTATCTTTTCAGCTGCAATTTCTTTATAATCCGCTCTTGCGTCATTCATGATTGCTGTTAACTCACCTTGTTTATCCATATCCTCTTGGCCTAATCGGTGTTTCTTTATCAAGTTTTCAAGTTCCTTAGGTTTTGCACTGTTGTCAAGTCCCCAAGTGCGAATGAAGTTCGTTACAAGTTGGATATTCGTATTTTTTTGCGCTTTGTCCATCGCTTGATTCATTTTTTCAACACTTCGAGGTGCTGGATAATTATCAAATTCAAATTCTTTTGAGAAAATCTTAGATACAAAGTTGCGCATCTTAGATTTTTCTTTTTCATTGTCAGACTTGGCAATTTCAAGTTGGATTTCATCAAGGGTGTTTTCAGCTTTCGACATATCGTTCACGTAAACTTCATCAGCCATTCGAGCAATTAATTCAATCAAATAATCATAGTTGATGGTAACATCGTGAATATGAACCATAGAGAGATTAACTTGCGAAATATCAATATCTTCTCGCTTAGCACGTCGTTCCTTCAACTCACCTGCGATTACAGTTGTTAAAATGACTTCCTGCTCTTCAGTAATACCTAATCGTTCATAGAACTCTTCAGGGTTATCATAGGCAGAAATAGGATTTTTGTCATCATCTTCGGTATATTGTTTCAACTGACTAAGTAAGCGATTATACTCTTTCAAATTCTCAAAGACTTCATCTTGTGCTTTTTCACTTGGTGGTAATTGCACAAAATCATCTGTGAGTGTTGAAAGCTTCTTGATGACTCCTTGCATCTCAGCTTGAACCTTGCTAAACGGTTTAGAAATTATTCCGGACTCTTCGTTAGCTTTTTTCAACTCTTCAAGCGTAAGCTGTTCGTCAGCAGATGCACGATTTGAGTAAATAGCAAAAGCTTTATTCATTTCATATTCATTTTGCTCTGGCCAGCGATAATTCACGACATTTCCCCACGGTTTATCGATTAAATTATGCATTCGGTTTGTACGGGAGTAAGCCTGAATCAAGTTCCCCCCTTTAAGCGTTCGGTCAATATAGAGCGTATTCATTTCAGGAGCATCAAAACCGGTCAAAAGTTGATCAACCACGATAACCAAATCTAAATAGTTACCATCATCAACTGTCTTGTTCAAACGGCGGGCTAAGTCTTCTGTGTAGGCTTTTACTGTCGTCATATCAAAAGCTGTGTCAAACATTGCGTTATAGACTTTGATAGCTCTATGCAAGTTCTCGTTCGTTTTTAGTTGATGAATACTATTGGATGTATCTGCAGAGAAACTCACTGCAACTTTTAATCGTTTATCCGCTGGACGATTCGCATTTTCTTCAACGAACTTATCGAAGTATTCCATCGCTCTTGGTGTACTTGCTTTGTTACCGCCAACGTGGACTGTAAACAAGGCATTATATTTGTGGTCATTTGAACGTTTCTTCCAATTATCGAAGATGTCTTTAACTACCAAGTTCACATGTTCTGGGCTATAGTCGTAAACACTACCACGAACATTATCGTCGATATCATCTTCTGTTGGATCTTCGGGAGCCTCAATAGTTTCCTTGAATTCTACGTTAAACCCTAAGACGTTTTTATCCGCAATCGCTTCTTTAATGGTGTAAGCATGTAGAATATCACCAAAGATTTCTCGTGTTTCGGGGAATTTTGGTGTACCAGTATAACCAACCCAAGCAGAATTGGGAATGGCTTTTCGGATTGTTTCAAGCATACCTTCATTTTCAGTACCACCACCAGTTGAACGGTGGGCTTCATCAACGATAAAAAGAATACTTTCATTAAGTGGCTTGAAGCTATCTCGCGCTACATAACGCGACATCTTTTGAATACTTGTCACGATGATGTTCTTATCGCTCTTCTTAGTTAATTTGCGATGGAGGTCTGAAATATTTGCTGTGTCACTCACCACACCAGTTTTCCCTTCAAATCCCGCAACTGGATCATAGGCTTTATAAGCATCAGCTGTTTGGTTTGTAAGCGCAATACGATCAACCAAGAAGATAACTTTATCTACATTAGATAGACGACTTGCAAGCCAAGCAGTCTTAAAACTTGTGATTGTCTTACCTGAGCCTGTAGTGTGCCAAATATATCCTAACTTCCCATCATCATATTTGAAGTCAAATTTTCTAACTTTATCAAGCACACGCTTTGTGGCATAGACTTGATAAGGACGCATTACTTTGATATTTTCTTTGTTTTTAGTACCATCAAGTATCATATAGCGTGTTGCCAAATCATGAGCCATTGGAATTGATAACACCTTGTCTGCAAACACTTTCCATGAGCGAACAGGACGGGCATCATCTTCATTTTGCCAATTGAATGCGAAAGCTCGGTTAAAACTTTTCAGTGGTGTATTAGCCATATAGCGAATATCATATGGCGTCATTGCAATTAAAATTTGTAATGTTGAAAAGATATCACTGAACTGTTTTTCAGCAATATACTGTTCCATCTGATTCAATGATTCAGTAGTACTGTGAAGTGCTTTTTTTAATTCGATTTGAATAATCGGTAGACCATTAATCAGTAACGTCACATCAAATCGACGATTTTGCTTACCATCAACTACTTTTAGGCGTTTGATTTGATTTACTACTTGGTAAACTGTATTTCCCCCACCAACTTGAGCTTGGTCAAATACTGTCAAAAATACGTGTTTGCCATTATCAAGATCCACTTCAATTTCAGAAACACCATTCACACCATATAAAAATTGACCAGCCTGATAAGGTGATTCAATACTAGAAATAATTTTTTTTACCTGATTAAATTCAGTGACAGACAGTGGTGCCTCTAAACGAGCACTATTGTTTTGTTCTAGGATTATTTTAAAGTTATCCCAGAGTTGTTCAGTTGTTCTTATCTCTTTTTTGTACTCCCATTGTTTTACTCCACCTATTTTAGTCAAATAATCAACGACTTCATTTTCAAATTCTAATTCAGATTTACTTTTCAATTGATTATTTCCCCCTTAAGTTTTCTTCTAAGATTGAGCTCGTAAAGTGCTCAATCAAGTTTGCGTATTTGTTTAACTTATTTTGTAGTTTTAGAGTTTCTAAGTGTATAGCTCCTATTTTCTTCTGTTCTTCGATTGGTACAACAGGAATCATAATTTCACCGAGGGCACGAAGTGGAATTCTAAGAATAGGGCCAGTTCCCTGCAATTGCATTTCTTTTTGTTTCCTGACTTCTTTAAAAGCATTAAATAAATAAAGAAAATATGCTTCATCGAGTTGTTCGTTATGAAACTCTAATTTTGTAAAGTTAAGAGATAACACTTTACCAACGTTATTCTTACGCACAATAGTGGCAAGTTGTAAGGAGTTACTAATTACAACATCACCTTCCTGTAATGAGAAAATATTTTGAACTGAAGATTTTATAACATCTGATTTCATAACGTCCCTATGATTATAATCAGCTTCAAATGATGCTTGATCATAATAATTAATATCTTGTGTTTCAAAATGCTTTTGTGCTCTTGTTGGATTAATACCAGGAACAAATGTTATAAACTCATTAATTTTTCTTTTCTCCAAATAATTCACCGCCTAATTTAAAGATGATTTTATGTAATATATTTATATTACGATTAAAACACTACTTTCTTTTTATGTCAAACGATATTTTGAAATATTATTATATTTCAACGCAAGTTTGTTTCAATACTCCTCTTTAGGTTTATTGAAGATTGGATATCTTCTAAGAAGCTAACTCTAAATAAGTAAAGAATCCGAAGCCACTAATTCAAATGTATTTATATTGGTTAGCGAGAAGTTATTTGGAAAGTAACACTAAAATGCTAAGAATTCCTATTAGTAACAATAAAAAGAAGCTATTCTGGTTATATACAACCCTAATAGCTTATATAGGCACCAGCCAAAGTAAAAAATTGAATTTACAATAACTGTATTAAAAAATTTCACTTGATCACTGATAGTTATGTACTGTCACAATTCATCACGTGAAATAAAAGGATCTTCAGTTAAATCCTCTATCACAAAAAATTTTTTAAGTGCCCAATAATGAATAAATGTAATTATCGCTTTAGCAATTACTAAGTAAAATCTTTTAAGCTCTTACCGTAAGTATCCTTCCACTCAGCCAAACCATTCGCACTTCTCCCCATTACAATTGCAGCTGCTAATGATGGACTAGAGAATAATAAGTCTTCCATTACTATATATTCATCGTTTATAAATTGAATTTTTCCAGAATGAATTAAATCATCTCTTTTTGCTATTAAACGCTCTGAAAAAGAATCGACAATGCTAATGGCAATTCTCGATTCTTTTAACACAACAAATCCTTCTTGAGTTTGAACGCCTTTTGCTTTTGCACCACGAGCTGCATTTATATACCATGCTTCACTATTAGTTGAATCCAAATTATCTTTAATCTCTTCAAATAACTTATGCCCTAACGTATTTACCATCATGAGCAGGTTACTAATGAATTCATCCATTTCTGCGCAATCTGCTTCCGATATAGAAGGCATTGGTGGGATGTTGCCGTTCAATACGTCATAACGATTTGTAGCTTTAGCTTTTTCATATAATTTATTTTCAATATACTTTATGTGAGCTTTATTAAAGTTCTCATCTTTACTAATAAACACAATGACTTCATTCCAAAAATCCTTTTCACGCAAATGACTCTGTAGGCGAGTATATACTTCTTCTGCTTCCCCAATATATACTGCTTCTTTATCATCATCATTTCTACCAAATAACATATAGACGCCAGTAGAATTTAGGTTAGGGCGATCACCACATTTTTTCACTTCAGTTCTAGGGATTCTATATGCTAAGCCTGTCCAGTTAGACAGTTCACAAGTTAGTCTACCGCTTGGATCTCCATCGATTAAGAACATTTTTATTGTTTTGCCAAAAGTCATTTTCTTTTCTCCTTTTACATTATTGATTTAGTCTCTTATGTATCTTCCTCCAATGCTGCTTAGTCTGCTTTTTTATATTAGATTTACAAGGAAGCTTACCCATCAAGTTATGTGCCTTTTTTGAATAGGCATAAAAATTTCCATAGCCCATATATTTATGACCTAAGTGCGTATATAAATCATAAAGTTTCCTTTTAGGACCAGGACGTTTTGTAGCATAAGCTATTCGATTACTTGTCTTCACCTTTTTATATGTACGAGAATAGTATTTAAATAAACTTTTTTCTCGTAATTTAATTACATTTTCATGTAGGACAAACCCTAAGTAATCTAATGCGCTAATCTCCATATTTTCATTAAAAAATGTTTCCTCTTTATATAAGCGTAATTCTGTCTTCTTTTCCTGAATAATTAGGCCCTCTGCTTTATACCGATCAATCCGTTGTATTAATTCATTCTTTAATTCCTCTAGTAGCTCTACCGTAGCATTAGCTGTTGGAATGACAATAATAAGATCATCACAATATCTTCTATATAAAGCATCTGGATGTTTACCCTTTGTCCATTCAAGTACCTCTTTATCAAAATCAATTAAGTGTACGTTTGAACAAACTGCACTCATTCCAGATCCTTGAGGTATACCATATAATTTATCATTCACTTTAATTTTACCTTGCTTAAATTGTCTAAGTTCAGCTGGTTCCATAATTTGAGGCAACCGAGAGCGGATTTTTTTCAGTTTCTTTTTACCGTACTTATCAAGTAAAAATTCTTCAATATCCTCTTTCTCTACATAAGAGTAACGAGTGATATTTTTATAAATTTTGTACCAATCTTCCGGCAACTCTTCCAGATCTAACACACGCTTCATTTTTTGCTTTAGCAACCTATGATCAATTTTATCGAAGAAACTTTTAAAATCTAAAGCTATAACTATTGCTTGATTTTGCTTCAAAAGAAAATCAAAAACTTCATAAGAAAAATCAATATTATTTTTACCGCGCTTATTTTTCCTATAAGCTATCGCTATATCATCAATGCCATTTTTATCAGCATATTCGTTATACGCATTGTTCAATAAATCCCCATAATACTTATAAATGTAACTATCCTTATGAGCAGCATAATAAATCTCACGTGGCTTCTTATCTGGCTTCTTATATTTTTCGCCCTTTTCATTTATTAAGGTTATATATTTTTTAAAAACAATCTTGAAATGAATAGACGGCAAAAAAGCATATGAAGCTACCCAAGTTGGATCTTGGAGATTCGCTTTCATATGCTCATCCTTTATTAAATTTATACGCTTATCAAAATGAAGATATCTCTTCATCTTATACTTCGACCAATTAACTTCAGAAGAGCTAGGAAGGCCATGTAATTCTCGCGGTCCATTACTTCTATTCATAATAGATCAACCTCCTAGCCTAATTTGACGGGTTCACCCTGTGAGGTGAAGAGCCTTTGACCGCTTGCACTCTATAAGAGCACTCTTAACATTTGGTATCATTACCATAAGGAGGCAATTCTAACCGTGATTAGTTTATTCAATGTGGAAGGCCAAGCTTTAGTAGCGTTGATCCTCGACATCTGGTGGTTTAGCGAATTTAGGAACGTTCATAAATTTGCTAAACAAAGAAACTAATCTCTCTCACAACCAATTTTGGAGATAATATTATTATATATTAAATTATAAAATTTGTAAATTATACAAGACTATAGATCTAATTAGTTCTTGAATCGTGAACATAAAATTACCGCAGCCAACTAAAAGATTTTCGGTTAAAAAGACTCATCCCATTAATTTTAAGTTCCATAAACCATTATAGATTCTAGTTATCACCAAATGAAATTGTATTAACTTTCTCCATTACTACCCATTTTTAAATTAACAGTATTTCCATTGACAAAGTGGTAACATATAAGTTACCATCAAATTATACTTTATTTGGTAAAAAATATAAGGTACAATAGACTAGGTCAATTTTCCTCAGTGAACTATATAATTCATAAAATGTGGGGGAATGTAAAATGACACTAGTGCGCTTAAATGATATTGAAGGAATTGATGTAAGTAACTTAATTTTCAACGAAGATGTTTTAAGAAGCTTTAACTCTCTAAATGCAAAGGATTTATCTAAGGTAATTACTGTACTAGGTACATTAAATACACACGGTTTATCCTACGAGCATTTTCGTAATCGCATCGAGAAATTAACTGGAAACCATAAGCAACTTTATGAAGTAAAAGTTAAGAGCTTAGCGAAAAAAGAATGGAGATTTATTGTCATTCCTGTAAAAGACGATGAAGGCTGTGTAAAAATTATTGTATTACACAGCTTTCTAAAGCAATCTGCTACTATTAAAGAGGTAGATAAAAACAAAGCACTTAAAGTTGCGAAGCGGGAAGAGTTATTATAACTTTCTTCTTGCTTCAGAAAGCAGCTAACACACATTTTACAGTCTATCTAACTCATATGTGGATATATAAGGAGGCATAACGATGGATTTTAAAAAAATTAAAACAGTCGAAATTTCTGATTACATAACTCTTCCTGATGAAATTTCGTCAGTGAGCAAACCAAAAGTTGACATTAGTAAAGCAATTGAAGAGGCATGTAAAGCTCAAAATATTTCTATTCGAAAATTAGCCGACAAAGTTGGTCTAAAACATCCTCAAATAGTGAGAGTAACGAGCGGTGATCACAATTACAATATTGAAACACTACTAAAAATACTCAACGGATTAGATTTAGAACTAAAGATTGTAGCTAAAAAATAGAAATACACAAAGCTTTTGAAAACTAAATAAGAATGAGAATGTTATGTGCTCAAACTGAGGGGTTTTGGCCAAATACTTAGCAACCATCACACCATACATAGACCCTGATAAATTCTTTGCTTTAATTTACCAGGGTTTTTATTTTTCATAAATGGAGGATTACACTATGCAGACACTTCAGCACTTAACAATTATCGAAAATCCCAATCCACGTGAACCATTAACTGAAGGTGAAAAATATTTAATTAATATGCTAAGTAAAATCGAACGCTTTAACGGTTGGACTTTATTTGTACAACCATTTATTAACTCAATGCATCCAGACTTCATTTTAACTCATCGTGAAAAAGGCGTTATCATAATAGAAGTAAAGGATTGGCATCTTAAACCGCCTACTTACCTTGCGCCAGCAAAGGTTTTAGGAACGAATAACAAATATCACTTTAGTAATCCTGTCACACAAGTGAATGCCTATAAAGAGATGATTTTAAAATATGAACTAACGAACTTTTTATCAGCAAATGAGCATTATCATAAAAATTCTTTTGGTATGATATCAACTATTGTATATTTCCATAAAGCATCCCGTTCAGAGGGGCTTGCATTTTGTAATTATCCAACCCCTAATAATTGTTATATTTGGGATCGAAATGTGGTTGAAGATTTTTATCACTTTAATGAACGGAATGATGAATTATATCCACCTTATTTATTTTATCCGCAGTCAAATTTCGCGAAAGGGAACGGTCAATATTTACAGCAATTAGTGGATGAGCTACATTCCCTTTTACGTCAAAGCGATTATGTTCGTGAACGTAGAACACCTATCAAGCTTACATCTGAACAACAAGCGCTCGTATCCATTAAAATTGGTCGCCCGCGCAGATGGAGTGGCGTTGCTGGATCTGGCAAAACTTTAATCATTGCCGAAAAAGCAAGCGAAGCAATTAAACAAGGATTAAATGTCTTAATTATCACGTTTAACATTACGCTACGCCATTACATCCGTGACTTATGCAGCCAACAATTCGGGTTAGAAAACCGTCATCTTTTAAAAAGTCATTTAACCATTTCACACTTTCATGGATTTTTAAAAACGGTTATGAACGAAACGAGTTGCTCTGTTCAAAATGTCTACGATAACATCGAGGACTATACAGATACATGTATTGATATGATCAGTAAAAAATTAGCGGAACACCACCCATACTATTTAAAGTATGATTGTATCTTTATCGATGAAGGCCAAGATTTTAACGGCCCTTGGATTATGTTCTTAAAAAATTTCCATACAAATAATGGGGAATTACTCATTATGTACGACAAAGAACAAAGCATTTATGAGGATCGAGGTGTTTGGATAACAGATCCTAACCAAAATACCGGCATAGGTTTTAGTGGTCGTGCTGGTTCTCTTAACATCTCACATCGACTTCCTGAAAGTATCGTTCATCAAGTACAACGACTTTCGAATGTATTTGGTAATACGACTAATATAGTTGCAAAATCTACCCAACCCGATTTATTCACTCAAATAGAATGGATTGATGCACAACCTTTCATAAATCGTGCAGACTTATGCCAACACAAAGTACAGGAAATTTTAAATTTGAAGATTAGCACTATTGAAGACATCACTATTATTACAATGAGAGAAGACACAGGTATTGAAATTGTAAATGCCTTCAAACAACATACATCTATTTCCCATGTATATGATATGGTAGGTACACGTGACCACAATAGACGTCGCAATGAAAAATGGCGCTTCCAGCCAGGCAAAAATAAACTTAAAATTTGTAGTTACCACAGCTTTAAAGGTTGGGAAAGCTCACACATTATTCTTCTACTAGAAGGACTCGGCAATGAGCAGCAAAAAATCGAGGAAATGAAAAAGGCTCTTTTCATCGCACTTACTCGTGTAAAATCATTTTCAGATTCAAGAAGCTTTACATGTATTAATAACTGTGAGGAACTGAATTTTTTATCATCCTATTTTTAAAATAGAGTAGCTTCGTAATTTTTTACTAAGAAGCTACTCTTATATTTAAGGTAACTCTTAAACATCTAAATAGTGAAAGGCAAGAAAAGGAACATTTAACATACTATTTGATTCGTTAATATATTCTTTAAGGCCCATTAATCGATGCTGACCATCCATTAAATGATGCCTTCTGCTTACAAATAAGCCTACCGAAACTCAGTCGCTATTTAACATTATAAAGCTTTGAATATAAAAAGTTACAGCTACTTGAGAGGATACAAAACCTTGATATGCTACCCTGCCTCGCATTTTTAATTGGAAGACGTTTTCCCTCTTCATTTACACTTATTGGATTTCACAGGAGGTAATCATGGAACAAACTAATTCAACTAAATTTCATTATTATATAATTATTACCAACAGGGAAAATTCAACATTTAATTTTACGGACTCCTATTTTAATAGAATTGATGACCGACTGTTACAAAGCACGCCTTTTTTCGAACTAATTTCTCATTTACCTTATGATATTAAAGAGGTGAATAGTTCATGGATTACTTCTTCCAATAAGTACGTTAAAGAATTTTATTATATAAGATTTATACAGGAGTCAAACGTTGATGAACTATTTTTATCAGCTATAAAAAATAATTCATTCGGCTGTATCTTCATTCTAAAGGAACTCTCGCTTAATTCTATTGCTATTACTAAATTAATTGATCATAGTAAAATGCCTATAGTAAGTTTAGTAGATTCCTATCATCCGTCAATCATTACATTAACTCGTGAAAACACTCCGAAGGTTGCATTAAAAATAATACAGCACTATATTAACGTTTTAAATAATTTAACTAACAATAATATTAATTCACCATTTAATAGCAAAGGAAACACCACAATCTTTAATTCTTTGAAGGAAATTGATTTAAAATATCTTAATCCATTAACTTCTACCATAGATAGAATACGTGGACTTTATGGATTCCAAAGAAAAAACTTGACCCAAAGGAACAAAAAGCCAACAGATAGCCAAAACCTAGATGTTCGTGAGAAGGAAGCAGATATTCTTATAATAAAATATTTCAAAAGGATTATTGCAGAAAAATATATCCTATTGGAATTAGGTTATATTGAAGAAGAATCGTTTGATTTTGAAGATGAATTTGAACTACAACAATTCGATATTACTAAAGAAGAACTACTTAAATTATTTACGACTCCAACTTCTTTTTTGTATGAAATTTTAGTAAATAAAGTTTTAAAAAAATTTCATGTATTGAATTTCAAAACTAATTTAACATTATGTATACCATCTATTAATAATATTTCTGTAGAAAAAATTAGTGATAGTTATGGCTTAATCAGTAAAAATTACACTGAAAAATATGGATTCTTAGAAAAATCTATATACAAAGAGATTATAGATTACTTGGTTGATTCAGAAAATTATTACTTTGGTGTAGCTTGGGAAAAAAAACTGCTAAACCACAAATTCGAATCTTTATCATCTCACCTAAATTCTATACAACCGAAAACAACTTCAGAAATCCAAAATTTAATTTGTTCTATTGAAGCAATTAAAGAGCAGTTCCCTATTTTAGTTAATGAAAGAGGTAAAGAGATTGATTTCCTCTCAAAAATGTATGTTTTTTTCACACTGGCTCAAAGAAATCCCTACATTAGACTACGACCTATTTCGTTTAAACATATTCATTCGATGATGAAAACATATGAGGTAACTTCATATTTTGAAAATCTAGCTGAATTAAATAGTCTTTTTGATACATTTAATAATCAATTTAAAAATTCTGTCCCTCAAGAACTTATCGATTTACTGTTTAAACATACACATTCTATTACATTTATTACTGACTTGCCAATTGAGTGGATTAAATTGAATGGATATCCAATAAATTTGTCGAAAAAAATTAATAGAATCCCTATAACTCCAGGAAATAATATAATAAATCACTATAATATTATTTCTGATGGAAGAACTATATTAAAATCTCAATCAACAAAAGTACTACTAATAGACGCTATTGCAAATGACGATTCTTTAAAACCTTATGTTTTAATCTTAAATGAACAATTAAAGTCCCTTTTTAATTTATCTAATATAGAATTTATTTATAAAAAAGTGAACACTAAATCTGATTATATTGCTACAATAAATACTATAAGACCAGGAATATTAATCCATTATGGTCACGGTGAATATAACGATACAGATTTTGGAATTCTTATTATTGGCCAAGAGAAAATTTTTGCACATGAACTAACTCAAAACTTGACTTGGAAAATTCCATTTGTGATTTTAGGTTCATGTGAAAGTAATTTTATAAAATCTTCCCATTTAAATATTGCAAATATGTTTTTAGCCTCAGGCTCAACTGCGGTAATTGGTTCTTATTTCTATATTGAAGCTAGTTACACTAGCTTATTTATTATCAATCTTATGAAACATCTAGTTTTTTCATTTAAAACAGAAATTGAGTTTAGAGATTTTGGCGATTTGATTCAAATGAGTCATCGATCTTTATATTTAGTAGAATCTATGATTTCCCTTAAAAATAGAATCGAAGATCAACAAATCCATCTTAGTTCAAAGAGTAAAACAATCTTAGATAATGCGTTAAAAGAATATTTTAAAATCAGTTTTGAAAAAAAGCTTTCTCTACAAGATTCATATTTATTAGACAAAGATATTTTTAAAATCATCTTTAGCAGCTGCCCTATTTTACTTAAAGAATATGAATATCTAGTTTCAAATGAAACAATTCTATATCATAGTCGTTTCTTTTCTACTCTAGGTTCACCTGATTTATTAGAAATTGAAAAAGATCAAGACCTTATTCATATAAACGACTTGCATGAACAAATATATGATTACTCAAAATAATGGAGGGTTATTATTGAACACGCATTTATTATTAGAAAAAGCTTATGTTTATCCTATTAAAGAAGAAAAAATTAATCTTGAAGAATATAATTTTAATACTATTAAAGGTTACTGGATTAATAAAAAGTCTTTACAACCACTAATATTAGATTCTTCAGTTCAAAAGCCTAGAAGTAAAAAGTGTGACCGTGAAACGGGCGAAGATCAAAAAGGAGAATAATATGAACATTGTAGATATACTTATTATTTCTAATAAATTGGACTTTGGAACTGATTACATCTGCTTGGAACTTGAAAAAAAACAGGCGAATTACTTAAGAATAAATCGTGATGAATTTTCTGATTACGATATAATTTTTGATTTAAAAAAATTACAGTTATTAATCACTGTTAATGATATTGATTATATAATTTCAGATAATAATTTAAAATCTATATACTATAGAGCGCCAATTTATTTAAGGGATATATATAAGCCTAACATTCCAATTGAAGAACAATTATATAGAACTCAATGGACTGCCTTTATTCGTAACTTAACAATATTTGAAAATGCAAAATGGATGAATAATCCTATTTCAACATTCAAATCTGAAAACAAACTTTTACAATTAAAATATGCAAATAGGTTAGGTTTTCTAACACCAAATACTTATATTACAAATACAAGTAATATAGACATTAATGATAATCAACTTTTTATAGCAAAGTCTCTTGATACCGCCGTATTAAGAATCGACGATAAAGAAGCTTTTATATATTCTAATTTAGTTACCGCTGAAGAAATTAAAAATTCCAGCTTAGAATTATCACCAGTAGTAATACAAGATTACATAGGTAACAATTCTTATAAAATAGACATCCGAGTAACAATCATCGAAGAAGAATTATTCGCTGTTAGAATATTAAAAAATGGTCAAGGAATAAATGGCGATTGGCGGAGAGAAAAAGACAATATTGAATATATAAAATTTGATTTGCCTAATAATATTAAACAAAAGTGTGTAACACTAACTAAATCACTTTCTCTAAATTTTGGTGCAATCGATCTTATAGAATATGATAATGATTTTTATTTTTTAGAAATAAACCCTACTGGTGAATGGGCCTGGTTAGTTGAAAATGCTGAACTCCCAATTGCTGAAAGGATATGCGATGCACTATGTTCACCAAAGTAATATCTAATTTATCTGTATTTTTAATTAATATAGTATATTTTATATGTCCTTATATTGAAAACTATAATTATAAAAAAATAATGACTAAAAAAATCAATGATATAGAAAATAAAACTAGCCCTTTATCTTATATGACAGACTATAAAAAATTAACTTGGAGTGAAATGGAAGTTTTTCATTCTGAAACTCTAGAAAATAAAAAATCTCTCGAAGATAAAGCTAAAACAAGTCTATTTTCAATAAGTATAATTGTTACACTAATTGTTAGCTTTATAGATTTATTATTTAAAATACAAAATTTCAGAGTATTATCTCTTTTCTTAGTATTAATTGCACTTGTAAACCTACTTTTAGCAGGAAAAATGGCCTTTGATGTACTTGGAAATTTAAATAGATATTATAAGTTGTTTCCTTCAGATTTATATAAAAAGAAAAAAATAAAAAAAGAAATTTTCGCATATGAAACTGAAAAAAATGTTAATTATAATATAATGCGTAATAATCATATTTACCTGTCTTATAAAAGCATAATGATTTCCTTAATAGCAATTTCATTTATAGGTATTCATTATATGTTCGATAAAGCTCTTGCACCATCTAAACCTGATACACAAACAGAAATTCTAGAGCAGCTTAAAAAGGATAATTCTCAGCTTCATTCAGACTTTAATAATCTTATTGAAACCCAATATTTATTAAATGAAAACTTAATTAAAAATAAAAATACTCTTAAAGAAATAGAATTTATATTAGAGAATATAAATGTCATACTCGATGAAAATAATCTAGAGAACAAAAAATAACAAAACAACATCCAACATACCAAAAATTATATGTTGGATGTTTTTGAATTAAAATAAAAAGACCCTAAAAACTAAGAAGCTAGATCAGTCACACCTAAATAAAAACGCGCTCCAAAATAACATCGCGATTATAATTAGTTAAAGATGGCAGAAAAAAAGAACACGAAGCTAAAATAATCTTAAATATTTTACATTTCTTTGGACGTTTAACTATAAAATTATCTATTTTATGGGATTTCAATGCTCCCTTTTTTATAGTCCCCCCTCAATAACCAGAATATTAATTTCCCGCTTTTTAGACATCTATTAAAGAATCCTTTAGAATAAAGAAAGAAACATTAGAAAATGGTAATACATCATATAAATTCGTTGTGAATTTAAGTATTCCAAAGAGCGAAGATATACCTCGAATCGTCACTCGCTGCGGCTTTTCTTTTGGAAGAAAGTGAAACAGGATTTGAAAAAGATACAGGCTCAAGATGCATTAAGTATCTATCCGGAATAAAAGTGGCTGTGTAGGAAAATCCAATGACTGGAATTGAGCTCCCTTCTGAAAAGTAGAATCAATTTGAACATGAAAATGAAGTTTTTAAAGAGTACTTTTATAATCGTGAGGAATTATCGTATAGAGCCAAAGCTCGGCTGAAAGTTAAACATGATAACAAACAGATAGTATTCCAGAATATCCATAATAAACCGAAGCACCCACAAAACGAGAAGTAACGGAACAACTCGGTCATACCGATTTAGAAACAACGATGAAAATTCATACACACGTTACTCGACAATCACTCGCTAATCCCTTGATAAACAAGGGTTTTGACACTCAATGAAAATGAAAAAATGCCAAAACCCTTATTTATCAAGGGTTTTGACATCTATTGAAATCGTACAATTCCATAAAATGGAGACGGTGGGAGTCGAACCCACGTCCAGAAGCTCCAATACGCCGGCTTCTACGCGTGTAGTTTGTCTATTTGCAATTCGCGAGTTCTTATGCCGACAGACAGGCGTCCGAATCGCTAACCTGGAAATCTCTTACCGTTGACTCAGGTGGTGCCAACGATCGTATCCCACTTAAGTTGAACCCAGCGTAGTCTACATGGGCGATAGACAGGCTGAGTGCTACGCAGTATTAAGCTGCGAAAGCGTAGTTTTGTTGTTTGCCAGTTATTATATAACTTCCGTTGTTGACGAAGACGAGACCTCCGACGCGCGACCAGAGCTTGAACCACCCCTGTCGAATCCGTAACGTCCCCGAGTAGTAGTAAACCCGAGTTAAGTTTCGGCATGAGCGAGATGCTCATTAAAACGTGTACCGTATGAGTAGATACACACTGGCTAGTACAGTAAATTATATGACAAAACGTCCGAGCTTGCAAGTATATCCGCTTCGATTACACCTTGCCAATATTTGCTTCGCTCTCCATCGCAAAGCTACGATTCCGTCATCACTTCATTTCTATCAAGCCGAATTTTGATTGTCCTGTTCTTTCCACGAACGAATCAACTGAATTGGCTTTGCAATTTTACACGGTCGTTTCCTTTATTCACGAGCGATTTTTCAGCTCTATATAAACGGATAGCTGATATATATTCACTTAAAGGCATTCCTACTTGCTCTTCAAAAACCTCCTCGTACTCTGGACATTTTATTGCAACCAGTTCTTCTACCATTGCCATGCATTTAGGATTTTCACAATGTTTTTCAACTAACAAAACAATTCTATCTGTAATTTCTGCATTGCGTATTCTTATCACCTGTTATATCCCCCTATTATCCTAGTACCTTTCCTATTTACAACCTGTTCTATCTAAAATATTGTCAATTTAATGTCCATTTTTAATTATTACCCACAAGTAAAATTTTCAAAACCACTTTTTTCACACAAAAAAAGATATGTTAAAAGATTTTAAAACCTTTAACATACCTTTTAAAAAATTTTATACAAGCAACCTCAGCAAAAATTTGGGCTGCCCCTATTCAATTTACTTATTAGGTAGTTACCCTTACTAAAATAAAGAAAACTCGCTTACTGCTGGCGATCTTTGAAAGCACGCTCCATGTCGCGTTTAGCTTCTTTTTTCTTCATATCATGACGCTTATCGTAATCCTTCTTACCTTTCGCAAGACCGATTAGCAGCTTCGCATAGCCGTCCTTAATATACATTTTAAGCGGCACGATTGTATAGCCGTCACGTTTTACTGCACCGACTAACTCACTAATTTGCTTTTTATGTAAGAGCAGCTTGCGTTCACGTAGTGGGTCATGGTTGTAGCGGTTGCCTTGATCGAACGGAGAAATATGCATGTTTTTAACCCATGCTTCGCCGCCCATCACACTAATATACGCTTCCTTCAGCTGGACACGGGCACCTCGTACAGATTTAATCTCTGTACCTGTCAGTACCATCCCTGCTTCAATCGTTTCTTCTATGAAGTAATCATGGCTCGCCTTTTTGTTTTGAGCTAACACTTTTCCTGCGCCTTTTGCCATCGTTAAACACCTCTATTATCAACATAAGGGAGGTAGCTATGATGCCGAAAATTGCACCATAGCTTCACACCTTACTATTTCTTTTTACTTTTTTTCTTTTTCCCTTTAGCGATGCCTTCGTAAAACTTCGGCTTTTCGCCCGCTTTACCTTCTTTTCGGCGTCCACGTGGATCACGGTCAGACGAGCCTGAACGTTTTGCCTTCTCAGGACGTGCCTTACTACCGCCACGTGCTTTGCGGTCGCGTTTTTCGCCTGTACGCTCATCATCTTTTTTGCGCCCTTCTCTGCGGCCTGCATGAATGACTTTTGATGTTGAGCGACGTGCTGGACGTGGACTGCTGATCATATCGACAATTTCAAAGTCGACTGAAGATTCCTCAATCACGACATTCGCTACACGGATTTTCACTTCATCCCCAATACGGAATTGGCGACCCGTACGCTCACCGATCATTGACAATTGACGGTCATCAAATCGGTAATAATCGTCGGTCATATTCGAAATATGCACGAGACCTTCTACTGTATTTTCAAGCTCCACGAAAATACCGAAGTTCGTAATGGATGATACAATCCCTTCGAACTCTTCACCGATTTTGTCAGACATGAACTGTGCCTTTTTCAGTGCATCTGTATCACGCTCTGCCTCTACTGCACGACGTTCACGGCTTGACGTATGTTCCGCAATTTCATCCATTACAGCACTCCACTGCACAACTGTTTCCTTCGACGTATCCCCATTTACTAAATACGTACGAATTAAACGATGGACGATTAAATCCGGATAACGACGGATTGGTGATGTGAAATGCGTATAAAACTCTGTCGATAAGCCGAAGTGACCTAAAGACTCCGCATAATACTTCGCCTGCTGCATCGAACGTAATAACATCGTTGAAATAACCGGCTCTTCTGGTAAGCCTTCAATCGATTTAATGACTTCCTGTAATGCTTTCGGATGTACCGAATTTCCTGTACCTTTTATCATAATACCAAAATTTGTAACAAATTCAAAGAAACGTTGTAATTTTTCTGGTTTCGGATCTTCGTGAATACGGTAAATGAACGGCAGCTCCATCCAGTGGAAATGCTCGGCAATCGTTTCATTCGCCGCAAGCATGAATTCCTCGATTAGACGCTCTGCTACTGTACGCTCACGTAATACGATGTCAGTCGGCCAGCCATCTTCATTGACCAATACTTTTGATTCCTTAAAGTCAAAGTCAATCGCACCGCGCCCCATACGTTTGTTGCGTAGGATTTGCGCTAAGTCCGCCATATCTTTAAACATCGGCACTAATTTTTCATAGCGCTCCATTAGCTCTGGGTTTTCATCCGGATTTTCTAAAATATTATAAACGTCCGAGTACGTCATACGCTCTGTCGTGTTAATGACACTTTGGAAAATCTCATGCTTCACAACATGACCTGCTCCATCAATCGTCATTTCACAAGATAATGTTAATCGGTCAACCTGTGGATTTAATGAACAAATCCCATTTGACAAACGGTGTGGAATCATCGGAATAACGCGGTCTGTTAAATAAACAGAAGTCGCACGTTCATAAGCTTCCTGATCCAGTACCGAGCCCTGAGTGACATAGTAGCTAACATCGGCAATATGAACACCTAATTTATACGTACCATCACCATTTTTGACAACTGTTACGGCATCATCCAAGTCTTTTGCGTCTGCACCGTCAATTGTTACGATGACTTCATTACGTAGGTCACGACGACCGACTAAATCCTGCTCCGTAATTTCCTCCGGTACATCGATTGCCGCCTGGACAACCTCTTGCGGGAATTCTGGCGGAATATCATATTTATAAAGGATCGATAAAATGTCCACACCTGGATCATTTTTATGACCTAAAATTTTCGTAACCATCCCTGTTGCTGATTTAGCTGCATCAGGCCAATGCGTCACTTCTACGACTACTTTATGTCCATCCACCGCGCCCAATGAATATTCCTTCGCGATGAAAATGTCCATATTTAGCTTTTTATCATCTGTAATAACAAAGCCAAAGCCACGATTTGCCTGGTACGTACCGACAAATGAAGTTTTACTGCGTTCAACGATTTTAACAACCGTACCTTCACGGCGGTCACCTGATTGTTCCTTTAATACACGGACCAATACAGTATCCTCGTTTAGTGCCCCGTTTACTTCATGTGCTGGGATGAAAATATCGTCCATGCCTTGTTCTTCCGGTGCAACGAAACCAAAGCCTTTTGCATTCCCGATAAAGCGGCCGCGCAGTAAGTTCATGCGCTCCGGTAAACCGTAACGATTAGAACGGGAGCGAACGATTTGTCCTTGTGCTTCCATTTTTACGAGTGTTTTCACTAATTCACGGAAATCATCCGCTTCTACCAATTCAAGCGTATCTTCAATTTCCGAAACGGTCATTGGTTTGTAGCCATCATCCTTCATCATATCGAGGACGCGCTGTTGTAATTCATTTTGTTGTGTCATGTATTATTTCCCTCCTTTGAACAGAAAATAAAGTTCAAGTTTACCTATAATATGTTTAAAAGGTTATTCCCTTATAACCGTTGATTTCCGTTGCGGGGACGCTTTCCGGGGGCGTGGCCTGAGCCTGTAGTCTCAGGCGTCACGCTAATCCCCCAGGAGTCGCCCCTCCACTCCAATCAACTGCTGTACAGTTAAAAAAATTTCCCTTTATAAATAAATTGAACAAAATTATTTCACATCATTAGACTGTCCAATCTAACGAATTTAAAAACGTGAGAACTTCTTCATGAAGCTTGTCTTTTTCTTTATCGAGTGTAATGACATGTCCTGATTCTTCATACCAGCTGAGTTTCTTGTCGATGGATTCGACGGTATCAAAGATGATATTGGCGGAATCGGGGTTGATGACTTTGTCGTTTGTCGATTGAATGACTAAAATCGGCGCATACAAATGGTCAATCGTTTGTCGTACATCGTAAATAAGCTGTTGCAGGTCAGGCAATGAAGGCATGCCCTGCTGTTTAATTGCTTCAATCTCTAATTCAATTTCCTGTTCACTTTTACCTTGATTTTTTTTGTATTGTTTTGCATATTCAAGTACGCCTTCAAACATAATGTCTGTCGTGCGCATCGTCATCGGTGAGCACATTGTGACTACACCTTTCACTGGATGACTTGTCGCAAGCTTTAACGAAAACACGCCACCGAGCGATAGTCCTGCAACGGCGATTTCCTCATAGCCTGCTTCCTTTAATGTAGTATACCCACTTTTTACGTCTTCCCACCATTCATCGGGATTGGAGACGATTAATTCTTCCGGTGGTACACCATGTCCTTTATAATGCGGTGCAAGCGATGTATAGCCCTGCTTTTCCAAAAAGCGGCCAAGCATCCTCACATCCGCTGAACTTCCTGTAAATCCATGTAATAATAGTACCGCCCTTTTACCTGCCTCAAAAAAGAACGGTGAAGACAAAGCTGTTTTCATGCTAGTGGCTCCTGTCTTATTCAAGATATGAAAAATACGACCCGCACACACCTACGAATCGATCAATTTGATGAATAACTTTCCATTTCTTCTATTATACTGTGTTTTTCCCCGTACTAAAAGAAAAAGCCCAACCTAGCAGTAAATGCTTGGTTAGGCGTTTAATTTCAATCTTATTTCAATCAATTAGAATTTCGTAATAGCAAGTGCCAAAACGAAGAATGCAACAGAAAGAACGATTGTTGTGCGGTGTAATACTAGATCCATCCCGCGAGCTTTCTGTTTACCGAATAGTTGCTCAGCTCCACCAGAGATGGCACCTGATAAACCAGCGCTTTTACCTGATTGTAATAACACGACAACGATTAAGGCTAAAGCTACGATCAGAAGTAATACTGTAAATAACGTATGCATTTGCTCCACCTCCTAAATATGGACGTCACAATACCAAATAGTATATCAAACTGCGAACCTCTTTTCAATATTTCTTGGAAATGCACAGCAAATTTTATCCAAATATAGCGCTTTGCAGCCTGCTATTTATTCAAAGCTATTAAATCGGCATTCGCTAATATCTCGTTTTGCAGCAAGCGCAAGTGGCACCATCGTTTCAAATAGTAGATCCTCTTCTTCAAAAATAAGCTTTCGCAGTTCAATATTGAAGTATTCCTTCATGCGCGATTCCGTCATGACCTCCTGTACCGGACCGATCACCGCTTTCTTGTTCTTCGCAATCATCAGCACCTGGTCCGCTAAATAAAAGGCATGGTTCGGATAGTGTGTATTAATAATACATGAAATATTATGATCTTGAGATAGGCGTTTTAACGTTTCTAAAATGACAACTTGCTTTTGCACATCCAAATGTGATTCCGGCTCATCCAATATTAAAATTTCTGGATTCGATACAAGTGTCCGTGCGATTAACGCAAGCTGTAATTCCCCACCACTCACTTCATTGCACGACTTTTTCGCTAAATGCACAATGCCGACTTCATTTAATGCTTCGTGCGCCTTTTCATAATCTTCCTTGCGTGGCTTTGACAATGAGCCAATATACGGTGCACGCCCCATCACAACTAAATCTTCTATTGAAAAGCCGAACACCATTTTATGTGCTTGCGGTACATAGCCGATTTTCTTCCAAAGCTCTTTTTGCGAAACTTTCGCAAGCGGTACATCATCGATCAATGTTTCACCAACACGCCAACCGTGCAACCCGGTAATACATTTTAATAGCGTCGTCTTCCCTGCACCGTTCGGACCTAGTATCGCCATAATCTTTCCCGGCTCCAGCGTAAAGCTAATATTCGATTCATATATAAACGGCTTTACTTCCTTCTTTTTTGCATAGCAGAAGTTGCCACCACGTACTTCTATTTTCATGACCAGCTACCTCCTGTACGACGTAAAAGATATGCAAAGAACGGCGCTCCAACAATCGCAGTTAAAATAGACAACGGAATTTCTGCAGCCGTTACCGAACGAGCCAATGTATCGATTAATAATAAATACGCTCCGCCAAGTGCAATGGACACCGGTAATACCCGTTCATTATTACTGCCGACAAACATACGCGCAATATGCGGAATAATTAATCCAACCCAGCCAACAATCCCCGCTACCGCAACGGCTGCCGCTGTACAAAGCGTAGCCCCTGCAATAACAAGCCACTTTAGACGTGTTACGTTAATCCCTAATGATTTTGCCTCTTCATCAGGCAATGTTAATAAGTTAATGCGCCAGCGTAATGCCAGTAATATCAACATTCCGACTAAAATAATCGGTCCGGCAGTCCATAAATCACGATAAGAGGCTGTCCCTAAGCTCCCCATTAACCAATACGTAATGGCAGGCAACTTTTCTTCAGGATCGGCTACAAACTTTGTTAAAGAAATTAACGCATTAAACAACGCACTTGTTACAACCCCGGCCAGTACGAGCATAAAGATCGGCATATTGCGTCCAGACCCGCCGATTACATACGTAAAACCAATGGCTGCTAAACCAAAAATTAATGCCAAGCCTTGTGTTACATAACCATTTCCGAATAATAAAATCCCGATAGAAGCACCAAAACCTGCACCTGCAGCGACACCTAAAATGTCCGCGCTCACTAATGGATTAGCAAACATCCCTTGGAAAGCTGCTCCGGAAATGGAAAGCCCCGCACCGATCAATAGCGCGAGGATAATACGCGGCAGCCGAACGGTCATGACAACGTTATATTCCATTTGCGTCCAAGTTTCTTCTATCGGAAAAATATGTGAGCCTAAAATTTTTACGACCGTTACAAAATCCACTTCAAAGCGTCCAATACCGAGTGAAGCGATGGCAATAACGAGCGGTAAAACCCATAGTAAAATATTTTTCCACGTTTTCATAAGCGTCCCTCGATTTCTTAATACTTCGCAGCGTCAGAAGAAGGATGCAAAATGCGCTCTACTTCTTTATCTGTTATATCAAATCCGTAAAAGTCTTTATAATAGCTCTTTATTTCTGCGTTCATATCATAGTCAAATAACTCAGGCTGGTTATTGTTCGCCAACCACTTAAGCATTAACGGTGCATCCCCACTTGGCGGGAACCAACGATAAATACCTAATGGAATTTTATAAACCTGCTTATTCTTAACCGCTTCAACCTCGCTCCAGTCCTGACCTGGAATCGTATTGTTATATAGGTCCTCTGGTTGGATTTCCGTAAAGTTCGTTAAGTAAATGATTTCCGGATTCCAGTTATAAATTTGCTCCATGTTCACATCTTTGCGACCAGTTACATCGTCTTCCGCAACGTCATTGGCACCTGTTGCATTCAGCCATTGATTCCCGAAGAAGTTTTTACCGCTAACAGTAATGGCCTGCTCTGATAATTGATACATCATTAATGCATTGGGCTTCTGTTCCTTCGTTAAGCCAGCAATTTTTTCGTTAATTTCATTTTGTACCGCTGTACCGATTTCGATGAATTGATCTGCACGATCTGTTGTTCTTGCGATTTCACCCGTTAACTCCAACCAGCTATTGAATGTTGCAAGTGGCTCTGCTGCCGCGGCATCAATTGCTTTAATTGCCACAGTATTTATACCGGCTTTACGCGCTTGCTCGATTGATTTTTCATCTGTCGCGAGCTCGAAAAATACGTCCGGGTTAATTTTCATTAATTCCTCTACATTCATTTCACCATTTTGAACGAACGATGTATCCGCCTTTAAAATATCCGGCGACATTTTCGCTAAAATCGAGTTTTCTGCCGCATTATAAGAATTTGGATGCATACCTACGATTTCTTTTGATGAGTTTGTCGCAACATACCACGTGTGGAAGTACGGCAAAATCCCGCCCGATACAATCGAATTCACTTCAGCAGGAATCGTTACCTCTGTTCCCGCCTGGTCGATAACGATTTTTTCCTCTGCTGTTGCTTGTACCTCTCCTCCAGAAGTTGCAGTCTCTTTATCTGAGCATGCTGCAAGTGCTATCGCCGCCACTGCAAGCGAACTTAAAATTGCTTTACGTTTCATCTTAAAAGTCTCTCCTCTTCCCGATACTATGTAACTACTTTTTTACCAGTTCATAATAAAAAAATATTATTTCAATAAAAAAATCATTTGAATTTAATACAATATTGAGTATAATTGATAATGATTTTCAGTGTCAATTAGTAAATGAGAATATGTATCAATTAATTAAATTTACAGGATTAAAGGAGATTTTTATGTCTGAATACAAAATTTTAAAACTGGATGGCGGCCATGCATTCAGCCTAGAGGGACGCGCGATGAACGTCTCAAACGAACCAATGGACCACGTAACATTCCTTGATCAATACGAAATTTCGACTGCTGACCTTTCTGCATTCAATGTGTTAGTCGTAACGGATTTTATCGATCAGGAGCATCTTTATGAGCAAAAACAAGTAATTGAAAACTTCTTAAATGAAGGCAAGATCGTTATTGCTAACACACATATTTTCCGCCCTTGGTTACCTGGCGCTGGTCTGTTTATGCCAAAGGAAATTAAGTCGCACGCTGATTATTTAATGGAGCCTGCATCTGAAGGGACATTTTATGAAGGCGTTGACATGATGGAGCTTGCGTATCGTAAAGGCGTTTCAGGCTTCTATGCACGCGGGTCACACCCTATCGTAAATAAAGAATCGGAAGTCATTTTACAATATACAGACGGCACACCAATCGTTTTCATTGACCGTACCGCAACAAAAGGAACGGTTGTCGCTGCTTCTTGCCGTGACTTTTTAACTTACGCAACAGGTGAAAACTCGACACAGCTGATTGCACCACAATTTTTAGCATGGCTGAATGAAGAATTACTACGCTTAAAAGGAGCTCAAGCATGAGAAAAATAGCAGTTTTATATAGCGGTCACGCACCACATTTCGTTACATTCAACACACCAAAGTACAAACAATATTTCGATAAAATCATCTATTTGCCTCGCTTTGCTGAGCAAGATTTAGAGGGCATGGATGTATTAATCGTCCCTTCGCAATTGCACAATAAATTATTGCTAGAAGCGGCTCCGGCTATTCGTCGTTTTGCTGATAATGGTGGCGTTGTCGTAGCATTCGGTCCTCAGCCATGGAACTGGATTCCAGGTCAAAACTGGGAAACACGCCCGACAAATTTCTGGTGGTGGCTTGAAAAGGATGCCGACAGCGGACTTCGCATGGTCGCACCGGATTACCCGTTATTCCGTGATGGTTTCTTGGATGAAGCAGGTTGCACATGGCATCAGCACGGCGTATTCCATTTGCAAGAGGGCATGCAGTCACTCATTGATATGAAGGACGGCGGCTCATTATTGTACGTCGATAAAGTCAGCTCAAAAGGTACTTGGATTGTCACAACACTTGACCCTGATTTCCACTTCGGCTCTTATTTCATGCCGGCAACGGAGAAGTTTTTAGACGGCTTCCTCCCATGGTTAGCTTGCGGCGAAATTTAATAGAACAGAAAAAAAGCATGGTACCCGCAAATAAATGCGAGCGCCATGCTTTATGCTTTTAATTAGTCGTTGCTGTTGTCATCAGTAGTGTCTTCGTCTTCAACACCTGTGCCTTCAGTACCGCCAGTACCTTCAGTACCTGCGTCACCATCAGTACCTGCATCGCCATCATTATCTACATCTAAGTCTAGATTAGTACCATCGTTATTATCGTCAACTACGCCATCGTTATCATCTTCAATAATAACCGGATCTTCGTCATCGTTACATGCTGCAAGTGATAAAGATAACACCGCTGCCGCCATAAGTGTAGAGTATTTTTTTAATTTCATAAATAAATTGCCTCCCTTACTGTTTGGTGGTCTTTTCCCAGCTTTACCAAAAGAGAAACATATTTTTTCATTTTTCCTGCAAAAAAACATTTTCACCCTTTCTATTTCCCCATAAATTAGGATATTTTATAATGAGTACAGGAGGTGGAAAAAGTGCAAAAATCAAGACATTATTTACTTATCGAAACACTGATGAAGCGCATAAGAATGGACGATTCAGAGACCTCAGCAATCCAACAGGAATTTTACCGATTAGAGGCCGGCTTATCAGGCGAGCAAAAAATAAAGCGGCTACTAACAGATTTTTATTTTAAATCAGATTTTCACATCTTTTATAATTTCGAATGTAAAAATTCCAACGGCTTTACCCATCAAATGGACGCTTTGCTCCTCACACCAAATTTCCTCTTAGTCATCGAAGTAAAACAAATATCCGGTACCCTATTCTACAAACCTGCCCTACACGAATTTTTCCGCGTACAGGATCAAATGAATGAAAATTTCCCCAATCCATTTGACCAAGCCTACCGTCATCAGCTATTCCTGGAGCACCAGTTAAAGACTTGGCAACTATCCATTCCCGTTTACCACATCGTCGTTCTAGCCAATTACCGCGCAAAGCTCGATGAGTCCTTAAACAATTTCCCAATCATGCATATGAGCGGCATCCCAAGATTTATTGAAAAGCTCTATAAACTACATCCAAAACCCCGTGCACATCTTACTTTTCTGCAAAAACAATTCCAACAATTATACGAACCGCTCCCCCCACGCAGAACGATAGAAAAGCACCGCCTCCGCAACGGCGTTCTATGTAAGCAGTGCGATTATGTAAATGAAATGCACTATAAGCAAGGCTATTTTATCTGCCCTGTCTGCCAAGTAAAAAGCAAAGAAGCCTTATACGAAACTTTTTTACAATACCGCACCTTAGTCAGTCCCCGCATCTCCAATAAAGCGTTCCGCGAATTTTTCAAAATCCCCTGTATCCATATCGCATCCAAACTATTAGCCAAATCCGGCCTCGAAAAGCATGGGACGAATAAAGGGACATACTATATCATTCCGGAGAAGTTTGACTGATCATTGAAGGGACTTTTACTATGAAGTCCCTTCTTTTTATGCAATAAAAAAAGTAGCACAATGGCTACTAATTTACAAAATACAATATTACAAAAATTAAAAGCAAAACGATACCCAGTGGAACAGAAATTTTATCTATCATATTTTTCTTGCGAATAAAGCCACCGTACGCTAATAAAGCTGAAGCAATCGCAAAAATGATATAGTCGTATCCAGTAGGTTTAAACATAATCAATAAAAAAATCGCGAAAAAGCCGATGAGTACAGCAAATACCCATTTTCTATCTATTTTTTCCATAAAGTAATAAACATCCCTTTTATTTCATTTATAGTAACAATACCATAATTATATTAAGAAAACATTAATACATAAGAAATACTTGAATCCCCTGTTCACGGATTTTCTAATATATCGCGAAATGTTCTAATATAAATTTATTTGTTCTAATAAATTGCCGATCTTCTAATAAAAGTTCCCATTGTGCTAATAAGTGCTCCACATGATCAAATAAAACTCGAAAATGTGCTAATAACCCCTCACTATTTTCTAATAACCCATTTCAATCTTCTAATAAAAATCCGTGCACCCATTTCCCAGCCCTACTCAATGTAGTGACAAACCCTAAATCCACGCATCTTCTAATATCCCCCGCACTTCTTCTAATAACCAGCAAAAATTTTTCAATAAACATACTCAACCTTCTAATAAAACCGCCCCACCCCCACAAAAAAACAGCACCGGCAATAATCCGATGCTGCACACCCAACGAAGAACCTTAATTCCCCACAGGCTTACTATTTTTCACAAAGAGTGAACCTACTAACCCGATCACAGATACTACACTTACTACGATGAACGCTGTGTGTACACCGTGCGCGAGCATTTCTCCCGGTAATGCATTGCTGAACTTTTCAGCATAATTTTCCTGCCCAATAGTGAACAGTGTAATCGCGACCGCTGTACCTGAAGCACCTGCAATTTGTGTTAATGTATTCAATGCAGCTGAACCGTCCGCAAATTTCTGTGGCGCTAATGAGTTCATCGCATTCGTTTGCGCCGGCATAATGGTCATCGATACCCCTACGAAAAATACACATAAGTTAACGATAATAATCCAAGTTGCCGTTGTAGCCGAAATTGTCGTTAAGAATACAACCATCGACACTAAAATCATCGTAAATCCAATGCGTGTGAAGATTTTTGCTCCCACTTTATCGAAATTAGCACCAACGATCGGTGACATAATAATATTTAAAATATTCCCTGGCAGCATACATAAACCTGCCGTTAATGCTGCGAAACCTAATACCGTTTTCAAAAACATTGGTACTAATATTGCTACAGATAAAATCATGAACATGGACGCGACCATTAAAGCGACACCTAAACTAAACATCGGTGACTTGAATACCGATAAGTCGATCATTGGCTCCTCCATTTTTGTTTGGCGAATACCGAATACTACTAATAACACTAATCCCACTACAAGCGGTACCCAAACGATCACTTCTGTAATCGATTGCTCAGCCAATGAAGCGAGTGCAAATACAACACCACCGAAACCAAATGTCGAGGCAACTAATGATAACAAATCAATTTTAGGTCGTGTCACATTTGAAACGTTGTCTATTTTATTCCATGCTAATAAAATTACGAGCGCATAAACAACCGCCATGATCCAGAAAATATATCTCCAGCTAAGTGAAGAAACGATTAACCCTGCAATCGATGGCCCTAATGCTGGACCTGCAGTTAAAATAACCCCTACAATCCCCATTACTGCGCCTCGCTTTTGCACTGGGAAAATCAACATCACAACACTAAACATTAATGGTAAAATCATACCCGTTGCAACCGCTTGTACAAAACGACCGACTAATAGAACCGTAAAATTCGGTGCTAACGCGCCTAATAACGAACCGATAATTGCAATGACCATTGCCGCCACAACTAATTGACGCGTTGTAAACCAACGTACTAAATACGATGATAATGGCACTAATACTGCTAAAACTAAAAGATAACCCGTTGTTAACCACGCCGCTGATGCCGCGGATATACTGAAATCATCCATAATATTTGTTAACGCCATGTTTAAGGCTGTTTCACCGAATAGACCTAGGAACGTCCCGATCATTAATACCGCTGCCATACCTTTAGGGCTTTTAACATTGAAAAAAGGTGCTGCCACTTCTGTTTCCTCCTGTACTATAAAAACTTATTTATAAAGATGATAATTGCTTCCTATCATACTTTTGCTGTTATATAACGTTTGCTTTGCTTTAACAGCACGCTTTACAATATACCAAATTTTTTCATAGAAATTCAATCATTTCAGGAGAAAAATTAGACCATTCATTATAATTGTGAACACCTAATATCCATTTATAACCTTTTATGGTGCTATGCATCGTAGACAGTTACTTCCATTTCCGATTTGAAAACGATTGCAAAATTTTAATCTAAATTTGAACAAATGGTGACAAAAGTTGATACATCAACATTTACCGCGCTTTGCTATGATAAACGTTCATTTTGCAACACTTCTTTATCCATTTCCCCTCAAAAAAATATCAATTGTGAACAAATTGACTTAAAAAAACCGCTAAGACAATTTCGCCTTAACGGTTCACTTATATTGCGCAAGTATTGCTGGGATTACTTTACTTATATTTAATAACGGTTCATTTGACCGCTGTGATAATGATAACGTTACCGCACCTTCAATCATCGCACTGACAGCTTTACTAATGATGACAGCCGATTCATCGCTATAGCCGTTTGAAATGAGCTTCGTATAATAAATCGATTCCCAATACTTATACGTATCTCCGCATGCTTTGCGTAGACGTTCATTCATAAAAGCCGATTCCGCCGCCAACAAACCAAAAGGCATAATCGTAAATGAATGCTCCTCAAGGCCACTTTCCATATCAAATAACTCAGCCATTGCTAAAATATGTGCATTTAACGCAGCCTCTACGTCCTCAAATTCATTCATATAACGCTGAATGGAGGCACCAATTCTTCGCTTCGACAGCTCTATCGCCGCCTCCGCTAATTGCTCCTTGCCTTCAGGAAAATAATGATAAAGCGAACCTTTAGGCGACCCTGATTCCTGAATAATTTGATTTAAGCCTGTTCCGTGAAACCCCTGAAAATAAAAAAGCCTTGTCGCTGTTTCTAAAATTTTATCCTTTGATTGCTTTGTCATGCTGCCCTCCAAAATTATAATGATCGGTCTAATTAATTTATACTTTTCGGTCTAACCTTATCACATAATATCAAATGACGAAAAGCATTAGTCAAATGTTCACAAAATCTCTACAGTTCCCTTTCCTGCTTACTCTCTGCTGGATTCATACAAACTATTAAAAATTCAAATCGTTTACATAATTATTAGAATATTATAAAATAGCCTAATCATAAGTATATCACTAGGCTTTATATACCATTATTGTGGAGGCGATACATTATGGAACAACAGCCAGTTTCCATCAAACCATATTCGATGGAATACATGACAGCAATGCTTTTCACTCACATCGAGACGAATGCCAAAGAAGCTTTCGGGCAAGAAGTCATTCCGCTCATACAAAACGCCGTTCGCTCTTTTGGCTATTATAATGCGGAGCAAATTGCCAGAAAAGCAACGTTGGAAGGTTCTATTCACTCACTTTACGACTACATTCCCACTGACCATCAAACGACGGACAACTACGAAAATGCCACACCTTTTGCCTTATTCGCCAAGCTGTTTGCACAAGTAACAAAGCAAATTGTAGACCGCTACGGTAATGAAGGTGAAGAAGTAATTAAGAAAAGCGTATGGCAATTCGGCCAAAAACGTGGTCGGGGCATTGCACAGCGCGCTCGCTTAAACGGGCAGGAAAACACGGTTGAGAACTATATTCCAAACTATGATATGGGACGCAGCGAGCTATTTATAATGGAAGATAACTACACGCCAAACGAATTGGAGCAAACTTTTACAGGCTGTCCACTCGGTCAACAATGGGCTGACGACAATATGCACGAATACGGCATTTTGTACTGCCAAGTCATTGATAACTCCATTGCCTATGGCTACAACAACAAATTTGACGTTATACACGACCAGTATTTACTCCGTGAAGGTCAGTGTCACTTCCGCTTCAAAATGAAAGAGAAAGGGATTGATCCTCTATATGATTAATGAAGAACGCTTACTGCTGCATCTAACTGAACTTGCCAAAATTGGCTCTACTCCCGAGGGAGGGGTCAATCGCTTTTCATTTACCGCGGAAGAAATGGTAGCGAATCTCTATATTAAGCAACTAATGGAAGCAGCCGGAATGACAGTATCTACTGATGCAATCGGCAATATTATAGGTGAAATAAACAGTCATATTGATGCCCCGGCCATCTTGTTAGGTTCACATATTGATACAGTTCCAAACGGTGGACATTATGACGGTGCGCTAGGCGTATTAAGTGCAATTGAGGTAATTCATACACTTCAAGACAACGACATCCCATTAAAACGACCGGTAAAGGTAATCGCCTTTAAGGATGAGGAAGGGACACGCTTCCAGTTTGGTATGATTGGCAGTCGTGCAGCTGCCGGAACATTACAGCTAGAGGAATTACAGCGTACGGATGAAGAAGGTATTTCGATAGCAGAAGCGATGCAGCAGGATGGGCTAGATGCATCAAACGTGGCAGATGCAAAATTATCGAATGTAGAATGCTATGTTGAATTGCATATTGAACAAGGAAAAGTGCTAGAAAAGACAGATGTAGGTGTCGGGGTTGTAACAGGCATTGCCGGACCACTTTGGCAGCAAATTACTCTTACCGGTACAGCTGAACACGCAGGCGCAACACCAATGGCACTAAGACAGGATGCTTTAGTAGGCGCCAGCCTAATCATTGCGAAAATTGAAGAGCTTGCACGCCAGTATCCTGCAGCAGTTGCAACGGTCGGAAAGCTATCCGTATCGCCAAACGGAGTCAATGTCATTCCCGGAGAAGTCACTTTTACGGTCGATATTCGCGATATCGAAGAGGAAGTCCGAAATACATTGGAACAGGAAATCCACCACGCAGCTCAAGCCATTGCCCAAGAGCGCCAACTTACTTTATCAATTGAAACATTGCAAAGAGTAGCACCAGTTAAATGTGATGCCGAAATCCAACAAATTATTGCACAAGCTATCACAGACAATGGACAGCAAGTCGTCCATTTACCAAGCGGTGCCGGACACGATGCAATGCAATTTTACGGACAATTCCCAGTAGCAATGATTTTCGTCCGCTCAAAAGACGGCATCAGCCATAACCCAAAAGAATTCACCTCAACCGAAGATATCATCGCAGGAGCAAATGTTTTAAAACAAACTTTACTTGAACTTGATCAGCGATAACCACAGTGAAACCAGCGACCTCTAGGGGACAAAGTTAGCTAGAGCCGTGCCCGGGGAAAGCATCGGTCCCGGAATGGAAATCAACGGTTCAAGGTTATAATAATTATTAAAAAGGCCGGGACATATAAATGCCCCGGCCTTAACTCATTCATTATTTAATATTATAGAAAGACTTTAATCCTTCAAAACGGCTAGTGTCGCCTAATTGATCTTCAATGCGTAGTAATTGGTTGTACTTCGCAACGCGGTCTGTACGAGATGGTGCACCCGTTTTAATTTGACCCGCATTTGTTGCAACTGCAATATCAGCAATTGTGTTGTCTTCTGATTCGCCTGAACGGTGAGAAATTACTGCCGTGTAGCCAGCACGTTTCGCCATTTCAATTGCTTCGAACGTTTCAGTTAAAGTACCGATTTGGTTTACTTTAATTAAAATCGCATTGCCAACGCCCTCTTCAATACCACGAGATAATTTCTCAGTATTTGTTACGAACAGATCGTCACCTACTAATTGTACGCGGTCACCGATACGCTCTGTTAATAGCTTGTGGCCAGCCCAGTCATTTTCGTCTAAGCCGTCTTCAATTGAGATGATTGGGTATTTAGAAGTTAACTCCTCGTACCAAGCAACCATTTCTTCAGATGTTTTTTCTACACCTTCACCAGCTAAAACGTATTTGCCTGTTTCTTTGTTGTAAAGCTCAGAAGATGCAACGTCAAGTGCGATGCGGATATCGTCACCCATTTTGTAGCCAGCTTTTTCAACTGCTTCGATAATAACAGTGATTGCTTCTTCGTTTGAGCTTAAGTTTGGCGCGAAACCACCTTCGTCACCTACTGCTGTGTTGTAGCCTTTACCTTTTAAAACTGCTTTTAAGTTATGGAAAACTTCAGTACCCATACGTAATGCTTCTTTAAATGATTTCGCACCTACTGGCATTACCATGAATTCCTGAATGTCTACGTTGTTGTCTGCATGCTCACCACCGTTGATGATGTTCATCATTGGCAATGGTAATTGTTTTGAATTGAAGCCACCTAAATATTGATATAAAGGAATATCTAAGTAATCAGCAGCTGCATGTGCTACAGCCATAGAAACACCTAAAATTGCGTTTGCACCTAATTTACCTTTGTTGTCTGTTCCGTCAAGTTCGATTAACGCTTGGTCGATTACAACTTGGTCCAATACAGAATATTGACCTTCTAATTCTTCAGCGATAATTGTGTTTACGTTTTCTACCGCTTTTTCAACACCTTTACCTAAGTAGCGGCCTTTATCTCCGTCACGTAATTCCACTGCTTCATATTCACCAGTTGATGCACCAGATGGCACGATCGCACGGCCAAATGCACCTGATTCTGTGAATACTTCTACCTCTACTGTTGGGTTACCGCGAGAGTCTAATACTTCACGAGCGTATACTTGAGTAATGAATGGCATAATTAAAAATCTCCTCTGTCAATAAATTTATTAGGTGCTTGCACAATGACAAGCAATATAATTAACCGCGCGAATTACTTTTCGTTTGGCATAACTAACGATTTCCCTGTCATCTCGGCAGGTTGGTCAATCCCAAGCAAATCCAGCATAGTAGGTGCTAAATCTGCTAAAATTCCATCTTCATAAAGCATCACACCAGGCTTTGTCACAATGACCGGCACTGGGTTTGTCGTATGGGCTGTCATCGGCTGATTATCCAATGTCACAACTTCATCCGAGTTGCCATGGTCTGCAGTAATAATTGCATGGCCACCTTTTTCTGCGATCGCATCGACGATTTTACCTAAGCACTCATCGACTGCTTCAATCGCTTTAATCGTTGGCTCCAGCATGCCTGAATGCCCTACCATATCCGGATTGGCAAAATTTAAAATAATTGCATCGAATTTATCTTCTGCAATGGCATTCAATAAAGCATCCGTTACTTCATAAGCACTCATTTCAGGCTTCAAATCGTATGTCGCTACTTTCGGAGAAGCGATTAAAATACGCTCTTCCCCTACAAAGGTAACTTCACGACCTCCACTCATAAAGAATGTCACATGCGGATACTTTTCCGTTTCCGCAATGCGTAGCTGTGTTTTGCCTGCTCTTGAAATGACCTCACCAAGTGTATTTACAAGGTTGTCATTCTCATAGGCAACTTCAGATACGACATCTTCACTATAATGTGTGAAAGAAACAAATTTTAAGTTTTGTGGATGGTTTTGTGATAACGGAATGCCATCACAATTTTCACTTGTAAACACTTGCGACAATTGAATCGCACGGTCCGGACGGAAGTTGAAAAAGATAACCGCATCATTCGTATCAATTGTAGCGACCGGCTTACCTTCTTCTGTCACAACAAACGGAACAACGAACTCATCATGCAGATCACGCTCATACGAAGACTCTACACCGGCAGTAGCAGAAGAAGCAGTCTGTCCAACTCCATCGACTAAGGCGTTATATGTCAATGCGACACGCTCCCAGCGACGATCTCGGTCCATTGCATAGTAGCGGCCATGAATCGAGGCAAACTTCCCTACACCGATTTCCGTCATCTGCTTTTCTGTTTCTAGAATATAGTTAAGCGCTGTCGTCGGACCAACATCACGACCATCGAGGAAGCCATGGACATACACTTCCTCCAGATTATTTGCCTTCGCTAATTTCAATAAGGCAAACAGATGCTCATAGTGACTATGTACGCCACCATCTGAAAGCAGCCCCATTAAATGCAGCTTTGAACCATGCGCTTTTGCATGTTCAACAGCAGCTAAAAATGCTTTATTTCTGAAAAAATCACCTTCACGAATCGATTTATGGATACGTGTAAGATTTTGATAAACTATGCGCCCTGCACCGATGTTTAAGTGACCTACTTCAGAGTTCCCCATTTGGCCCTCTGGCAGACCTACAGCCTCCCCGCTCGCTGTTAATGTAGCGTGCGGGTAAACATTCCAGTAGCGATCGAAATTCGGTTTATATGCTTGGGCAACGGCATTTCCTTTTACTTCATCACGAAAAGCAAAGCCGTCCAAAATAATTAATGCAACAGGTTGTTTAGGCATTTGCTGCCGCCTCCAATAACTTCATAAATGATGCCGGATCTAAGCTCGCTCCACCTACTAAGGCACCATCAATATGTTCTTGCGCTAATAGCTCTTTAATATTTTCAGGCTTTACGCTGCCACCGTACTGAATACGTACTTTTCTAGCAGTATCTTTGCCATATAACGTTTCGATCGCTAAACGAATTGCACAGCATACCACATTAGCATCTTGAGCCGTAGCCGTTTTACCTGTTCCGATTGCCCAGATTGGCTCATAAGCAATGACCATATGTTCAACCTCGATCGGTGCAAAGCCTTCCAACGCCTTTGTAATTTGTCGTGCTACCTTTGCCTCTGTCTGTTCCGCTTCACGCTCTTCTAACGTTTCACCACAGCAAATAATCGGTACAATTCCTTGACTAAGAGCTGCTCGAATTTTTTTGTTAATCGCTTCATCCGTTTCGTTAAACATTTCACGACGCTCTGAATGCCCTAAAATAACGTAATCTACATTAATATTGGCAAGCATCACAGGACTGATTTCACCTGTAAATGCACCTTCATTTTCGTAATGCATATTTTGTGCGCCAATTGCCAGGCTTGAATCCTCTGATGCTACGACAAGCGTTGGTAAATATAGTGCTGGTGCACAAATGACTGCATCCACTTTATCAGGAGATGGGATCTCTTGCTGAATCTCTTCCACAAAGTCCACTGCCTCATCAAATGTTTTATACATTTTCCAGTTTCCTGCTATGATCGGTTTTCTCATTCAAAACCCTCCAGTTTTTAATTATTTTGTTCGTTAACACTAACTGTTTTCCGCTAAGGCGGACGCTTTGAGTCAGTGTTGACACAAATAATTATTCTATAAATTATTTATCGTTTAACGCAACAATACCCGGTAATTCCTTACCCTCCATTAACTCTAATGAAGCACCGCCGCCTGTTGAAATATGGTCCATTTTAGATGCTACTTCGAATTTCTCTACCGCTGCAGCTGAATCACCGCCACCGATAATTGTGTAGCCATCTGTTGTTGCCATTGCATCTGCTACTGTTTTTGTACCATTTGCAAATTTCTCCATTTCGAATACACCCATTGGTCCGTTCCAAATGATTAATTTTGATTGCTTAATGACTTCTGCATAGTTTTCCGCAGTTTTTGGTCCGATATCAAGTCCCATCCAGTCAGAAGGAATCGCATCGATTGCAACTACTTTAGTGTCAGCATCTTTTGAAAATTCGTTCGCTACGACTGCATCAACTGGCATGTGCAGCTGAACGCCTTTTTCTTTTGCTTTTTCGATAAAGCCTTTTGCCAACTCAATTTTGTCTTCTTCTAGCAATGACTTTCCGATATCATGACCCATTGCTTTTACGAATGTGAATACTAAGCCGCCACCGATAATCAGGTGGTCTACTTTATCTAGCAGGTTTTCAATAACACCGATTTTATCTTTAACTTTTGCGCCACCAATAATCGCTGTGAATGGACGCTCCGGATTTGATAAAGCTTTCCCTAATACGTCTAATTCTTTTTCCATTAATAAACCTGATACAGCTGGTACATGCTTCGCAATACCTTCTGTTGAAGCGTGTGCACGGTGAGCTGCACCAAATGCATCATTTACGTAAAGGTCTGCTAATTTTGCAAATTCTTTTGCCAATGTCTCGTCGTTTTTCTCTTCGCCTTTATGGAAGCGTACGTTTTCAAGAAGAATGATGTCGCCATCTTGCATATTGTTTACCGCTGCTTCTACATCTGTACCAATTGATTCATCAAGCTTCGAAACAGGCTTGCCCATTAATTCAGAAAGACGTTCACCTACTGCTGTTAAACGCATATCTTCATTCACTTCACCTTTTGGACGACCAAGGTGTGAAGCTAAAATAACTTTTGCCCCTGCACTCACTAATTGCTCAATTGTTGGAACGGCTGCACGAATACGCGTTTCATCCGTAATTTTGCCTTCTTCCATCGGTACATTAAAATCAACACGTACAAATACGCGCTTCCCTTTTACATCTACATCATTCATTGACTTCTTTAAAAACATAAAGAAAATCCTCCTTTAAATTCGATCGTGAAATTATTGTGTGGATAGTATACTCGTTAGTTAAAATAGTATCAAACTTCAATAATGCTGTCTTGTGTCGCCTCTGATTTCCCTCGTATTCGCTAATATTTATGACGAAGATGAATCATTGCGCTTAAATCTCTAAACAATATGTATGTACCCAATTTTCTTATATTCAAAAAAAGAGCGGTCGGGTAATTCCCTGCCGCTCTTTTACCCTTATACATTATAAGGTTTCTACCTTTTAAAGGCTATACTTTTTATGTCAAATTCTAATTAATATGTCACATATTTTCTTCATTCCTCAAAAAGTATGTCACAATTAGTTTTTGTCAATTCCTTGCTCAGCAATATATAATGCTAGATCCATTAATCGAGTAGAATAGCCGATTTCATTATCATACCAAGCGACTACTTTTGCCATGCGGTTTTCCATAACCATTGTCGATAAGCCATCGATTGTTGATGATGCCGGATTGCCGTTATAGTCAATCGATACTAACGGCAATTCATTGTAGGCAAGAATTCCTTTTAAGTCGCCCTCTGAAGCCTCTTTTAATGCAGCATTGATTGAATCAGCTGTTACGTCTTTATCCAACTCTACAACTAAATCGACACAAGATACGTTCGGTGTTGGAACACGCATTGAGAAGCCGTCCAACTTGCCTTTTAATTGTGGCAATACTTTCGATACTGCAACCGCTGCACCCGTAGTTGTCGGAATCATTGATACCGCGCCAGCACGTGCACGACGTGGGTCTGAGTGCGGGAAGTCAAGGATACGCTGATCATTTGTATACGAGTGAATTGTCGTCATCATACCGCGCTTAATACCGAATTGTTCATCCAATACTTTTGCCAGCGGTGCTAAACAGTTTGTCGTACAAGAAGCGTTCGAGATAACATCCTCTGATGGGTCATAATCAGTATGGTTTACGCCCATAACATAAGTTGGCATATCGCCTTTTGCTGGTGCTGAAAGAATCGCTTTTTTCGCACCGGCTTGAATATGCTTCTCTACTTCTTCCATTGAACGCCATCTACCCGTACATTCTAAAACAACATCCACACCAATTTCGCCCCATGGTAATTTTGCAGGATCTTTTTCTGAATACACTTGAATGCGTTTGCCGTTTACGATAAATGCATCATCTTCCGCCTGAACATCTGCATCGTATACACCATGTACTGAGTCATACTTCAATAAGTGTGCAAGCTGTCCGGCATCTGTTAAATCATTTACTGCAACAACTTCAAATTCCTCGTGCTTCATTGCTTCACGGAATACTAAACGTCCGATTCGACCAAATCCATTAATTGCTAATTGTAATACCATGTGAAATTCCTCCAATATATTTATTATTTAAACAGTATGTGTAATGGACATACTTTTAAAAACAACTTATCTTTCTAGAATTGTATTTGCGGTTTGTTCATCCGTAATTAAAATCGTCTGCTTTACTGCATTTTTGAAATAAGCCTGAATTGCAGCTGCCTTGTTACTGCCTGCCGCAATCGCAATGACATGTTGCGCCTTATTTACATGCTCAAGCTGAATACCGATTGTACGTAAATGATGAACAATATCGCCATTTTTATTGAAATAATAGCCAAACGCTTCTGCAACGGCTCCCTTTTGTTCAAGCAGCTGCTGCTCCTCGTATGTGCTATTGCGACGAAGTGCCATTTCCTGAGCGGCTCCAATGCCATGAACGACAATATCCACCTGCTCATACAGTTCAATCATTTCTTTAATGATTGGCTCATCCTTCATCGCTTCATAAGCCTGCTCACTTAAATGCTCCGGTAAAAATAAAGTACGATATTTTGCGCCACACCTTTTAGCAAACTTGGAAACAACCGTATTCGCCTGGAACGTCATCTCGTCACCCATACCGCCTCGTGCTGCGATAAAACTCGCATCACCGAGCACCGTGCCTGCTGTTAAATACTCTTTCATCGAGGCAACACTGCTACCGCCCGTCACAGCAATTTGATCTTTACCTTTAGCGAGTTGCTGTAACATCTGTGCCGCTTCTTTACCGAGCTGTTGCTTTACAGTCATATCCTGTTCCGCATCACCCGTCACAATAATAACGCGTGCAATCCCGAATATCTCTTTAAGCTGTTGTTCCATCGCCACAATACCTGACAACTCCCGATGTAATTCGGAAAGCTGTTCTAATACTTCATACCCTTTTGGCGTACAAATCATGCCCTTTTTCTGAATCGAAATCAATTGCTGCTCACTGAGGACGGTTGTTTCATTACGAATATCACGCTCTGTCATCTGAAGCTGCTCGACTAAAGCACGCCTACCAATCGGTCCGAATGTCGCTAAAGCCTGCAATACTCGAAACCTCTTTTGAAAGAGCTTATCGATTTCAGGCATTAGTTTGCGCTCTGCTGCAAAAAACGAAACATCAGTCAAAAAAACCACCTACTCGACTATATTGGACAATTTTTGTCCCGCGTATTATTTTTTAGTCCCACTTAGAGCAAAAAAAATAATTTCTGTCTTTATTATAAAATGCATAATGTTGTTTTGCAACTTATATACTTGTCGGAATTATTTCTTTCAACAAAAATAAGGCGCTCACCTCAATCTCCGAGCGCCTCATATAACGTTGCATAATCAAGCTGTCCATACTGAATAACTTCCCCATCCCGCTCAACAACGGGAATCATCAGCATATATTTCTCATGCACTGCATCATCTTCCTCAATATTATAGTGCTCAATTGTAAAGTCGATATCTTCCTGAACAATTTTCAACGTATGAAGCCCTTCCACACAAAGCTCACAGTCTGGTTTTGAGTAAAATTTAATAATCATAGTATTTCCTCCCTTTTTTACTATTATAGCCGGGGAAAATAGAAATGGGGGAAGCTTTTATTAGAAAATCTTTGCAACATATTAGCGCTTCCAGCTGACATATTAGCACTTTCATAACACTTATTAGCAAATGAACCCCACTTATTTGAACATCTAACACTTTTATTAGCAAATCAACATTTTATTAGAACAATCGCATCACATATTAGAACATCCCCGGCACTTATTAGAAAACCTCCACCGCCTGCTGCACACCACACCTCAAAAAAGCACCTCACCCCGAAAGAGTAAGATGCCCATCCTAAAACCTAAAACTTCCTGCCAGCCCCGCCGCCGAATGATCCGCCACCGCCGAAGCCACCAAATCCACCGCCAGAAGAGCCGCCACCTCTACCGCCGAAACCTCCGCCAAATGCACCAGGGAATCCGCCGCTACGGTATACACGTCGAGCAGTACGTCTACGTCCACCTGGACCGCCGCCACCGCCAAACTTCGTAATGAGGTAATAGAGAATAATAATAAAAATAATAAAGCCAATGGAAATGCCGTCATCATCACCCGATGAAACAGGCTTCACTAAATCAGCCCCACCTGCTTCACCACCCATTTCCTCATAAAAAACAGAGAAAATATTCGCAAAAGCACTCGTATAATCCCCATTCATTAAATAAGGAAACATATATTCATCAATCATACTGCCGAGTTTGCCGTCCGGGTAATCACCCTCTAAGCCGCCGCCGACCGTAATCCATACATCATTTTCCCCTGGACCTTGCTCAGTCGTAGCGAAAATCAGCATCCCGTTATTCTCGTTCGCACCACCGATTCCCCATTGCCGAATCGTTTCCGTTCCGAATTCATACGCATCCATTCCACCGATCGTATCAATGGTCATCATGACGATTACATTGCCAGTTGAACCTTCCAATGCTTTTGCGGACTGAATCAGCTGTTGTTCCACATCATCAGATAGTACATTCGCATAATCATAAACGTAGGAATTATAAGCCGGCTTCTCCGGTATAGCGGCCATCACCTGAAGCGGTACAGCTAGGAACAATATGAAAAGCGAGACAATCCATCTCATACGCAACCCCCCTTTTTGGAAATTTCGCCTCTATTAATCAAAATCGACAGCCGGTGCTTCTTCCACACCTTCTTTAATTTCAAAGTAATCTTTTTGCTCAAAGCTGAACATGCCCGCGATTAAGTTTCCTGGGAATCGACGCACAGTATTATTGAATTGCTGAACCGTATCATTATAATCCTTACGCGCTACCGCCAAACGATTTTCTGTCCCTGCCAGCTCATCCATTAAACGTGTAAACTGCACATCGGATTTTAAAGTCGGGTAATTTTCAATGACTACTAATAATCGGGATAATGCCGAAGATAAATCATTGTTCGCTTCCGCTGCTTCACCAACTGTATTGGCATTGCCATATTGTGTACGCGCATTCGCAATTTGAGTAAAAATCTCCTCTTCCTGCTTCGCATAACCTTTTACGGTATTCACTAAGTTCGGCACTAAATCAAATCGACGCTGCAGCTGGTTTTCCACTTGCGCCCATGCTGCATCCACCGTTTCTTCCCCACTCACTAAATTATTGTATTTCGGTACGACGATCATTGCCGCAATGACAATCACTACAATGATGGCAATGACCGTAATTAAACCAGCACTGCCTCTTTCATTTTTAGAATACATTTTGTCTCATCCCCTCTTTCTAAAAAAATGCGTATAAAATTTTCATTCACTTCCACAATAAGAGCGTACGAAATTCTTATTATGGAGGTTACTGAATGTTTACCCAATCATCCCAATCACAAGACAACCAAATGCCTTTCTCAATGAATCATGGTGCCCATGAATTACTGGATGTTCATGAAGTGCTAGGCGCTATGATCGGTGGATTAAATCAATACGTTTTATTACGTGACCAAATTCAAGACCCAGAGCTACTCTCTATTATGGATCGACAATACCCATTTATGCTTGATGAATACAATCTTACAATGGAAGCCTACAAAACAGGCCACGATCCAAAACACCCAACTCGCAGCTACAATATGCAAATGGGCAATGATACAAACTACGGTTTGACACCAGGCGAGCCTAAAAAACCAATTACTTCTGCTAACGAAATTAATGACGCGATCATTTCAAGCTTCATGCTGAGCTGCCATAAAGCAGGAGCAGCTGGTAAAACGGCTGCAGCTTTAGAGTCTACAAATCCAGTTGTACGTCGTGTGCTACAGGACTCTGTACCAAACTGTATCGAAATGGCCTACGAAATCTCTTTGTACCAAAACAAAAAAGGGTATTATCAAGTACCACAACTTTCGCAGCAAGATATGAATACGATGCTCAATATGTATGGGCAGGCACAGCAAGCTAAAAATATGCCTAACTAATCCCCAATAAAGTATTCGGATTAATTCTTCCATTAATTATTGGCTTTGAATTAATAATAATACATTTTTTTTGTGGATATCCAATATTTACTTGCAAAAATTAAAGAATATACTTCCCCAAACGAACAAACACTAATAATGGTGTTGTATCACCTACTACGATGAAGGAGGGGCTTTTATGAAAAATATTCGTGAAGGTTTAATTCCGACTGTACTTGGATCAGCTGTAACTGCAACAGGGTATGCGATGAAACAAAAAATCGGTACGAACAAGATGCTTGCCAATACCATTTTCGGTTTCGGTCTCGCCCATATGGTATTGGGTGCAATTGACCTTGTAGAACATCGTAAGTAGAAAGAGCAGGTACAACTGCTTTTGACGAGGAAGCTGGCTCAAAGGATAACCATATTCTTTGCAGTCAGCTTTTTCTTTATATAAATAAAAAACGCCCAACTTTCTATGGCACTTAGAAAGTTGGGCAATTTATCAAATCATTTTGTAGCCGCACTCCTCACAGAATTTTTTCGATTCATCGTAAAACTCATTACAATTCGCACAAATATACGTTTGCGTAACCTCGATAATATCTGTAGAGTCCACTATCATCTCCTCTTCAGCACCCGCTGCCTTACTGCGTTCATTTAATTCTTCAATATCCTGTTCCAGCATCGCAACAGCCTTTTCCTTCGCTTCAATTTGCATAAGCTGATAATTCACCATACTCACCGAAAATAAGGTGTTCCGATTCAGATTAACAATTTCCCCAATTTCCTGTTTAAGCAGTTTTATCTCTTCTTCAATCGCAGCAATCTGCTTACGTATTTTTGATCGATCTACAGCAAAAGACGTCTTGTTGCTTAGTGTCGTGACTTTCTCGTTTACTTTATCCTTCCACTTCTTAAATGTTCCCTTCTTTTCTCCCATAAAAGCCCTCCACTTCAATAAAAAATTTGCCTGAACCCGACTAGTGCATCCACTGTATTTTTCACAATATGTATTAACATGTCGAAATATGCTTTACGAAAAAATAAGGGTAGGATTTCCCGTTATTTAAAGGAAACAACCCATTTTCAGCTAAAATAAGGGTACAAACTCCCGTTATTTTAAAAAAATCCATGTATTCCAGCCTCGCACAAGCAAATAAGGGGAATTTCTCCTCTTATTTTTGGCCACTTACACTTGATATGCCCAAATAAGCGGAACTCCTCCCTCTATTTTTCTCCAACAAAAAACAGGCGCATCTCATATAAGAAATGAAATGCGCCTGTTCACCTATTTAACTTTGTAATTGCTCGTATAATTTACTGGAGAAATATTTCCGCGCATCCGCCATTTTAATATGCAGCATACGCTCTTCGTTGCTCTCTTCATTAATAAAAGTAACGAAGGCACCTTCTAAATTTTCGTGAATGCTTTTAAAAATATAATTATCGGCCAGTAATTCATCAATCTGTAAAATTTCCTTTGCCACAAATTCATATTCTGACATCGTCGCACCCCATTTACATTTTAATCTGTAGAAGCAGTTTGTTGAACACCAATCGGTTCTGGCGTCACATCAATCTCCCAGCTGCGTCCCGCTGTAATGCCTAAATACTCCTCATCACTCGGATTCGTAATTTCAGCTTGCGGATACTTTTTGAACCACCAGAATTTCGCCAGCACATAATAGATTGCCGCCCCTACAAAGAAGCCGATTAGTGAAGAAAACGATGGCCAAATATTCGCGATCAACCCACCAAGTACCCACGCGATAATCCCCGCTACATTGACACCTTTTAAATATTGATATTGACCGTCTGTTTCATATAGATCCTTTACATTTACTCGTCGCTTACGAATTAAATAATAATCGGCAAATAAAATACCAACAATTGAAGAAAGGATACCGCCGACAACGAGCAGTACGCTATTTAAAATATCAAACAAGCTCCACGGTTGAACAATCGTCCCGACAATACCGGCAATGACAACACCTACCCAGAACGGTACTTTCGGGCCACCGATATTAGAGAAAATCGTCGCAGCCGGAATAACGTTTGCGGAAGTATTTGTCGACCATTGAGCCAGTACGATCATCGATAATAACATTACAAGGACAATGCCACCTGCAGCCTGCTGTAGTGCGTTAATCGGGTCACCTGAACCGGTAGACATATAACATACCGCACCGATTACAATCATCAGCGTATTAAAAATTGGCTGAACAACAAGTGAACCTAATAACTGCGTTTTATTTCGCTTGAACCAGTTACGTTCATTTTTCGGTGCTTTAAAGTGACGTGAAAGGGTTGGCATATCAGCAGCTAGTGTTGCCCAGAAGCCCATAATCGCCATCGCGACAATCATAAATGCCGTAAACTGTTCAAAACCTGTTTGCGGTGCTTCCACCCAAGACCATACCGCTTTTCCTTGTGCCTTTGCTTCAGCCGATAATTGTAAGTACATCCAAATTGAAATAAAGATAATGATCGGTGCAGCAAAATCAGCGAAACGCTCAATTGATTTAATCCCTAACGATACATTGAATAACTGCAATGTCGCAAAGACAATAAAGCACACAAACCAATTATCGAAGCCTATCATAATATTTAAAATTCCATTGATTGCAAGGGCTCCGAAATACGTATTAATACCAAACCAACAAGATGCCGTAAATGCACGTGCAAATGAAGGAAGATGTGTTCCAATCGTTCCGAACGGTGCACGCATATACACCGGAAACGATAAACCGTGTTCTACACCGATATCGCCGATAATCACCATGAAGATACCAATTAAAATCGAACCTACCAATGTCGCAAGGATCAGCATCGGCATACTTAAATTCACAATCCCGCCAGCACCGATCGCAAATGCGGCCAGTACAATCGCCATCCCTACCCAGATCATACCAAAGCCAAGCACTCCAATACTGCGATTCTCATGCGAGACAGGAAGTAAATCAGGTGATTTCAAATAATTATTACTCGAGCTTTTTGGATTGGACATCGCTACACCTCTCATTATTCAATTTTTGGGTCCACAGGACGTGGGTCAGCCAGCCGGTATCACTCGATGCGACTTTGCTAGGCTGACATGTATTTCTTTAAAAATGTTTACCAAAGGACTACCTTGCAATAGTTGAACTGTTCGCTGCAAATCCTGCAATTAACGACTGTCTTTCATTCCATGTCATAGGTGGCTGTGTAGGCACCAATTCCTTCATCGTAATAGCACCTTCTGCCGGACAAACGATTGAACATAAGTTACAGCCTACACAATCTTCCTCCCGAACTTTCAACATCGGACGACCGTCTTCCGTATACAGATCGATACATTGATGCGATGTATCTTCACACGCAATATGGCACTTATTACAGTTAATGCAAACATCATTATTAATCTCTGCTACAACTTTGTAATTTAAGTCCAGATCGCCCCAATCTGAATACTTCGGAACCGTTTTTCCAACGAGATCCATGACCGAGTCTAAGCCTTTGTCATCTAAATAGTTGCTTAAGCCATCAATCATATCCTCTACAATGCTGAAGCCGTGGTGCATAGCTGCTGTACACACTTGCACGCTTGTAGAACCCATCAATATAAACTCAGCAGCATCCTGCCAGTTTGAAATTCCGCCAATACCTGAAATCGGTACATTAATATACGGATTTCTTGCACATTCACCAACCATGTTCAGCGCAATTGGCTTCACCGCTGGACCACAATAGCCTCCATGAGCACCTTTGTTTCCAACATGCGGAATTGTATTCCAAGAGTTTAAGTCAACGCCCGCCAAACTATTGATTGTATTAATCATACTTATCGCGTCCGCTCCACCACGTATCGCCGCTTCTGCTGTTACCGTAATATCAGTAATATTCGGCGTCAGCTTAACAATGACCGGTACTTGAGCATATTCCTTCGCCCAAAACGTCTGCTTTTCCACCAGTTCCGGCACCTGACCAGAAGCGGCACCCATGCCACGCTCGGCCATTCCATGGGGACATCCAAAATTTAATTCGAAGCCATCGACCCCGACATCCTGTACTTTTTTTACAATTTCATGCCATTTTTCAGCTTTTGGCTCGACCATTAACGAAGCAATGATCGCATGATTCGGGAATCGTTTTTTCGTTTCGTAAATTTCCTTCAAGTTCACTTCAAGCGGTCGGTCGGTGATTAACTCAATATTGTTAAATCCTGCCACCTTTTGACCATTAAAACTGACAGCTGCAAAACGGGAAGAAACGTTTAAAATAGGGTCCCCCAACGTCTTCCAAACAGCGCCGCCCCAGCCTGCTTCAAAAGCACGCTGAACTTGATAGCCCGAGTTAGTCGGTGGTGCAGATGCCAGCCAAAATGGATTCGGTGACTTTATTCCAGCAAAATTTATACTTAAATCAGCCATTTGAATACCCCCTATGCGATCTCTGAATTTGCGTTTAGTTCATAATGAATTGCGTATGCCGAATCTTTCCCTTGCTGTGCCGCGGATACAACAGTCGCTTCACCGTACCCATTGCCGTAAATTACATCACCGCAAGCATAAATTTTCGGATTCGATGTCTTTAAGCTATTCATCTCGACATCAATGACCCCACGAGTATTCGCCAGCCCTAGATGTTCAATCAGCTCATACTGCTTCGCTTGACCAATTGCCCGAATGACAGCATCCGTTTCAATTACAAATTCAGACCCCGGAATCTCCGTTAACGTACCTTTTCCATTCTCGATTTCCGTTAGCTTCATCTTAATGCATTCCAAACCGATTACTTTGCCGGCTTCGTCCCCGATAATTCGCTTCGGTAACGATAACCATCTAAATTCAACACCGTCCTGCTTAGCAAAATCATATTCAAAGTCATAAGCCGTCATTTCTTTCGATGTACGGCGGTAAACGATCTGAACTTGTTCTGCGCCTAGCCTTACTGAACATGTGGCCGCATCAATCGCAGTATTACCGGCACCGATCACGACTGCTTTTTTGCCTAGCATTTTATCTGTAAACGAAGCTTTCGATTCTTTTACAAAATCAATCGCATCATAGACACCTTCCAAGTGTTCGCCCTCAATATTGAGCATCGGTACTTTCCCCATCCCAACAGCTACGATGATGCGGTCAAAATTAGCTAGAAGTTCATCTACTAGGACATCTTCACCGATTTTTGTATTCGTTTTAATTTCAACACCAAGATTTTGTACTTGCTGCACTTCCCATTCCACAACATCCTGCGGCAAACGGAATGAAACGATTCCGTAATAATTTAAGCCCCCTGCTTTTTCATCCGCTTCGTAAATTGTCACACCATATCCTAATAACGCCAATTCACGCGCAGCAGATAATCCAGCAGGACCGCTACCGATAATCGCGATTTTCTTGCCGTTTGCAGGTTTCGGTGTAAACAACTTCACATCGGTTTCACGAAGCCAGTCTGTTGCATAGCGCTGCAAGTGACCAATCTGTATTGGCTTTTCTTCACTGTTCAACACGCAAGCTCCCTCACAAAGCTCGATTGTCGGACATACACGTGCACAGCTTGCTCCTACTGGGTTCGCTTCCATAATGACACGTGCAGAGCCCTTCATATTATTCGAGGCGATTTTCTTTATAAAGCTCGGAATATTAATGCTTGTCGGGCACGCTTTAACACACGGTGGATCATAGCAATACAAACATCGATTCGCTTCCACGGTTGCTGTGTATGTTGTTAAACCACCAAATATTTCTTCAAAGTTTTTCGCTAAACTATTGCTCATTTCATAACAACCCTCTCCAGTTTGATTTGTTATTACTTTTTCAGCTGATTATTAGTTCTATGAAGTTACTTTAGTGGTACTCTTCACTTCGCGGCGAATATACTCACCACTTCCAAGCTTGCCGACGAACTTTTTATCTTGAATGACATAATCGCCACGCACTAACACACTTATTGGCTCACCCGTTACTTCCAGCCCTTCAAATGCGTTGTAATCCACATTCATATGGTGTGTTTCTGCCGAGATTGTCCGTTTCACTGTCGGATCGAATAATACGATATCCGCATCCGAACCAACTGCAATTGTCCCTTTTTTAGGGAACAGTCCGAAAATCTTCGCAGACTGCGTTGAAATCATATCGACAAATTCATTTTCCGAAATACGGCCTTTCGCTACCCCCTCTGAATACAGTACGGAGAAGCGATCTTCAATAAACGGTCCACCATTCGGAATTTTTGAGAAGTCATCCTTCCCTAATGTTTTCTTGCCATTGAAGCTAAATGAGCATTGGTCCGAGCCAATCGTTTGCAGCTGCTTCGCTTTCAACGCATTCCATAATACTTCCTGATGCTCTACTGGACGCAGTGGCGGAGACCATACATATTTTGCCCCTTCAAAGTTCGGCTTTTCCAATGCTGTCTGATCCAATACTAAATACGGTGGGCAAGTTTCCCCTAACACGTTGTAGCCTTTATTACGCGCTGCGATGATTTCATCAACCGCCTCTTTACACGTAACATGTACAACATAAAGCTGTGCACCCGCTAAATTCGCTAGCTCAATTGCACGCTTCGTCGCTTCTCCTTCAACTTCTGGAGGACGAGTCAGTGCATGATAAATCGGTTCTGTCTGCCCATTTGCCTTCGCCTCTTCTACTAGCTCATCGATAACAGACCCATTTTCACAATGCACCATAACCGTCGCACCTAATTGCTTCCCGACTTTAAATGCCTGGAATAACGTACGATCTGTCGCCTGGAATTCCTTTGCATATGCTAAAAACACTTTGATCGAGCTAATCCCGCCTCGTTCCAGTGCTTCCGGTAATTCCTTTAAGCGCTGTTCATTCAAATCACCAATCATTAAGTGGAAGCCATAGTCGATCACGGCCTTGTCCTTCGCTTTGCCATGCCAAGTATCAATCGCATCCATCAATGTCGGAGAGCCTGCACTAATACAAAAATCAATAATTGTCGTCGTTCCACCAAATGCTGCTGCAATGGTACCTGATTGCCAATCATCATCTGTTACCGTATTGTTAAACGGCATGTCCAAATGTGTATGAGGGTCAATACCACCCGGAAATAATAGCTTTCCTGTAGCATCAATAATTTCTGCATCCACGTCTTCGATTCTTGCCGCAATCTGCTTAATCACGCCATCCTCAATCAGCACATCACCTTTATACGTGTCTGTAGCCGTAACAATTGTTCCCCCAGTAATGATCTTTTTCATAGTAAACCCTCCTATTTTTCTAGTAATTTAGCTAAGTTCTAGAAAGAACCGATGAAACTACATTTAAATCTGAATTTTCAATAAATTTAAGTCACAGTTAGAACTAAATAATACGATTTTGATTTTTGGTATATTTAACTTTTGAGAAGCATATAATTAAATATATATTATTATATGTTATTTTTTATAACATAATATCTAATTATTCTAAAAAATAAAAATATTTTTAAAAGATGCTTCTTCCCTTCATACACTTAACTTTACTCGATGCTCGGCTAAAAATTAATATACAAAAGGTAATTTTTCCAATAGTCTTTTTGGACATAACGTAAAAAGTTAAGGGAAAAAACCACTTTTCATGTTACATTTTATGACATAATAAGTGCTAATTCGATATTTTCAGCAAAAAATGTTCTAATAAACTTTGAAATCTTCTAATATATTTTCAGTTTTTCTAATATATTTTTGATCTTCTAATAAAACCTCGGCATGTGCTTAAAAAGGTGCAAACTGTTCTAAAATCATCTCTCAACCTTCTAATATCCACCCGCATTTTCTAATATCCACCACAGTTGTGCTAATAAAATTCCAATTACATAAAAAAACAGCCTGCTCCACTTTCCGGAATCAGGCCGTTTTTGCATATTATTTTAGTTATTGCTCGGAAACGCAAATGTCGAAGCAGTCGTTTCCGTTGTCCCCGGCCAGCGCTCGGATACCGTTTTCGTCTTTGTAAAGAATCGCGCCTGATCTGGGCCAAACATATGCCCCTCACCGAAACGAGAGCCTTTAAAGCCGGCAAAGTTATGATAGCCTACCGGGATTGGAATCGGCACATTGACACCAACCATACCTACATCAATTTCCGTTGTAAATTTACGCGCCGCAGCACCATCATTCGTAAAGATCGTTACACCATTTGCTAGCTCCTGATCGTTAATGAAATCAATTGCCTCCGAAAGCGAACCTACGCGCACCACATTTCGAGCAGGTCCGAACACTTCCTGATCGCAAATATCCATCTCCTTTGTCACATTGTCCAATAGCGTCGGACCTACGAAGAAGCCTTCCGAATTTTTCACAATATCCACTTCACGGCCATCATTCACAACCGTTGCACCTTGCTGCTCAGCTAAATCGATTGCCTTTAAAATACTTTCTTTAGACTCCTTCGAAATAACCGGTCCAAAATCCGTACCTTCTTCTGTGTAGCTGCCAACTTTTAATTTACTGATCTTATCTTTTAAAATCGCTACTAATCTATCAGCTGTTTCTTCACCAACCGGCACGATCGTAGAAATCGCCATACAACGCTGAGAAGCCGCGCCGTATGCAGCACCGATAAACGCGTTCGCCACCTGCTCTAAATCCGCGTCCGGCATGACAACCATATTATTTTTCCCGCCACCAAGTGCCGTGACACGCTTACCGTATTTAGCACCGGTTTCGTAAATATATTTTGCTACCGGCGTTGACCCTACAAATGAAATTGCCTGTACAGTTGGGTTTTCCAGAAGCTCATTTACCGCGTCCTTGCTACCGTTTACTACTGTCCAAATACCATCCGGCAAGCCTGCCTTTTTCCATAGCTCACTTACAAATAGTGAAGTCATCGGCACCTTTTCAGAAGCTTTTAAAATAACGGCATTCCCTACAGCAATCGCCATTGACGTTTGCGCCAGCGGTACCATGATCGGGAAGTTAAACGGTGAGATAGCAGCTACGACACCTAAAGGATACTTCGCCGAGTAGGCATTAATTTGACCGCCGACATTGACCGAATACTCCCCCTTCACAAGGTGAGGTGCCCCGATTGCTAGATCAACCGACTCCAATGCTCTCGTTACTTCACCGCGCGCATCCTCCAACGTTTTTCCACTTTCCGTACAAATCGTATCTAATAGCTGATCCATATTTTCTGTAATTAAATATCGGAAGCGCATTAATACTTCAGCTCGCTTCGCAACGGATAAATCTCTCCACGCAGGAAATGCCGCTTTTGCCGCTGCAATCGCTTCACGTGTTTCTTCGGCTGTTGCGATCGGTACTTCAGCAATCACTTCGCCGGTAGACGGATTATAGACCTTTGAATAGCTTCTGCTTTTCCCCTCGACTAATTCTCCATTAATAAAATGCGTTAATCTTTTTACCGAAACTGCTTCTGTCATTATGAATGTCCTCCTCTATTTAATGCTGTTTAATGCCTCTATCAATGTCGTTGCAATAAAGTCCTTTTCCTCTAACGTAATGGAAAGCGGTGGTGAAAGTGTTAATACATTGTTGAAGTCCGCTACTGTCACACCATTTTTACCGATAATGACACCCTTTTGCTTACAATAGCCAATCACCGCATTGACCTTGTTAATATCCAGCGGCGCTTTCGTTTCTTTATCTTCCACAAGCTCAATCCCGATCAATAAACCTTTTCCTCGAATATCCCCAACATAAGGATGATCAATTAAATTTCCCTCTAAAGTTCCCTTGAGCGATTCCCCAAGCAGCGTGGATTGCTCAAATAAATTTTCGCGCTCCATAATTTCAATGTTTTTCAACGCAACCGCACAAGCGACTGGTGAACCTCCGAAAGTATTAACGTGACGTAAAAACTCGTAATCTCCTTCAGCTATAAACTGTTCATAAATTTCACGACGAATCGCAGTTGCCGATAATGGCATATAGGCACTTGTCAGCCCCTTTGCCATCGTAACGATATCCGGCTTAATTCCGTAGTTTTGGAATCCAAATGCTTTCCCAGTTCGCCCAAAGCCGCAAATAACCTCATCAATAATGAGTAACGCGCCGTGCTTTTTGCATACTTCCTGAACACCTTGCAAATAGGCCTCATTCGGTACGATCACCCCACCACCTGTAATAATAGGCTCCATAATGACAGCGGCAACCGTTTCCGACATTTCCCACGTCATTACCTGATCCAAGTTTTTCACACTCGGTAATGTCGTTGGATCTTCACCCTGCATTTCTTCCGGGTTACGATATTGATCAGGTGGTGCTACATGCAAAAAACCTGGAGCAAGTGGCTCATATTTATATTTACGCTGTGCCTGGCCTGTTGCGGCTAAAGCACCCATCGTATTCCCGTGGTATGCACGATAGCGGGAAACAATTTTGTAGCGATTCGTTTCACCTTTTTGCTGATGGTATTGACGCACGACTTTAAATGCGACTTCATTTGCTTCCGAGCCACTGTTGGAGTAGAAAACGACATATTCATCGCCAAGCAGCTCGCTAATTTTTTGGCTAAGTAAGATGGACGGAGTATGCCCATATGTGAGTGGCGTATAGGAATTTTTAAGCATTTGCTCATAGGCTACTTCTGCAATTTCCTTGCGCCCATAACCAATATTCGTACACCATAGCCCTGCCATCGCATCCAAATATTTATTGCCATCGATGTCCGTCAGCCAAGCTCCTTCTGCTCTATCTACAATAAACGTTGCATCCGGGTTATAAGGCTTCATCGAATGCCACACATGCTTTTCGTCATTTGCCTTCCAGTTATACTCTACGTATTGGCTCATGCATTTCCCTCCTAAATTTCAGAACTTACCTCTATTTTCGCTTATCGAACTTATTAGGGCATTATACATTGTGTAAAATGATTTTTTGCATTCACTTCACATTAAGGTAATTAGTCAGTTCTTCATTCGTTGGTGGAAATCACGTTCTTATAGAGCTGCACCCCGTCTAATTGTGCGACACGCAAATACTTAGGTGACTTTCATCCCCTCATAATAATTATGCTTTGTCATCAATAACATGAGTTCTATACATAAACGATTTTCGTAATTCATAAAATCATTGCCAATAATTTGTTCCACCTTTTCAAGACGGTGATAAAGCGTTTGACGCACAATAAATAATTTTTCGGCCGTTTCCTTTTTCAATCCGTTACACTGAAAATATATATCCAATGTTTGAATTAAATTCGTGTTGTGCTTACTGTCATACTGACTGAGCTTCTCAATCTTTTCCTTAGCCGCCTGCATGAGACTATTGTTATTTTGCAGAACCTTTACCATATGATAAAGCAGTAGCTCATCATAGAAATAGGAAAGCTCCATATTCGTCATCCGTATTTGAAGCGTCTCCTGCGCAGTTTGATAGCTTTCCTTCAATTCATTGTAATGAGAAACATATTTCCCTACCGCAATGAGCGTATCTAGTCTGTACTGATTGATCAGCTCATTCATCGCTCGCTTCATACGTTCTTTATACGTATCTTCCGGCCCCAAATCATTCAATATAAAAATCAAATACTGGGACTGCTCTACGATAAATGTATAAAAGCCTTCCTTTTGCAAAGCCTGCCGAAGATTGATTTTATAATTCGTCAAATCCTTTATAATATTTTTTCTTCTCATTTGATGAATCATAACCATCCAGCCGTTTTGCTTTAGCTTTTGGTCCGATTCTTCAATAAAATAACGCATTTCATCATCACTGTTTTTACCTTCCAGCCACTTTTCAAAAAATTTACGGTTTTCACTTTCAAGCTTTTCCTCAATATATAAATCCCTTAAAACAAACTGAGACAATGTAACGACTGTCCGATCCAAAATAAGCAAATCCAATTCAGTAATTTCCCTTTTCTCGGAATAAATATGAACGGTACCGTACACTTGATCAAATAACGTCATTTCAAGGCTCGCCTTATTTTTACTGTTCAGGCTATTGATGAAATCTTTATAATTTTCAATCTTTTTATCTGGGATTGCGAGACTTGTCCCTTTATTCACTTCAAAATAAGTATTCACGTTTAAATATTTTTGCATGTACTGGAGAATCTTCGCTTTGTCATTCACCTTTAAAACGTAGTTGTTTATTTTTTGGGAATAATCCTCCAGCTGCCTCAGTATATCGTATTGCTGATGGATAATCGCTGTATGCAAATCCTGCGTAATCCCGATAAATGGCACGATTTCCTGAAACACAATGAGCGGAAAATCCAGACTATTCGCTAAATTAACAACACTTTCCGGTACGACCTGAATATACATACCAAGTTCGATACACAGTCCCGCAACTTCCAAATCGCTAAGCTGCTGGACAAAGTTTAAAAAACCTTGCTCGTTATCCTTTAAAATAACGCCTGTTGTCAAAATGAGCTCATTACCTGTTATTAACTGCTTCACATCGATAACTTCCAATATATGTATCCATTTTATCGCATGATTTAACCCTGATTGACCTGCAACAACTTTGGCAGATTCAAAGTATTTTCGATTTAAAACTTCTTTTACAGTTATCATAGGCAGCCTCCTCTAATTAACAAATCGTCCATACAATTATTGTATCATTTTACATTAGGTATATATTAATTTGTTATATGAAAATGCTAATGTATATATATTAATGGATTAAAGGGGGACTCCTAATGTTAAAAACGAATCGTGAACGACTTAAAAATAGTATTGATTTATACAGTAAATTTGGAGCTACTGAAAATAATGGTGTCACACGTTTAAGCCTTTCAAAAGAGGATATCCTTGCTCGCAACCAATTGAAGGAAACTTGCGAACAGCTTGGAATGACTGTCATAACAGATGATATGGGGACAATGTATGCCACACTTCCTGGCAAACCTGACCATTTACCGATTGTGATGGGTTCTCATTTGGATTCCGTTATTAAAGGTGGACGCTTTGATGGCGTTTTAGGCGTTTTAACAGCTTTAGAAGCCGTCCAAACGATCATTGATGCAGGCCTTGAAATGAATCACCCTCTAACAATCGTCAACTTCACAAACGAGGAAGGCGCACGCTTTGAGCCTTCATTAATGGCTTCCGGTGTTCTTTCAGGAAAATTCGAAAAAGAAAAGATGCTAGCATCCACTGATGTAGAAGGCATTACATTTGAACAGGCCTTAAAAGAAAGCGGCTATGAAGGTGATATCGCAAACCGGTTAACGGATGCACACGCCTATTTAGAGCTTCATATCGAGCAAGGCCCCGTACTGGAACATTATGAAAAGGAAATCGGCGTCGTCGAAGGTGTTCTTGGTATGATCTGTTATGACATCACATTAACTGGCGAATCGAATCATGCCGGTACAACCCCTATTTCAATGCGGAAAGATAGTATGTTTGCCGCAATGCAAATTATTTCAATCCTTCAAAATAAACTAAAACAGCTACCTGATGATCTTGTTTATACAATCGGGCGCATCAATGCCTACCCGAATATTCATACGGTCATTCCAAATAAAGTAACATTCTCGTTAGAATCCCGCCATCAAGACCCTTCAGTGATCGGGCAAGTAGAACAAATCATTTTCGATCTGCCAAAGGAAATAGAAAACTGCCAACTTAGTTATACGAAGCTATGGAGCCGCGATACGGTTCATTTCGCACCGGAAGTAATACACGCCGTAGCAGCAAGCGTAAATGAATTAGGATATTCAAGCCAACAAATGTATAGTGGCGCCGGTCATGATGCACAATTTATTGCCGGATATATTCCATCCACAATGATTTTCGTACCGAGTAAAAACGGCTATAGCCACCGTGAAGATGAGTATACTTCTTATGAAGAATGCTCAAAAGGTGCGGACGTTCTTGTAAATGCCGTTTTAAAAATCGCAGAAAGTGCAGTTTTACCCGTGAAGTCCGCTAGTATGAACTAACGAGAAGAGGCTAAACTAACGCCTCTCTCCAATCTGCTTTTAAACTAATATCAAGCAGGGCCTTATGCATTGTTTTCACCTAGTAATAAATAGATTAGCCCTCCCCTTCTTATTTAGGAAATCATACTATATGGTAACTATTAAAAAGAAGGGAGATAAAAGTAATGAGACGCCCTGCATTTGGTTTTTGTTACCCTGGTTACCGATACTGCGGACCAGGCTGTTCCGGTCCCGGTGCACCAACAAATGCAGTAGATAACTGCTGTCTGCACCATGATGCATGCTATTACTACGGATATGATAAACGCTACTGCGATGCGATATTTCAACAATGTTTAAGTCAATACAAATATGCTCCCACTAAAATGGGCAGAGACGCAAGACTATTCTCTAAAGCCATCCATGTTAAAAATAATCTTTTATAGTGTTAAAAAAGAGTGGGCAGCAAAAAATTGATTTCCATTCCGGGGACGCTTTCCACGGGCGTGGCCTGAGCCTGTAGTCTCAGGCGTCACGCTATTCCCGTAGGAGTCGCCCCTCCATTCCAATCAATTTCATAAAGTATCCACTACCAATAAGTTTCTTTCCTATCTACTAAAGTTTCTACATCTGTTCAAGCCATTCAACTTGTAACCATCAATCAAAAAACTGCCTTGCATATGTATGCAAGGCAGCCATGTTTTTTAGTCGATTTTTTGGCCTGTAATTTCTTCAAGCTTACCATTCTCTTTAATCTTCGCAAGACCTTCATTTAAAAGATTAAGTAACTCTGTATTCCCCTTTTTCACCATAAAGCCGTAATATTCCTTTTCAAACTGATCTGATTCAATTGCTTTTAAGCCTGAGTCAGGATTGTTTTTTAAGTACTCAATTACTACAGCATTATCACCGATTGCAGCCGCTGTTGCCCCATTGATTACTTCCTGGAAGGCAATTGGTTGGTTTTCATAAGCTAAAATTTTCGAGCTAGTCATACCTTGCAGTTTTTTCGCCGCTTCATGACCTGTTGTATTAATTTGTACAGAGATTTTCTCATCCTTTAATTCATCCAATGTCGTAATTGGTGAATCTTCTTTTACGACAATCATTAATGTCGCTTCGTAATAAGGATCTGTAAAATCAAATGTTTGTTTACGCTCATCTGTAATCGTAATGCCTGATGCCCCTAAATCCAACTCACCATTCTTTAACTGTTGGAATACCGGCTCCCAACCTACATTTCTAAATTCGATTTCCGAACCCATCTCTTCACCGATTGCGTTCATAATATCAACGTCAATTCCGACAATTTCCCCTTTGTCATTCATCGATTCAAACGGAGCAAAAGTAGCTTCCGTGCCGACTAATAGTTTGGAAAATTTACCTTCCGCATCTGCACCGGAAGTTTCTTTATCCCCAGTACCACATGCAGTTAAAACTAATGATAATGCCACAAGCAGCATCATTGTTAACCATTTCTTATTCGACATTGTAAATCCCCCTATACATTTTATGTTATAATTATACATTTATTGAATATAGTAATACAACATTTATTTCGAATTTTCCGATATTTTATATTAAAAAAACTATCTTCAACTATATTTTAATATAGTAAAAGATAGCTTTTTTCTATCTCTATAATACTTTCCCTAAAAACGCCTTCGTACGTTCATTTTGAGGATTGCCGAATACTTCTTCCGGATGGCCCTGTTCTACAATATAGCCACCATCCATAAACAGTACGCGGTCACCAACTTCACGCGCAAAGCCCATTTCATGTGTGACAACTACCATCGTCATCCCTTCTTTGGCAAGGTTTTTCATTACTTCTAAAACCTCTTTAACCATTTCAGGGTCGAGCGCTGATGTTGGCTCGTCAAATAGCATCACTTTTGGCTTCATTGCTAAAGCACGTGCAATGGCAACACGCTGTTGTTGCCCACCTGATAATTGCTGCGGGTAATTATCCGCTTTTTCACGCAACCCAACTTTATCAAGTAGCTCCATTGCCAATTTCTCGGCATCTTGTTTATTTAAGTTGCGAATTTGCATCGGAGCCATCGTAATATTATCAATAACCGACATGTGCGGGAATAAGTTAAACTGCTGGAATACCATCCCTACTTCTGTTCGGATATCGTTGATGTTTGTTTTCGGATCATTAATTTTGACACCATTAATATAAATCGCGCCATCTGTTACTTCTTCCAGTAAATTCATGCAACGGAGGAAAGTCGATTTACCAGATCCGGATGGACCGATCACACACACAACTTCCTTTTCATGAACTTCATAATCAATACCCTTTAACACTTCGAGCTTGCCAAAATGCTTGTGTAAGTTTTCTACTTTAATCATTTACGCGCGCTCCTTTTTCTTACGTGGGTTGTAATTGATATCGACCCGCTTTTCGATAAATGCGATGAGCTTCGTTACGGCGTACGTTAATACAAGATATAAGAACGCTGCAAATAAATATGGCTCCCAGAAACGCTGATACGTTCCGGCAACGACTTTACTCACGTATAATATTTCTGCACCGGCAATAACCGTTACAAGCGATGAATCTTTTAATAAGGCAATAAACTCATTCCCCAGTGGTGGAATCATACGACGGAATGCTTGAGGTAAAATGACTTTGCGCATCGCCTGACTATGCGTTAAACCTAATGACCTTGCTGCTTCCATTTGCCCTTTATCGATTGATTGAATCCCTGCACGGAAAATTTCCGCATTGTATGCCGCGCTATTTAAAATTAATCCTACGATACCCGATACCCACCAACCTTGTGATGAACCAAAAATAGTTGGAATAACAGCTAAGTGAATTAATAATAATTGCACTAGCAATGGTGTACCACGGAATACGTCTACATAAATTTTAGCCGGCCAGTAAATTAATTTCTTTTTCGAAACTTGGCCTAACCCTAATAGTAGACCGAAAATGATACCACCAATATAACCACATGCGGTTAGAACAATGGTTGCCCAAAGTCCTTTTGCATATAGTTCACGGTAGTTCCAGATAATTTCCCAACGGAAAAAATCAAAAAACTCCATCTGAAACCCTCCAATAAATTAAAAATAGCTTATTCGATTTCTGTACCCGTAATTTCAGCTAATTTTCCGTTAGCCTTAATTTTGTCCAGACCTTCATTTAAAATATTTAATAGCTCTGTATTACCTTTTTTCACCATGAAACCAAAGTAATCTTTTTCAAATGAATCGTCTTCAATCGCTTTTAAACCAGAATCCGGATTTTTCTCCAAGTATTCTAAAATAACCGCATTATCACCGATCGCCGCATCTGAAGCACCTGTTAATACTTCTGTTAGTGCAATTGAAAAGTTTTCATAAGCTAAAATTTTTGAACTTGAAACGCCTTGTAAGTCCTGTGCTGCTTTGTGACCTGTTGTATTAATCTGTACAGAGATTTTTTTGTCTTTAATATCCTCTAATGATTCAATTGAAGAATCTTCTTTTGTCACGATTAATAATGTCGCCTCATAGTACGGATCTGTGAAATCATATGATTGCTTACGCTCATCTGTAATCGTAATTGCTGCTGCACCCATATCGATCTCACCATTTGTCACTTGGCTCATCATTGAGTCCCAGCCAACATTTTTAACTTCTGTTTCGACACCCATCTCTTCACCAATTGCGGCTAAAATATCAGCATCTAAACCTACTACATTTCCTTTATCATCTAAATACTCAAAAGGAGCATATGTCGCTTCTGTACCTGCTACGATTTTTGTATATTCTTTATCCCCTGTAGATGTTTTCTCATCTGCTCCACATGCTGTTAAAATCATTGAAGCTGCTGCTAAAGGGGCTGCCCATTTAAGTAATTTTCTAGCGTTCATTATAAATATCCTCCTGGAGTTTTTAATTTTTTAATTAATATCTTGTTCAATTATATTAATTCCCCAATTAATATACAACATTTAATTTTTAAAAAATTGATTATTATTGCAGTATGATGAATTTTTATAACAAAAATGATAAGAAATCTTCATATCTTTTAATATTTATTCATTAAATTATTATACAATTATTGTTTTTAAATCTTCTTTATACGATGAGTTCTGTATTTTTATTCTCTCTTTTTTAAAAATTTGGATTCATTACCATAACATGTGATTGCCAGCGACCTCCTGAAATAAGAGAAGACTTTACCGTTATTTGAATGATGAAGTACATTTTTTGAATAAATAAGGGAACGTTTTACCGTTATTTTAAATAAAATTCCGAAATTCCATGTTTTTTAGGCCAATAACGGAAATCTCTCCCGTTATTTTCGCAATTTTTTATATCATTTTCTAAATAAAGGAAATTCCTTCCGCTATTTATTTCATGATGCAATTCAATCTCCCTCTCCCATCACCTTTTGTCATCCCCAATTCAAGGTGATAAACCCAAACTAGGGTATAAAAAAAGACTACTTCACGGGATTCCCGTAAGTAGTCTTGGTTTAAGAATGAACGAAGGATAAAAGGAACCGGTACAGTGATTCCTTCTATCCTACTAAAAAATCCATCCTCCATTGTAGAGCAATAACGATTATGCTATTTTTCTACAATTGATATAGAAAAGTATATGAAAACAGTAAAATGGCGTCCTATTGGACATGATAATATAGTATCGCTTAAACATAACCTTTAATAATTTACTAATTATCTTCTCTTTTTTCAAGTCTAAATTATAAATTTCATTTAAAGAATTTAAATATTTTTTAAAAGTGCGTTTAAATTATACAGAATTCGGAAATTTATAGTATAGTGCCTAAAACGAATGTTAAATAATGGAATTAAAATGCTTATCATCCTATTAAAGAACGCTAATACTTAATTATTCGCAAATAAAAAAAGACGCCCTCGGAGGGAATCGAACCCCCAGCCTCAGAACCGGAATCTGAAGTGTTATCCATTACACCACGAGGACATATTAATAAGTAAAATAAGTATATGTTCAACTTTTCCCATTATACAGATGGTACGCCAGATTTTCAATAGCAAAAGTCAGAGTTTATATTTGACCATAACTGACTAATACGTGTATGATAGGTTTACAGCTGAAATGATTTCCATTTTTCAGCATAAGAATGCGAATAAAAGCTTTAACAAAGGGAGGATTATTCAATGAACTTAATTCCTACAGTTATTGAACAAACAAATCGCGGGGAACGTGCATATGACATTTATTCACGTTTATTAAAAGACCGCATCATCTTATTAGGTAGCGGAATCGATGACAACGTAGCAAACTCAATCGTTGCACAGCTACTATTTTTAGAAGCAGAAGATCCAGATAAAGATATCTACCTATACATCAACTCACCAGGTGGTTCTATCACATCGGGTATGGCTATTTACGATACGATGAACTTCATCAAGCCGGATGTTTCAACAATTTGTATCGGTATGGCAGCATCAATGGGTGCCTTCTTACTTTCTGCTGGCGCAAAAGGTAAACGAATTGCATTACCGAATGCAGAAGTAATGATTCACCAACCACTTGGCGGTGCACAAGGTCAAGCAACTGAAATCGAAATCGCAGCAAAACGTATTTTACATTTACGCGAAAAATTAAACCGCATCATGGCTGAGAACACTGGCCAAGAATACGAAACATTAGCGCGCGACACAGATCGTGATAACTTCATGACTGCAAAGCAAGCATTAGATTATGGTCTTATCGACAAAATCTATGAGCGTAACCAATTAAATAAATAATGTACGATGAAGCATGCAGGAGTTAATCCTGTGTGCTTTTTTTAATGCAACGTTTTATTCGCCACTCGCTCTATTTTAATAGCCAAAAACCTAAATTTATTCGTCAATTCAATAACGATAATCGCCACAAAGAAAAATTTATTCGTCAATCTCCTTCAATTAATCGCCACTCGCCCACAAAAAAAATAAAGCACAACCCGTTCATCCTGTGAATTGGTTGTGCTTTTCAAGTTAGTTTGCTTTTTCGATTAAAAGCTGGAGAGCATTAATGGCTTTTTCTTCATCGTGACCATCAGCACATAATGTGACAACTGTACCTTTAGCCACAGCTAAGCTCATAATCCCCATGATCGACTTTGCATTAACTTTTTTCGTATCCTTTTGTAAAAAAACGTCTGCTTTAAAACGATTTGCTTCTTGTACGAATAATGCAGCTTGTCTTGCCTGTAAGCCAGATTTCAGCTTTACTTCTACTTGTTTTTCGATCATCTTGATATACTCCCTTTCACAACCGTTCATCGCTACTTTTATCTATCTTATCGGAATTATTCGAAAAGAACAATAATAGATTCCGGTACACATGAAATCGTTACCATTATTACCTATACATTAGCATAAATGTACTTAAATCGTAAGTTTCATTCCAAAATTCTACGTAGCCAATGCCACTAAATTTTTTCACCACGTCTGAGGGCCTCCGCTATATCATCGATTTTACGTAAACGATGATTAACGCCTGATTTACTTACAACGCCTGTTGAGACCATCTCTCCAAGCTCTTTTAATGTGACATCCTGATATTCGACTCGAAGACGGGCAATTTCCCGTAATTTTTCGGGCAATTGATCAAGTCCCACTGCATTATCGATATAGCGGATATTTTCAACTTGCCGCAGTGCCGCGCCAATTGTTTTATTTAAGTTAGCCGTTTCACAGTTGACGATACGATTTACACTGTTACGCATATCTCTTATGATTCGTACATCTTCAAACTTTAGCATTGCCTGTACAGCACCGACTAAATTCATAAAATCCGAAATTTTTTCTGCTTCTTTTAAATAAGTAACATAGCCTTTTTTTCGTTCGATTGTTTTTGCATTGAGATCATAGCGATTCATTAGCTGTGCCAACGCTTCCCCGTGCTCCTTATATAAAGAATAGATTTCCAAATGATAAGAGGAAGTCTCCGGGTTATTAACTGATCCGCCTGCTAAAAATGCCCCACGTAAATAGGCACGGCGCTCACTGTTTCGCGGAATGATCGATTTTGAAATCGTATGATTAAATTCAAAAGAATTCGATACAATTTCTAAATCATCCAATATTTCACGGGCACCTTCCCGAACACGGCATATGTACACATTATTCTTTTTCAGGCGCATTTTTTTTCGCACAAGAAGCTCTACATTATATGGATAGAGCCTTTTTACAATGATATATAGTCGACGTGCTATAGCTGCATTCTCTGTTTGAACATCTAAGCTTATTTGACGATTCGCAAAGCTTAACGAACCATTCATTCGTATAAGGGCGGACACTTCAGCCTTCAAACAACTGTCATCCGCTTCAACCTGTGTCAGTTCCTTTTTTGTTTCAGATGCAAATGACATTATGTGCTCCCCCTTTCCTAGCAAACTATGTAGTGATTACAAGTAATATTACTTCATTGTTTGTTGTTTTAGTATTGTATATTCACACAGCCAATCCGCTAAATTACTCGCATCATGACGTACTGTCCCATTTTGGATAAGTGCAATTTCCTTTTGAATAATATTAATGCCCATCTCTTTTATTCTATCTATATCAAATTTTACGGGCTCGGCATTTTCTTCACGATAGTTTTCATAAACTGACGACGGAAGCTCTTTTTCATTAATCAGTATCGATTGAATGAACGGTTCCCCTACATGCGCATGAATGGCCTCAATATGCTGTGAGGCTGTATATTGACCTGTCTCACCTTGCTGGGTCATTAAATTAGCAATATAGATTTTCTCACCCTTTGCACGAATTACCGCCTGGCCAATTCCTTTAACTAATAAGTTCGGAATGATGCTCGTATAAAGACTGCCTGGTCCAATCAAAATAAAATCCGCGCGTTCAATTGCGTGAACAGCAGCTGGCAACGGTTTTAAATTGCTCGGCTCTAAATACACACGCTTAATTGGTGCATGGCCAGACGGGATTTTCGATTCCCCGATAATGTCTGAACCATCCATTAATTCAGCATGTAATGTCACTTTTTTATTTGCAGCAGGAATGACTTTTCCGTGCACATTCAGAACTTTACTCATTTCTGCAATGGCATGGTTAAAATCACCTGTAATTTCCGTTAAAGCTGTTAGCATTAAATTGCCTAAAGAATGTCCGTCAAGGTCATTGGATTGCGAAAAGCGATATTGAAACATTTGCTCAACTAAAGGCTCTACATCCGACAATGCTGCAATCACATTCCGCACATCCCCTGGAGGCGGAATATCATAGTCATCTCGTAAACGCCCAGAAGAGCCACCGTCATCTGCTACCGTAACGATGGCTGTAATATCAAAAGGATGCTGTTTTAAACCTCGTAATATCGTAGAAAGCCCCGTGCCCCCACCGATTACGACGATACGTGTTCTCTTTTTCTTCATTTAATCAATCCTTTCTATGATTGATATCTCTATGTGAAATGATGACTTGATCATTTTTTGCTAACAGTTTGCCAAAGTATTCAGCGAGTGTTACCGAGCGATGTTGTCCACCTGTACAGCCAAATGCGATTACTAACTGCGACTTTCCTTCACTGCGATAATGTGGAATCATAAACGTAAACAAGTCCGTTAACTTGGCAATGAGCTGCTGTGTTTCTTCTGTTGCAAGCACATAGGAAGAAACCTCTGTCTGAAGACCGGTTTTATGACGCAATTCCTCAACATAATAAGGATTTTTCAAGAAACGTACATCAAACACTAAATCGGCATCGATCGGTAAGCCATGCTTAAAGCCAAATGACATAATATTAAGTGAAAAAGTCGGGCTGCTCATATTTGAAAATTCCTGTGCAATGCGTTCGCGTAATTCCCGGGGTTTCAACTTAGATGTGTTTACAATTGTTTTTGCACGGCCTTTTACCTCAGAAAGTAATTCCCGTTCCTGTTGAATTCCTTCCAATGGTAAGCCTTGTGTTGCAAGTGGGTGTGAACGACGAGATTCTTTATAACGTCGAACTAAAGTGGCATCGTCGGACTCTAAAAATAAAATCCGGAGTAAAATGTCCTCTTCATTCATTAACGCATCGAGCGATTCAATTAACGACCCAAAAAATTCTCTCCCACGTAAATCCATTACGACCGCGATACGTGAAATTTTCTTTTCGGAATCTTTCATTAGTGCTAAAAAAGTAGTCAAAAGTTCCGGTGGTAAATTATCAACACAGTAATAGCCTAAATCTTCAAAGCTTTGAACTGCGACCGTTTTGCCCGCCCCTGACATTCCTGTAATAATAACTAACTCATGTGTAAAGCTCGAACTACCCACTTGTTTCATCTCCTCTAGTTTTGTTCTATCGAGTGTTGAATGGTTTCACTTAATAGCTCAAAATCCTCTGTATATTCAAATGTACCATATTGCATTCCTTGGCTTGCTGTTGCAAATAATAAATTTGTGCGGTCACCTGCTGCCATCGGAAGGTCGTTTAATTGCTCTATTGGATACCAGTCCAAAATGCCTTCACGTGTTTCCACAAACGGTGTTCCTTCTACATCTGTTGCAATAAATGTATAGAGCATCCATTCATCTACGACTGTATCTCCATTTTTTATAACCATTGTATAAATGCCTTTTAAATGAACATTTTCAGGCTTTAAATTCGTTTCTTCCTGAAATTCGCGAACAGCTGATTCATAGATGGATTCTCCCAGCTCCATCTTGCCGCCGGGCGCAACAAACCAACCTCTTCTCGGTTTTTGGAGCAACAGCACTTTGCCATCTTTTATTGCAAGTAAATTTGTAATACGCTGCATACGTAATCACCTCAATTCTTTCATTTGTGGATATCAATTTATGACTTTCAAGATAATCCACATAAAGTACAGATAGCCTCTCACGCTATTGTACGCTAAATTTCTTTTCCTAATGCTTATATTTCTATTATACCTTGTCCCAGGCATTACGTAAAAGTACTCGTACCATTTGTCCCATTAGTAAATAAAGGATTGAGGGCTGAGTATCTATAATTCCGCACAAAAAGAGGTTGTTTCAGCGCAGATCGCGCTTGAAACAACCTAAGGATAAAAATATAAGGGGGTTAAAACAAATTCTACTTTTAGTATACCCTTATTTTGTAACGATATGATTACATTTATGTTAAGGATTTATTGATTTATTTTTTCTTTTATTTCTTCGATGTAATGTTGGGCTGATTGTGCAGCAATACTGCCATCGCCAGTAGCTGTTACAATTTGGCGCAGCATTTTCTCACGGACATCACCCGCTGCATAAATACCCGGAATAGCTGTTTCCATTTTTTCATTTGTTAAAATGTAGCCTGCTTCATTTAAAATATTCAGTGAAGCAAAAGGAGCTGTCAATGGAAGCGTGCCCACATATACGAATACGCCATCTGCCTGCATTTCCTTTTCAGTGCCATCAACCGTTGAAACTAATGTTACTTTCCCTACTTTGCCGTCCACTTCATGAATTTCCTTCACTTGTGTATTCCAGATGAAATCAATTTTTTCATTGGCAAATGCACGATCTTGTATAATCTTTTGAGCACGTAATTTATCACGGCGGTGAACAATTGTTACTTTGTCTGCGAAGCGTGTTAAATAAATACCTTCTTCAACAGCTGAGTCGCCCCCACCGATTACAATTAGGTTCTTTTGTTTAAAGAATGCACCATCACATACAGCACAATAACTTACACCACGACCTCCAAGCTCTGTTTCACCTGGAATGCCTAATTTTTTATATTCTGCACCTGTTGTAATAATTATTGTACGTGTTTTGTATTGTTTTTTCCCTGAAACGATAATTTTATATTCTTCACCATCGATTACTTCGGAAACATCACCGTAAGCATATTCTGCACCGAACTTTTTCGCGTGCTCGAACATTTTTGTAGATAGCTCTGGTCCTAAAATTGTATCGAAACCTGGGTAGTTTTCCACTTCTTCAGTACTAGCCATTTGACCACCAGGAATACCACGTTCAATCATTAATGTTGCTAAGTTTGCGCGTGATGCATAAACCGCAGCCGTCATACCTGCCGGACCTGCTCCGATAATTACTACATCATAAATTTTTTCTTCAGACATGTTGATCCTCCTCTTGCGTATACCATTACGATATTTTTATCGTATAAGATTGCTTGGATAAATACAAATATACTGCCCTATTCAAAGTCAGCCGGTATGAATTCGTACAATTCATCACTATACTTCGTTAATGTCGCAGTTGTAATACCGTATTTGCCTGCAATCGCCTTTTTCGTTATCTTTTTTTCAAGTGCGATGTTATATGAATATTCAACCGCAGCAGCCAATGCAGCACTATTTTTAAACGCATACCCTTGCTGGAAAGCGATTTCGCCTAGTGCAAACCACGTGCTTAATATTTGTGCTACTTCAAGTGAAATCGATTCATTTTTTTCTGTTATAAGTTCCGCCACTTCCATAAAACGTAAAAAGTGCTTTTCCTCATTACTTTTTTTATCGAAATCATATTCAAGGGCATAGGCCAGACATAGTTTTTCCAAGTCCGAAAAACTAGCAACATTTAAAATAGTAGGATGTGCTACAATCTCCTGCTTATACGCAGAACGCTTTAATAGAAAAAGTCCGAATAACCGGCTTGATTCATGCTCATCCGATAATTGGCGAATAATGAATTCCCGATGATTTTCAGCCGAGTTACCGAAAATCGTTCCTTCATTACTTTTCCATGGCTCCATACCTTCTTTTGAAGGGTCCAACTGAATCAGCAATTTCCATGATTCATTGGCTACTGCTTCATGTCCTGTAAAGTAGGCTGATTGGGCAAGCCAAAAATAAAAGCCTGGATCCCCTTCATATCCCTTTTTACTCATTGAACGCAGCCATTTATACGCTTCATCATATTGACCGATCAATGCCAATGTTGCACCTAGCTTATAGCGATTATCCCATTCAAAAGGTTGGATTTTCTTTAATATTGAAAGGAGATTCTCAAGCTCTTCTGTGTTTCTCTCATAATAGGCAAACACCGCTAAGTTACACATTGCATGGAGATTCCCCGTGTTTTCACGCAACACTTTATATAAAAGTGCGCGCGCCTGTTCAGCATCGCCAACATAAAAATAGGCTAACGCCAAGTTATTGTACGCATTCCACAAATCCGGGTATTCCTCAATAATTTGCTCCAACATTTCAATTGCAGCTTGGAAATCCCCTTGTTCCATGTGACGACGAGCTTTTTCCTGCGCTACATGCTTTGCCCCTTCAAATTCGTCCATATCATCCATCTCTTCGCCTACATAGTCGACAAATTCCAATATTTCAGAAGCATCCTCTAGGTAAGCACCATTAGGTTCCATTTCCAAATAGCGGGCTGCGTACTTTTGTGCATCAGCAATATGTCCGATACAGCCTGAAACTTCTGCCATCATAAATATAATTTCGGATTCATCCGGCTCTAAACTATAAGCGGTATGGATCAATTCATAGGCATGCTCAAAGTTTTGCAATTCCATTTCTAAAATGCCATATTGCAATAACACGTGCGCGTCATCCGGACTTAAATCTGCTGCTCGCTTAATAAACTTATAGGCTTTATCCATTTCATCCCGCTCAATTGCTTTTAATGCTACGCTATAATAATAATCACCATTCGGAACAAACGACACGACATTTGATGCATTTGCTTTTAAACGTTTATTTTCCAATAAAATTCCTCCGAGTCATTTCCGTTCAATACCTTTATATAATTCAATACGAAGTGTATCGTATGCTCAATTGTAGTAAAATACGCCTCGGCATCAGTACATCCTCTAATAGGAAGTAGACAACCATCCGAAGTTTTTATTTCGTTCAGCAGCCTTTTGACAACTACTGAGAAATAAACAAAGAAATAAGGAACGCACAAGTGTCGTCCCTTAATCAATTCTTTCCATTATAGCATATGTAGCAAATATGTACTTAAATCATGTTTGCAAACAACGGAAATTCTCTTGTGATTATTGCTTCTTACCTTCATGTCTTTTTTGTAGGACATCAAGCACTTCATATACATCCACTTTTTGTTCTTGAAGTAACACAAGCAAGTGATAAAGAAGGTCAGCGGATTCCCATTTCACTTCTTCCTTGTCACGGTTTTTCGCCCCGATTACTACCTCTGTTGCCTCTTCGCCAACTTTTTTACAGATTTTATCGATACCTTTATCGAATAAATACGTCGTGTACGCCCCTTCAGGCATATCGATTTCACGCTGTTTAATTACTTCCACAAGCTGCGGTAAAATTGCTACAGTACCAGGTCGTTCGTTTTCTACCAAGCTTTCTGTAAAGCAAGATGTTGTACCATTATGGCAAGCTGGGCCCGCAGGAACAACTTCAACTACTAATGCATCTTGATCACAATCTGTTTTAATTGAAACAACCTTTTGTGTATTACCACTTGTAGCCCCTTTATGCCATAGCTCCTGGCGAGAACGAGAGTAAAACCAAGTTTCATTCGTTTCAATTGTTTTTTGTAGGGATTCCTCATTCATATAAGCAACCGTTAATACTTCTTTTGATCGGGCATCCTGTACTACTGCTGTAATTAGCCCTTGTTCATTAAATTTAACATTCATCGTACACGTACCCCTTTTTCTTTTAAGTAGCTTTTCACTTCTGCTACGCTCGTTTCTTTATAGTGGAAAATGCTCGCAGCAAGTGCGGCATCTGTATCAACATCCTGCAGGACTTCACGGAAATGTTCAGCATTACCCGCACCGCCACTTGCAATAACCGGTACTGTAACCGCATCACGAACGGCCTTCGTTAACGCTAAATCAAAACCAGATTTCTCACCGTCTTGGTTCATCGATGTAAGTAGAATTTCCCCTGCACCTAGTTTTACCGCTTCTTTTGCCCAATCGATAGCTTTCCATGAAGTTTTGTTACGGCCACCGTGTGTATACACCATCCATGTACCGTCTTCTTCGGAATATCTCGCATCAATCGCACAAACGATGCACTGTGCACCAAAGTAATCCGCGCCTTCTTTTATAAGCTCTGGACGCTCTAAAGCAGATGTATTAACCGACACTTTATCTGCACCGGCACGTAAAATCCGTTTCATATCTTCAATAGTACGAATGCCGCCACCTACAGTAAAAGGAATGGCTAACGCTGATGCTGTTTGACGGACAACATCGACCATCGTTTCACGTCCTTCATGTGAAGCCGAAATATCTAAAAATACGAGCTCATCCGCACCTTGCTCATCATAAAATTTTGCTAATTCTACCGGATCGCCTGCATCTTTCAGTTCAACAAATTGTATCCCTTTTACTACGCGTCCTTCTTTTACATCTAAACATGGAATAATGCGCTTCGTTAACATACGCCTTCTTTCACTCCTTCTGCCCAAGCCGTCAACAAGTGCATACCAAACGGTCCTGACTTCTCCGGATGGAACTGCATACCTGTAAAATTGTTCTTTGCCACAATCCCAGGCACTTGTATATGTTCATAGTCTGCCGAAGCAACCCGTTCCTTCTCATCCAATCCACTCGCATAAAATGAATGGACAAAATATACATGGCGTGCTGCAGGCAGGTTATCTCTATCCAGCCAGCTTGGCGTATGCTGCAATGTTAAGTCATTCCATCCCATATGCGGAATGCGGGAAACTCCTTCAAAACGTTGAATACGCCCTTTAAAAATACCTAGCCCTTCCGTTACAGCTACTTCATCACTTTCTTCGAACAATAACTGCATTCCTAAGCAAATTCCGAGTAACGGCTTTTTCGTATTGCGAATGAAATCAATTAAACCCTTTTCCTTTAAACGCTTCATTGCATCTGGAAAGGCACCAACACCTGGCAAAACATAAGCATCTGCTGTTTCCAGTTCCGCTTTGTCATTTGACACAATGACTTCAACATTAAGTCGCTTCAACGCCTGCTCAACACTGAATAAATTACCCATTCCATAATCAATTACACCAATTTTCACGTTAACAGCCCCTTTGTTGATGGCACGCCTTTCACACGCGGGTCAATTTGAACCGCTTGATCTAAGGCACGTGCTAATGCTTTAAAAACTGCTTCAATAATATGGTGTGTATTATGTCCATAAGGAACGAGGACATGTAAATTAATGCGCGCCTCTAACGCAAACTTCCATAAAAACTCATGCACAAGTTCTGTATCAAATGACCCTACCTTGGCATTAAGTTCAGGTGTAATACGGTATTCCAAGTGCGGACGGTTCGAACAATCCACCACAACCTGTGCCAATGCATCATCCATCGGTACAAATGCAGTTCCGTAACGTTTGATCCCTTTTTTATCGCCCAATGCTTCACGGAATACTTGACCTAATACGATACCAATATCCTCTGTCGTATGGTGGTCATCTATCCAAGTGTCGCCATTTGCAATAATTTTCCCGTCAAATAACCCGTGCTTTATAAACAAATCCAGCATATGGTCCATAAAACCGACACCTGTTTTTATTTCAGCTTGCCCAGATCCATCTATATTAAGCTCTACTGCAATTTTTGTTTCATTTGTATTTCGTTCGATTTTCGCAAAACGTGTCATTCTTCTTCTCCTTTATCCCAGCCCCGTGATTCTACTGCTCTTGCATGTCCTTCCAACCCTTCAAGTCGTGCAAGACGTGCAATTTTCGGCGAATTTTGTTTCCAAGTTTTTTCGCTGTAATAAACAACGCTCGTTCGTTTAATAAAATCATCCACATTTAACCCACTTGCAAACCGTGCTGTTGAATTTGTAGGTAATACGTGATTCGTACCGGCAAAATAATCGCCCACTGGCTCAGAGCTATAACGCCCGATAAAAATAGCACCCGCATGTGTAATCATTTCCGAAACCTTTTCGGCATTTTCCGTTACAACTTCCAAGTGTTCCGGTGCTAATGAATTCACCGCTCGCACCGCTTCTTTCATCGATTCAGCAACATAAATATGACCAAAGTTTTCGATTGATTTTCTGGCAATTGCTTCACGCGGCAATTTGGATAATTGGATTTCTACCTGGTCTGATACCGCATCTGCCAAATCATCACTCGTCGTAATGAGTACCGCGCAAGCCAGTGCATCATGCTCTGCCTGTGATAAAAGATCTGCCGCAATTTCATCAGCATAGGCAGTTTCATCCGCCAAAACGCAAATTTCAGATGGCCCTGCAATCATATCAATTGCTACTTCGCCAAATACTTCACGTTTTGCTAATGCCACAAATATATTTCCCGGACCCGTAATTTTATCTACTGGTGCTATTGTTTCTGTTCCATATGCTAGTGCCGCAATCGCCTGTGCACCGCCTACTTTATAAATTTCCGTCACACCTAAAATATGGGCTGCCACTAATACAGCATCCGGCAGCTTCCCATCATTTCCTGCTGGTGATGTGATGACAATACGCTTTACCCCTGCAACTTGCGCCGGAATAACATTCATTAAAACAGAAGAAGGATAAGCCGCTGAGCCACCCGGTACATAAAGCCCTACTGCATCTAGGGGTGTAATCCGCTGCCCTAAATACGAACCATCCGCTAACGGCAAGTGAAAGCCACTACGCTTTTGTTCATTATGGTAAAGGCGAATATTATCTGCTGCCTCCTGTAAATCGATATATAATTGCTGATCGAAATTTTTTACAGCCTCAACAATTTCCTGCTCCGAGACACGTAAATTTTCAGGTGCAAAACCGTCCCATTTTTCACTATAATATTTAATTGCCGCATCCCCTTCTGTTCGTACTTGCTGAATTACTTCACGAACGGTTTGCAGCTGCTGCTCGTTGCCTTGCTCGAGTTGGCGTTTTAAAGAAATATCGTCGTTTAAAATTGTTATTTTCATCTATTTAGCCTCTCTTATTTCACACATTTTTTTAAGCGCGTAACTAAATCCTGAATACGGTCGCTTTTCATACGATAGCTTACAGGATTGGCAATCAAACGTGATGAGACTTCGGCAATATGCTCATATTCCACGAGACCATTTTCCTTTAATGTACGTCCTGTTGATACGATATCGACAATGCGATCCGCTAAGCCAATCATCGGTGCAAGCTCAATCGAACCATTCAGCTCAATAATTTCAACTTGCTCACCGATACCTTTATAATATTTCAACGCAATATTCGGATATTTCGTCGCAATACGTGGTGCGATTTCACTCATCGTCGTATTCGGTAAACCTGCTGAAGCAATATAGCATTCACTAATCTTTAAATCGAGCAGCTCATGAACAGTACGACGTTGCTCAAGCAGTACATCTTTCCCCGCAATTCCAATATCTGCTACACCATGCTCTACATATACCGGCACATCCATAGGCTTCGCTAAAATAAAGCTAATCTTTTCCTCTGGAATTTCAATCATTAGTTTACGGGACATTTCTACTTCTTCAGGAAGGTTGAAACCAGCCTCGAGCAGCATTTCATATGCCTCTTCAAAAATTCTGCCTTTTGGCATCGCGATTGTTAGCTCTGTCATTGCTTATGCCTCCCTGCTTTTAAATTCATTAACTATTTTATAATGTGCCTTCAAAGCTTCAATATTTTCGATTCCCTCATATGATTGGAACGTCACTTGCTTACCTTGTTCACGTAAAAGCTTCACCGTCTGTAAAGCTTCAGAAAAACGCTCTGACTCAAATAATACAAGCACATTGTCTGTTACAATATCGATCTTTGGCATCGCTTCAAAAACGCGATCTACACGTAATCCAAAACCAGTCGCGCCAACTTGCGAACCGAATTGCTGAAGCAATCCATCATAACGACCACCATTTCCTAACGGGAAACCACTGCCTGAAGCAAATACTTCAAATAACATCCCTGTGTAATAGCTCATATGGCTCGACAATGTGAAATCGAATGCTATGTATTCATCATACCCAGCAGCATCCAAAATTTTTGCTAAGCTGCGCATATATTCAAGCGCATCATTTTTTCGGACATATTTTTCAATAGCTTCTATAGAAGGGACTCTAATGGCTTCTTCAATATAGGCCAACAATGCATCAGATTTTGTTTTGGGTAAATCAAATGCCAATACAGCTTCTTCAAACCCTACAAAATTCCGTTGTACGAGTAAATCATTTAAATGAAGAGCCTGTTCATCACTCTCTGTATAATCCTTTAATATGCGACTTAATACGCCGGCATGTCCGATCGTAACTTTGAAATCAGTAATATTAAAGCTCTTTACTAAATCAATTGCGGTCATAATGACTTCCGCATCAGCAAACACTGAATTGTCGCCGATTAATTCAATACCCATTTGGTCAAATTCCGCTGGGCGCCCACCTTCACGTTGCTGTGCTCTGAATACATTCGCAAAATAGGCTAAGCGCTGTGGTATTTTTTCCTTTAATAATTTTGAAGTCGCTACACGTGCAATGGGTGTTGTCATATCCGGGCGTAATACAAGTGTATTCCCCTGACTATCAACAAGTTTAAATAGACGAGCATCAGAAATTGCCGATGCTTTCCCCACTGTATCGTAATATTCTACAGAGGGCGTTTTAATAAACTCATAACCACGAGTATGCAACAGTTCTCGACCAGTCGATCGAATTAATTCAAGTTTTTCATATATATCGGGAAATGTATCGCGCATCCCAAGAGGTTTTTCAAACATTTTTATCGATGACATTTTGACACATCCTAAACTTTTTTAAATAAAATATTATTTCCTGTTTCGTAATTTCACTTCACTTCGCTAGAGTAATGAATTACTAGTGTATGAAAGTATTTTACTGCTACTAGTTTCCATAGTCAATGGAATTGTTGAATATTCAATAATTTAATTTTCTGATATATCAATTCATTATATATCATATATGGTTAAATATCTTAGGCAAAGGGTTTGCAAGTAGTTTTCATTTGCCGCAAATGTGACGAGACTAAAAAAGACACCCCGCCGTAGCAAAGTGTCTCCAAATTTAATTTTGCCATACAGGCTGATCGTTCTTTTTTCGTTCTGCCATCTGCTCAGCAGTGAAGATAATACGCATCGGATTGCCTCCTGCCATTGCGCCAGCTGGGACATCTTTATGAACGAGTGTTGCAGCAGAAACAATAGCCCCGTCTCCAATTTTTACTCCCGGTAATATCGTTGAGTTTGCACCAACCATAACATTTCTGCCGATTTCTACATCACCTAATCGATATTCCTCGATTAAATATTCGTGAGCTAAAATTGTCGTATTAAAGCCGATGATGGAATTATCTCCTACCGAAATACGCTCCGGAAACATCGAATCCGGCATAACCATTAGCGCCAGTGAGGCTTGTTTGCCGATTTTCATTTTCAAAAACGTTCGGTACAGCCAATTTTTCCAAGCCATAACAGGTGTAATACGTCCAATTTGGATTACGATAAAGCACTTCATTACTTTCCAAAACGAAACCGTTTCATATACATTCCACAATGAATTAGCATTTTGTACACGATAGCGTTCGGTTCTCCTCATGAAGACTCCCCTTTCACAATTTCAAGTAAATCACGCATATGGTGCAGCATATATGTCGGTTCATAAGACATTAAGTAGTCGACACCCTTTGCAGACCAGGCAACACCAGCTGTTCGAACACCGGCATTCTTCCCGCCTTCAATATCATGCGAGTTATCACCAATCATAATTGCTTCACTTCGATCAACGCCAAGCTTTTGTAATGCTAAAAGAACCGGCTCAGGATGTGGTTTTACATGTTCGACATCATCTAATCCGACAATCGCATCAAATAAGTGCTCTGCTTGTAAAATTTTCATTCCGCGAGCTAACCCTTCTCTGCTTTTTGTAGAAACAATGGCCATTTTAATTCCTAATGCATGCAGCTCTTCCAAAGTTTCAACTACCGCTTCATAGCCGGTAACTAACGAATCATGGTTTGCCGCACTCCACTCTCTATATTTCGCAATCATTATTTCTGTTTCACCAGGTGTTAATTCGTCAAAAGTCTGTTTTAATGACGGACCGATGAATTTCAGGCAATCTACTGTCGAATATTGCCCGGGAAATCTTTCGTCAAAAATATACATAAACGTTTGGATAATCAAATCATTTGTATTCAGTAACGTACCATCAAAATCAAATAACAACGCTTTTGTTTTCATAACCATGGCCTCTTTCTTTTAAAAAGAGCCTGGGACAAAACGAAAAATATCTATTTTCCCAAAGAAAAAATAGATATTTTTCTACTTCTGCCAGAATTGATTTCCGTTCCGGGGACGCTTTCCGGGGGCACGGCCTGAGCCTGTAGTCTCAGGCGTCGTGCTTTTCCCCCAGGAGTCGCCCCTTCACTCCAATCAATTCATATAATATCAATTTCTTCATAAGAGTATTTCCCTTATACAAAGATTTATGTCCCAGCCTCAGTACTATTATTTCTTTTTATTGTTATTTTTCTTTTTACTTTTATTTGCTGCTGGTTTTGCTGGGTTTTTTTCCTCATCTAAATAATGCACAGCTGGTTTAACATACACTCGGCGGTAAATAATACCGATAATACCAACAGCTATTCCAATAATAGATACAACCTGTGCAGAACGCAGTAACTCGTCCCCTATATATAAACTATCCGTACGCAATCCTTCGATAAAGAATCGGCCTACTGAATACCATATTAAATAGAAGAAAAACATTTCCCCGCGTCGCCAATTCAATTTACGAGCAAACAGTAAAATTACTAATCCGACAACATTCCATAATGATTCATATAAAAATGTCGGGTGGACATATGTACCTTCTTCTCTAATATACATTTGTTCGATAATCCAGTTCGGAATAAATAAACCTTCCAAAAATTCACGCGACACTGGTCCACCGTAAGCTTCCTGGTTGACGAAATTTCCCCAGCGACCAATAATTTGCCCGACTAAAATACTCGGTGCAGCAATATCGGCTAATTTCAAAAAGCTCACTTTACGCTTTCTAGTGAATATATAAGCCGTAATAAATGCCCCAATTAAGGCACCGTGGATCGCAATACCACCATTCCAAATTTCAATAATGCGTCCTGGATTTTGACTATAATAGTCCCACTTCATCACAACATAATACGCACGTGCTGATAAAATCGAAATCGGTATTGCCCAAATGAGTAAATCAGCTATAAATTCTTGGTCGAATCCACGGCGTACCGACTCCTTTTGTGCTAAAAAGTAAGCAATAACAATACCTAATCCAATTATAATGCCATACCAGTTCACCGGAAATGATCCAAGGTGAAATGCGACCGGATTAATCGCTAATAAATTTGTACCCATAAAATTCTCCCTTCTACTACCTACTCCATTAATAATCATCCATTTCATCATTTACGACAAGCATATCATCTAAACGACGTGAAAATTCCTCTGCTGCATTAACACCCATTTTTTTCAGACGATAATTCATAGCAGCCACTTCAATAATTACCGATACATTTCGACCAGGCTGAACAGGAACAGTAAGTTTCGTTACGTCTGTATCAATAATTTTCATCTTCTCTTCATCAAGACCTAGACGATCATAAAACTTTTCAGGATCCCACGTTTCCAGCTCGATAATTAACGTAATCCGCTTATATGGACGAATAGCACTTGCGCCAAATAGTGTCATAATATCAATGATACCGATTCCGCGTATTTCAAGCAAATGCTCCAATAATGGCGGGGGGCTCCCGACAAGCATATTTTCCCCTTCTTGGCGGATTTCAACGCTATCATCCGCTACTAAACGATGCCCTTTTTTTACTAGCTCAAGTGCTGTTTCACTTTTACCGACACCGCTTTTCCCCATTATTAATACACCAATCCCATATACATCGACAAGAACACCATGCACTGCCGTTGTCGGGGCAAGCTTACTTTCTAAAAAGTTGGTTAACCGGCTTGAAAACCACGTTGTAGTTTGATTTGTTACAAATACAGGTACATGATTTTCGTTGGATGCATCGATAAGCTCTTTCGGCACCTGTAAATCACGCGAAATAATAATAGCTGGTGTTTCATCGGAACAGAGGCGCTTCATTCGGCTGATTTTATCTTCTTCAGGCAGCATTTCAAAAAATGATAGCTCTGTTTTCCCTAATAGCTGGACACGATCAGCCGGATAATGGGTAAAGTACCCCGCCATTTCCAAACCTGGCCTTGAAATATCACTAGTCGTTATATAACGTCCAATTCCTTCTTCACCACTAATCAGCTTTAAATTGAATTTTTCCATAACATCTTTCGCAATTACTTGAATCATGAATTTGGTACGCTCCTATCTCCAGACATCTATATAGTATTTTAACATGACTTATAAATTTCCAATATAAAACGAACTTACTTTTCTTCACGGAACCGCTAAAAATAGCCCAATAAAAAAACGATGAAGCTCATTTGCCCATCGTTTCGTTTGTTATTTTAAAGTTGCTAAATACTCTGCAGCCGCTTCAGCCTTTTCACCTTTTACAATCCCAGGAGGCATACGGTCTTTACCGTTTAAAATAATATCTAAAATTTCTTCTTCAGAATATTTTGCTCCTAATTTATCCAATGCCGGAGCACTGCCACCCTGTAATTGACCACCATGACATGTTGCACAGGATTGTTTAACGATTTTTTCTCCATCAACTTCTGCAGTTTCGCCGTTTGTTGCCGAATCATCCCCACCACATGCTGCTAAAAATAGCGCTGATCCAAATACTAATGTAAGTAAACCTTTTTTCACTCTAAACCCCTCCAAAAACGTTTTACTAATCCACTGCTAATTATAACAAACTTATACTTTTTTGAAACCTTCTCCTAGCACTTCATAAGCATCTGAAACGATAACAAACGCTTCTGGATCAATGGCTTTCAACACTTGTTTCAGCTTTGTGAACTCTGTTTGATAGACGACAACCATCAATACTGGCCGTTCCTCACCCGTATAGCCACCATATGCTGGAAGCCTCGTAATCCCACGATTAACTTCTTTATAAATCGCATCGCGCACTTCTGTTTCCTTTCGAGTAATGATATAAACCATTTTCGATTGGCTAAAACCAAGCTGCACAATATCAATCGTTTTTGTTGTGACATAAAGACCGATTAAAGCATAAAGTCCTTTTTCCAAATCAAAAACAATTGCCGCACTAACAGCGATAACGCCATCAATGAACAATACGCTCGTCCCTAAAGTCAGGCCTGTAAATTTTGTTATAATTTGTGCAAGTAAATCTGTACCACCTGTTGAAGCATTTCCTTTAAATACAAGTCCAATACCTAAGCCGACAACAATCCCACCAAAAATCGACCCTAATAACGGATTTAACGTCCATGCATCCCAGTCTGCCGTTAAAATAACGAAAAAAGGTAACGCAATCGTACCGATAAATGATTTAATGCCGAATTTCTTCCCAAGTACAAGTACTCCTGCGATAAATAAAGGAATATTAAATGCATATTGTACTATGCCGGCATTCCAGCCGAACATACCATGCAAAATAGTACTTATCCCACTAACCCCGCCAGAAGCAACTTGGTTTGGAAATAAAAATACATTAAAACCAAAGGCAATGACTGCCGCTCCTATAATGACAAATAAATACTCTTTTATACTATCTTTCACTGAATGTTGTGAACTATACGTCATATTAATCCTCGCTTCTTTTGCAAATTCCTTTGAATTATAGCAAATCCAACATAAAATGAGAACTTCATTAAAGTAAAGAGGACGTAGAGCTGTACCGATTATTTCATATTAAGCGTATCATTTACCCATCCTTTTATTTCCTCATACATTGGTAAAATCTCATCGCTCGGAATATTTAAGCGATTGGCTAACGGCATTATATTTTCCCAATCTAGCTTACTTAAAGCTGTGCTAAATTGAAGGTAAGGCGTCATAACTGTCTGTGATCCAGAAATTGTTTCTATAATATCTTCTGACAACGGTAATTGTGTAACAATAACGTTTATAGGACGTTTTAATAAAGAATCGATTAATGAAAAGAGCCCAACTAAAAAGTACTCTGAGTAATTTTTTTTATAATTTAAACGAGCACTTATTTCACATGCTTTTGCTCTAAATAACGATGCATACATTAACTCTTTAAACACATCGTTATTAGGGTTTACATTCGACTCACGCATCGCTAGCAAGTATACCCATTGACGCAGTTCCAACAGTCCCAACATTAATATTGCCTGCTTTATCGAACGCACCTTCTTTTTCGTTCGCCTAGAGGATCCGTTAATTAACTTCAATAACCGATATGAAAGTGAAATCTCACGTTCGATATTTTCTGCCAATAAATCAAAATTCGCTTCATCATTACGCAATAAAGATATAATTTGAAAATATTGAAAGATATTTGCTGGTATATCGGTTGCAGTTAATATTTGGGGCTGTTCAAAAAAGTATCCTTGAAATAAAGAATACCCCGATTGTTTTGCAATTTCGAATTGCTCGCGCGTTTCTACCTTCTCTGCTAAAAGCTGAATGTGTGGGAAATTGGATTTAATAATCTTCTCTGTCCCAATCCGCTCATGTTCTGCTGTATGCAAAAAGTCAATTTTAACATAATCAATCTGTGGGAAAAGTTCATCATATACAAGAACTTTCTCATCAATTACAAAATCATCAAGAGCAAGCTTGTAACCTGCACTTTTTAAGTGTTTTAGCTGTTGAATTAGTTCAGGAGTAATTGAAATGTTTTCCAGTATTTCGATCACTACTTGTTCAGGCTCTAAAAAGTCTACCGAATCTTGCATAATTAAATTTTCAGTGAAATTAATAAAAGACGGTTTGCCATTTGCTACTTCATTAATACCTATGGAAAGAAATGAATTAATTAATAATTCGATTGTCGCTGTATCCGAATCAATATCCGGAAACTTGTTCACGTAATTATTTCGGTACAACAACTCATATGCAATGATTTCTTCGTATTTATTAAATATTGGTTGTCTACCGATGAAAACTTCCAATTTAATCCTCCCTAATTCTAGTATATTTTCACTATAATGTAATTTGTTGTAATTAAAACCATTTACAATGTACTATAAAACTAGAGTAACAAAATATCAGGAGGTAGTAAATGTGAACACTGTAAAATACGACCAAAAAGATTTTATCGCATATGTAACCCTTAATCGTCCGGATATGTTAAATGCCTTTAACTTTGAAATGCTTGAACAATTACGAAGTGTCATCGAATCTATTCAAATTCATCCTGATATTCGCCTTGTCGTGATTACAGGAGCAGGTGATAAAGCATTTTCTGTTGGTGCTGATTTAAAAGAACGTAAAACATTGCCTGACACACTTGTAAAGCGAAATTTAAATCGCTTTGGTGAAGTGTTTACACTGATTGAACAATTACCGCAGCCAACAATTTGCGTTTTAAACGGATATGCTTTTGGTGGAGGACTTGAGTTAGCACTTGCTTGTGACTTCCGCATCGCTGCTGACCAGATTTCACTCGGCTTAACGGAAACAAGCTTAGGGATTATTCCAGGTGCAGGCGGTACACAGCGACTGCCACGTTTAATCGGCGAAGCAAAAGCGCTCGAACTTATTTTAACTGCTAAACGGATGACTGCAGCAGAGGCGCTTCAATATGGCGTGGTCACAAAAATAGCACCTTTTGAAAATCTACGTGAAGTAACTGCTGATTTTGCGGCATTAATTTTAAAAAATGCACCGATTGCTCTACAGCAAGCTAAATTCCGTGAAGCAAGGAATGAAAACCGACATTCAAAATGGTTTGCAAATTGAACGCAAAGCATATGAACTGACAATTCCTACAGAGGACCGCATTGAAGCACTAAACGCCTTTGCAGAAAAAAGACCCCCACAGTTTAAAGGGAAATAACAATCTTGAAAAAGAGACTGGGACAGAAGTGGAAATTTGATTGTAAAAGGTTAAAAAACATAGTAAGAAACGGATATTTTATAAATTGATTGGAATGGAGGGCGACTCCTGCGGGAACAGCACGACGCCTGAGACTACAGGCTCAGGCCGTGCCCGCGGAAAGCGTCCCGGAATGGAAATCAATTTTACACATAGAAAAAAAGCCATTTTTCTCAAGGAGAAAAATGGCTTTTTTGGTTATGTCCCAGTCCCTTACTTTTTATAAATATTTCTCAAACCAACCTGTGATTTGCTCCAATCGTTCTAGTCGTAAATTTGGAATCCCTGTTCGTGATAAGTTATGATCACATTCCGGGAAGCGGACGAATCCAACCTCTTTACCCATACGCTTTAATGTAATATACAACTGTTCTGCTTGCTCAATTGGACAGCGGAAATCGCGTTCACTGTGTAAAATAAGTAACGGTGTCTCAACATTTGCCGCATACTTTAACGGCGAATGATGCCATAGCTTTTCAACATCATTCATATCCGCCAGCATTTGCCATTCAGAGAAGTAATAGCCGATATCCGATACCCCGTAGAAGCTAATCCAGTTTGAAATCGAACGCTGTGTAACAGCTGCTTTAAAGCGATTCGTATGTCCTACAACCCAGTTCGTCATAAATCCACCGTAGCTACCACCAGTAATACCTAAACGTGACTCGTCAATCCATGCATAATGGTGCAATACATAGTCAACACCAGCCATAATATCCTCGTAGTCACCTTCACCATATTTACCGCGTACACCATCTACAAATTCCTGGCTATAACCATGACTGCCACGAGGATTCACATATAATACGCCGTACCCTTTTGCCGCTAATAACTGCATTTCATGGAAAAATGTATTCGCATACAATGTATGAGGTCCACCATGTACTTCCACAATGAAAGGATATTTCTCGCCTTCAGTATATTGAGCAGGCTTCATCATCCATCCGTGTACAGTGATACCATCTTTCGCTGTATACGAGATAGCTTCCGGCGTTGAAAGTGTTGTTGATTCTAAAAACTCTGCATTAAATGTTGTCAGCTGTTTGCGCTCACCCGTTGTAATATCAAAATCAAATAATTCACCAGGGAATGTCGGATTCGAAACCGTCATCAAGGCACGGTTACCATTTTTGAAAACGGCATATCCATATACATGTTCATTTTCAGGTGATGCAGGATAAATTGCGCCCTCTAATGTAGCATAATATAATCGGATATCTCCCTCAGTAGACACTTGGAAATATAAATCATTATTTTCTGTCCAAATGACCGTTGGAGCATCAACACCTTGCTGGATATCAGCAACAGCGTAATCCCCTACTGGTACGTCCAGCATCTCAGTCAGCTTTTGCGTTGTTTTTGTTTCTGTATCATAAATATAAACATGGCCATGTGTCGCGTTTTTATATGTATGGTCTGAGCCGCCAAATGCTATATAACGATCATCAAATGAAAACTCCGCGCCACCATAATAGCCATCTTCATCAATTAATACTGCTTCTTCTTTCGTCTCAACATCAACTAAAAATAGTGGTGTACGGAATACATCATCCGTATTTTCAGCACGATTTACTGCAATGACCAATGTTTTTCCATCATGTGAAATCCCTTGTAAACTATGAGAATAATCACCTTCTGTAAAAGCACTCACTTCTTTTGTTGCTAAATCGACCTTCGCAATTTGTGAATAACGTTCCTGAGGTAATAACCCAACACTATCTGCTTTGTATTTCATTTTGTCGACTACATATGCTTTTGGAACTTTCTTCTCTTCTTTTTCTTCCTGCTCTGTAATGCCCAAGCCTTTTTTTACAGTACTCGTAATCCAAAGCTTCTCACCGCATGGACTCCATAAGTATGAATTGACGCCATTCGGAAGTGTTGTTACTTCCTGGGCTTCTCCTCCACGGCTATTTAAAATATACAGCTGCTGTTTTTCATTGCGCTTAACCAAAAACGCCACTTGCTTGCCGTCCGGTGACCATTGTGGACTTGAAACTCTTTCATTGCCGTAAGTCCACTGCGCTGATTCCCCTGTTTCCAAATCAATATGAAACAGATGAGCATTATAGTTATTTTCCTTCTCATTCAATTGAGTGCGTATAAATAATGCTTCTTTCTCGTTTGGTGCAAGTATTGGATTCGTAATGGATTGTATTTCAAAAAGACTTTCTTTCGTTACATAGTTTGCCATTATAACACCTCTTAAAATTTATTTCGATTTCCGTAATAATACTTTAACATTTTTTATTTGAAAGTTCAAAATATTATTAGTATAACTTTCATATTTAAGACTAATAACCTCAGGAATTGGTTTTATTAAGTGCCATTGTATCTTTGGTGGGAACCACATAGCAGCAGTAAAGGCACACCGTAAACGTCCACCTAAACTGCTGCTATTATTGCGGCTTGAGACTCCCGCTAAACCTATTGTGTCTGCCTTTATAGCGTTACGCTTATAGGCGGTGCTTACAGTAGTAGGCACCGTCTCTACACTCATAATGCAATCCTTGTATTTTTCAAATAGCAAAACACCTACCACAAGTGCAGTAGGTGTTTGTATGCTATGCTTTTGCGATTTCTTTTAAAGAGCGTCGCAGAATTTTACCTGTTGTATTCTTAGGAAGCTCGTCCAAAATTTCAATAACAGACGGCACTTTGTATTTCACGATATGCTTAGCACAGTAAGCTCGAATGTCCTCAACTGTAAGAGAAGGATCTTTTAATACAACATATGCATGTACCGCCTCACCAAAATCACGGTCAGGGAAGCCTACAACTGCTGCCTCTACTATTCCTTCATGCGAGAACAATACTTCCTCTACTTCACGAGGATACACATTGTAACCGCCTACAATTATTAAGTCCTTTTTGCGATCAACGATATAGAAGTACCCTTCCTCGTCTCTGCTCGCTAAATCTCCTGTATATAACCAGCCATCACGAATCGCAACAGCCGTTTCTTCCGGCATTTTGTAGTAGCCCTTCATTACGTTTGGTCCACGAACGATCAATTCGCCGACTTCACCGACTCCTACTTCCTCGCCGTTTTCATCAACAATTTTATTTTCAACATTCACAATCGACTGCCCGATTGAACCCGGTTTACGTTCGCGATCAATAGGATTAAAGCATGTTACCGGTGAAGCTTCTGATAAACCGTAGCCTTCAGAGATTCGTACATTAAACTTTTGCTCAAAGTTATGTAGTAATGATACTGGTAATGATGCTCCCCCTGAAATTGTTAAACGAACACTTGAAAATGCCGAAACATCACCTTGTTCATACTGATACAGGAAATTAAACATTGTCGGCACTCCTGCAAATACAGTTGCCTTATATGTCGAAGCTAGTTCAAAAATTTCTCCTGGACTAAAGCGTGGTGCCAATAAAATTGTCGCTCCCCGCGTTAATGGAGAGTTCACCACAACCGTTAATGCAAATACATGGAATACTGGTAATGTTGCAATAACACGGTCATCCGTCGTCATTTGCAAATAATCTCCAATATCACGTGCATTAGAAAACAGGTTATTATGTGTCAGCATTGCGCCTTTTGGATGACCTGTTGTACCGGAAGTATATAAAATAATAGCTGTATCGTCCGGAGCTAAATCTACCGGATCAGTTGTACGAGCCGTTGTAGCCAGTACTTGTGAAAACAGCTTTGTTTTTTCTTTAGCAGCATCCGAAAGTGCCGCATATTTCTCACCGATTTCCGGTGTCGTTTCGCAAATAATATACTGTTCAACTTGTGGTAATCTATGCACCCCTGCTTCCACAAGCGGTAAAAGTAAATCAAGTGCGATAACAACCTTAACGTCACCATTTTTAATAATATAGGAAATTTCATCTGCTGTATAAATTGGATTAATCGGAATTGCCACAGCACCAATACGCATAGAAGCGTAAAGACTGATGATGAAATGCGGTGTATTCCCAAGTAAAAATGCGACATGATCGCCCTTTTGTACACCTAAATCTTCCAAGGCAGCAGCAAATCGCGCAACGGTTTGCTCCAATTCCCCGTATGACGTGCCTTTGCCTAAAAAGTAGTACGCTGTTTTTTCTGGTTGTTCGAAAGCCTGTTGTCTTACCTTTTCAACTAAATTCAATACACCCATCCCCTTTATGCGTAAAATGAAACAATATTCACTTTATTAGCATTATAAGATAAGTATATTAATAAAACAATACCAAACTCTCGTTTATACCGAAATATTGTACTAAAATCATATTTTTTCTATCCACATCATCCTCGGACGTGAGATAAATACCGCCATCTTATTAAATAAAAATAGACAACTTGTATAATTCCAAACAACGTAAATGAGAATACAACTTCCTTTACGATCGATAAATTCATGACATCATTTAAAACAGTTTGGACGACAAAGAACGCGAAAGCACTATGAATAAAGGCTAAGCCCCATGGCAGGAAAAATTGAATGACTAAATTTCTTGTAATAAGCCGCTTTAGTTCCTTATCACTTAAACCAATTTTTTTGAGCATATCAAACTGCTTTTTCTCCCGGTCCAAGTTTGCGTAAATTTTGAAATAAACAAAGCTACCTGATGCCAATAAAAATACAGCTACTACTAATATACCAACGAGCGTTAACAAAGAATACGTAGCTAATATATAAGAATAATTTAAACCAGCATTTTCAAAATAAAATGGCAGTGTGTAGTCACTATTTAAAATATAATCTCTAGCAACCATTTGCTGAATTCCTAGACCAATTTGGTCAGTTTCAGTCCAGTTAGGAATATCAAAAGTAAATAAGTGATAACCTGGCTCGACATAAGGTGTCATCTCAAAATCATTTACGAGACGCGTAAAGTCTTCGTCGCTAATTATAATCGCATTACTGCTAATAATCGCAGATGGGAAAAACACTTTCGGATACACACTATCAATCGTCAGATGAATATCGTTTTCCTTTAAAACCGTTTCTACAACCGTTTCTTCTAATGTTTCAATCGAATCTTCCGAGTACGGGATGAACATCGCTTCCCCACTCGTTAAACTAACAAGCGGATATTTATAGGAAAACAGTAAATGGTTAATATCGGTTTCCCGAAACACCTCTACCGGATTCGAAGTATAGGTAGATGTTTGACGTACTACAGTAAAACGCGTCATATGATAACTAATTCCGCTCTCTTCCAGCTCATCAATAATGGAGAGAATATGCTCAGTTTCATATGGGTTATCGGTTACTCCTTTATAAATAAGACCAATCGGGTTGAGCTTATCGTATTGAGAAGTATAAGACGACATTGCAGATAATACACCCACTGTTAAAAAAGCAAGGGTGGAAACAAGGGTAACGATGAAGAACATCCGAGAATTAACACGTAAAATATGCACTTGCTCGGCTATCGCCAACATACGTGCTCGCTTCCAATAAAACAGCTTACGATTCTTCAAACGATCTATAATAAAAAGCGTTGTATCTGTAAAGAAATAATACGTCCCGAAAGTTACAAAGATCGGGATAAGCAGCGTATACGTAAAAATGGACGACTTTGTTGTAATAAGCGCTAAACTGTAGCCACATAAAATAAGTACAATTCCTAAAATCGCATTACGTTTTGAATAGTTCGTAACAACATCAACAAATTTTGGACCCCGAATCAAATTCCGAATTTTAATGTCAGGAGTAAACATAATGCTGATTGTTGAAATCACTATAAAAGCACTCAAGTAAACAAATAACGTAAGCACAAAAGGCTCCCATGATAAATAGAGCGGCAGTGCAGTTAAGTTTAAAATTTCACGCACAATCATAAAGAAAAACTTAGAAAATGCATAACCAAAAACAATTCCTGAAATGCAGGAGAATAGACCAATTGTCATCGTTTCAATGATAATCAGTTTTCCGAGTTGGTTGCGGTCCATGCCAAGCTGAAGCAATATCGCAAATTCCTTCGAACGCGCCTCTAAAAAGGCCCGCATCGAATAAAAAATAAAAAACCACGAAAAGAGAACCAGTATAATTTCAGCAATAACCATTCCTGCAATGGATACTTCTCCTAAAAACCCTCTTTCTATTTCAGGATGAAACATCAACATTGAATAGATAAAAAAAACAAAAACACTAAAAAAACTAGCCATAAAAAAGGCAGCGTAGTTTCGAAAATTCCGGAAAACGTTACGGTAGGCGAATTGAAGAAAAGTCACCGACATGTCCCCCTAATAAACTTAATACATTTAAAATTCGTTGGAAAAATGTTTGGCGTCGGTCATCTTTATAGATTTCATTGAAAAACTCACCATCTTTAATAAAAATTACACGGTCGCAATAGCTTGCTGCGATCGGATCATGTGTCACCATTAAAATAGTAGTGTTATTTTCTTGATTCATTTTTCCCAACAGCTCCAAAACTTCTCGTGACGCATTCGAGTCTAAATTCCCTGTCGGCTCATCCGCTAAAACAAGCATCGGTCTATGAATTAATGCCCGAGCAATCGCAGTACGTTGTGCTTGTCCACCGGAAATTTCATTTGGACGCTTTTCTAAAATAGAAGTCAATTCGAGCAGTTCACTTAAATGATGAAGGCGCTCTTCCATAACAGCTATTGGCTGTTCATCAAGCGTTAACGGCAATATAATGTTTTCTTCTACCGTTAAAGTCGGAAGCAAATTGAAGTCTTGAAATATAAATCCGAGCTGACGTCGACGGAAAAATGCGAGCTCCTCACTATTAAGTTTTTGCGGTTTCATTCCATTGAAAATAATCTCTCCGGAAGTAAGTGTATCAATCATGGAAACCATATTTAACAGTGTTGTTTTACCACTGCCCGACGGACCCATAATTGCTATAAACTCACCCTTTTCCACCTCAAAACTAAGTTGGTTTAGTGCACGCTTCGTCACTTTTCCCTCATACACTTTCGTCGCTTCCTGTATTTGTAAAATTGGCATAGTAACTCCTTTTAAATGAGTATATTACTTTCTAGCACCCAAGGCAGGACAACTTCAAAGCTAATTTCGATAATAGGACCATCCATCATTATTGGAACTTGATCCATTTCATCAGTTAGCGAAAAACAGTGCTCTCCAAGTATGATATCCCATCCATCGACTTCACCTTCCACAATTTCGCCGATAATATGGTATTTCCCCGAATACATAATGGTTGTATTATCGTTTACTTGATGACTTTCTAGTTGGCTTGGCTTTGAAAGATCTATGCCAAGCTTCTTAGCAAAATCAAGTACTTTATGTTCTAAATATTTTTCACACGCTTCTACAAAATTGTGGCATTCCTCACTCATACAACGGTAGCTGTTAAATTCAAATACCATTTTTGTTTTTTCTACATCTACCGCTAATTTCCAGTCTCCAATGTGTATCATCGTACGCCCCCTATGATTGAAAGATCACTTCTACCTGTGTACCTTGACCTGTTTCAGAAGTAATCACGAGTTGATGCCCGAGCTTATCGCATATTTCCTTTGCAATATAAAGTCCCATACCGGTAGATTCACCCGTTTTCCGGCCATTTTCTCCTGTATAAAAGGCTTTCGTAATTCGGGATAAATCAGCTTTCGGTATACCAATTCCTTCATCACGTATGCATAATTGCACCTGATTTTCGTTCTGCACGACAGTAATATAAATTTTCTTATTTGGTTCAAATGTATATTTCACCGCGTTAGTAATAAATTGTTCAATTAAAAAGTGCAGCCACTTTTCATCACTCATTACAACTATATCCTCATCGATATTCACTTCCGGAAAAACACGGTTCGTAATAAATAAACGCTTATTCTCGTTAATGGTATCCATAATAACGGATTTAAGCGGTACTTTCATAATTTGCATATCGTCCGCAAAATTTTCCAATCGCGCATGCATTAGCACCATTTCAAGGCCTCGCTTTAAACGCTCCACTTCCTCTTGGACACTTTTTTTATCAAGCTCCTCATCCTGCTGTAACAACAACTCTAAAACTGATACGGGTGTTTTCATCTGATGTACCCATTGGTTCATAAATTGATACTGCCGCGATTGGGTCGCATACAATACCTGTACTTCATGCTGATACAGCCGGTAAAGCTCATGTAAATACTGTTCTGTTACTGCATATTCGGTAGTTTTCGCGTTTTTTTGAAGCGCATCTTCCATAGTATTTGGAAGCACCGAAATCTTTGCTAAATATCGGCGTCTTAACATATACCTCACAACTAGAAAAGAAAAAATAAGAAGAGTGCTAATAGCAATGGCATAAATGGCGGTGTTGATATTACGAAAGCCATCCAGCCAAAATAAAGATAGTAAAAATAATGTCAGCACAATTTGAAAAATAATATAGGAAAGATGCTCCTTAATAAACATTTTGATCGCCATTACATTTCCTCCGCACTCAATAAAAAGCGGTAGCCTGCCCCGCGTACGGTTTCAATCACTGATTTGATGCCATAGTCTGCTAGCTTTTTCCGGACACGTGTCATATTTACATTCAATGTATTTTCATCGACGAATGCTTGATCATCCCATAATTCCTCTAGCAAATGATCGCGAGACACCACTTTTGGTGCTTGTCCCATTAATAACCCCAAAATAATACATTCCTTCTTTTGCAAAGGAATGACCAAATCTCTTAACTGAAGTTCCATCCGTTCCAAATATAAAGTGAGCTGACCTTGTACAACTGTTCGCTCCTCCTGTCTTACGGAATATTCTCCATATGTACGACGTAAATGGCTGCGAATTTTAGCAAGTACGATTTCATAGTTGAACGGCTTCGTAATAAAATCATCCCCGCCATTTTCCAACGCAAATATTTGATCCATTTCTCCGGAGCGGGCTGAAATGAATAGTATTGGACACTTCGTAAATTGTCTTAACTTTCGGCACCAATAATATCCATCATAAGAAGGTAAATTTATATCCAATAAAATCAAGTGTGGTGAAAATGCCAGGCATTGCTCGACTAATAAATCAAAGTCAGCAATCGTTTCCACATCATATTGATATTTCCTTAATGTATCTGCTAATAGTGAAGCTATTTTTGGATCATCCTCGACGATGAAAATTCGATGCTTTTCCATCTGAATGACCTCCTTTTCAATAGGTTATCCAATAATAATACCTAATCTTTTTATTAGTCCATCGTTTCCACAGTAGTGGCATATTCGCGACTTCTCTCCGCGCAAAAAGATGGCTGAAAAAACTTTCTAATTTCTCTCTTATTGTATCAAAAAAAGGGAGCTCTCGAAATCTGGAGCCCCTCTTTAAACAATCTCTATTACTTTCATGATGCGATACACTGAATGCTAATATATTAATTGAAGGAAGTCCTCTTCAGAAACCCCACCAAAGTAAGTAGGAATCTCTATATTTTTCAGCTTTTCCGCTATTGCATTACGTTCGTATTTAGTGCCGATCAGTAATTGTGCGACTTCCTCCACATCACCTATACCGAAGAAATCTCCAAAGATAGTCGCTTCTTCAATAACCCCTTTGTTTACATCTAAACGAATATCTAAACTGCCTGATGGAAAACGCTTTGTTTTTTGAATATTGAAGCGTGGCGATTTGCCATAATTCCATTCCCATAACTGATAACGGCTTTTAGAAATTTCGTGGATTTTTTCCCAATCATCTTCAGTTAGCTCATAATATTTAATATTTTCCTCGCCACCGAAAATTGATTTTAAAATTTCCATACGGAATTCTTCAACTGTAATCTTTTCAGGCAGGAAATCAACGATATTTGCCACACGCGAGCGCACAGATTTAATCCCTTTAGATTCAATTTTGTCTTGTTTAACTTTAAGTGAATTGACAACAGCATCTATATCCAGATCAAACATTAACGTACCATGACTAAACATCCGGCCGCGAGTCGAATATTGTGCATTGCCCGATACTTTCTTGCCTTCAGCTAAAATATCGTTACGGCCTGACAGCTCTGAATTAACTCCTAATTTTGCTAGTGCATCCACAACTGGTTGAGTAAACTTTTTGTAGTTGCTGAAACTGTTCCCATCATCCTTCGTTAAAAAGCTGAAGTTTAAGTTGTTTAAATCATGATAAACCGCGCCACCACCAGAAAGGCGACGTACGACAATGATTCCGTTTTCTTCTACATAGTCCGTATTTATTTCTTCGATTGTGTTTTGGTTTTTCCCGATAATGATTGAAGGCTGATTAATATAAAAAAGTAAATAATCGTCTTTTTCAATATCCATATTCTTTAATACATACTCTTCAATCGCCAAGTTAATGCGTGGATCTGTAATCCCTTTGTTATCGATAAAATACATGGGGCTTCTCTCCTTCACAATATGTCCATATTTATTTTAACTTAAAATAGGCTATTTGTGTTGACGAATTCAAACTGTTATAATACAATACATAATATAAACAGAAGTAATATAACAGAACTTTAAAGGAGGCATGCACAATGTTAGAAAATGTAGTGGAATTTTTCAAGAATTTACCTGATAAAATTTGCGTTCAATGCGGTGATAAAATCGAAGAACAAAGCGAGTGCTACAGCAACAATTGTGATAAATGTAACTCTCTTTAATTTTTACACTGTTTAATTCGCATTATTTCAAACCTTCATCTTAGATAAAAGATGAACCTATAATAGCTTACGATTTTATTGTAGACTTTGCTCAATGTTTACAATAAAAAAGACGATCCGTGTCAATGCGGATCGTCTTTTTTATTACGCTAAAGTGCCGCCCCCTCAAGCCTGAACGGCACTTTAGCATGTTGATATTATGCTTCTTGAACTTTAGAATAACGACGTTTATATAGTAATGCAAAAAATGCAAACGAAATCGCAACACTTACCACACCAATTATCCCCAGAATAGTTAAGCTGTGTGTTAGTACAGCTCCATCATTTGTCGAAATGGCTGCTCTGAATGCATGGACTGAGTAAGACATCGGTAAATAACTATGGATGTTTTGCAGTGGTATCGGCAATAGCTCCACAGGGAATGTACCTGCACTACCTGCTAATTGAATGACTAGGAAAATTAAAGCAAAGAATCGTCCTACATCACCAAGCACAACTGTAAACATTTGCACTAAAGCTAAAAATGCGAAACTCGTAATTACAATAGTCGCAATGAGCCACCACTCATGCTCCACCTGTATCCCTAACCCAAACTTCATTAATACATAGGTCATCACCATTTGGAAGAAACCAACGATGACAATAACAGATGATTTACTTGAGAACCAGCTCCATAAACCTGTTGGATGACCAGCTGGCTGTACGTATGGATAAACATTTGTTAATAATAAAGATCCTACAAATAATCCTAATGAAATAAAGTAAGGTGCAAAACCGACACCGTAATTATCAACCTCATTATAAACGGTTTCTTTTAATTCTACAGGGCTGACCGTCATATCGATTTGCTCATCTGTTGTATTCATTTCAGCTTCTTTCCCTGCATCTTTTAAGCTTGATGCAAGTTCTCCGCTACCATCTTTTAATTTGGCTGAACCATCAACTAATGCTTGGGATCCTTCAGCCAATTCACCGGACTTGGAAGCAAGTTCATTTGTTCCCGCTGTCAAATCTTTCGAGCCATTACTAATTTGATCCAGACCACTATTTAATGTGGAAACACCTGCTACCAATTTTTCCGAACCAGTTGTTAATTCCCCCATTTTCGCAGCTAAAGTTTCATTACCTGCCTGCAAGCTTTTAGCCCCTTCGACAAGTTGCGCTGAGTTTTGCTGTAATTGCTGTAAACCTTGTACCACTTGCTGTTGACCAGATAATAGCTCCACGCCATTTTGCTGTAACGATGCAACACCTTGCTGGAACTGGTTCGTACTGCTTGCTAGTGTACTCGCCCCATCTGATACAGATTTGCTACCCACTACAAGTGCTTCTACAGACGCATTTAGTTGTGCAGCTTGCTCTTCCGGTAATGTAGCCGTAATCGCTTGGAGCTGTTGTTGCAATGCTGCCAACCCTTGAGCTACTTCATTTGAACCGGCTTGTAGGCTTGCTGCACCTTCATTAATTTTTGTACTATTTGCAGCGATGGATGAAACGCCTTGCTGGAATTGCTCTTGTCCTTGCGCCACTTTCTCTTGCCCTTGTGATAATTCAGCAACTCCATTTGTATAATCTGTAACACCTTTTGCTACATTCTCAGCACCAGTTGCAGCACTGTTCATACCTTCTTGAAGTTGTGTTGCGCCATTATTTAAATCTTGAATACCACCTGCTAATTGCTTCGCTCCGCTTGAAGCATCCTGAATTCCTTTATTCAGTGTATTTGTACCATTGGATAACGTTACTGTACTAGAAGCAAGTTGGTATAAATACTCTTTCAATTCTACCGAGCCTGACGCAACCTCATCCAAACCTTCCTGAATCTTTGTTGCTGCATCAGATGCATCGATATAGCCTTCACCCAGTTTTGCAATGGCGTCATAAAGTTCTGTAGCATATGTCTTCGCTACTTGTTCATTCACTTTAGTTCGGATTTTTTCTATTGCATTGCCGCCAATTTGGGCACTTAAAAAGTTCGATCCTTCATTGGCATAGTATTCAAGCTCCAGCTTTTTCGGATTCTCTTCTAGAAGGGTTGTTGCATGCTCTGAAAAGTTTTCCGGTACTCGAATTAGTAAATAATAGTCTTCATTCAACAAACCTTCATTGGCTTTTTCAGCATCAATTTCTATAAAATTCAACTCTTTATTATCGAGCAGTTCACTTACCAGTTCATCCCCTAATTGCAACGGCTCCCCTTCTAGCTGTGCACCTTTATCTTCATTGACGATTGCTACAGGCAATTCATCTAGACGATTGTACGGATCCCAAAATGCATAAAGCAGCATTCCGGCATAAAGCAGGGGCATAAAAAACATAACAATAATCGATAAAGTTAATTTTTTATCCTTCCAAATCGATTGCCACTCTCTTTTTAACATTTTTACTCTCCTTTTAAAACGTTATGACTAAATCAGTCAACCGGTCATTTTTTTGTATAAAATAAATCCCACTCTATTTATAGTGTGAAATTTACTTTTTCTCTAAACCTGAAAAAATCGTAGCGTTAAACAGTGCTAAAATTTCATTTTCTTTAATCGGTTCAATATGTGTTTGTTGCCAGTCTACAACTAAGGCCATATATGATTTCAGCATTAAATAGGCAACATGCTCTGGGTTACAGTTTCGAATCTCACCTTTTTCAATACCATTTTGAATTCTCCTCGAGACATAGGACACAATTTCCTTTTCAATAATTAACAGCATTTCATGGACTGCTGGTGTTCGAAGTGACTTTTCTTCTTCAATCAACTTTGCAAACAGTAAGTGTCGCTCCCGAAATTCAAGAATCTTCATCAGTGATATGTGCGCATTTTCTTTAAAACTTGCATTAACATTTATCGTTTGATCTGTTGTTTCCTTCATTTCATAAATTAAATTCAATACAACTTCCTGAAAAAGTTCATCTTTATTTTGAAAAAATGTGTAGATCGTACCTTTCCCTACGTTTGCTAATTTTGCAACTTGCTCAATGGTAGTCGCCTTATAACCAAAAAGCGTAAATGATTTCGTTGCAGCTTGGACAATTTCCTTTCGACGATCCACTTAGCGTTCCTCCCTTGTAATTCATAGGAATCAAAAATGACCAGAAAACATTTTCGGTCATCTGGTCATCATTATACGCCTTTTAATTCAATTTGCCAATCAATTAATGTCCGTGTTCATCTTTTTCTTTTTCTTTTTCTTTTTCTTCATCTTCTTCATCGTTAGACCCATGTTCCATTGAATCCGAACTTGTATCTTCAACAACTTTACTCATATCGGGTTTCCCGACAATGAGCTTTTGCTTTGGCATGACATGCATTCCGCGAGCCGTTGTATGGGCAAACATATAATATACGCCATCATGATCGAATGTATATTCCGCAACGTATATACCATCCTCCGTTAGTTGCCCGTCCAACATGTCACCCTCATCTCGAAATCCGGACTCCCACACTTCAAACTTTACTTCCTGTGCATCATTCACGACTTCTTCATCCTGCGTGACACGTGCAGCAAGCTGAACTTCCCCTACATTTAATTGCTCTTCAGTTTGAATTTGTACCTCGACAAATGCAGGTACTTCAGCGGTTTCTAGTGTTTCCACTTCGTCATCTCCACAACCGAATAATACGAAAGGTACTGCAACTAAGCTATATAACCATTTTTTCATCATTCTTCCTCCATTAATGGGAACATGACACTTACAACTGTTCCTTCATCTACTATACTTTTAATTTCCAATTTTCCTTTATGATGTTTAACAATTTGCTCCACTATCGATAAACCGAGACCACTTCCGCCGTCTGATCGGCTCCGCGCTTTGTTCACACGGTAAAATCGCTCCGTTACATGAGGCAGATCTTCGGGTGGAATACCTATCCCATAATCGGTAATTGTTAAAACTGCATATGAATCTACTATAGAAGATTCTACACGAATGCTAGAATGATCAGTTGAATAGTGTATCGCGTTTTCCAGGATGTTAATAAAAACTTGCTTTAGTTTTTCTTCATCACCAATGACAATTATCTCTTCATTTAATTGTTGATCGATTTGAATATTTCTTTCACTTGCTTTTTGTTGTACTAAACGAATGGCATCACGGATAGTTTCCGCAAAGACTAGCATATCAAAATACGATTCTGCCTGGCTATCTTCTTTACGTGCCAGTTGCATAAGCTCATTCGTCAGGCGCTCCATTCTTGTTGCTTCTTTCTCAATTAATCGGATTGCTTCATCCCGCTTAGCTTCATCAATTATTCCTTTTTGTATAGCTTCACTATACCCTTTTACATAGCTGATTGGTGTACGCAGCTCATGTGAAACTGTTGCTAAAAAGGATTTTTGTGCTTCGTCATCTTGCTGAATTGCATCTGCCATTTGGTTGAAGGCGGAAGATAAATGCCCAATTTCATCATTTACTGAAACATTGACCCGTACATTGTAATCCCCAGCTGTCATTTGTTTTACGGCATGCTGCAATGTTTCTAACGGCTGTAAAATTTTACGCATTCCTTGGTAGACGAAAAAGCCAGCTACAAGTAAAAACATAATGGCACCTGTAATGAGTAAAATTACTTCTTCTTTTGCCAACTCCGAAATTTTAGCTAACGGAAAATATATGTAAAGAATGCCTTCCAGCCGATTTTGATCAGTAAACGGGAGGATGACTGATATAATTTGCCGATCAAACCGCTCTTCATAGCCAATTTTTGTTACAGCATTCCCTAAAAGTAATTGTTTCCGCTCATCAGGACCAATTAATGCATCATAGTCAATATCAAACGGTACACATGCACTTAATTCCCTCGGGTTCCGTAAAGCAAATATCTCAAAATTGGACATTGCAGCGAACTTTTCAATATCGTCAATTAACTGATCCGATACTTTTCCTCCGCTATATTTCGTCTGAAGCTTCTCGCCTGTTTCAATCATTGTACTTTTCGTATCTTCCACGTAAAGCTGTTCATATAAAAAGTTAGTAAATATGTACATAAAAATGATGGTTGCACTTAAAAAGAACACCATTAATAGCCAGAGCTTTGAAGATATTTTTTTCATGTCATATGCTCAAAGCGGTAGCCCACACCCCATACTGTTTGGATGTATTCACTCGCTTCTTTCGATTTTTTGCTCAGTTTTAGCCTCAATGTTTTAATATGAGTATCCACTGTACGAGCTCCACCCGCATAATCAATATCCCAAATCCGTTCCAAAAGTTGCTCGCGCGTATAGACGATCCCTGGTTTTAGCATAAATAAATGCAAAAGCTCAAATTCCTTTAAAGTTAATAATACAGCTTCCTGCTCGATGTATACTTTACGGGAAATTTCATCCATTTTTAAAATACCCCTGTGCAAGTATTGAATTGAAGACTGTTCACTTAATGTTCCGACCCTTCTTAACACCGCAAATATACGTGCGACTAGTTCATCGGCAGTGAAAGGTTTGACAATATAATCATCGCCCCCGATCATTAGGCCCTTTACCTTATCTTCATTTGCATCACGGGCTGTCAAAAAAATAATAGGCACTTTCGCCATAGCCTGCATTGCTTCACAAACAGCAAATCCATCTTCCCCTGGCATCATTACATCAAGCAAAACTAAATCTACCTGCTGCTGGGACAATATAAAATATGCTTCAGCGCCATTTGATGCCTGTACCGTTTCAAATCCAGATTTCGTTAAAATAACATCGATTAATTGGCGCATATTTTCTTCATCATCTACTATTAAAATAGTTGTCAATGACTATCCCCCCTTACGAGCAATTGAAAAGGTCCTTCTCTTGTTTTAACCTGCTTTTGAACTTCGCCATCATCTATAAAGTAAAGCGTATGATCATCATAACCCGCAACAACCAACTTATCCTGAATTTGGGCAACTGCAAATGGATTGGCCCCAATCTCCTGTTGCCATAATATATCACCATCCGCTGCAACACGGTATATTGTATTGGAACCATGACTCGAAACGATGATATCTTCATCAGCCTTCGAAAAGGCAATCGGCATTAGAGGCAGTGTGAACTCTCTATTTAACTGACCTGTACTTAAATTATAAACCCGGACGAATTTGTTTGGTTTATTACCTATACCATGTCCCCCAACCCATAATTCCTGGTGCTCATATGATACATACAACCCTTGGGAAGAAGTTGAAACAGGCCATTCATTGATTACCTCTAAATTTTCTTTATGTACGACAGATAACACGGTATCTTTATAATTTATCACATATAAATAATCTTTCGACGCTGCCATTGACATTGGATAATTGCGTAGCCTAACTTTTTTCTTAAGCTCCCCTTTTTCGGTATAGCTTATTAGTTCATTTGTTTTGCCATTTGTTAAAAATAGTTGGCTCGTATCTTCATCATAATAACCGTTTGTAATGCCTAATCCTACATCAATGGACTTTACCTTTTCCCCAGATGAAAGCTGTAAAATATCTGCATGCTGCAATTGATAACCATATAACACTACGTGGTCAAATCCAATTAATACTGCTCCTGTATATCCTTTCTCGAAAACCCATGTCGCGAGTAATTCACCTGACTGTTCGTAAAACGTTAAGGACGGCTGCAAAATATTAAGGGATGCAACAAAAGGCTGATGTGGATTAATTTCATCCATTCTTTCGCTATCACAACTAGCTAAAAGTAAAAGAACTATGCAACTAAAAAAATTTATTATACTTTTTTTCATTGTCATTGCACCTCATCAATAAGCGTACTAAAAATATGTGAAATTTGCATGAAGCCTATAGGATAATTTTGTGAACGAATAAAGGAAATTCACACCAAAAAAGCTGCATTAAAAGTAATTATACTTTTAATACAGCGTTTTCGTTCAATTTACATATTGAGTGATTAAATTGCCAACTTTTGTTCTAACAATTGCCCAAGCAGTAGCTCCGCGGTTTCTCTCCCTTGTAGGATACAATCAGGGATACTAATGCCCTCATACGAACTTCCTGCCAAATAGACATTCGGGAATTCCTTGTAAAACTGCTCCTTCATTGAAGACATGCGCAGTTGATGACCGATTGTATATTGGGGCATAGCTTCTTTCCAGCGGGCAACTGTCGTAAACAGCGGTTGTGCATCGAGTCCAACTGCCCGATTCAAATCCTGCAAAACGATTTTCTCAATTTCATTATCTGATAGCTCTACGATAGACTCATCACCGACACGACCAATATACACACGTATTAGCTCATGACCATCCGGGGTAATATTATCCCACTTCTGATGACTCCACGTACAGCTTGTTATCGCAAAATGACTGTTACGCGAAACGAAGAAGTTAAGCGCACCTTCATACTTTTTGGTTGTTCCAGGTTTAAAAGCCATCGTTACAGTTGCAATGGTTGCATAGTTCATCTCCGGCACTTGCTGCATAATATCAGAATCCGGGAAGATTTTTTTAGTCACATTAAATGGTGTTGTCATCACAACTTTATCGGCATCTATAGTAGTACCATCATTTAATGCAATCGATTGTGAAAAATCGCTATTATTTTCAATGCAATTTACTTTCAGTCCTTTAAGAATGGTCACGTCGGTCAACGAGTTTTCCAATGTCTCAATTAACGACTCCAATCCATTTACAAATGACTCATAATGAATTTCACCCGGTGTATCTACAAGCGCGTAAATTCCTTTACCTGTCTTTTTCATGCCAACCAATAAACTACGATAATCATTTTCAAGCTGATAAAATTGTGGGAACATCGATTGCATACTAACATGATCGACATCGCCGGCAAATGTTCCCGCCAATACCGGTTCCACCAAATTTTCTACGAGCTCTTTCCCGAAGCGTCTACTGAAAAACTCACTGATCGCCTCGTCGGCTTCATGAGGTAATTTAGGTAAAAATAAATCCCCTGCAGCTCGAAATTTCCCCATTAAAGAAAGGACATTCGATGTCATAAACGTGAATATTTTAGGTGACCCTCCGAGTAAAATATTACTCGGAATTTGATGTAGCTTGCTACCAACAGCGATGAATGTTCGACCGTTATTATTTTGAACTATTTCATGTTCGATATTTAAATCACGTGCCAACTTACGGACACTGCTACCTGTATCAAAAAACGATTCAGGTCCACGTTCAATGATATATCCATCTTTACGCTCTGTATGGATTTTACCACCTAAACGCAGGGACGCTTCGATTAACACAATATCTATTGGTAAATTGTGCGCCTTCGTTTTTTGTTGTAAATAGTATGCCGTCGTTAAACCAGTGATTCCACCGCCAACGATAACAACCTTCCTCTTTTTTAAAGTCACCTTCATCATCACTCTCTATATTAATTCGCTATTTTCTTATTTATCGCATCTACCATTGCGTCTATAAATAAAGGGTGCGTATTTGGCATTGTTGGTCGATAATAGCTTGCGCCAATTTCATCGCATACAACTTTACATTCAATATCATTATCATAAAGAACTTCCAAATGCTCTGTAACAAAGCCTACTGGCGTATAGATGAATGCTTTATAACCTTTTTGCTCAAATAATTCCTTTGTTAAATCCTGCACATCCGGCCCTAACCATGGCTCCGGCGTTTGTCCAGCTGATTGCCAGCCTACTTCAACATTCACAATATCAGAAGCTTCCTCAATTAAACGGGCAGTTTCAACTAATTGCTCTTCGTATGGATCACCAGCTAATTTAATTTTTTCCGGTAATGAGTGGTTAGAAACAATTAAACAAGCATTCGCACGTTCCTCTTCAGACATCTTCGCCAACTCACCATTTACCGCTTGCTTCCAAAATTCTATAAATTTCGGCTCGTCATACCATGCTTCAACAGAAGTAATATTTAATGTACCGCCTAATTTTTCGGCAGCTTCTTTAGCACGTCCGTTGTAAGATTTAATGGAGAAAGTAGAGAAGTGTGGCGCTAAAACGATGGAAACAGCTTCAGTAATACCTTCTTTTACCATTGCTTCTACGGCATCCTCTACAAATGGCTCAATATGCTTTAAACCGATAAATACTTTATATTCTATTTTATCCTGAACCTCATTCAAACGTGTACATAATGCGTGTGCTTGTGCCTCCGTCATTTTCGCAAGAGGTGAAATCCCGCCAATTGCACGGTAACGCTCTGTTAAATCGTCAATATGTTCTTGGCTCGGCTTACGGCCATGACGAATGTGTGTATAATAACGTTCAATATCTTCTTCTTTATATGGCGTACCATACGCCATTACTAATAATCCACGTACTTCTTTCATGTAAGATCACCTCTGAATGTTTTTAAACACGTCTTCTTTTTCGAATAATTTTCGCTTTCATTTTATTGCTGACAAGAAAGGAGTTAATGTTTTCACTGTGCAAACGGTGAAAACATCAGTAGGACACTCACCTTCTCCTTCTCAAATAGCAATGAATCAAATTAGAATTAATTATTTAATGATTATTATCGCTTTGCAATTTGTTCGCGGCTGTAGTCGTGTACAAATGCGGTTAATCGTTTTAATACGGCTGGATCTACTTCTGGGAAGACACCATGGCCTAAGTTGAAAATATGACCACCTGTATGTGCTAATCCTTGGTCAACAATATCTTTTGCACGTGCTTCAATTACGTTCCAGTCTGCCAATAATAATGTAGGATCTAAGTTCCCTTGAACGGCCTTCGTTACACCACGTGCTTCTGCTTCACGGATTGGTAAACGCCAGTCTAACCCTACGACATCGATTGGCAGGTCATGCCATTCGTTTACTAAATGTGTTGCCCCAACACCAAACTGAATTAAAGGTACATTTAAAGCACGTAATTCAGCAAAGATGCGTGTCATTGTTGGCTTAATAAAAATTCGGTAGTCTTCCACATTTAATGCGCCTACCCATGAATCGAAAATTTGGATTGCTTTTGCACCAGCTTCTACCTGTGCTGTAATATCCGCGATAATCATGTCAGCTAATTTATCCATTAGCGCAATCCAAGCTTTTGGCTGTGAAACCATAAAGGATTTTGTTTTTGCATAATTACGGCTTGGACCACCTTCAATCATATAACTCGCCAGTGTAAACGGAGCACCGCCAAAGCCGATTAACGGAACATTTAACTGATCTTTCGTTAACATTTTAATCGTTTCTAAAACATATGGTGTATGCTCTTTTGCATTAAACTCGCGCAAATTTTCTACATCGGCTACAGAACGAATCGGGTTAGAAATGACCGGTCCAATACCCGCCTTAATTTTTACATCTACTCCCATACCAGGTAAAGGGGTTACAATATCTTTATAAAGAATGGCAGCATCTACGTTGTATTGTTCAACGGGTAAACGTGTAACATATGCACATAGTTCAGGTTGCATTGTAATCTCTTCTAATGAATATTTTTGTTTAATTTCACGATATTCTGGCTGTGAACGACCTGCCTGGCGCATAAACCAAACTGGCGTATGTTCTACTTGTTCACCGCGAGCAGCACGTAATAATGTATCATTAAATTTCATCATGTTTGATTTCTACCCCTTAAAATAAATTCATTTTTATTCTGTACTTTTAAAAAACGTCATTGATATCCATTATCGACTATAAGCTTTTCAAGAATAATTGTATAGATTTCTTCTTTAAATGTCATAAAATTGTCCTTTCTGCTATAGAACTTTTTGACAAATAGCTTGAACATCTTTATAAATGGAAATAATAGAACCAATTACGTTTACGTAATCAAACCCCTAAATAAAGAAAAGGTGGTCATATCCATGAATTTTTATGTAACTTCAGGTACACCCGACTATATGGAAAAGTTAGTCGAAAAAAATGCTAAGCACCCGCTCATCTTATTACACGGAAATGGTAACTCTGTTGTATTACATGAAACCGATAAAAAGTCTATCTTTGCTGTACCTCGTAATTTCGAAGTCATTGCAGAGAAAGGACAGTTTGAGCAGAAGGGCTATTTTACTTTTTACAATATGCCCATTATGTCAGATGAACGTCCTGTTTTCGAGAAAAAAGCTCTCGACGCCATTTCTTCATTAAATACAAACGACGGTATCATTGCATATCGCCTACTCCGTCCGATCAAAGCAGACACATATTTATTTATTATCCAATGGGGTGGACCTGCTACCTATGAAGTATGGAAAAACAGCAATGAGTATAAAACCTCTTTTTCTCCAGTATTCGAGGGAACTACTCAGGCTTTGCAGTCAATGTTTAACGCATCAGCATATATTACGACATACAGTGCCCCATCAAAAGAATAATGTTTTTTGGAGTTATCTCTCCTATGAAGGTAACTCCTTTCTTATTTAAAGGAGGAAACACATTGAATAAGCAGTTACATATTTTTATTGCATTTTTTAGATCGGGAATACTTGGCTTTGGTGGTGGCCCCACGACAATCCCGCTAGTACATAAAGAGGTTGTTAAAACTTATGAGTGGATGACAGATGAGGAATTTTCTGATGTGATATCAATTGGAAATACCTTACCTGGTCCGATTGCTACAAAGATGGCTGGTTATATTGGTTTTCGGGTAGGTGGATGGCTAGGACTCATAACCGCATTACTTGCAACGGTTCTTCCAACTGTCATCCTTTTGGTATTATTACTTGGTTCACTAAAGCAATTTAGCGAATCTAATTTCGTTAACGGTATGACAAATGGGGTTATTCCCATTGTTGCCGTGATGATGGGTGTTTTAACATGGGATTTTATAAAAAAGTCAAAAGCATCCCTTGGTATTAAATTGGCTTCGATTATTTTTATTGTAAGTTTCATTGCTATTATTGTATTAAATATTCATCCCGGTTTTGTTATTGCTACATTATTAATAATCGCACTTGCTCTTCCTGTGAAAGGAGGTAATATCTCATGACCTACTTTCATTTATTTTTAGCATTTTTCTTTCCGAATATTCTTGCTTACGGTGGCGGTCCGGCTGCAATTCCATTAATCGAGCATGAAGTTGTACAAAAATATGGCTGGATGACGAAAACAGAATTCAGCGAGTTATTCGCCCTTGCCAACTCTTTACCTGGACCTATTGCAACCAAAATGGCTGGTTATATCGGTTTTGAAGTGGCCGGCGTTTTAGGAAGTATGGTTGCACTATTTGCAACAGTAGCGCCCTCCCTCGCACTTATGCTGTTATTGTTAAACTTATTATATAAGCATCGTCATTCATTACGAGTAAAGCGTTTGTCCAGCTATGTATTGCCGGCTATCGCAATATTAATGCTTTCTCTAACATTTGATTTTGCAAAAACTTCTTATGAATTAAATAACCTTATTCCAACAATTCTATTACTTGCTGCAAGTTATTTCGCTTTGGAGAAATTTAAAATTCACCCTGCCTTTGTCATTTTAGCTGGTCTATTAATTGGGGGATTGTTTTTATAGGATGATAGCGCAAACAAAAGAGCATCACTCGGAATGATGCTCTCAGACTGTAGACAAACTCTTAAATAGTGTTTGTTTACAGTTTTTTATTTTAAAATTAATTGAATCTAGACATCGTTGATTTCCGTTTCGGGACCGATGCTTTCCCCGGGCACGGCTCCAGCTAACTAACTTGTGCCTACGACGGCAGGCCCAAGTTAGTGGATCTTCCGCACGTTCGGTTCCCGGTGGAGTCACGGTCCCTCCACTCCAATCAACTTATTAATTCCTTTACATTAAGTGAGGTAAGATCTAATATGACTAGCAGTCAAATTAATGAACAAGAAATAGGGTAAGAACGTTTGAACAACTTGTTCCTGTTAACGCATCTAGAAGAACTCTAGTAACCTTTTGTAGACAACCTGAGAGCATCACTCGGAGTGATGCTCTTTGTTGTGCTATTAAATCTATTTAGACATTCTCATCGTTAATTCACTTACTCCAATAATCACAAACGGAAGAATGTAAAATTGAGGCTGCATTATCGCACATGCTGTCACAATAATTGCTTGTACAATACTTAATTGACGGAGTAACTTTGCGACTGCCTGCTTTCTCGTATCTCGTGGAATCGGATAAAGCATGTCCATTCGGAAATCCCCTGCCGACATTAATGCATATTTAAGTTGTAAAGTCGTTGCAAATGCCAATGCCCCGACTACAATCCATGTTACAAACGGAATTGTTATAAACATAGCAATAATCGCCGAAATAACCGTTAGACGTACCCATAGATAGAAATGGTCATCTGTTCGAATAAATGTACGGTAAATTAAGAAAGCCTGTGTATTTTCCTTTTTAAAACTAATCGCCTTATAAGCAAAATCCAACCAAGCACGGCGTTTAACCGATCCCTTTAAATGCGGGACATCTGTGAAGTAATTCGCAAAACGATAGAAACGCATCATGCGATTTTGTTCCAGTTTAATAAAATGTTCATATGGTACTGGATTATTCTGCATTTTTTTCTGAAGCGTGATGTTATAAAATACGAGCATAATCAGGAATACGATACCGATAAAACCGTTTGTTAGCATCATTTGAATTGCCAAAATTGATACGACCATCCGGACAACCCGGTCCAACCCAATTGAGTGACCACGGTTCACATATCTATAATGGAATTCACCTCGCACATTAAACCACTTCAAGATTGCTATAAATAATACATTCATCCAAATTTCTGCAGCAGAAAGTTCAGTTACTGCCTTTAATAATGGAATCGCTATAATACATAATACAACCGGAATCAAAACTTGCGACCAAAATGTCCAGTTCATCGCTTTTTTAAAGTAGCCGGGCATCTGACTTTCTAGTGGCAATAAATATACTTGATCCGGCTCTTTTATTAATGTTACTGGTCGGCTCAATGCAATCAGTGCCCCAATCATTATGGCAATAATCCACTCAGCCGGGAAATCTGTTGATACTACTTTTAGCCATTCACTGTATTGATAGCCTCCTGCGCCAGCAATAAAAACGAGGACAATGGCTATATGCCCCGTAAAGACGAAGCGCATATATTTCATTACTTCGCCTATGTAATGCTCAAAGCGCTTAGCCCATACATTATGCATGTTGTTCATTGTCCTGCTCCTTTGTCATCGCAATGTACAAGTCATCCAATGTTGCAGTCGGCATGTTGAAAGCTTTCCGTAAGTCATCCATCGTCCCCTGTGCCCGTACTCGTCCTTCGTGCAGGAGGATGATGCGGTCACAATGCTTTTCGGCAGTAGACAAAATATGTGTCGACATTAAAATCGATGCTCCTGCACGCTTCTTTTCATCCATTTGATCTAGTAATGATTGAATCCCTAGTGGGTCCAAACCGACAAAGGGCTCATCGATAATATAAAGGCTTGGATTAACTAAAAATGCACACATAATCATAACCTTTTGACGCATCCCTTTTGAGAAATGCGATGGAAACCAATTTAAACGCTTTTCCATGCGGAATTCCTTCAATAGGCTTTCAGAACGGTCATTTAATGTCTTTTCATCTATTCCATAAGCCATTGCTGTTAATTGTAAGTGTTCTTTCAATGTTAGTTCCTCGTAAAGGACAGGCGTTTCCGGAATATAAGAAAAACTAGAACGATATTTATCCAAATTCTCCTTTAGTGTCACGCCATTCAAGCGTATTTCCCCAGAACGTGGTAAGAGTGTACCGATTATATGTTTAATTGTCGTACTTTTCCCGGCACCATTTAATCCGATTAATCCAACAAGCTCACCTTTTTTAATTTCAAATGATAAGTCTTTAATTACAGGTTTTTTCGTATAACCACCTGTTACATTTTCTAATTGTAAAATTGTCACAGTCGTCACTCCTCTTTTCTAAATTCAGTTTATCAAATGCTCATGAAGTTGAACACTGAATGAATCAGCCAATTCTTTATACGTTTCATACAAATCCTTTACATAAAGTAGTTTTCAAAATAATCTATGATAAAATAAAGAAAAATAATAGAAAAAGGAGAGAAAAAATCCGATGAACGATTGCTTATTTTGTAAAATTATTGCTGGTGACATACCAAGTTTGAAAGTTTATGAAGACGATCATGTATTTGCCTTTATGGATATTGCCCCATTAACAAAGGGTCATACATTACTAATTCCTAAAACGCATTGCAAAGATTTATTTGAAATGCCAGAGGAAGTTGCACGCAATTTATATGCAGCTGCTCCAAAAGTGGCGAATGCGATTAAGGCTGCCTTTAATCCAGTAGGTATGAACACGATCAACAATAATGGTGCTGCTGCAGGCCAGACCGTATTCCATTATCATCTTCATCTCGTACCGCGCTATGACGAGACAGATGGCTTAGTAGTTGAATGGAACAGTCGTCAACAGGATTTCCAAGCGGATGTACTAACAAACCTTTCAGAGCAGATTAAAGCACAGTTATAGTTTCATCTAACGATACCAGCATCTTCTCCATACTAAATGCTGGTTTTTGTATGAACTATTTTTCCTCTCCATCCTAATTCCTGATTTAAATGTTTATTGGTAGATGGTTTTGGAAAAAGATTTGGATAAAGAAATATTAGGAAAAGTGAGGGAATCATTATGAAAGTTAAATCATTTCTATTAGGGGTCACAACAGGAATTGTCAGCGGTGCTGCAGTTATCTTATTTTCTACACCACAATCAGGTACTGAATTAAGAAAGAATCTTATTGCTAATACACAAAATGTTAAATCTAAGCTTCAGGAAGTACAAGGCGAACTGAATAATGTAAAACAATCCATTACAACATTAAAGGCAGAAGCCCAGAATAATATGCCTAGTATAATAAATGAATTAAAAGATAATTTCACAACTTTCAAAACAGAAATCGAACCAGAAACAGCATTATTAAAACAAGAAATTGAAAATTTACAGAATTCTATAAGTGAAATCGAGAAAAATATCCCTTCAAACAAAAATAATGTACAATGAACAGCTATTCACCCATAGTTATTTAGCCCTGCTATCTTTTACAGAAATAGTTAATTAAATCCTAAAATTATCTTTTTGTAGTATATTTCAAGCAATGTTCAATTATTCCATTTTTCTAACTTTAAAGTCTTTTCTTTTATTGCTATAATATTTTTAAAATGATAATGAAAGAAGAAGGTGATTGCTTTGACAGAAGATTTATACTCACAAAGAGAGGCTATGCTGTTCAGCCAAAGAGTCGCACAGCTATCAAAAGCTCTTTGGAAAGCTATTGAAAAAGATTGGCAAACATGGATTAAACCTTTCGATTTAAACATTAATGAACATCACATTTTATGGATTTCATATCATTTGAAAGGCGCTTCAATTTCGGATGTAGCTAAATTCGGCGTCATGCATGTATCTACTGCTTTCAACTTTTCAAAAAAATTGGAAGAGCGTGGATTACTCACTTTCTCAAAACGTGATGAAGATAAACGTAATACATATGTCGAGTTGACTGAAAAGGGCTCTGAACTGATTTTACGTATGTATGACCACTATCACGATACAGAGCATTCTATTTTATTGGGTGCATTGCCATTAAAAGAATTATACGGGAGATTCCCTGAGTTTTTAGATGTAATGGCTGTTATTCGCAATATTTACGGCGATGACTTCATTGAAATTTTCGAACGCTCTTTCTACAATTTCAAAGAGACATTGGACGATTCAGGAAAACCGAGTATACCGACTACTTAAATAAATCAATTAGAAAGAAATGCCGTCAATTTAAATTGGTGACATTTCTTTTTTCTTTCATTATAGTTAGTTTAATGTTTAAATCTTAATATTTAATGGGAAAATAAAGTAAATCGTTATCCATTTTGTTTTAGGGGGGGTAACATGCATTGTTGGAAAACGATTAATATTGAACGTGAATACGGTACAACACGCTTACTTTTATTGGGTATTACCATTTTTGTACTGGTTTTTTGCTTTTCTTACATTGCATTTAGTTTTAATTTTAATGGTAAGCATATTGATCATTATTTATGGTTAGTTTTTTTAGTAATTCCGTTTCTTTATCCTTTACACAAATTTTTGCATTATCTTGCTTTATTTCAATATAAAAAGTCACTTATACTTCGTTTGAAGATTAAATACTATTTTATTCCAGTTATTCAGATGCGCTTAGAAAATGGCATCCCAAAAAGATCTTATCTTTTTGCACTTGTCACGCCTTTTATCATAATAAATGCAAGCTTAATATTTGGGGGTTTTTCAATTCCCCAATACGCACATTACTTTAGCGGACTGCTTGCTTTACATTGTAGTATTTGTCTTATGGATTTTTTATATGTGAAAAATTTAATGTCTGCACCAAACAATGCTATAATTGAAGAGACGCCTAGAGGCTATGAAATTTTAGTACCACTTGATTTATAGTTTTTATTGATGCTTTAGAGGGGAGGAATAAATTTGTTACTACTTGTTGTCATCTTATTTTCAGTAATATACTTATTCCAAATAAATCGAATGACTGCTGCCTTATGCAGTCGCCGTGAAATTCCAGAAGAAAAACAACCAAAAATTTTCCGTACGATAAATGTTTTAATTACAATTTTACTCGTCAGTTTGTATGTTGAAGTGCTGCTGGCTGTCTAAGTCGTTCCACATTCAATTGAAAAATGGTAAAAATCGTAAAATACGATTTTTACCACCTTTTTTTTAGTAGATGAATGCTGCGCCTACGATAATTAACAAGATAAATAAAACAACTAAAAGCGCAAATCCAGAGCCATAGCCGCCGCCGTTATAACCTCCACCGCCCATACTTGCCACCTCCTTCCCTTGCTTTCCTAATTATCGTATGCACTAACGTTCATAAAACTTAGGCTCTTTTTTCCATGGAACCATTTTTGTTTTTATTTCGTTTATGTTATAGTTACAATTGCATAAAAGTTAAGTTAGGGGCGTATTAACATGAAAAAAACTCTTTTCGCATTAACAGTTGCAGCTTCAATTGGTTTAGCTGCGTGTAGTAATCCTGGAGATGAAGTAGTCGTATCCACAAATGTAGGCGACATTACTCAAGAGGAATTTTATAATTCAATGAAAGACATTGCAGGAGACCAATTATTACAACAAGTAGTAGTTGAAAGAATTTTAAACGATAAATATAAAGTAACAGATGAAGAAATTGAAGAAGAATTAGCTACTGTAAAAGAGCAGTATGGCGAAGGCTATGATGCTGCATTAGCACAGAGCAATTTAACGGAAGAAATGCTAAAAACAAATATCCGCTTCACTTTGTTACAACAAAAAGCTACAGAAGATGTTGAAGTAACAGACGAAGAAATCCAAAAATATTATGACCAAGCTTCTCAAGAATTAAATGCTCGCCATATTTTAGTTGAAGATGAAGCAACTGCAAATGAAATTATCGAAAAGCTAAATGCTGGTGAAGATTTTGCGGAATTAGCTAAAGAATTCTCAACTGATCCAGGTTCTGGTCAACAAGGCGGAGATTTAGGTTGGTTCACTGTTGGTACAATGGTGCCTGAATTCAATGATGCTGCTTATGCATTAAAAGTTGATGAAATTAGTAAACCAGTTCAAACTCAACACGGTTTCCACATCATTCAAGTACAAGAAAAACGTGCTGTAAAAGATTACGGTACACTTGAAGAGAAAAAAGAAGAAATCCGTGAGTCAATCGTTGCAACAAAAGGTGATTGGAACGCAAAAATGGCGGAGTTAATTAAAGGCGCTAAAATAGATGTAAAAGATGAAGATCTAAAAGACGCATTTTCTAGCTTTACTGCTGAATAATTTCTACATGAAAAATGCGAGACCCATTTCCAGACGGGTCTCGCATTTTTTAGTTTTTCTTTACGAATTCAGATTTTAGTTTCATCGCACCAAAGCCATCAATTTTACAGTCAATATTATGATCGCCTTCCACAAGACGAATGTTTTTAACTCGAGTACCGATTTTTAGCGTCGATGAGCTCCCTTTTACTTTTAAATCTTTAATAACTGTAACGGTATCACCATCTGTTAAAAGGTTCCCGTTAGCATCTCGGACAACTAACCCTTCTTCTACTTCCACCGATTGGGACCACTCATGCGCACATTCAGGGCACACGTAATTTTGTCCATCTTCATACGTATACTCCGAGCCACATTCAGGACACTTTGGTAATTGTTCCATTTCATATAACCTCCAGTCATTCATCTTCTCTATACTGGCATAAATCAAACCTTTAAACAAGGTTATCAATGCTCTACTATTCCTCCATTATGTTTTGACTCCCTTTACATAACCAAAAACCAACCCCTAGAACAACAGCGCCTCCAATTATATTACCGATCGTGACAGGGATTATATTATGTAACGCACCTTGAAATGTAATCATCTCACTATGCGGCATCATCAAAGCTAACGAAAAGAGCATCATATTCGCAATTGAATGTTCAAACCCTCCTAGTATGAAGGGAAAAACACAACAAAAGATAAGCAACACTTTGGCAACCTCACTTTTAACTCGATAGGAGCACCACACGCCTAAACAAACTAGGACATTGCAAATAATGCCACGAAACAGCAACTCTGTCGTCGATGCAGTCATTTTTATTATCGTCACTTTTTCTACATATACTGCTAAATCACCGACAACATATCCCGTCATAAAAAGTAGCCATGCACAAAAGTATGCACCGATAAAATTTCCGCTATAACTAACAGTCCAAATTTTTATCAAATCAAACCAAGTGTTTTTTCTTTCAAGTGCTCCAATTGTTAAGATCAAATTATTACCTGTAAATAAGTCAACTCCACCTATCGTTACCATACATAGAGCGACCCCAAAAACAGCTGCTTGGATAATCCTTAGCATAGGCATTTCAGAAGGAGATAATAAGCCCCCTATCACGATGAAAGTAAGCATACCAAAACCTATAAATAAGCCTCCAAAAAAGGCAAGCATTAAATAATTAAATACACTTTTATGTAAGATTTTTGTTTTCTTTTCTGCTACTGCTGCGATGACCTGAAATGTTTCATACATTGGAACACCTCTTCCCTATTAAATTCATCATAAATTATACCAACTTATTACAGTTACTGTATTCAAAACAATGAACCTTTTACTACTATTTCTTAGAGCTAATTCTTCTAAACCCGAACATTAGTATTTCACATTGTACAAAAATGCTTATATATGTAGTTAGTTATTCTCATTTATGCCTTTTGGAAAAATAATTTAATGAATTTTCACACATTAATATAAAAAGAGTATATTATCTACTTATATGAATTAACTAACATAAGGAGTGTTTCCATTGACGATAACAACAAAACGCGCATATAACTTTAATGCAGGTCCATCAGCATTACCACTTGAAGTTTTACAAAAAGCACAAGCAGAACTGGTTGATTTTAAAGGTACTGGCATGTCAGTAATGGAATTAAGTCACCGAAGTGCAGCATTTGAAGAAGTACATAATGAAGCAATTGCACGTCTGCGTAAGCTATATGAAATACCTGAAAACTATGAAGTATTATTTCTACAAGGTGGAGCAAGCCTACAGTTTTCCATGATTCCAATGAACTTCTTAAAAGAAGGTAAAAAAGCAAGCTATATTCAAACTGGTGCTTGGTCAGAAAAAGCTTTTAAAGAAGTGGCATTATTTGGTACACCAGTTTTAGCGGCAAGTTCAAAAGAGAATAACTATAAAAATATCCCTGCTCTTTCAGACATCCAAATTGATCAAGAATCTGCATATGTTCACTTAACATCAAACAATACAATTTTCGGTACTCAGTGGAAAACATTCCCTAACACAGGTAATATTCCATTAATTGCAGATATGTCTTCTGATATTTTATCGAAAAAAGTAGATGTTTCAAACTTTGCAATGATTTATGCAGGGGCACAAAAAAACCTTGGTCCATCTGGTGTAACAGTAGTAATCATTCGTAAGGACCTATTAGAAAGTGCAAATTCTAACATTCCTACAATGTTAAAATACACGACGCATTCTAAAAATAATTCTTTATACAATACACCCCCTACTTTCGGAATTTACATGTTAGGTGAAGTTTTAAAATGGATGGAAGAACAAGGTGGTATAGAAGTTATAGAGCAACGTAACGAGGAAAAAGCAAAATATATTTATGATGCAATCGACAACTCAAATGGCTTCTACTTTGGGCATGCAACAAAAGAATCCCGTTCACTTATGAATATTACTTTCCGCGTTGCTGACGAAGAGCTAGAAAAGAAATTTTTAGCTGAAGCAAAAGAAGCCGGATTCGTTGGTTTAAATGGTCACCGTTCTGTAGGTGGCTGCCGCGCTTCTGCATACAATGCTGTACCGGTAGAAACTTGCTTGGCTCTTTCAGAATTCATGGTTAAATTCCAGCAAGACAACCAATAAAATTTACTAAAGTGAAAATGCTCCCTAATATCATGGGGGCATTTTTGTCTATAGGGGGGTAGAATGTTGAAAAAATGGCATTATAGTTGGATTATATTAGCTGTCACGTTTATATCTATTATTGTCGCTGGTATTATCCGCTCATCCGCTGGGGTATTCATTAATCCTTTTGAGCAGGAGTTTGGCTGGAGTCGCCCCTCTATTTCGATGGCTTTTGCTGTATCTTTATTTTTATACGGATTTTCAGGACCTTTTATGGCTGCATTCGTTGAAAAGTACGGCTTAAAGCGTATGATGCTTGGATCAATGACATTGCTTTCCCTCGCATTAGCCAGTACCTTCATCATGCAAAAAGAATGGCAACTTATACTTATATGGGGCATTATGATGGGCATCGGCTCCAGTTTATTCTTAACAGTATTAAGTACACAAGTTGCAAATCGGTGGTTCGTTAAACGTAGAGGGCTTGCTGTAGGGATTTTAACTGCTGCAACTGCTACAGGACAGCTGATATTATTGCCGGTACTTGCTGCATTAGTTGACCGCTATTCGTGGCAAGCAGCAATTGCTTTAATTTTTGTATTAAGTCTCTTGATGATCATCGTCATCTCCATATTTATGTACAGCTATCCGATTGAAAGACAAATCGCTCCTTATGGTCATGATGGTCTAGTAGAGCCGGTACGCTCGACAGGAAACCCTTTTGCTATGGCAATAGCTTCACTTATTGAAGGATTGAAGGCAAAGGAATTTTGGCTATTGGCTGGTAGTTTTTTTATTTGTGGTTTATCGACAAGCGGGTTAATAGGAACTCATTTCATTTCATATTGCATTAGCTTTGGTATCCCTGTCGTTACAGCAGCCGCAATGTTGTCCTTTATGGGCATATTTGATTTAATCGGTACTACATTATCAGGCTGGTTATCGGATCGTTTTGATAATCGCTGGCTTTTATTTTGGTATTATTCTTTAAGAGGGCTTTCATTACTTGCACTTCCCTTTGCACTTGACACAGGTTCCTATGCATGGCTAATGATTTTCGCCATTTTTTATGGGCTTGATTGGATTGCAACTGTCCCACCGACAATTGGTTTAACACGCCAACGTTTCGGTATAGAAAAAAGCGCTATGATGTACGGCTGGATGGTGGCATTTCACCAAGTAGGGGCTGCAGTAGCTGCCTACTACGGTGGAGTATTCTACAGCGCATTTGGCTCATACAAAATGGCCTTTTTGCTGGCAGGAGGATTTTGTTTCCTCGCAAGCCTATTCGTTATTCTTATAAAAAAACAACCGCAATTAAAAGAAGCATGAGCCAAGGTTTGGCTCATGCTTTTTCTTATATCGTTGGTTTGTAAAATGAACGATTGTCCAATGGGAATAAGCGCTCTGTAAATTCACCTGGTTTTGTTTTATCCAAGGCACGTGTAAGCATATTCATTTTCGCATCAATATTATCAATATAATGCAAAATTTCCGCTTCCTGAATCATTGGTTTTTTAGGGCTGCCCCATTCTTCTTTTCCGTGATGGCTCAACACTAAGTGCTGTAGTAACATCACTTCTTCACCTTCTATTTTTAGCTCATGTGCAGCTTGACCGATTTCATTGACCATGATCGAGATATGGCCAAGCAAGTTCCCTTCCACCGTATACATTGTACCGACAGGACCACTTAATTCAATCACTTTACCAACATCATGTAAAATCACACCCGCATATAGCAAGTCCCGATTCAATGTTGGATATAAATCACAGATCGCTTCACTTAATTTCAACATTGAAACGACATGATCAATTAAACCCGATGCATAATCATGATGGTTCTTTGTAGCTGCTGGGAATATGATTAATTGATCTTGGAACTTTTTCACGATATAGCGTGTGAGACGTGAAATATTGGGATTTTGAATTTGGAAGAAATATTGATTTAATTCTTCAAATAATTGCTCTTTCGGAATAGCGGATGTCGGCAGTAAGTCGCTGATCTGAACACCCTCTTCTTCACGTGTCGGGCGAATTTGTTTTACTCGTAACTGGTTCTTTCCACGATAATCGTGAATTTCTCCACCGACTTTAACAATTACCTGAGCCCGATATAAATTTTCATGTTCTTCATTTGTATCCCAAAGCTTTGCTTCAATATCTCCACTTCGGTCTTGTAAAATGAGTGACATGAATGGTTTACCAACTGTCGTTACACCTTTTTTTGCTTCTTTAATAAGTAAATATTGATCTACTTGGTCACCCGGTTGGAGTTTTGTAATTCCATTCACAAGCAATCTCCCCTTTATAACTCTATTACAATTTATTGTAACATGTATATGCAATACTTATCGATTAAAAGACTATATTCCTGTTCATCTAAATGACATTACTTTCGTCTTTTTTCTACAAAACAAGCTTTATTTCGTGAATTATCCGAAAATTTCTAGTATAATTATATTATCTTGCTTATAAAGGGTGGTTTAAATGGAGAATTATCGTTTTACTGCATTTGAGAAAACAGGGGAAACTTTATTCGATGAAGTATGGACTTTTGCAAACGATGACGCTGCAAAAATCGATGGCCAGAAGCAAATCGAAGAAAAAGGTATTGCTGAAAAAACTCACCGATTAGTAAACTCATCTGGCAAATTAATTTTATTCCACGTGTAAACTACCGTACATAAATCGGAGGTGCCCTATAATTTAGGGCATTTTAATTTTTCTTTAGAAATTTATGCTTAAAAAAACCACCATTTTGCTGTTCAACAAAGTGGTGGATTTTTCATTGCTAATTATTTTCCTATAAACTGTGGCATACGCTTTTCTACAAATGCCTTAATGCCTTCTAAATGATCTGTAGTTTGTCGCATCTTCACTTGTCCCTCTGATTCGCCCTTCAGAATTTCATCCAATTGGTCAAGATTAGAAGCATGCAAAATACATTTTGTTTCAATCATTGCTAGAATTGGAGATGCCAGTACTTTCCCAACGAGCTGATCAACTGTTTCTAATGCCGTCCCATCTGGACAACTATAATCAATCAGACCTAACGCTAGTGCCTCATCCCCATTCATTACTTTCCCTTCCCAAATCATTTGCTTAGCTTTTACTGTACCAAGACGTTCCTTCATAAAGAAGTGGCCGGCACCATCCGGTATTAAACCAATACCGATAAAGTTCATCGCCAGTTTACTTGATTGTTCTGCAACAATAATGTCACTTCCTAATGCCAAACTAAAGCCTAGCCCAGCAGAAGCACCATGAATTTGTGCAATTGTAATCATCGGAAGCGTGTAATATGCTCTGACTAAACGTGCAATATCATCCATTATCGTACCAAAATCAGAAAAATCATTCGAGGCAACCATCCTCTTCACATCGCCTCCTGCTGAAAAGACTTTCCCTTCTCCTTTAATTATCAGAATTTGGACGTCCTTTTCATTATGTAATGCTTCGAAGCAGTCGGCCAATTCCCGCATCATTGTAAAATCCATTGCATTCATCGCATTCGGACGATTTAATGTTAAAGTTGCTTTTCGTTCTGCTATTTCCAATTTAATCGTTTCAAAGTTCATTTCCATACACCCCTTATAAATGAATAATCATTCATTTCGACATAACTTAGTGATATCCCTTTAATTTTCCAAAACCAATATTAATAAAAGTTTATGCGTTTGGCTCAAGCTCCATCACACTGTATGTTTTAGCGCCTGATCTTATTACATTTAGGTCATACTCGAATACTTATGGGAAACAGCTAAATATTTTCCTACTTGCAAGCCTGTAAACAAGCATCCCCCTAAAAATGTCCCTTCTAATGAGCGATAGCCATGGACGCCTCCACCACCAAATCCACTCACTTCACCAGCAGCGAAAAGTCCTGGTATAGGATTTCCTTCCTCATTAAGTACTTGCCCGTTTAATTTTGTTTGTAATCCTCCTAATGTTTTTCGTGTCAAAATATTTAAGCGTACCGCAATTAATGGCCCTGCTGATGGATCCAAGATTTTATGAGGTTTTGCAGCACGAATTAATTTATCCCCTATATAATTTCTTGCACCATGTAATGCTGTAATTTGTGCATCTTTTGTAAAGGGATTTTCAATTTCCCGATCTCGTGCCAAAATCTGGTCTTTAATATGCAGGAAATCGAGTAAATCATTCCCTACAAGTTTATTCATACCTGCCACTAAATCTTTTAAACTATCGGCAATTACAAAATCTTCTCCATGATCCTTAAAATCCTGAATTGCTTTTGGCGGTCCTGGTAAAACACGTTTCAACACATCTTTAATACTCTTTTTTGTTAAATCCAGATTTTGCTCTGAACCCGATAAAGCGAATTCTTTTTCGATTATTTTTTCAGTTAAAATAAACCACGAATAATCATATCCAGTCTTCTGTATCGCTTCAAGGGTACTTAATGTATCAAATCCTGGAAAGTTCGGAGCAGTAAAACGGTTTCCTAATGCATCAAACCACATTGATGAAGGGCCAGGTAATATGCGAATACCATGATTATTCCAAATAGGATCCCAGTTTTTTAAACCTTCCGTATAATGCCACATACGATCTCGATTGACGATGCGACCACCAGCTTGTTCAGTAATTTCCAACATTTTTCCGTCTACATAGGCAGGTACTCCCGACACCATGCTGTTTGGTGGTGACCCGAGTCTTGATGGCCAATTTTGTTTCACTAACTCGATATTTGCTCCAATTCCGCCACTTGCCACTACTACTGCATCTGCCATATACTCAAATGAATCTACTATTACTCTAGAACTTTCTTCACCTCTTCGAATAATGCTATTTTCCAAAACATTTCCCCGAATACCTGTAATAGTCCCATCTTCAGTAATCAGCTCTGTGACTTGATGCCGCGGCAAATAGGTAATATCCCCTTTTTCAGAAGCATTCAACACTTTATTTGCAAACGGTTCTACCAATGCAGGACCTGTCCCCCATACGATGTGAAAGCGCGGAACAGAATTGCCATGCCCCCCTGCTAAAGAGCCGCCTCGTTCTGCCCAACCAACGACCGGGAAAAAATTGATGCCTTGGGATTTTAACCAGTTGTATTTCTCTCCAGCAGCAAAATCGATATATGCTTTTGCCCATTCATACGCCCAATGATCCTCGTCCTCTAAACGGTCAAAGCCTGCCGAACCACGCCAATCCTGCCATGCAAGCTCTTTATTGTCTTTAATCCCTAACCTTCTTTGCTCAGGGGAATCAACTAAGAATAATCCACCAAATGACCAAAATGCTTGCCCACCAATTGAATTAGCCGGCTCCTGATCCACAAGCAGTACCTTTTTCTTCGCGTCAATTAGCTGACAAGCTGCCGTCAATCCAGCCAACCCTGCTCCAATAACGATTACATCATAATGCATATTTTACTCCCCCTTTATATGTACATATGTATTACCATTTCGAGTTATTTTACATTTCACCTTCTATTTATTTTCCAATTAAAAAATACGCTTAATTTTAAACGTGACAAAATTATGTCACAAAATAAAAAATAAATTTTAATGATAATTTTTAAATGCTATAAATTTTCTGTAAATTCAATTAAATCTTATTATATCAACATCGTTAGCGCTTACATAGGGAAATTATAAACCCGAACATTTTATTGATAATTAATCTAAATAGTTCGCTTTAAAGGTGTTATTTATTAAACATAAAGAAAATTACTCAAATTATTCTAAAAACTCCGTTGACAAAGGTGAACAATCGGGTTTATGATGTTATCAACTTAAACACAGCAAAATATAACGATAGAGACATGCTTTTCGAATGTATTACCAAAGAGAGCTGATGGTTGGTGTAAATCAGTGTATGCTTCGAATTCGCTCCACTCTTGAATAGAATAGCTGAAATTTATCAGTAGGTTATTCCGTCCCATGCACGTTACGCATATGGATAAGGTTGTACATATATTTTTTTAAATATTATGGCAACGAATAAGGGTGGTACCGCGATTTGTTTAATGAATGCCTTTCGCCCCTTACGTTACACGTAAGGGACGGAAGGCTTTTTTTGTTGAATCATTTCAGTAAATTAATAAAGAAATTAGAGGAGAGATTTTATTATGACAACAGAATTAATCGAACAAGGCACAAAAACAATTAATGTATTTATTGCAGATCCGCTTAGTGATGACGGTATTTTCCCATTACGTCAAGAAACAGAACTAAATTTGAATATTATTGTTGATACAGGTTTAGCACCTGAAGATTTAATGAAAAAAATTGTAGATGTTGACGTATTGCTTGTTCGTTCTCAAACTACTGTTACACGCGAAGTAATTGAAAAAGCGAAAAACTTAAAGCTTATTGGTCGTGCTGGTGTAGGTGTTGACAACATTGATTTAAATGCAGCAACTGAACATGGAATTATCGTTGTAAATGCTCCAGATGGTAATACAAACTCTGCGGCTGAACATACAATCGCCATGATGACGTCACTTGCACGTTTTATTCCACAAGCGTTCAACACATTAAAAAATGGAAAATGGGATCGTAAATCTTATGTAGGTGTAGAGCTTAAGAATAAGACACTTGGTGTTATCGGTATGGGACGTATCGGGGCAGAAGTAGCCTATCGCGCTAAAGGCCAACGCATGAATGTTATCGCATATGATCCATTCTTAACGGAAGACCGTGCTAAAGAATTAGGTATTACAAAGGGTACTGTGGACGAAGTATGTGCGGCAGCTGACTTTGTAACAGTTCATACGCCGTTATTACCAGAAACACGTAATATCATTAACAAGGAACGTTTTGCAATTATGAAAGACGGTGTTCGCATTATCAACTGTGCGCGCGGCGGTATTATTAACGAAGATGATTTATACGATGCTATTGTCGAAGGTAAAGTAGCTGGTGCTGCACTGGACGTATTTGTTCAGGAACCGGCAACAGATCATAAGCTATTAACATTGCCACAAGTCATTGCTACACCTCACCTAGGCGCATCTACAGTAGAAGCGCAAGAGTCAGTTGCAGTTGACGTATCTAACGACATTATTAAGTTCTTTAAAACAGGTACAGTAACAAACCCTGTAAATATGCCGTCTATTCCAAAAGAAAAGCTTGCAGAAGTTGAGCCATTCTTCGCATTAGCAGAAAAGCTTGGAAAGTTTTTAATTCAAGTTACTGAAGAAAGCATTCAACAGTTAAATATTTCATACGCTGGTGAAGTCGCAAACTTTGATGTTCGCCCATTAACGGCAAATTCCATTAAAGGACTACTTTCTACAAACCACGGCTCTCACGTAAATGATGTTAATGCACGTTATTTAGCTGAACGTATCGGTATTCAAATAAATGAACATAAAACAACAACAGCAAAAGGTTTTACAAACTTAATTACAGTTGAAATCGTTACAGAAACTGAAACACATACAGTAGCAGGGACTTTATTAAATGGTCTAGGTGCCCGCATTGTAAAAGTTGAAGGATTTGTAGTAGACGTTATTCCAAACGGAAATCTTCTTTATATTAAAAACCAGGATAAACCAGGTTCTATCGGACGTGTCGCTACTAAATTAGCTGAAAAGAATATCAACATTGCCACAATGCAAGTAGGACGCGACCAAATTGGCGGATCTGCTGTTATGATGCTAGTTGTGGATAATGAAGTGACTACAGAAGATTTACTGTTCGTAGCACAACTGGAAAACATTGATGAAGTAAAAGCTATTTCTCTTTAAACTTAACTACGGGGCTTTGTTAAGGTAAACATTACCTTTAACAAAGCCTTTCTTCGTACTAACTAACTTTCAGGGATAACCCCTTTTTTGTTTTCATAATTTCATTTACAGTACATATGTTTAAATGTAATGGTATCTCTTTGTTTTAAGTCAGTATAAATTAATTTAAAGGTTTTAGAGAAAGTGAATTAATCTACACTATTCCTCCTTTCTACTTTCACTTTACTCTCGCATTTTTATATTACTAAAGGGGAATTAAGTTGAAAAAAGTATTCAATTTTTATTTTATGATTTTTTGTTTAATTGGCTTTTTTACAGTAAATGTCGAAAGTACTTCCGCTGCTCCTTCAGCCACAATTAAACTAACAACGATAGAAACCGAAGTATTAAAAGAAAATCGGCAGGAAAAAATTATTTCTCTATCAAAGGCAACCCCTATTATCGTATTATCTGAAACTGAAGGTTGGACTAAAATTCAGTATAAAACGGTAATCGGCTTTATAAAGAGTGAGTATTTAAAATCGGTTTCTCCCCAGTACATGCTCGTTAAATCCCAAAATGAGCCTCTTGTCCGAGTAACGAATAAACAACACAGCGGCTCTATCGGAAAACTTTATTTAAATAGTATTGTTGAACTGTACGGATCTAATTCTACCGATTTTGTATTCATAAAATACGGGGGTCTGGCAGGGTATGTAAATAAGCATGCTCTCATAAAGCCTACCGGAAAAAAGATGAAGGTAAAAGCCTCTAAAGATTTAGTAGTCCGATCTATTGCTAGCTCATCGAGTGATGATATAGGGACTTTACGTAAAAACAGTAATGTCACAATGTTAACAAACTTAAAGGGCTGGGCGTTTGTCACATCTGAGAGTCTATCTGGCTATGTGCCTATGAGTGGCTTAACAACTCCTGTACAAAAAGCTGTACCTCCGAAGCCATCCAAACCTAAATCGGCACAACCTGTGAAGGGAAAAAAAATCGCCTTAACCTTTGATGATGGTCCCCACCCGAAAGTGACGAGGCAAATATTACAAACACTTGATAAATATAATGCAAAAGCTACATTTTTTGTTATTGGCCAAGAAGTGGTGAAGTACCCTGAAGTTTTAAAGGAAGTATATGAAGCAGGCCATGAAATTGGCAATCATACATACAATCATGAAAAGTTGACAACATTGTCTCAAAAAGAAGTGAATCATCAAATTCAATCAACTGATGAGTTAATTAAATCTGTTATAGGTAAAAATGCAACGGTTTTCCGTCCGCCTTATGGGAGCTATGATGAAACCGTTATAAAGCAGTTAAAAGTGCCAAGCGTAATGTGGACAATTGATACACTAGATTGGAAACACCGCGATCCGGAAAAAACGGCGCTTGCTATAGAGGAACAGGTAAACAACGGTAGCATTATATTAATGCATGATATTCACCAAGCAACTGCAGATGCATTAGAAACAATACTTATAGATTTACAAATCCAAGGCTATACATTTGTGACAGTTTCAGAATTACTAAAAAAGTAATGATTTGAGTTGTTTAAAAAACTAAATAAAAAGCATCGCAAACTATGGAAAAATTTGCGATGCTCTTTATTGTGATTCCTGTATATTTTAATTGAATGACTTTAAATGTAAGAACGTCAATTGCTGATTCATCGGATCTAACTGTATTTCCTGAAATGCTTGAGTAGAGAAGCCATTGTTTTGTGTTACAGCCAATGCTGCAATTACAACTAAAAACAAAACACCAACTGCAATAAAAGCCGTTAAAGTCCGGTGCGCCTTTTGCATCTCAATATTGGAGTGCTGTCTCTTTTTATTACGTATGAGTTGGAAAAAGCGGTCTTCATTTTTAGGTAAAGTAAGTACATGTTCGCAAGTTAAACAAAGGTTTGCCGTATGATGAGCTAATATCACTCTATTCACTTGGATAGATTCATTTGTTCGGTTACAGTTTTCACAGCGATATGTATTAGCATTTCCCATAGGAAGAACCTCTTTCATTAGTTTCTTATTAATTATGATAACATAAATAATCAGAAAATTCATTCTTATGTACGAAATAAAGAGGCTGAGACATAAGTAGAATTTTCTTTTTATAAGGAAAATAATCTTATTAAGAATTTGATACTCTATGAATTGATTGGAGTGAAGGGGCGACTCCTGGGGGGAACCGCACGACGCCTGAGACTACAGGCTCAGGCCGTGCCCCCGGAAAGCGTCCCCGTAACGGAAATCAATTTTGCCAGAAGCAGAAAACTATCTATTTCTTTTTTGAAAAAATAGATAGTTTTCGTTTTGTCACAAGCTCTTCAATTTTATATCGACTTTAATAACTGTAAAAACTCAGTTAATGATGTAACTTCAAAAGTTGGCACTACATCGGGGTTTTTAGGTTTGTTTTCACGGTTAATCCAAACGTTGCGCATACCGACACGAGATGAACCTAAAATGTCCGTCATTAAGTTATCACCCACCATAATGGCTTCATCTTTTGTTAAACCTGCTTTATCCATAACAAATTCGAATATAGAAGCATCTGGCTTACCTTTACCAAAGTCTCCTGAAATAATGATATGGTCAAAATAAGGGACAATTTCAGGTGTAATCTCCAACTTTAAATTTTGTAGGCTTGGTGCTCCATTTGTAAGTAAAATTAACTCGTATTTCCCTTTTAATTGATCTAACACCTCAAAAGTATCTTCATAGAAAAACGGGGCTTTTTTACGTTCTTCAACAAAACGCTCTCCAAGTTCCGCGCCTAGCTCAGCATCTTCAATCCCAACTGTCGCTAAACCGTTTGTCCAAGCTAGGGCACGATATGCAGGCACAATTTCCTTCATCTGTTGAAATTGTTGTGTAGGGTCATCAAATGTCCCCCAAAGCCCCTCAAAAGGGTTTATTCCGATTAAGACTGTGTAGTCGTATGTAGGATAGCTTTCATACAATCCACGAGCCGCTATTTTGACCGCCTCTTCCAATTCTCGGGAGTCTACATTTTTTATAGTTGCTGCATAGTCACACGTTTTTTCAAATGCCGTTTTTACAGATTTTTGATCAAATAATAAAGTATCATCTAAATCGAATATAATTGTTTTAATTGCCATTGTTATGCTCCTAAAATTAATATATGTACTCATATATTCTACCATATAGAAGCGTATAGTTTCCGATACTTTTTGATTTTTCTAACTTTTTAAAACAACTGTTACCGTACTGTGCTTACTGATTCTTATTCCTTAATTGCTCTAATAAATTGTTAACACGCTGTTTTTGATCAGCTGTTTCTTCCGGTAATAATTTAATCGTATACGCAAAGCCATCATCTTGAATTTCTACAATGTCCCCTTCTTTCACCTCTACTGACATTTCATCACGGTGGATTAAAAGTTGGTCCGTTTCTTGAGGACGTTTTAAAAAAATTGCATAATCTCCTTCAAATCGATCCAGCGTATATTTATTTTCATTCACTACAATCTCCCCCTTCGCTTTATATACTTTGACTGTTTAAAATTACAAAAGTCTCTTCACACGCACCATTACTAACAAGCTAACTTGGATACTGCTTCGTGCATTTGGCAATGGGATTCACCTCGTTGCCCCCCTCAATACACTGCTGTGTATCTATTTCATATGATACCCAATCTGGTGTGATGACAATCGTTTCCTGTTTCTCCACTCGGTAAAAACAACAAATAGCACATACCTCAGAAAGTGGCTGTGCTATTTGTATAGGACCTAACTAATCAAGAATATAGCTCCTCTAAAATAGCTATTTTCTTTGCAATTGATTCTTCAAATGTCAAAATGTATGCGGCAGGATCTTTCGGATTATGGAATTGTGTAATCTTGCCTGTTTCAGGATGCACAAACTTAGAGGATGCCCCACAGCCAATACCTAAAATTGTTTGCACTTCTTCCATAATGACTATATTGTAGATCGACTCTTCTTTCGGTTTACAATAGCCAACATTTTCTAAGTTACCTAGAATATTTTTCTGGCGGTATAAATAATACGGTACATAGCCGTTTTCAGCTGTCCATTCTGTTGCCATCTGCATCATTTCCCCAACTGTCTCACGGTCGGCAACTTTATACTTATCCTTATTTCGAGTCATTTCGGAAGCACGTTTAAAGCTCAGTGTATGAACAGTTAAGCTTTCCGGTTGCATTTTAGCCGATTCTTCCAAAGAATGTTTAAATTCTTTAATGCCTTCGTTCGGTAAGCCGATAATCAAATCCATATTAATATTGTTCATACCGGAATTCCGTGACAGCCAAAACTTCTCTACTGTTTCTTCAACAGTATGATGACGGCCAATCGCTTTTAATGTTTCTTGCGTATAGCTTTGTGGGTTAACGGAAATACGGTCAATGCCCCATTTTTTCAGCACTTCGATTTTTTCCGGTGTAATTGTATCCGGGCGTCCTGCTTCTACCGTAATTTCACGAATGGACTCGGGATTCGGGAATGCATCAAACATTGTTTTATATAATGCATCCATTTCATGCGCCTCAATAGAAGTCGGTGTGCCCCCACCCCAGTAAATCGAAGTAATGCGCATATTTTTTTCTGTCAGCCATTTACCCATTTCACGTAGTTCAATGTGAAGGCCATCGATAAATTTCTCTACGCGTCCTGCCTTACGATTTGATTGGATCGCATAGGCCGGGAATGTACAATAAGCACACATTGTCGGACAAAACGGTACCCCAATATAAATTGAAATTTCCTTTCCAAGCTCATCCAAATCAGGAATAATCGTAAGTTGACGCTCAACAATCGCTTTCATCAATGCGATCTTTTGATCTGAAATTCGGTAATCCTCTTTTAGTACCGCGGCAATCTGCTCATCATTCATACCGGCTTTACGATATTTATGATAAAGCTTTGTTGGACGTACTCCTGTCAGTATCCCCCATTGCTGTACCATACCTGAATATTGTTCAAGTACATCAAGCATGACATGTGACAATGCACGTTTCATTCGGATACTTTGCTCTTTCTCAGTTCCTTCAGTCGTATACTGAATGGAATAATCACTCGTATATTCTTGACCATCCACTAAAAGTTTGGCATAAGTGGAAATCGTAAAATTTTCATCGATTGCTTTGTTAAATTCAATCGACATATCCGAACCATCCTGCTCAATTTGAATAACGGAGTCTTCGTAAAATAAATTTGCTATATGATTAAGAACACGCGTCCAATCTTCTTTAAACTGCTCATTTATATGAATTGTTTTCATAACATTTCTCTACTTTCTTAATTTTAAATAATAAAAATCTATCTCATTGTAACAAAAAAACCTCTATAAGAGAAAAATGAATTATTACATATATTATTTGACACTTCTTATTAAACAAACTTTCACTTTTTAATTGCAAAACAAAAAAAGGCCTTTTGTCTTTTTATAAATTTTTACTAGATGCTTAGCAGGAATAAGTTGTTCATGTTCATTGATTTGATTGATTACTAGTCATCGTAGATATCGTATCTCACTTTATTTAAAGCGATGAATAAGTTGATTGGAGTGGAGGGACCGTGACTCCACCGGGAATAGCGCGCGCGGAAGATCCACTGAATTGTGCCTGCCGTTGTAGGCACAATTTAGTTAGCTGGAGCCGTGCCCGGGGAAAGCATCGGTCCCGCAATGGAAATCAACGGTTTTCATTAGTTAACTTTATTTTAATAAAAAAGACTGTAGGCAATCCCGAATTTCTTCGAGTTTGTCTACAGTCTGAGAACACAGTTTAACTGTGCTCCTCTTCCTTTTTATAGTCCATCATATAAAGATTGGATTGGCTGTGTAATAATACGATTAATTTCTTGAATCACTGCACTTAACGCCATTTCAGCTTCAAGCATTTCTAAAATTTTCACATTTTGTTGAGCTAGTTGTGCTGTTTTCTGTAAAAATACATATTCTTCTTCAGTAATCTCTTCACCAGCATTTTGTTTATCTTGCATCTTCAATTGAACATCACGGAAGTTTGTAAACAATACTTTTGCCTCTTCATCTTCACGTACTGTCTCTACTGCCTTTTGTAAATTTTGAAACTCATCAGTCTTGCGGAATGTTGCTTCCAATTTATTAATATCTTCATAAATATTGATCATGTAATAGTCCTACTTTCTAATTTTAGTTCGTCATAAAGACGATTAACGCTTGAATGATCCCGACAAGACCACCTATAATACCACCTAGCCACGTAATTAATTTTAACTCTTTACTAATAATACCTAGCACGAGCTCTTCTAATTTGGCAATCGGGAAGGAATCTACTTGCTCACGGACAACTCCAGCTAAATTCAGACGTTTTAATACGTCTTCAAGTTTTCCTTCAGCAGCTAAAAATGCTTTATCCATTATTTTCGGTAGTAAATCATTAGTAGCCCACGCTTTCCCTTTTGGCCAATAGTCATTAATTGTTTTATCCAGGCGTGTTTCCAATGCTAATGCATTTTTTGCATAGCTTTGGACATTAGCTTCAATCGTATCAAAATTCACATCATTCATAAAGTCCATTGCAGGACGATTTTTAATTTTTTCCCATTCTGCTATGAAAATACGGTGTAAAAGTGAAGCGGTCCCTGGCGCCTGTAGAAACTTTATGAGTTCCCGTTGCACTTTATCCACAAGTGATGAAGAATCCCCTAAAAACATCTGAATCATTCCACCAAAAGAGCCTTTCGTCGATAAAAAGTCATCCAGCATATTTTTGATTGTCATCGTACCTTCTGGTGACGAGAAATAATCTTCGCCCTTTTTCAAAATTTGTATGACCGCTTCATCAATTTTCCGATCCAATACCGGCTCCAAATCATCAGGTAATAACTCTCTAATTGATTTCGTAGATAATGTATTTTTCACGGAAATAAATTGAGTATGGATAATGTCATTGACTTTTCCCTCAACCGATTGTGGTAATTGTGTAAAACCTGCTAAGTGAATCCAATCATTAATTGTTTTTTCGTTTGTAAATACTTCTTGCGCTACTTTATTCTGTGCGAAGGTTAAAACATTTGTGCGTATTTCCTCAGATAAAAATTTCTTTTTAATCGTTTCAGGTGTCAGTAGGTACTCCGAAACTGTTTTTCCGAGCTGAATCGCCAAATCTTCTCGACGCTTTGGAATCAAGCCCGGCGTCAATGGCAACTTCCACTTTTTAAAGTATATTGGCTTATATGGTCTAAATAACATCTTAATCGCCATATAGTTTGTCGCTGCACCAACAGCAGCGCCTACAACACCAAGCAGGAATAATAACGAAATAAATTCTCCCATTTTGCTCACTCTTTCTTCAACATGTGTATGTTCTATTATTAATTTTTTAAAAGATAAATTGCAACAATGTACTACTTTCTGTACGATTAAATTGGGAGGGAAGTTTCATGATTCAACATTTTAGCTATAAACCCCTATTTGAAAATAGTCAAATACCGGGCTGGTCAATTAGTTTCTTCTATGAGCAGAATCGTTATGCAGCAGAGTATTATAAAGATGGTAGTATTCAATTTATTGGTGAAGGTCCTTCAGAAGACCAAAGGGAAAATATTGAAAAAGTGATTCATGAATTAATGCTTTTTCATGTATATGAATAAAAAATTAAAGAGGGAGCATCCGATTATTACTACTCGGATGCTCCCTCCTTTATGCGCGTTTCGAGCTAATCATAATTTAGTAGCTGGCTACGGGTATATGTATTTGCTGGCTATTTTTTATATTTCCCGTCTACTAAATTATCACTATCTACCTCTTCACATTAGCATAGATTTACTAAAATTTCAATTTTCTATTAATTCGATTGTATATTATTAAAATTATAAATAACGCTATAATTTCCCCATTAATTAAAAACAAATTATTTCCTCAAATTTCAAATTGAAAAATTGTTTTTTTTACGTAAATATTTTATGATTATATTATTAAATTTTTTTTAGGAGGTGTACTCTTTATTTGCCACGCTCATTTGCGCCGCAAATAGGGAATATAGTTGGACGTAGACATAGGAATCGAACTAACCATTAGGTTGATAGCATTTGCTATCTTAATTGCCGCTACGGCATTTTTCGTTGCAACTGAGTTTGCAATAGTTAAAGTAAGGACAACAAGAATTGACCAGCTCGTTGCAGAGGGTAACAAATCTGCAATTAGAGCAAAAAAGGTAATTTCAAACTTAGATGAGTATTTATCTGCTTGTCAGTTAGGAATTACGATTACTGCATTAGGACTAGGATGGTTAGGAGAACCGACTTTTGAAATTCTTCTTCATCCAGTATTCGAGTTCTTCGGCTTAAGCGGTAGTATCACATCTGTTCTTTCATTTATTGTTGCCTTCTCACTCGTAACGTTTTTACATGTTGTCGTAGGGGAATTAGCACCAAAAACTCTCGCTATTCAAAAAGCAGAAGCCGTAACATTAAAGCTATCTGGAGTATTAATTTTATTCCATAATATTATGTACCCTTTTATTCGTGCTCTAAACGGATCAGCACGTGCATTAACTGGACTTTTTGGCTTAAAAATGATTTCTGAATCTGAAGAAGCGCACTCTGAAGAAGAGCTTCGCATGATTTTATCAGACAGCTTCAAGGGTGGGGAAATTAACCATTCTGAATATGAATACGTAAATAGTATTTTTGAGTTTTCTGATCGTATTGCGAAAGAGATAATGGTACCTCGAACTGAAATAATCAGTATTGAAAAAGGTCAAACAATTCGCGAAGTATTTGAAGTAATGGGTATTGAACAATATACGCGTTACCCAATTACAGACGGTGACAAAGACCACGTCATTGGTCTTGTCAATATGAAGCATTTATTGACAGCCTATATTAAAGATCCAACAAATGGTGATAAGCTTGTCGAAGAATATATGCAACCCGTTATTCGTGTAATTGAAACGATTCCAATTAGTGATTTATTATTAAAAATTCAAAATGAACGTATTCACCTTGCCATTTTAATGGACGAATACGGTGGGACATCCGGTTTAGTTACAATTGAAGATATTATCGAAGAAATTATCGGTGATATTCAAGATGAGTTTGATGAAGATGAAATTCCTGAAATTCAGGAGATTTCAGAAAACCACTACATCTTTGATGCTAAAATGTTATTGCAAGATATGAATGATATTTTAGGGACAACAATTGAAGATGAAGATATCGATACAATCGGCGGCTGGTTTATGACACAGCGTTTTGATATGCAAGTAGGCGATACAATCGATGAACAAGGCTACCAATTCAAAGTTACCGAATTGGACGGCCACCACATCTTATACTTAGAAGTAACTAAGCTTCCCAATTCTGAAACAATAGACGAAGAAGTATAATTCAAAAAGAACGCACCTTTTAGTAAGGTTGCGTTCTTTTTAATTTATGAACTTATCCATCGTTCGTTTCCGTTAAATTATGCTTCACAGCGTAAAGAGCTGCCTGGGTACGATCCTGAACTTGAAGCTTTGTAAAAATGTTAGAAATATGTGTTTTCACAGTTTTTTCTGTTACATAAAGTGATGATGCAATCTCTCTATTGCTTTTCCCTTTTGTCAATTCAGCCAGTACATCCTTTTCCCTTGGTGTAAGCGGATTTAAAATATGAGGCTTATTTTCGTCTTCTCGAAGCCCTTCTTCTAACTGTGATGTAGCTTCCGGATGAATTGTATTTTCGCCGCGCATAATTTGCCGAATCGACTCTACTAAATCATCTGGCTCAATATCCTTTAATTGATAGCCTGATGCACCAGCTTCCATCGCCGGCAGCACATGGTCCTTATCCGAAAAACTTGTGAGCATAAGTACTTTCGTATCTGGCCACTTACTTTTTATTTTTTTTGTCGCCTGAATACCGTCCATCTCTGGCATGACCAAATCCATAAGTACAATATGCGGTGCAAATTTCTCTACCAGCTCAATTGCTTCTAGCCCGTTTTTGGCTTCCCCTACAACTTCAATATCTTTTTGTGTTTTTAAAAAGAATAATAGTCCTCTGCGTACAACATGATGATCATCTGCAATTAATACTCGTATCATCGAACTCCCCCTAGTATGGTAAACGAATTAATAACTCTGTCCCTTTTCCGATCTCACTTACCCAATCAGCGGTCCCACCTACTGCATGAACCCGGTCAATGATTGACTGCAATCCAATTGAAGGTATATGGCGATGAGCCTCAATATTAAAGCCCTGCCCTTCATCTTTAACAACCAGTAATACATCCGTAGCTGTTACGCTAATATAAATTTCTGCTTGTGTAACGCCAGCATGTTTACGCACGTTATTTAAGGCCTCCTGCGCAATTCTAAATAGCGTTTCTTCTATTCTTGAAGGAAATTGGATAACACCTGAAACATTGACCGCCAATTTCAAATTCAGCATTTCAGCATATACTTTTATCGCTTCAATGAGTCCACTTTCCAATCCTTTTGGACGCAATTGCCATATAAGTGCACGCATTTCCGTCAGGGCTTCTTGTGTAAGCTGTTGGATATCTTTAAACGTTTCCTTAATATCCGGCTGCTCGCTCATTTCAATCCCTGCTCTTGCAGTTAAAGTTACCGAAAAGAGCAACTGATTAACAGAATCATGTAAATCACGAGCCAAGCGGTTTCGCTCCTGCACAAGGGCAATTTCCTGCTGTTCATTTGTTAAATATATGCGCTTTATCGCAGAGCCCATTTGAAATGCGACTGATTCCAGTAAGTCCAGATCCTCATCGCTAAAGCGTACTGTATTTCTCGATGCAACATTTAGTAATCCAAAACGTTCCTGACCGGATTGCAATGGTACTGTCGCATGATGTGTAATGTCGCTATGCTCGCCAACATTCGCTTCTATCGCGCTTTCAATTCGTTGGCACTCAATAATATTCGAAGCTTTTTCCAGTTCCTCATTGCGGAAGCGTGAAACACACCAGCATCCACCGCGCTTTAAATGCTGACAATCATTGTAGCTAAGCGCATCCGGTAAGTTTTGCTTCACTACAAGCTCCGATTTTCCTCTTTCATCAATAAAGAAAATCCAACCCGTTTCAAATTTTGTTCCACTTAAAAATTTTGAAAGTGCCCCATTTAACATTGGAATCATTTCGGTCTCTTCATTTAATAACTCTGCAATCTCTTTCAATATTGCAATATTCGAATGGTCTTTTGGCATTCTGACTCTTCCTTTGCATCATTCACTTTTCTCTATCATACCATTTCATTTAATCAGTTCGCACCGCTACACACCTCATACTTTTGAATGAAAAGAGTGTCCCAAAACTTAACGGGACACCCTTTACTCACAAGTTACTCTTGCATTGGAATGATAATTTCTGCTGCCCCTTCTAAATAAGAAGGATAACTATTAAAATAAATTTTAACTGGACTAACGTATTTTTCAATATCATAGCTAACAGTGACTTCGTGATAATTTCCATCCATTCCCGACACGGATGAATTCATTTCACCTAATTCTTTCCCTGTCGCATCAATTGCAGTACCTAATAGTTGACGGTAATGTGTCATGTTTGCTGGCTTATATTGTACTCTTAACTTTTTTGGATATACTTCAACCTTTGATAAATCAATAAAGTCAGGAGCAAAAATTACTTCTTGCTTCTCAAAATTAACTTCCATATAATCCTGCCCTTTAGGTAAAGCTTCCACTTCAGAAATTTTTAATGTCAGTGACTTAGGCTCTCTAAAATAATTGCTTTGTAAAAAATGAGTCATTACATTTTCATCCGTTGTGCCATGACCCGTAACGCCATTCGAAACTTCACTCCAAATCTCATTATTTTCGTCCATCAGTTCAATTGAATTAAAGCTTAATATACGTTTGTCGTTTATAGGATCAACCGCTATTTGAATCCCTACACGCAGTGGTGAAATCTGGACTTCTTTTACAGTAAAACGCTGCCCTTCTATTTCCAACTGTTCATTAACTGCATAAACTTTCGTTTGCTTAATTTTATTTTTCAATTCAAAAGGAACACGGAGCGTTTCATCATTTAACATGAATTGCACTTCGAAATTCCGTTCACTATAATCCATGCCTTCGCTTGAAACAACTTCAATCGAATTCGCAAATTCATATGTTTCCTCATCCATAAATGTACTAAATCCCACACCTGCTTTTACGGGTTCTCCGTTTTGAAGTACGCTTAAACTAATTTTTTTATATTTACTCAAATCCTGTTCACTGCTTAACCGATACATAATGAACATTCCTGTTTCATCTGCTATAACCTCTTCAATTACTGCCTTGACCCCATATTGTTCAGCTGATGCATAAACTTTCTCATTATACCCTTGCTCCAACACATCCTCAATTCCCTTATTATGAGAAATGAGCTCGACAATCGTTTCTAATCCCGGTACCTTTGATACGGCATATGCGATTGTCGGTGAAAAACGTATGGACAAAATAAAAAGACAGATGACTGCAGCTGAGATAATGGTAGCTGTCCAATAATTTCGCCTTTTTTGGTCCGCTCTTTTTTTCATGATTGCTTGGGCTCTCGCTGCTGCTAATGCTTCATTTGGGGTGTTAAGCTTATTTAAATATTCCTTTAGCTTATCATCCATTATCGTTCACCTCTTTCTATTAAAATCCCTCGAAGTTTTCTAAGCGTATGGTGCAAACGAGATTTAATTGTTCCTTCTGATACTTGTTGAATTTGAGCGATGTCTTTCATTTTTAAATCTTTAAAAAATCGTAAATATATAAGTTCTTGCTGTTCAATCGGCAGCTCCGCTATAACATCTGCAAGCTCTAAAGGATGGACCTCTTCATTCGGTATTTCTATATCTTCCTTCAAATCATAACGAGCTTGTTTCTTTTTCATATCAAGACAAATATTAATCAAAATACGAATAAGCCATGTCTGCAAATATTCGGGTTGTTTGACTGTATGTATTTTTTTTAGGCAACGGTACGTCATTTCCTGAATCGCATCGACTGCATCATATTCATTTTTCAAATATGCAAAAGCTATTTTATACAATCCGTCTTCATAGCTCTCTAACATTTCAACAATTGCTCGTTCGTTACCAGCAATCGCACTTTTTATAAGTTCCTGCTCATCCATGAAAGACACCTCCCTACTTATTAGACATTTGTAACATATGTTTCGTTCAGTCCACATAAAAAAATTCTGCTATCTTTTACAATAGCAGAATTCCCATTAAATTTACTTTAAATATTCAACACGATATACGTCATGACGTCTGTCTTTTAAATGCTTTACTGTCCCATCTTGACGCTGGCGACGTAAAATTTCCAAGTCGACGTCTCCAATGAGAACCATTTCTAAGTTCGGGCTTGTTTCGCCTACAATGCCGTCTCGGGCAAATTCAAAATCGCTCGGCGCAAAAATGCCTGATTGTGCATATTGAATATCCATATTTTCCGTTTCAGGCAAGTTCCCCACGGTTCCAGAAATAACTGTATAAATTTGGTTTTCAACTGCACGCGCCTGAGCACAGTAGCGCACTCGTAAATAGCCTTGGCGGTCTTCTGTACAGAACGGTGTGAAAATAATATTCGCGCCCATATCTGTTGCAATTCGAGCAAGTTCCGGAAACTCAATATCATAGCAAATTTGAATTGCAATCTTGCCGCAGTCGGTATCAAACACACGGACCTTATCGCCATTACTGATTCCCCACCATTTACGTTCATTTGGTGTAATGTGAATTTTATATTGTTTTTCAATCGTCCCGTCACGTCTGAATAAATAAGCGATATTGTAAATCTCCTCATCCTCTTCCTCAACAAAATGAGAACCGCCAATGATATTCACATTGTAGCGAACCGCTAAGCTTGTAAATAATTCAATGTATTCAGGTGTATACTTTGTCAGTTTACGGACTGCCTGCGAAGGTGATTTTTCATTTAAAAAGCTCATTAATTGTGTTGTGAAAATTTCCGGGAATACGACAAAGTCTGAACCCGCATCAGAGCCTACATCAACAAAGTACTCACACTGTTTTGCAAAATCCTCAAAGGAATCAATTGCACGCATCATATATTGGACAACACAAATACGTACTGGATAACTTGTTTTAAAGTGACGCTTCGAGAGCGGACGATAATCTACGTTATGCCATTCCAATAACGTTGCGTACTTTCCTGATGCAACATCATCTGTTAAATAATTCGGATTTATACGCATTAAAATAAAGCCATTCATCATTTGGAATGTCAGCACCGGGTCATATATTTTATGGCGGCTTACCGCGTCTACATATTCACGTGGACTCATCTCATTCGAATGTACATGATAATTCGGAATACGTCCTCCAATAATAATAGACTTTAAATTGAGTGTACGAGCCAAGTCCTTACGTGCCTCATAAAGCCTTTGCCCTACCTTCATACGGCGATATTCTGGATGCACCATTACTTCGATTCCATATAAATTATAGCCATTTGGATCATGGTTTGTGATAAAGCCGTTATCTGTAATATCATTCCACGTATGGCGATCATCGTATTCATCAAAGTTTATACGTAGGCTCGAGCATGAACCGATCACCTTTCCATCTAACTCTGCAACAATTTGTCCTTCCGGGAAAATTGTTAAATGACTATATAAATGTGCCCGCTCCCACGGCTCCATACCTGGAAAAGATATGCGCTGAATTTCTAATATCGCATCTATATCCTCTACTGTCATATTTCGTATAATCATTGGTTTTTCAAATTTGGACATATCTAATGCATCTGTCATAATAACTCCCCCTCCATACATATATAGACTTTCCTTTTCATAGCACTCCATAAACGTAGTAATTTACTTTTTCTCGAATTCAAACTATAATCAATTGAGATTAAATTATGAATATAGAGGTAACAGTATGTCTAAAAAACTCGAAAATGCCTTGCTCGTCATTTGGGTAGTATCATTAACAGCGACCCTTGGATCTTTATATTTTTCAGAAATACGGGGTTACGAACCATGTGCATTATGTTGGTATCAGCGTATCCTCATGTATCCCATTGTTATTATTGCTACAATAGCATACATACAAAAAAATGCTAGAATCGCCATGACTACAGCCGTGTTCTCAACGATTGGTGCTTTAACATCATTATACCATTATGGGTTACAAAAACTGGATTTTTTGCAGGATACAGCCCCTGCATGTGGACGTGTGCCATGTACAGGTCAATACATTAACTGGCTTGGCTTTATCACGATTCCATTTTTAGCACTTACGGCTTTTACTATTATTGCAATTATTAGTTTTTATATGTTAAAAGTTTTAAAGGAGGAAAATTAGGATGAAGAAATTAGCAATTGTCGGTGCAGTAATAGTTTTATTATTCGCTGGAATTATTATACTGACAAATATGAAAAATAGTGAGAAATTAGAGGATAACCCTTACGGCACGAAAAATCTAAAACAATCTACAATTGATCTTTTGGATGATGAGAATTATCAAAATATCATTTTACCAGATGCATTAGCAAAGAAAATTGAATCAGGTGAAGGGGTTGTCGGCTATTTCTTCAGTCCTGAATGCTCGCATTGTAAAAATTATACACCGAAGCTTATGCCTATTGCTGACGAGATGGATATTCAAGTGGATCAATTAAATATTCTTGAGTATACTAATGAATGGGATACTTATAATATTACAGCAACACCAACACTTATTTACTTCGAAAACGGTGAAGAAGTTGCCCGTTTAGAAGGTGACGCTCCTAATGAAACAACGCGCCAATTCTTTAATGATGTTGTGTTAAAATAAGAAGTATTAATAAAATCGTGTTCTTCATGAGCACGATTTTTCATTTGGAGGAATTTACAATGTTCACATATACAATCAATGAAAACGGCTTAACTGTAGAAGAGCTCTTACGTACGAAATGGCGTTTAGGAAAAAAGATTGTCCATGAATTACGCATGGCAAAAGCAGTAACATTAAATGATGAACCAGTACTATGGAAAGAGCCTTTAGAGAAAGGGACGACAATTCATTTTGCTTTCGATATCCCCGCGTCTAATTATATCCCAACAGATAAATGTGAAGTGACTGTACGCTATGAAGACGAGCATTGCTTAATCGTATCAAAGCCTAAAGGGATGGCTACTCATCCAAATGAGCCAATGGACAGTGATACTTGTATGAATCATGTAATGCGCCATATTGTCGATAATGGGGGACATTACGCTGAGCATGTACATCGTTTGGATCAAGGAACGAACGGCTTATTACTTGTTGCCAAACATCCGATAGCGAAGTCTATTTTTGATCGTATGATTGAAGAAAAAACAATCGTCCGTACGTATGCTGCTGAAGTTCAAGGAAACTTACGTACAGATAGTGGTACGATTAAAGCCGCAATTGGTAAAGACCGTCATCACAATACACGTAGAGTTGTAGCCCCGAATGGACAATCTGCCGTTACACATTATGAGGTAGTAAATCGTTTTAAAGGGACATGTGTTGTCCATGTCGTTCTAGAAACAGGACGTACCCATCAAATCCGCGTGCACATGGCTCACTTAGGTCACCCGATTGTTGGGGATACAATGTACGGTGCACGTGAAACTGCTTCTGGCGATTATGCCCTGCACGCAATTCAACTTTCATTTATGCACCCATTTTTAAATGAGCAGATTATTGTAAAAGATAATTGAAAAAATACGTCCGTAAGCTTACTTGCTACGGACGTATTTTTATTTTTACTTTAATCTCTTTTCACGCTCGGTATAAGTTATTCCATTCTGATATGCTAAGTGATAAATTTGGCTTACACCTGCTGAATGAATTTCCTTATGATTAATAACAAATTGTTCCCCCGATTTTGCTGTAAATGTAATGTCGCCCTTTTTACTCCCTACAACATATTCAAAAACAATCTCATCTAATTGTTCCCATCGATATTGCTGTTTATCAAAAAAATGGTGTCTTTCTATTGCTTCCTGGCTGATCAGTAAATAATTTGTTGTAGATAAATAAGCAATCCCAATACTTAATCCAAAAAACAAAATACTAAAAAGATACATTTTTCTTTCTTGTCTGTAGCCAATAATGCCGAACGCTATGATTAATGCTAGACAAGATAAAAGCACGAGTCTCAGGTTTACAGGATTAGGGATGAATGTCGATACCCGATTATTATAAGATAAATACTCCAGATGAAAAATTGGATGAAATATCATTATCCATGGTGCAAAAATAACAACTGTTACTGCTGCCATTGAAAAAAATAAACCGGGCGAAAAATTTTTAAACATTGTCTCACTCCCCTAAGTAATTATATGTTAAAAATCAAATTTGAAATTATCCGGATTTTGTCCAAAGCGCTCATTGCGATTTACCGCATTCAGTTGCTGCATTGTTTCTTTTGTTAATTCAAAGTGATAAAGTTCACTATTCTCTTTAATACGTGAAGGTGTAACTGATTTTGGAATGATAATGACATCATTTTGTAGATGCCAGCGTAAAATTATTTGTGCTGGTGTGACATTGTATTCATGTGCAATACGTACAATTATATCGTCATTTAATACATTTCCCCGTCCAAGCGGTGACCAGGCTGTTACCGCAATTTGCTCCTGTGCACAATAGTTTCTTAAGGACTCTTGGCTTAAATATGGATGTACTTCAATTTGGTTGACCATTGGGGCAATATTACAGCTTGCCAGGATGTCTTTTAAATGATGCTCATGGTGATTGGAAACACCCGGTACACGGATCAGCTTTTCTTCATATAGGCGTTCAATTGCCCGGTATGTTTCCACATACTTCTCCTTGACTGGCCAGTGAGTCAAATAAAGATCTATGTAATCCATATCAAGCTTTTTTAGCGATGTTTCAAAAGCACGCAACGTGTTGTCATAACCTTGGTCACTATTCCAAACTTTTGATGTCACGAAAATATCCTCGCGTGGTACTGAAGAATGTTTGATTGCTTCTCCTACTTCTTCTTCATTGTAGTAAAGTGCTGCTGTATCAACTGCCCGATAACCTAAGTCCAGCGCCGTAGTAATTGCTTGAAGCGTTTCATCCCGGTCAGTCATTTTATAAACGCCTAAACCAAGCATAGGCATTTTAACTCCATTCGTTAATTCTTTTGTTGTTTGTAAATTCATATTCATCACCTCGGTATTAGAATGTTTTTATTATAGCACTACTTACGTAAATGTTACGAAACAGTTTCAATAATAAGGAAAAAATGGTAGATCGTCTCGATGTTATTTAGTATGATTTAATTAACAGAAAATTCTTTCAATAGAATTTTAATAAATTTGTTTAGGAGCTGAAAAACTATGATGGACACGCAATTAGTTTTAACAGGATTTTTAAAGCGCGCACAACGGTATTTCCCAAACAAACAAATCATTTCTCGTACTAGCCCTACTATGACACATCGCATTCCATTCAAAGATTATGTAAAACGAACTCATCGATTAGCTGATGCATTAACGCAGCTAGGTATGACGCGAGGTACAAAAGTTGGTACTTTTGCATGGAATCATCATCGCCATTTAGAAGCCTACTTTGCAATTCCATGTAGTGGTGCCATTCTGCACACAATTAACATCCGACTAGCACCCGAGCATATTATTTATATTATTAATCATGCAGAAGATGAAATTTTATTAATCGATGGTGACTTATTCCCACTAGTAGAGCCTGCTTTAGGCCATTTAAAAACAGTTAAGCATATTATCGTCATGAGTGATGATCCGGTCGCTCCACCATCCAGCTTTCCGAATGTTTACAGTTATGAACAACTTCTTCAGGAAGCCGATGAAAATTTCGAATTCCCTGCAGATTTAGATGAAAATATGCAGGCAGGGATGTGCTATACATCCGCAACTACAGGTATGCCTAAAGGTGTCGTTTATACACATCGGAGTATTGTCTTGCATAGCTTAGCACTCGGTCTTGCGGAGTCCTTTGCCCTAAAAGAAAGTGATATTGCATTACCGGTTGTACCAATGTTTCATGTCAATGCATGGGGCTTCCCATTTGCTGCCCTTAATTTTGGCGCAAATATTGTATTACCAGGTCCAATGATGACTCCAAGTTTAATCTTGGATTTAATAGAACAAGAGAAAGTTACGATTACAGCAGGTGTTCCGACAATTTGGCTTGGTGCTCTTGCAGAATTAGAAAAGCAACCGCGCGATTTATCATCCATCCGTTTAATTATCTCTGGGGGTTCAGCTTCACCGAAAGGATTAATTCAAGCCTATAACGAAAAGTTAGGAGTCCCTTATGTAAACGCTTACGGTATGACTGAAACATCACCGCTTGTAAGTATGTCGCATCCTACTACCGAAATGAACAGTTATACGGATGATGAAATGTTAAACATTCGCGTAACGCAAGGACTAACCGTATCTTTAATTGAAACAGAAGTCGTAAATGAAAAAGGTCCGGTGCCTTGGGACGGAGAAACTATGGGTGAATTGCGTGTGCGCGGACCTTGGATTGCTTCCGAATATTTTAAAGATGACCGGACAAATGAAGCATTCCGTGATGGCTGGCTATATACGGGTGATATTGCAGTATTAACGAAGGAAGGTTATATCAAAATTACAGACCGGACAAAAGACCTTATAAAATCAGGAGGTGAGTGGATTTCTTCTGTTGATTTAGAAAATGCGCTCATGTCTCATCCAGATGTTTTTGAAGCAGCAGTCATTGCTGTTCCCCACCCAAAATGGCAGGAAAGACCGTTAGCTTGTGTTGTTTTAAAAGAAGATGCTCTTGCAACAAAAGAAGAGCTTCTTCAATTTATTGAACAGGATTTTGCAAAGTGGTGGCTCCCGGACGATATTGTATTCTTAAAGGAAATACCAAAAACATCTGTTGGTAAGTTTTTAAAAGCTAAATTAAGAGAAGAATTAAAAGACTACGAAGTTCAAACAAGTTAGAAAATCAAACATAAAAGGTGTGGCCGAATATTTCCCTGGCCACACCTTTTATTCATTTATTTCTCTTCATCTTCATCATCAAATTGCTGCGGATCTGCAATACGGTCTGATTCCTCCAATTGCCCACCGTCACGCATATTTTCCATCTGCTTACCAAGGTTTTTTAATTCTTCCATTGAATTGGCCATATTCCCATTTACAATCTCATCTTTCTTCATATAAATCCCTCCATATTTTATTTTATATTTTTCCAATTTTGAACTATTTCTGACATAATTAAAGTTTTCATACAGGTAATTTATGCTATACTTAAAAAAGAATAATTAGAAACATGAGGAGGATACTTCCATGAAATTAATTTTAATTCTTGGTGTTTGCATCGCATTCTTAACAGCAATTTTCACTGCTGGTTATGATAGCAAACCATTCTCAAAAGAAAACTAATCCTATTAGCTTTTCATTAAAAGGCAATCGTAATTTATGCGATTGTCTTTTTAATTTGACTTTTTTTCTTTTATAAAATATATTAGTTACATAAAGTAAGTTGATTATAAAAAATAACTAATTAGGGAGAATGTTAAATGCCTACTCATTTTCATAAAAAACCAAACTTATATCCAGCTCATGTTCAATTAAAAGTTTCAAACTTAAAACGTTCGATTGAATACTACACAACGATAATCGGATTTAAAGTCCTACAGCAAACAGAGTCGGAAGCATATTTAACAACAGATGGCCAAACGAGCTTAGTTTCTCTAGTCGAAGTACAAAATGCTCTGCCTCTTAAACAAGGGTTTGCAGGTTTATACCACTTAGCATTACTATTACCCTCTCGCAAGGACTTAGGAAACATTGTACAACACTTTGTTGATTTAAATGTTCGCCTTGGAGCAGCAGATCACGACGTATCGGAAGCACTCTATTTAAATGATCCAGACGGGAATGGGATTGAAATCTACATAGACCGTGACGAAACTACATGGACATGGGATAACAAGGATCAGGTGAATATGGTAACAGAACAACTTAATTTCCAACCTATTTTAGAAGCTGCGGATGGAAAATGGGATGGCTTACCTGCTAATACGGTAATGGGTCATGTTCACTTATCAGTAGTAAATCTAGACAAATCAGAACAATTTTATACAAATGTATTAGATTATAATGTCGTAACGCGTTATGGTGCACAGGCTCTGTTCGTATCTACAGGAAAGTATCATCACCATTTCGGTATGAATACGTGGAACAGCAATAATGGCCATGTACCAACAGAGAATATGGTCGGTCTAAAATCATTTACGATCGTATTAAAAGACGTGCAATATGCAGATAAAGTTAAGCAAAGTTTAATAGACCATGATTTCGTCGTTGAGACCTTTACTGAAGCACCAGTATATGGCGGTAAACAACTATTCTCTACAATCGATCCTAATGGTCTACGTATCGTGTTTACAGTAGACGGAGAATAAAATATTTTTGAAACTTTCTTTTCACTCCAGCGTATAAGTTATTAAATAACATACAATGGAGGAGTTTTATTGTCACTATTTAATAAAGTTTTAGCGAGTGTAGGAATCGGTTCTGCTAAAGTGGATACAAAATTGCACAAATCTTCTTATACATTAAATGAAAATGTAACAGGTATAGTGGAAATTACTGGAGGTAGCACTGAGCAACAAATTGATGCTATCTATTTATCACTTTATACAAATTTCATACGCGAAATCGATGACAAAAAAATTAATGATCAGGCAATGCTACACCAATTCAAACTAAATGAACCGTTTATAATCCAGGCAAATGAAAAGCGTGAAATTCCCTTCTCATTCGCTTTACCTTCTGTAGTCCCGATTACTATAGGTAATTCCCGAGTGTGGATTCAAACTGGGTTAGATATTAAAAATGCGGTAGATCCTAAAGATAAAGACTTTATTGATATTCAGCCGTCACCTCTGGCAAATAGTGTATTATCAGCAATACAAAACATGGGCTTTCGATTACGTAAAGTAGACAATGAGCAAGCGCCATCTTATTTACGTCGCCAAACACCAATTGTGCAGGAATTTGAATTTACCCCTACTAATCAAACGTATCGCCGGTATCTAGATGAGCTGGAATTGGTCTTTTTAGGGCATTCACAAAACTCAGTCGAAATCCTACTGCAGGTTGACCGACGTGCGCGCGGGCTTGGTGGATTTTTATCAGAAGCTTTCGATATGGATGAAAGCTTCATTCGCCTTACGTTATTTGAAAATGATAATTTGTCGGCAAAACTTTCAAATGCGATAGAAGCTAAAATGAAATAATAAAAGGCAAGAAGCAAATTGATCTGCTTCTTGCCATTTTTATTTTAACCCTGGATAGTTTTGTTGTCTTAAAGCTTCATAAATAACGATTGCCGCTGTGTTTGATAAATTCAGTGAGCGTATATGGTCACTTTGCGGAATGCGCAGGCACATATCGGCGCGTTCCTTTGCAAACTCTTTCGGTAAACCGGTCGTTTCTCTTCCGAACATAAAGTAGATGTCCCGTGACGTATCACTAAAATCATGTGTTGTAAAAGGCTCATCACTATAAGTCTCAATTAAATATAAATCTCCATTCTTACTGTACTCAATAAATTCTTCTAAAGAATCATGATACACAACATTCACATGCTCCCAATAATCCAATCCTGCACGCTTTAACATTTTATCGTCTGTCGAAAATCCCAGTGGTCGAATTAAATGCAAAGATGTATTCGTTCCAGCACATGTACGTGCAATATTTCCTGTATTTGCCGGTATTTCCGGTTGATATAACACAATATGGTTTGGCACTTCAAAATCCTTCTCTCTTATTGATTTAACAATGCTAGTCCTTTTTCTATTTCAGCCAGCACTTCTTCATCTTGCTCTATTTTTTTTGCAGCCAATAAAATTCCCTCGGCTTCATTTGTTCCTATTTTTCCAATTGCCCATGCTGCCGTCCCTCTTAATACCGGGCGTTCGTCTTTTTGCAGCACCTGAACTAAATCAGGCATTGCCGATTCTTCTTTAAAGTGAGCCAATGCTAATATGGCATTGCGCTGAATTGGCTTTTTACCGCGCCATGAACCCGAAACATGACCAAATTTAGATTTAAATTCTTTATTGGGGATTGATAAAAGAGGCTGAAGTAAAGGTTTTGCAATTTCAGGATCTGGTTTGAATTCTTCATGAATCCAATTTAGTTTTCCTTTATTCTTCGGACATACTGTTTGGCATGTATCACAGCCGTACAAACGATTCCCTATTTTACTACGAAATTCATCAGGCAAAAACCCTTTTGTTTGTGTTAAAAAGGCAATACATCGCTGTGAATTCAGCTGACCCGGTGCCACAATTGCACCCGTTGGACAGACGTCAATGCATAAATTACAGTCTCCACATTCATCCTCTATCGGTGTATCAGGAGCAAAAGGTATATTTGTCATAATTTCACCTAAATATACGTAAGAACCAAATTCAGGTGTAATAATGGAACAGTTTTTCCCACTCCACCCGATTCCAGCACGCTCTGCTACAGCACGATCAACGAGCTCCCCTGTATCGACCATCGATTTCACTTTTACATTCGGTACTCTTTCTTGTAGCCATGCTTCAATAAGCTGCAGACGTTCCCGCACTGCTGTATGATAATCGACTCCCCACGAAGCACGACAAAAGATTCCACGACGTTCTCCCTTTTTCCCCTGTGGAGCATCCTGCATTCGGGAAGGGTAAGCTATTGCAATAGCAATAATACTTTCTGCATCATCCAATAATTTTAACGGCTCTGTACGAAGCTCAATATCCGATTCTTCAAATCCCGACTGATAGCCTAATTGTTGCTGTCGTCGTAAACGGTTTTTTAATTCATGAAACGGAGCAGCGGTCGTAAATCCAATTTTATCTACCCCAATAGAAATTGCGTATTGAATTAATTCTTCTTGAAGTTGAGATACTTTCATTTCCCTTGCTCCTTTCAAATGATACAATGAATACAAGTTATTTTATATTACATAATTATCCAATATTATAATTCAAGTAGGTGCTTTAATTGAATATCTCTATTAATGATTCACTCTTTACAGTGAATGAACAATTTAAAATTGGCCTTATCCATTATAGCAAAATTATCGTAGAGGAATCTCCTCAAATGATTAAAGGTCGCACGCAACTATATCAGGAAAATTTATATTTAGAATTACAGGAAAAACCTGTGACTGAGCGAACTGGAATTAGAGAATGGCGCCAACTTTGGAAATCTTATGGTGCCGATCCAAATCGTTATCGACACTCTGCCGAAAGCTTAATGCGACGTATCGCTAAACAGCAATATTTAACACCGTTTCATACAGCGGTAGATTTGAATAATTTCTTTTCATTGCAATTTGAGATTCCGGTCGGTATCTATGATTTGGATGGTATTCAAGGAAATGTTGATATACAAGTTGGCAATGCATCAACAGGCTATGAAGGAATAAATGGTCGTTACAACACATTGGAAAATATCATTTATTTAAAAGATACGTTCGGTCCATTCGGTAGCCCCTATGTTGATTCAAAGCGAACTGCTGTAACTGAAGTAACTACTAATGCATTGCAAATCTTTTATTTACGTCCATCGATCAGTGAACAGGAAGCACAAAAGCTATTAAACAGTGCCGGAAAAATGTTTACACAAGTAAGCGGTGGCGAATTTGAGGCGCATGTTCTTTCAACTGAGAATAAAAAAATTCATTTTTAAGGAGCTGATAGTGTGAGTATTAATCTAGCAGAGGCTGTAAAACTTAAGAGCGTTATTACGAAGAAAATTCAAGAACGTACATTTGCTGTAAATCAACTAACACATGTGATCATTGAAAAAGGTGAACAACCAAAAAGGCCCGATTACACACTTGAAATGCTTGAAGCTGAATTAAAACAATTACGGTATGACTCTCGTAAGTTGGATTCACTCATTTACCGTGCAAATATTGATAATGTAATTGTATTTAAAGACGAGGAAATGCCCATTGTAGAAGCGATCGAACTTGCTAGCCAGTTACGGGCAGAAGCTGCCTTATGTAAAAGCTTAGGTTCTGAAGAAAAGGAAGCATTCTACCACAATTCTGGTGAAGCCATCCTGTACCGTGTAGCACTGTATGATCCGATGACATACCGCACTCGCGCGAACGAGCTGGAAAAGGAAGCACATCGCCTTTCCAATTTAATTAATGCTAAAAACTATCAAGTCGAAATCGAATTTGATGATAGCAACTACTTCTAATCCTAGAGCGGTGAGACTCCAATCTAGGTAATAACGAGCGATTTTTGCTTAGGCAAAACTTAGAGAAACCAATCAACTTTTACCTGTTACAACGTTACCTTTCACTAATGACCAACTATTGTAAAAGATAACTACAAACTAAATTGTGTATTTCCGTCGCTCGTTATTAAAAGACACCTGCTCACTTATTTCGTGAAAAGGTGTCTTTGTTATTTATTTCCTACTATTATTCTACACCCGGTAATATCCGTAATGTTTTTTCATCCGCATCTAGAATAGCTTCTACTCCTAGTGGTATCGCAATATTCGGTTCGCAATGACCAAATTTAAATCCTGCTACTGCTGGTTTGTTCAAAGGCTTTAAATACCCTTCTATAACATGTAATACATCATCATAGCTATATTTACTGCTAAGCATATTAAAATCGCCTATTACGAAGCCTGCAGCAAGCTCAAGCTTTCTAGAGAGACGTAATTGATTTAATGATAAATCAATTTGCTCAATCGATTCACTGATATCCTCGATTAAAACAATTTTATTCCGAACATCAATTTCAAATTTTGTTCCAAGTGTACTAACAATACGATTCAGATTACCACCAGTTAATTCACCACGTACAACACCGGATACGAGTGTACGAAGTGGTGAAATACTTTCTGTATACTGGATTTCAATCGGTTGGAATAATTGCTGAAACATCTTTTTCGATAATGGATCAAGCTCCCCTTTTGGACTAGTTAACATAGGACCGTGGAATGTTACGACATTCGAAAACTCATTCACTTGTGTATGTAATGCAGTAACGTCCGAAAAGCCCCAAATGATTTTCGGGTTGTCCTCGATTAACGGATAGCTAATTTTATCAATAATTCGAGAAATACCGTAGCCACCCTTTACTAAAAAGACTGCTTTCACTTCCGGATCACGAATCATTTGATGAAAATCTTCTAATCGTTCCTCGTCTGTACCTGCTAAATAGCCGTCATACGCTTGGATCGTATTTCCTAGCTTATACTTCAAACCAAGCTCGTCCAATATTGCTAATTTGTCCCCTAACGATTCTATATTAAGCGGGCTGCTTAAATTTACTAATCCTACTGTATCGCCATGCTGTAATCTTGCTGGTCGTATTTTCATGTAAATGACCTCCTTTTGCTTCTGTCGCTATTGTATCATAGCGTTTTATGTAAAGCGCATTGCAATTTCCCACAGGTTGTCCCTATAATAAATAAAATTATTTTTCCAATATTAAGGGGATGCTATTTAATGAAATACCCACCACAGCTACTTCTCATATTAGCTACTTTATTATGGGGTGGTAACTTTGTAATTGGTCGTGCGGTTGCAGGGGAAATCCCGCCTATAACCCTGGCATTTTTACGCTGGATTGTTGCCTTTGCCGTATTTTTTCCCATTGCTTACAAACGGACAAAAAAGGAATGGGCTGCACTGAAGCAAAATTGGATTGCCGTCATTATGTTAGCTTTGACAGGGGTCGCTGCATTCAATACGCTCGTTTATATCGGTTTGTATTATACTACATCCATCAATGCATCTTTAATGAATTCTTCCACACCGATAATTATATACATATTAAGCTTTCTCTTCTTAAAAGAACGTTTAACTAAGTATCAATTAGTAGGTACAATGATCTCTCTAGGTGGTGTGCTTTTTGTTATTTCCGGGGGCTCATTACAAAGCTTACTTGCCTTTTCATTTAATAAAGGAGATTTGATTGTACTAGTTGCAGTGTGTTGTTGGAGTGTTTATTCATTGCTTATTAAGAAGTACGCTGGCAGGCTCCCTGGCTATTCTACATTTTTAGTAACAATTGCTATAGGTGCATTGATGCTGCTCCCATTTACCTTATTTGAACTACTTACTACATCACAAACTATTGTATGGAGCGCTACTACTATTGGAGCTATTTTTTATGTGGGGGTGATTGCATCGATTGTGGCATTTTTAAGTTGGAATACAGGCGTTGTAGCATTAGGTGCGAACAAGGCAGGAATTTACTTAAACTTTATCCCTCTATTTGCTAGCTTCTTTGCAGTAATCTTTTTAAATGAACAGCTACTACTTGCACAATTAATCGGCGGGGTTGCCATAATTGTCGGGGTATTTATCTCATCTATAAAAAAGTAAATTAAAAGGAGTGCATCATCAGCACTCCTTTTAATTATTTTACTCCTGTATAAATAACAGTTACGTCTGGATGATAGTTTAATACACTTGCTGGGAAGTCTTCTGTCACTTCACCACTACGAAGACGATCAAATGCTTCTTGCTTCGCTGCACCTGCAATTAGTAAGACAATCTTTTTTGATTTCATAATTGTTTTAATACCCATAGTAATTGCATGTGTCGGTACATCATTGATCGAGTCAAAGTAAATTTTATTCGCTTCACGTGTAGACTCAGCTAATTCTATAACGTTTGTCCCTAATTCAAATGGTGTTCCTGGCTCATTAAAACCAATATGTCCATTAACACCAATACCTAAAAGCTGAATATCAATATTCCCTGCTTCTTCAATCATTGCATCATAATCCATTGCTGCTTTTTCAATATTTGCTGCATTACCTGTTGGTAAGTAAATATTTTCCTGCTTCATATCAATATGATTAAATAAGTTGTGGTCCATATAGTAATGGTAACTTGCCTCATTTGATGGATTAATACCAATATATTCGTCCAAGTTAAAGGACTTAGCATGAGCAAAGGAAATATTCCCTTCCTTATATATTGATACTAGTTCTTTATAAAACCCTTCAGGTGTACTTCCAGTTGCCATCCCAAAAACAGTTTTACTATTTTCCTTTAACTGCTCTACAAAAATACTAGCAGCAATTTTGCTCATTTCATCATAATCTGTCGCTTCAACCCATTTTAAATTTGTTACAGCATTCATTCATTTCCCTACTCCCTATGCTTATATAATTCAAATAAAGTAAATTTCATTTTAAGTTCCTTACATCAATACGTTAATTTTATAGCATAAAATTTTAATATGCTATATAAAACAGTTCACATTTTCTTTTAAAAAATACGATTTACCTTTAATTGTACCCATATAATTTATTAATATGTTAGGAATGAATTTCAAGCCGGAAAAAGGGTAGGACATTATAAACTAGTACTTTTTTGCATAATAAACCATATTTAAAAATACGACTGAAATATATAATGCAATGAATAGTGATAACACTTGAAAGGCTGAAACATTTAGAGGAGACAATGGGTTAAATATCAACATTAATATAATGGCAAATATCACTCCCCAAAAATAACTAATGTATGTTGCACGTTCTCGAATCTTTTGAGCACGTTCATCCTTTGCTGCAAAGTGAGGTTCTAAATAAGCTAAACTAAACGCCATAATTGAAAGGGCAACTACCATTAATGCATCAGGAAACTTGCCTGAAAACATATGAGATCCATTAATCAAAATACCTATTAAAAGCATAAAGATACCGATAAACAAATAGAATGACCTGTTTCCAGTGACCATTATTGATTGTCCTCCTCATAAATAAATATATCCTCAATGTGACAATTAAACTGACGGGCTAACTTAAATGCCAATGTAATGGAAGGGTTATAACGTCCCTTTTCCAAAGAAATAATGGTTTGCCTAGAAACTTTTAAATTTTCAGCTAAACCATCCTGTGATAAACCGTACCGTGTACGTAAATCCTTAATATTATTTTTCATTTTTACCTACCTAACGTAAAGTATATTTTACGTAAAGCTAACTTTACATCTAGTATACAGTAAAAGTGAATAATTGTAAGCACAAGAACCAATTCTTCTAATTTTTATTGTTAGTTCTAAATAAATTATAAATTAATATAACCCTTAAATATTTTAGAGCTATAACGAACGAAAACACCCTCAAATCCTGTTTCAAGGATTTGAGGGTGTTTTAATAGTTGTTCTAACTTGAACAAAATGATACCGATAGCCGGGGTCGAACCGGCACTCCAGAAGGAACCGGATTTTGAGTCCGGCGCGTCTGCCAATTCCGCCATATCGGCAAAATAAAAAAGGGTAAAAAAAAACCGGAATTACCGATTAATTAAATATGGAGGCGGCAACCGGATTTGAACCGGTGATAAAGGTGTTGCAGACCTGTGCCTTACCACTTGGCTATGCCGCCATATTGGAGCGGAAGACGAGGTTCGAACTCGCGACCCCCACCTTGGCAAGGTGGTGTTCTACCACTGAACTACTTCCGCAAAAAAAAAATGGCTGGGGAACCTGGATTCGAACCAGGGCATGACGGAATCAAAATCCGTTGCCTTACCGCTTGGCTATACCCCAAAGCTTTTAATATAATGGGGCGACTGATGGGAATCGAACCCACGAATGCCTGAACCACAATCAGGTGCGTTAACCACTTCGCCACAACCGCCACTATATTATAATTTTAACTCTTAAACCTAAATAAAAATGGGGCGACTGATGGGAATCGAACCCACGAATGCCTGAACCACAATCAGGTGCGTTAACCACTTCGCCACAACCGCCACTATGTTATTTTTAAGTTTTTGAATTAATTGGCAGGGGCAGTAGGAATCGAACCCACACTGACGGTTTTGGAGACCGTAGTTCTACCTTTAAACTATGCCCCTATTAAAAGGATGGTGGAGGGGGACGGATTCGAACCGCCGAACCCTAAGGAGCGGATTTACAGTCCGCCGCGTTTAGCCACTTCGCTACCCCTCCAGGTAATGGTGCCGGCGAAAGGAGTCGAACCCTCGACCTACTGATTACAAGTCAGTTGCTCTACCAACTGAGCTACACCGGCAAAAATATGGTGGGTTTGGACGGAATCGAACCGCCGACACTTAGAGCTTCAATCTAATGCTCTACCAACTGAGCTACAAACCCATATTATATGTAGTATTTTAAAAATGGCGGTCCCGACCGGGATCGAACCGGCGATCTCCTGCGTGACAGGCAGGCATGTTAACCGCTACACCACGGGACCATTTGGTTGCGGGGACAGGACTTGAACCTGTGACCTTCGGGTTATGAGCCCGACGAGCTACCACTGCTCCACCCCGCGACAATACTATATGATTTAATTTGAATGGTGGAGGATGACGGGCTCGAACCGCCGACCCCCTGCTTGTAAGGCAGGTGCTCTCCCAGCTGAGCTAATCCTCCATGCTGGATATTGATGAAATGAATGGTGACCCGTACGGGATTCGAACCCGTGTTACCGCCGTGAAAGGGCGGTGTCTTAACCACTTGACCAACGGGCCATTTTAATAAATGGCTGGCGGAGAGTAAGGGATTTGAACCCTTGATGCAGGGTTACCCGCATACACGATTTCCAATCGTGCTCCTTCGGCCACTCGGACAACTCTCCAAGAGTTAATGGCTCCGAAGGCAGGACTCGAACCTGCGACCTGCCGGTTAACAGCCGGATGCTCTACCAACTGAGCTACTTCGGAATATTTCTATACAGCCTAGCGACGTCCTACTCTCACAGGGGGAAGCCCCCAACTACCATCGGCGCTAAAGAGCTTAACTTCCGTGTTCGGTATGGGAACGGGTGTGACCTCTTTGCCATCATCACTAGACTATTTTTCCAGAAAGACCTTATTTATTATACCACACTTTCCTTATTTGGCAAGTGTTTTTTATAATAAATTCATTCTTTCAAAACTGGATAAACGTTTCATTGAGTTGTGCAATAAAATGTGGTTAAGTCCTCGACCGATTAGTATTCGTCAGCTGCATGCGTCACCGCACTTCCACCTCGAACCTATCTACCTGATCGTCTTTCAGGGGTCTTACTTACTTGCGTAATGGGAAATCTCATCTTGAGGGGGGCTTCATGCTTAGATGCTTTCAGCACTTATCCCGTCCACACATAGCTACCCAGCGATGCCTTTGGCAAGACAACTGGTACACCAGCGGTGTGTCCATCCCGGTCCTCTCGTACTAAGGACAGCTCCTCTCAAATTTCCTACGCCCACGACGGATAGGGACCGAACTGTCTCACGACGTTCTGAACCCAGCTCGCGTACCGCTTTAATGGGCGAACAGCCCAACCCTTGGGACCGACTACAGCCCCAGGATGCGATGAGCCGACATCGAGGTGCCAAACCTCCCCGTCGATGTGGACTCTTGGGGGAGATAAGCCTGTTATCCCCGGGGTAGCTTTTATCCGTTGAGCGATGGCCCTTCCATGCGGAACCACCGGATCACTAAGCCCGTCTTTCGACCCTGCTCGACTTGTAGGTCTCGCAGTCAAGCTCCCTTATGCCTTTACACTCTTCGAATGATTTCCAACCATTCTGAGGGAACCTTTGGGCGCCTCCGTTACTCTTTAGGAGGCGACCGCCCCAGTCAAACTGTCCGCCTGACACTGTCTCCTACCCCGCTAAGGGGCATGGGTTAGAAGTTCAATACAACCAGGGTAGTATCCCACCGACGCCTCCTCCGAAGCTGGCGCTCCGGGATCTCTGGCTCCTACCTATCCTGTACAAGTTGTACCAAAATTCAATATCAGGCTACAGTAAAGCTCCACGGGGTCTTTCCGTCCTGTCGCGGGTAACCTGCATCTTCACAGGTACTATAATTTCACCGAGTCTCTCGTTGAGACAGTGCCCAGATCGTTACGCCTTTCGTGCGGGTCGGAACTTACCCGACAAGGAATTTCGCTACCTTAGGACCGTTATAGTTACGGCCGCCGTTTACTGGGGCTTCAATTCACAGCTTCGCTTGCGCTAACCGCTCCTCTTAACCTTCCAGCACCGGGCAGGCGTCAGCCCCTATACGTCACCTTACGGTTTTGCAGAGACCTGTGTTTTTGCTAAACAGTCGCCTGGGCCTATTCACTGCGGCTTCTCTAGGCTATGCACCCAAAGAAGCACCCCTTCTCCCGAAGTTACGGGGTCATTTTGCCGAGTTCCTTAACGAGAGTTCTCTCGCACACCTTAGGATTCTCTCCTCGACTACCTGTGTCGGTTTGCGGTACGGGCACCTCTCACCTCGATAGAGGCTTTTCTTGGCAGTGTGAAATCAGGAACTTCGCTCTAAAGAGCTCGTCATCACAGCTCAACGTTAAAGTATGCGGATTTGCCTACATACACGCCTTACTGCTTGAACACGCGCAACCAACGGCGTGCTTACCCTATCCTACTGCGTCCCCCCATTTCTCAAACGGTGAGGAGGTGGTACAGGAATATCAACCTGTTGTCCATCGCCTACGCCTATCGGCCTCGGCTTAGGTCCCGACTAACCCTGAGCGGACGAGCCTTCCTCAGGAAACCTTAGTCATACGGTGCATGGGATTCTCACCCATGTTTCGCTACTCATACCGGCATTCTCACTTCTAATCGCTCCACCAGTCCTTCCGGTCTGACTTCAACGCTATTAGAACGCTCTCCTACCACGCATACTCAAAGTATGCATCCACAGCTTCGGTGAATCGTTTAGCCCCGATACATTTTCGGCGCAGCGTCACTCGACCAGTGAGCTATTACGCACTCTTTAAATGATGGCTGCTTCTAAGCCAACATCCTGGTTGTCTAAGCAACGCCACATCCTTTTCCACTTAACGATTACTTGGGGACCTTAGCTGGTGGTCTGGGCTGTTTCCCTCTTGACTACGGATCTTATCACTCGCAGTCTGACTCCCGTGTATAAATATCCGGCATTCGGAGTTTGTCTGAATTCGGTAAAGCGAGATGCCCCCCTAGTCCAAACAGTGCTCTACCTCCGGTATTCTCAATCACGAGGCTAGCCCTAAAGCTATTTCGGAGAGAACCAGCTATCTCCAGGTTCGATTGGAATTTCTCCGCTACCCACACCTCATCCCCGCACTTTTCAACGTGCGTGGGTTCGGGCCTCCAGTGAGTGTTACCTCACCTTCACCCTGGACATGGGTAGATCACCTGGTTTCGGGTCTACGACCACGTACTAATTCGCCCTATTCAGACTCGCTTTCGCTGCGGCTCCGTCTTCTCAACTTAACCTCGCACGTAATCGTAACTCGCCGGTTCATTCTACAAAAGGCACGCTATCACCCATTAACGGGCTCTAACTACTTGTAGGCACACGGTTTCAGGATCTATTTCACTCCCCTTCCGGGGTGCTTTTCACCTTTCCCTCACGGTACTGGTTCACTATCGGTCACTAGGTAGTATTTAGCCTTGGGAGATGGTCCTCCCGGATTCCGACGGAATTTCACGTGTTCCGCCGTACTCAGGATACACTCTGGAGGGAATGAACTTTTGACTACAGGGCTTTTACCTTGTTTCGCGGACCTTTCCAAGTCGCTTCGTCTAACTCATTCTTTTGTAACTCCGTATAGAGTGTCCTACAACCCCAAAGAGCAAGCTCTTTGGTTTGGGCTCTTCCCGTTTCGCTCGCCGCTACTCAGGGAATCGAATTTTCTTTCTGTTCCTGCAGGTACTTAGATGTTTCAGTTCCCTGCGTCTGTCCTCATCACGCTATGTATTCACGTGTAGATACTATCCGATTAAAGATAGTGGGTTCCCCCATTCGGAAATCCCCGGATCAAAGCTTACTTACAGCTCCCCGAGGCATATCGGTGTTAGTGCCGTCCTTCATCGACTCCTAGTGCCAAGGCATCCACCGTGCGCCCTTATTAACTTAACCAAAAGTTAACACTTGGATAAAATCCAAGATTTAAGTTTACACGTCAATTGCTTGACTTGTTACATTTCTATAAAATAGAAATTTGTTTTATTGCTTTCAATGTCGTTTTATCCAGTTTTCAAAGAACGAAGTTTTGAAGTATCTCATTCAATTAAGAATGAACCTTCAAAACTGAACAGCAAACGTTAATGTTTCATTCCCCGAGGGAATGATTCCGAAATAATCCTTAGAAAGGAGGTGATCCAGCCGCACCTTCCGATACGGCTACCTTGTTACGACTTCACCCCAATCATCTATCCCACCTTCGGCGGCTGGCTCCATAAAGGTTACCTCACCGACTTCGGGTGTTACAAACTCTCGTGGTGTGACGGGCGGTGTGTACAAGGCCCGGGAACGTATTCACCGCGGCATGCTGATCCGCGATTACTAGCGATTCCGGCTTCATGTAGGCGAGTTGCAGCCTACAATCCGAACTGAGAACGATTTTATCGGATTAGCTCCCCCTCGCGGGTTGGCAACCGTTTGTATCGTCCATTGTAGCACGTGTGTAGCCCAGGTCATAAGGGGCATGATGATTTGACGTCATCCCCACCTTCCTCCGGTTTATCACCGGCAGTCTCCTTAGAGTGCCCAACTGAATGATGGCAACTAAGAATAAGGGTTGCGCTCGTTGCGGGACTTAACCCAACATCTCACGACACGAGCTGACGACAACCATGCACCACCTGTCACCGTTGCCCCCGAAGGGGAAACTATGTCTCCATAGTGGTCACCGGGATGTCAAGACCTGGTAAGGTTCTTCGCGTTGCTTCGAATTAAACCACATGCTCCACCGCTTGTGCGGGCCCCCGTCAATTCCTTTGAGTTTCAGTCTTGCGACCGTACTCCCCAGGCGGAGTGCTTAATGCGTTAGCTGCAGCACTGAGGGGCGGAAACCCCCCAACACTTAGCACTCATCGTTTACGGCGTGGACTACCAGGGTATCTAATCCTGTTTGCTCCCCACGCTTTCGCGCCTCAGTGTCAGTTACAGACCAGACAGTCGCCTTCGCCACTGGTGTTCCTCCAAATCTCTACGCATTTCACCGCTACACTTGGAATTCCACTATCCTCTTCTGCACTCAAGTTCCCCAGTTTCCAATGACCCTCCCCGGTTGAGCCGGGGGCTTTCACATCAGACTTAAGGAACCACCTGCGCGCGCTTTACGCCCAATAATTCCGGACAACGCTTGCCACCTACGTATTACCGCGGCTGCTGGCACGTAGTTAGCCGTGGCTTTCTAACAAGGTACCGTCAAGGTAGCGCCAGTTACTACGCTACTTGTTCTTCCCTTGCAACAGAGTTTTACGAACCGAAATCCTTCTTCACTCACGCGGCGTTGCTCCATCAGACTTTCGTCCATTGTGGAAGATTCCCTACTGCTGCCTCCCGTAGGAGTCTGGGCCGTGTCTCAGTCCCAGTGTGGCCGATCACCCTCTCAGGTCGGCTACGCATCGTTGCCTTGGTGAGCCGTTACCTCACCAACTAGCTAATGCGCCGCGGGTCCATCTTATAGTGACAGCCGAAACCGTCTTTCAACTTCCAAACATGTGTTTAAAAGTATTATTCGGTATTAGCCCCGGTTTCCCGGAGTTATCCCAATCTATAAGGTAGGTTACCCACGTGTTACTCACCCGTCCGCCGCTAAATCAGAGAGAAGCAAGCTTCTCTCATCATCCGCTCGACTTGCATGTATTAGGCACGCCGCCAGCGTTCGTCCTGAGCCAGGATCAAACTCTCCATAAAAGTAGTTTGAAAGCTCATTTGCTTTGCTAGCGATTCAACTTAATTAAAAGTTGAAATCTATTGTTTGCTTCATTTAAGAAGCTTGTTTCATTAACGTTGCTTGTTCAGTTTTCAAGGTTCATTTTGTTGCTATGTCGTTTTAGCGACTTCTCTAATTTAACATTTCTTCTTTTCTTTGTCAACAACTTTTTTAAAAAGTTGTTTGAGCATTTCAAGAGTTATTTAGTTTTTCGAGTACGTCTTAGCGACATTTAATATATTACAATACTAGTTACACATACGTCAATACTTTTTTCAAAAAAAGTTTCAGAGCGTTATTTAACGCCCTGATTAATATACTATAAACCGTACTCACTTTCAATAAAATGTCGGTCTACATAATAATTGCGGTGGAATATCGCTTCGTTTTTTGCAACTACTGGTTCTACTTGAACTAACTCTTTCTCGATTAAATATTCAACAAAGACTTCTAAATCTACAGAGTAGTAACTTAATTCAGCGTGATCATGTAATTCCTGTATTGTCCAATAGGGTTGAGCAAGCATTGTTTCTAAAATATGCTGCGCCCCATCAGTCGTTCTTGAATTAATTAAAAACTCTCCAGCTAAAAATAAAAGCTCTAGACGCTTTTCCAAACTTTCATTACTCATAATCAATTCTTCATATAACTTATAAATCGCCGGGTCATTTCGCTTTACTTGAGCCCATACAGTGACTTCCGGATAGTGACCACTATCAATAATTGATAATCTCCCTAAATGATGTAGCGAAGCAACTACATGATTATAAGCATCTAAATAGTGACCATCCTCAAATAATTCTTTTCCTTCTTGATAACGGCGGATTAACTTAGCAAACTGAATTCCTGTTTTCAACTTACGACCGACAAAAGGAAACTCTTGTAGTTCTGAACGCAGCTTAAATAAAAATTCATTTCGATCGAACATAATTTTACCGTGGAATAGCCAATCGACTAAACGCTTATTCGAACCAATAAAGATCCATTTACGCAGACGCTCTTCCGTTAAAATATGCATCACCATTTTCGCATCTCCATACATATAGTGTTTTGAATAAATAGGCGTGTCACTATCTTTTACAATAATTAAAAGTACCGAATCAAATGTATCGGTCATATTCTCAGCGCCTTCACGCTTATTAATTAAAATAACCCCTAACGTCTCTGGCTGACTTGCGCGTTCCTGATAAATTGGTCTTAAAATATGTTCCATTGTTATCCCCCTATAAAATTTTGCTACTATTATATTTGTTTCTAAGTTATTGTAATCGCTATAAGTCAAATTCACTAGTGTTATCTCATTGAACATTTATTCTAATAGAAATCCGTTATTAATTATAACTAGAATAATAGAATTGTTTCGACAATAAGTTTGGAAATACCTTTAAATTCATATAATTAGGATATCACCAAAATCTTTCAAATCTACTAATCTAAATCCAATTTATGTTATAGTATATTTTAGATTAGGAGGCAATTGTAATGAAAAAGTATAATAGTAAAATTAATAAAATACGATCATTTGCATTATCCCTTATTTTCATCGGTTTTGTGATTATGTATGGTGCAATCTTTTTTAAAGACAATCAAATTCTTGTATTAATCTTCATGTCTATTGGACTTCTGTGCATTATCGGTAGTACTGCTGTTTATGGATGGATTGGACTTTTATCAACTAAAGCAGTACAGGTGGTATGTCCGGAATGCGGAAAATGGACAAAAGTATTAGGCCGTGTAGATATTTGCATGTATTGCAACGAGCCACTTACATTAGATCCTTCATTAGAAGGAAAAGAATTTAATCAAGAATACAACAAAAAATAAAGTATAAATAAGCTGCATTGATACTCGCTTGGAGTTAATGCAGTTTTTTCATACAAAAAACCTAGCAACAATCGTTACTAGGTTAAACTTTTTATTGAACTTTCTTTCCACCGACTGCAACACACTCTGGGCAAGTACCGTATACTTCCAAACGGTGCGAATTAACTTCAAAGCCTGTAACTTGAGAAGCGAATTGCTCCACTTCATTTAATCCAGGATAATGAAAATCTACAATTTTGCCGCAACATTCACAAATCATATGATAGTGATCGCCCGTTACAAAATCGAAACGACTTGCTGCGTCTCCGTAAGTAAGCTCTTTAACTAAGCCAACCTCACGAAATACTCGTAAATTATTATATACTGTTGCGACACTCATATTAGGAAACTTGCCGCAAAGTGCTTTGTATATATCATCCGCTGTTGGGTGAATCATACTTTGAATTAGATATTCCAAAATCGCATGACGCTGAGGAGTAATTCGTACACCAGTAGTCTTTAACGTGTCCAGCGCATCCTTTAAATGCATTTCAGACATCGTCATACACCCCTTTTCATACATATTATTAATTTATAATCGTTATAAATAGTGTATCGAATTTATCCTCAAGTTGTCAACAATTGCTTATTCTAATAGAGGTAAAAGTCATTAGATATAATTGCTAATTGAAAATCCATCCAAGCAAAGCTTAACTTCACTAGCAAATTTTCTCAGTTAGTAACCTCTAAGAATATCCATCTTATTTTCTAAGTCACGCTCTCCATTCAACCATTTTTGCAAACTTGGTTTAAAAATATCTAAACTTCGCTCTACATAACGAGATGAATGACTTGAAAAATGAGGAGAAAGAGTTACATTGTCTAAATCCCATAACGGACTATCTGATGGTAAAGGTTCAACTTCATATACATCTAAAACTGCATGCTCAATCAATTTGTCTTGGAGTACTTTAATGAGTGTTTCTGTTTCCACTACATCTCCTCGTCCAAAGTTCATGAAGATTGCAGAGTTTTTCATTTCCTCAAAATGCTCACGAGTTAGCAGATGCTTTGTTTCCTTCGTAGATGGGAGTATCGAAATTACAATGTCAGCCTTTGGTAAATGTATCTTCAAGTCATCCAGCCTATATGTTTCATTCATATAGGGTGCTTCAGTACCTGAACGGTTGCAGCCAATTGTATGAACATCAAATGCCTGTAATATACGTCCGATTTCTCCCCCAATTGCACCTGGTCCAATTATAAGTGCTGTGCTGCCGTTTAACTCAGTAGGTCGAGCCTTTTTATTCCATTCTTTCTTCTGTTGCTGCTCATAAATAAATGGCAATACACGTTTTAAAGCTAAAATATGCGCCAGGATCGATTCAGTCATCGGCTTTTTATGTATCCCACGTACATTTGAAACGATAATATTACGTTTTGCGATTGCTTCTGCGGGCATTTTTTCGACTCCCGCTGACGCAACGAAGATCCACTGTAATTTATCTGCATACTGCAAATGCTGTTCTTTTAGATCTTCCCCGTACGTTACTAATATTTCTGCCTGTGCAAGTTTCTCAACATCCAATTTTGTATCAAATAAAAAATCTTCTTGTGGAAATTCCGACAAAAGCGGCTGTTTTAAATCTTCACGTGGTTCAAATGTAAAATAAATCGTTGCCATTATAACTCCCCTTTGAGCACTCATTAATTTGTGCGATTTTTTAAATAGTTTAACACATCTTCAATATGATTTTTTACACGTACTTTTCTCCACTCTTTTTCAACTATGCCCTCTTCATTAATTAAAAATGTCGTACGCTCGATGCCCATATATTCCTTACCAAAATTTTTCTTCAATGTCCAAACACCATATTTCTCCGCCACTTCATGATTCTCATCCACTAATAACGAAAACGGTAATCCGTGCTTTTCGATAAATTTGGTATGTTTCGCGGCATCATCTAAACTTACCCCTAAAATTACGGCATTCAAATCTGAAAAATCTTCATATTTATCGCGGAAGTCGCAAGCCTGTGTTGTACAGCCAGGTGTTAAATCTTTCGGGTAAAAATAGAGAATAACGTTTTTACCTTTATAGTCTTCCAGCGAAATTGTTTTTCCTTCTTCGTTTTGCAATGTAAATGCTGGTGCCTGTAAATTTTCTAATGTCATAACTTTCCCTCCAAATTTTTCTTCTATGATACAAAACAATGCCCGTTGCTTCAATTTCTTTGGCGTTCCCTTTCATTACATACTACAATAGATATGAAATCATTTCATGTAACCTATTTTGGAGGAATAAATTATGAATCATACTAAATCTGAGCAACTTCATGCAGAAGCGCTCGAACATATCGTTGGCGGGGTAAATAGTCCATCCCGTTCTTATAAAGCAGTAGGCGGCGGCGCACCTGTTGTCATGGTCCGCGGTAAAGGAGCATACTTTTGGGATGTAGACGGTAATCGTTACATCGATTATTTAGCAGCCTATGGTCCAATCGTTACGGGGCACGGACATCCGCATATCGCAAAAGCTATCACCCATGCCGCAGAAACAGGTGTATTATTCGGTACACCGACAGAGCATGAAATTAAGTTTGCAAAAATGTTAAAAGAAGCAATTCCTACATTAGATAAAGTCCGTTTTAACAACTCCGGTACTGAAGCAGTGATGACATGTGTACGTGTCGCTCGTGCCTTCACCGGTCGTACAAAAATCATTAAATTTGCTGGGTGCTATCACGGTCACTTCGACCAAGTACTTGTTGCTGCGGGATCAGGTCCAGCAACATTAGGTTCACCTGACTCTGCAGGAGTTCCTCATGCTGTCGCTACAGAAGTAATTACCGTACCATTTAACAACGAGGAAGAATTCACATTAGCAATGGAAAAATGGGGCAATGATGTTGCAGGGATTTTAATCGAACCAATCGTCGGTAACTTCGGAATTGTAGAACCGCATAAAGGATTTTTGGAACATGTACATGCATTGGCAAAAGAATATGGTGCATTAACAATTCACGATGAAGTCATTACAGCTTTCCGTTTCCACTACGGTGCAGCACATACAATGCTTGGCTTAACTCCGGACTTAGTCGCAATGGGGAAAGTAATCGGCGGCGGTCTGCCAATCGGTGCATACGGTGGTCGTAAAGAAGTTATGGAAACAGTCGCTCCACTTGGCCCTGCATATCAGGCTGGTACTATGGCAGGAAACCCTGCAAGTATGCAAGCAGGTATTGCATGTCTTGAAGTGTTGCAGCAACCGGGTATTTATGAAGAAATGGATCGCTTAGGTGCTCTTCTTGAGGAAGGTATTTTAGCAGCTGCCAAAAAACATAATGTGACGATAACATTAAACCGTTTAAAAGGCGCGTTCGCAATTTACTTTACTGATGTAAAAGTGGAAAACTATGAGCAAGCGGAAAATACGGACGGTGAAAAGTTCGGTCGCTTCTTTAAATTAATGTTATCACAAGGCATCAACTTAGCACCTTCAAAATATGAAGCATGGTTCTTAACGACAGAACATACCGTAGCTGATATAGAAGAAACATTAAGAGCGGTAGATTACGCATTTTCTCAATTATAGGAACTAAAGCGAAAAGGCGCCCTCCAAGTTATTGAAGTATCCGGCGCACAAAACATTACTTGAAAGTGTCCTTTAGTGCAATATTCTATAATACGAGACAAACATGAAAGCCACTATAAATTTAGTTTATAGTGGCTTCTATATCATAACTCCGCAAGAAAGGAGGAAGTGTACATGAAACTTGGTGCACGTGTATTAAAAACTGGCGTTGCAATCGTCTTTGCCCTATTTTTAGCTCAAATATTAAATGTTCCCTCACCTGTATTTGCTGCCATTGCTGCTGTTTTTGCTATTCAGCCTTCTATTTACCGGTCTTATCTTACTATTTTAGAGCAAATGCAAGGGAATTTAATTGGAGCTACTGTTGCTGTAATATTTGGTTTACTGTTCGGACATCATATCGTTGCAGTCGGCATTGCTGCAATTATCGTACTCGGTCTTATGATGAAACTGAAGCTTGAAAAATCTATTTCACTTGCACTTGTTACTGTTATAGCCATTATGGAAGTGCCTGGTGATGACTTTTTAATGTTTGGCTTAATTCGCTTTGGAACAATTATGCTCGGTGTTTTTGCTGCCTTTGTTGTAAATTTAGTATTTTTGCCACCGAAATATGAAGTAAAGCTGTTTAAAAAAATCAACTCCATACAAGACGATATTATTCGTTGGACGCGTCTAGCTGTACGCCAAGCAAGTGAACATACATCTACTAAGATGGCCGTCAATAAATTGGAATCCCGTCTAAATGAATTGGATACAATGTATGGCTTTTTTAAAGAAGAACGCGGTTATTCCAACAAGCAAAAGTATGTAAAAGCACGGAAGCTTGTTATATATCGTCAAATGCTATTAACTTCGAAAAAAAGCTATGAATTACTAGTCCGATTGCATAAGCATGAAAACGAACTTGGTAAGCTGCCGAACAAATTTCAAATTATTATTCAGGAGCGGTTGGACTTTTTACTAACCTATCACGAACAACTATTATTGAAATATACAGGAAAACTAAGACCTGAACATTCAAAATGGACGCGGAATGAGGAATATTTACAAGGTAGTGAGCTTATGGAGCAATTCATCAAACAAATTGCTCTCGCCCAGGAAGAGGCATCTGAAGATGAACAGTTTTCAAGCTACCATTTACTTTACATTTTATCCCGAATTTTAGATTACGAGGAAAACTTAGAGCATCTGGATACATTAATCGTTTCCTACCGTAGCTATCATAGTGAGGAAAAAAATCTTAATTTAGAATCAGACTTTTATTAGACGAACTACTTAAAAAGAGAAGATGTGCTTTTTGCACACCTCCTCTTTTTAATTTTTCATTTTTGGGTCGAGTGCATCACGTAGCCCATCGCCCATTAAGTTAAATCCGATTACCGTCAACATAATTGCAAGTCCCGGGAATATCATAGCCCACGGTGCATTTAATAAAAACATCCGCGCATCTGCCAGCATTTTACCCCACTCTGGCTGAGGTGCTTCCGCTCCAAGCCCTAAAAAACCAAGTGCTGCAGCTTCAATAATAGCCGTTGCAATCGCCAATGTTCCTTGGACAATTACAGGTGTCATAGAATTCGGTAAGATATGTTTCCATAATATCCTCGTATTCCTCATCCCAATTGCTTTTGCAGCATGAATATATTCCTCTTCCTTAATACTAAGCACCCGCGAACGAATGAGTCGACCAAAGTTCGGTATATTAATGACCGCAATTGCAATTAAAGCATTTTGCAATGAAGGACCTAAAATTGAAACAATCGCAATCGCTAATAAAATACTTGGGAATGCGAGCAGAATATCAAATATCCGTGAAATAATTGTATCAACCCAACGACCATAATAACCCGCAATAATTCCCAAAAAGCTACCAGCAACTGCGGAAATTAATACTGCGGACAAACCAACTGTTAAAGAGATTCGAGCACCATGTAAAATTCGCGAAAAAATGTCACGACCCAAATCATCTGTCCCAAACCAAAATTCAGCGGATGGAGGCTGCAAGCGCATACTTAAATTTTGCTCATTAATTCCTTGGGGTGCTATAAAAGGGCCCAAAACAGCAATAAGGACAAAAAATATAACAATTGCACTGCCCACTAAGGCTGATTTACTTTTTTTGAAACTCGTCCATGCTTCTTGCCATGGCCCTTTTACTTTTTCTCCAACTTCAATTTGTCGTACTTGATTTCGTATGATTTCAGACATGCTATGCGCCTCCTCCCTAGTTGTATTTAATGCGTGTATCGATTACTGTATACAAAATATCAACGATTAAATTAATCATGACGAATAAAAAGGCAACAATTAAAATGCCCGACTGAATGACAGGATAATCTCGGAATCCTATCGCTTCATATATATAGCGTCCTATTCCAGGCCAACTAAAAATAGTTTCAGTTAATATGGCACCACCTAAAAGCATCCCCGTTTGTAAACCTACTACTGTTAACACAGGAATTAAGGCATTTTTCAAAGCGTGTTTATAAACAACAATAAACATTTTTTGCCCCTTTGCACGAGCTGTACGAACGAAATCTGATCGCATAACTTCCAGCATGGACGCTCTTGTCATACGAGCTATAATTGCTGTAGGTATTGTCGCTAGTGCAACGCCCGGCAATATTAAATGCTTGATTACATCAACAAACTGATCAAATCTACCGTGCATTAATGTATCGATTAAATAAAAATGCGTAATGGCAGTAACCGGATCTCGTACTTCCTCACGACCCGAAGTTGGCAACCATCCTAGTTGGATACTAAATGCCCATTGTTCCATCAATCCTAACCAAAATATTGGCATGGATACTCCTATTAAAGCAACAATCATTGCCATGTAATCGAACCAGGAATTTTGAAACCATGCAGAAATAATTCCAGCATTTACTCCGACAATAACAGCAATAATCATAGCGAAAAGTGCAAGTTCAAATGTAGCAGCCAAATACGGCCAAATTTCAGTGGCAATTGGTTGTCTTGTTCTTAATGAGTCACCTAAATTACCTGTAAATATCCCTTTTAAATAATCAAAGTATTGAACATACCATGGATTATCGAGCCCTAGCTTTAGGCGAAGCGCTGCTATAGCATCCGCGGTAGCTTGCTGGCCTAAAATTACTTGGGCTGGGTCACCTGGAATGGCACGAATAATTAAAAATACTAAAAAGGTCATACCGAGTAATACGGGTATTAAATGCAGTAGACGTTTGCCAATGTAGTGAAGCATGCTCTTCACCCCTTTTTTGAATGTATGTTTCTACTAGTAGAAAAAAGGAGAGGCGTATTACCTCCCCTTTCACTTAAATAAAGCCTCTATTATTCAAATGAAACCTTAGTTAATTTATCAGAACCTGTTGGATGTGGAAGGAAATCTTTCACCCCTGCTTTAGCTGCAAGTAAAGGCGTTGAGTGAGCAAGTGGTACCCACGGTGCATCTTCATGAATAATTTCCTGTGCTTTTTTGTATAAATCATTACGTACATTTTCATCAGTTTCTGACTGTGCTTTAATTAATAACTCATGCACTTCATCATTAGAATAGTACGCATAGTTATTTGAGCCGATATTGTCTTTATCCAATAATGTGTAAATGAAGTTATCTGCATCTCCGTTATCGCCAGTCCATCCAAGCATGAACGCATCTGCTTCTCCATTTTTCGCTTTTTCTAAATATGTCGCCCATTCAAATGTTACGATTTTTGATGGAATGCCTACATCTTCTAAGTTTTTCTGAATAACTTCCGCTACTTTAGCACCGTCCGGCATATATGGACGTGGTACAGGCATAGCCCATAGCTCAATTTCTTTTCCGTCATAGCCAGCTTCTGCTAATAATGCTTTCGCTTTTTCCGGATCATACGGATACGGAGAAATCGCATCGTTATAACCACTAATTGACGATGGCATTGGATTCGCTGCTACTTGTGCACGACCTTCAAAGAACGCGTCTACAATAGCTTGTTTATCAATGGCATAGTTAACCGCTTGTCGCACTAATTTGTTGTCAAAAGGTGCACGAGTATTCGTTAATCCTAAATAGCCGATGTTCATAGATGGGCGTTCAATAAGTTGTAATTCAGAATTACCTTCCACTGTTTTTCCATCTGAAGGATTAATCCCATCTGCTAAATCAATGTTACCTGCCATTAATTCATTTAGGCGCGCAGAGTTATCCGGAATTGAACGGAAAATAACTTTATCTAATTTCGGTAAACCTTCTTGCCAGTATTCGGTAAACTTCTCAATTGTAATTGAGTCATTACGTTTCCAATCAACAAATTTAAATGGACCTGTTCCTACCGGTTGATCACCAAAGCTCTCACCCGCTGCTTCAAATGCTGTTGGTGAAGCAATACCGAACGGGCTCATTGCTATGTTTTTAAGGAATGGTGCTTGCGGACGGGATAGTGTAAATACAACAGTATAATCTCCTTCTGCTGTTACATCTTTAATAATGTCTTCCCCTTCAGCTTTAAACATTGAGTTGAAGTAGTAGAAATCTTCCTCTTTTCCACCTTTCCAACGGTTAACATTTTTAATAACCGCTTCAGCATTGAAATCTGTTCCATCATGGAACATTACACCTTCTTCAAGCTGGAATGTGTAAGTTAGACCGTCTTCACTAACTTCCCACTCTTTTGCTAGACCAGGGTTGATCGTTGTATCCTGCTCTCCGAAATTTAATAACGTTTCAAACAAGTTTTGTGTTACTTTAAATGATTCGCCATCTGTTACAATACCTGGATCGAGCGAAACCGAATCTGCTCCGCGACCAAATACTAATACTTGAGGTGTTGAAGAATTCGAATTGTCTGTCGCATCACTTTCTGTATTTGTTGCATTTGAGTCTGTACCTGGCTCCGCTGTCGATGTCTCTCCATCATCAGCACCACAAGCAGCCAAAAATAGAACCATCATTAATAGCATAATGAGACTTAATGAATACACTTTACCTTTCTTCAATAAAACAACCCCCTAGATTCTTTTTCTTTTAATCTATTATCATTGCGGCGTTTCATATAAATGACACGCAACAGAATGACCCGATTTGATTTTCTGGAGCATAGGAATAACTTGTTTGCATTTTTCCATAGTATGCGGACAGCGCGTATGAAAAGTACACCCTGTTGGTGGATTGGATGGGCTCGGAATATCACCCTTTAGTAATAGTTGCTCTCTTTCATATACTGGGTCCGGTATTGGCACAGCGGATAATAACGCTTGTGTATAGGGATGAAGCGGCTCATGATACAGTGATTCACTTTCAGCAATTTCAACGAGCCTTCCTAAATACATCACACCTACTCTGTCGCTAATATGCCGTACAACACCTAAATCATGTGCAATAAATATATAAGTGAGCTTTAAATCATCCTGCAATCTTTGCATTAAATTCAATACTTGCGCTTGAATTGATACATCAAGTGCCGAGACTGGCTCATCAGCAATAATCAGTTTCGGATTGGTCATAAGCGCTCTTGCGATTCCAATACGCTGCCGTTGCCCTCCACTAAACTGATGAGGATAACGCTTCGCATGGTATGAGCTCAGTCCTACAATTTCCAAATATTCTCGAACCTTATTTTTTCTTTCCTTCGCATTGCCGATGCCATGGACAATTAACGGTTCTTCCAAAATTTTTTCTACCGTATGCCTCGGATTTAACGATGCGTACGGGTCTTGGAATACCATTTGTATATCTCTTCGAACTTTTCGCATTTGCTCACTATTTAAATCTGTAAGCTCAATACCATCAAAGAACACTTTTCCTTCTGTCGGTTCATGTAATCGCATAATTGCGCGACCGGTTGTAGACTTTCCGCATCCTGACTCCCCGACAATCCCAAGTGTTTCTCCTTCATAAAGTTCGAATGACACATCATCGACTGCCTTTACATCTCCAACATGTCGGGCAAACATCCCATGGCGAATTGGAAAATACTTCTTTAAATGATCAACTTTCAGCAGCACTTTCGACATGTGAAATCCCCCCTTCTTCCATTTCCAATAAGAAACATCGTGCTCTATGTGCCCCTGCAGCATCATATAATGGGGGATTACTAGTTAAACACCGTTCAAATGCATATTCACAGCGTGCTGCAAAACGGCACCCCTCTGAAATAGAACCTGGCTTTGGTACATTACCGGGAATGGAATAAAGCGTATCCTTCTTATAGCGCATATCAGGTACAGATTGAATGAGCCCTTTTGTATATGGATGCTGGGGGTTTTTAAATATTTCATTAACCGGTGCTTCTTCCACAATCTGACCAGCATACATTACAATGACGCGCTCACACGTTTCAGCAACGACCCCTAAATCATGCGTAATTAATAAGACCGCGGTGTTCAAACGTTCATTTAAATCACGCATTAATTTTAAAATTTGGGCTTGTATCGTTACATCTAGTGCAGTTGTTGGTTCATCCGCAATGAGCACTTTTGGATTACATACAAGAGCCATTGCAATCATAACGCGCTGCCTCATCCCGCCGGATAGCTGATGGGGGTAATCCTTAATCAGTTGCTCTGCTCTTGGTAATCCTACTAGTTTCATAATTTCTATTGCCCGCGCAGTAGATTCCTTTTTCGACCATTTCGGATGATGGATGCGTATAGCTTCAATTAACTGATTTCCGATCGTAAATAATGGATTAAGCGAAGTCATAGGCTCCTGGAAAATCATAGCGATTTCATTACCTCGAATCTTTCGCATTTGCTTATCAGAGAATTTCGAGATATCCTGACCTTTCAATAAAATGCTACCATTCGTTATTTTTCCCGGAGGACTAGGTACAAGACCCATTATGGAAAGAGAAGTTACACTTTTCCCACAACCAGATTCTCCTACGATGGCAAGAATTTCCCCCTCATGAATTGAAAAGCTTATTCGATCAACAGCAGCAACCTTTCCGCTGTCCGAAAAAAATGTAGTTTCTAACTCTCTCACTTCCAACACAGCTTTTCGACTCATTCAACCACCTCAATATTCTGAAGATTAAAAGTATTTGAAAATATGATATTATACCAATTGGAAATTTACAACATTATCGTGATATAATTTATTGAATATTATGAATATTAAATCAATAAAAAAGCTATGCTGAATTATTGTTTCAACATAGCTTTTAGGTTTTAATCTAATTTTTGTACTTGGAATAAGTTATAATATGCTCCCTCTTGCTCCATTAGTAGTTGGTGGGTTCCTGCTTCAACTACTTTCCCATGCTCTATAACAAATATATTATGTGCATGGGTAATTGTAGATAGTCGATGCGCAATAATGATTGTCGTACGATCATGTGCTAATCGGTCGAGTGAATCCTGAATAAGTGCTTCACTTTCCAAATCAAGCGCTGAAGTTGCTTCATCCAATACTAGTATTGGAGGGTTTTTCAAAAATACCCTTGCAATTGCTACCCGTTGTTTTTGACCTCCAGAAAGTTTGACTCCCCGCTCACCGACTTTAGTATCATAGCCCTCAGGTAAACTCATAATGAAATCATGAGCATTTGCCGCTTTAGCAGCTGCAACTATTTCTTCATCTGTTGCATTTGGATTACCCATTAAAATATTTTGCTTTACTGAGTCACTAAACAAAATATTATCTTGCAATACTATCCCAATTTGTGAACGTAAAGATTCTATACTTACATCTTTAACATTGTAATCATCAATTTTTACTGCGCCCTCTGTTACATCATAAAAACGTGGGATTAAGCTGACGATCGTGGACTTCCCTCCACCGCTCATCCCGACAAAGGCAACAGTTTGTCCCGGCTCAATGGTAAAATCCACATTATTCAAGATTATTTTCCCATCTTTTTCGTATTGGAAAGTGACATTTTCAAATTGAAGTTTACCCTTTGCTGGTGGAAGTAGCAGTGCATTCGGTTTATTTTGGACATCGTATTTTTCGTCCATTAACTCAAACATCCTGTCCATCGAGGCAATAGATTGTGTCAATGTTGTTGACGAGCTTACTAAACGACGTAAAGGACCATAAAGGCGTTCAATATATGCATAAAAAGCAACTAGTACACCAATTGAAAGTGCACCTTGTAAATATTGGTAACCTGCATATCCAATAACGATTAACGGTGCCATATCTGTAATTGTATTGACGACTGCAAAAGACTTCGCATTCCAACGTGAGTGGGCTAATGCTTTATTTAAAAACTCACCATTTGTATCATCAAATATTTTTTGCTCATGCTTTTCTAATGTGAAACTTTTTATAATGCTCATCCCTGCGACGCGCTCATGTAAATAACTTTGAACGCCTGCTAAGGCCTGGGATCTATCCTTAGTTAACCTTCTTAATTTACCGAAGAAGTATTTAACACTAAAAGCGTAAAACGGAAGTGCAATTAACGAAACAATTGTCAGCTTTACATCCATCGTAAACATAATGGCAATGACGATTAAAATTGTTGCTAAATCCAACCATAAATTCATTAATCCTGTCATGACAAAGTTTTTGGTTTGCTCGACATCATTAATTACCCTTGAAATTACTTCTCCAGCACGGGTATTTGCATAATACTTTAAACTCAACTTTTGTAAGTGCCCATACAATTCTTTACGTATATCAAATAATATATTATTACTTAAATTTTGCGCAAAGTATTGACGGTAATATTCGATGGGTGGTCGAATAATAAAGAATACAACGAGTGCAATACCAATCCATGTAAATAGCTGCCTCATTTTTTCTTCTGTAGACAGACCTTCTTTTAATAAAATATCATCTATAATTATTTGTAATAGCCATGGTAAAAATAACGGTATTGCAAATTTAAGTATACCGATGACGATTGTTAAAAATAAGAGCATTTTATACGGCTTTACGAACCGCATATAACGTTTAATACTATCCAATGCAAAGAACACTTCCCCTCAGAAATTTTGCAACAGCAACTATCATATCATAATTTTTCAATTACTATTTATAGTTGGACTTTACCCAAAAGAAAAACACAAGCAACCTAAAAAGTCACTTGTGTTTTGTTTACTCTTTATTTGCCTGAATTTCACTTAATAGCTCATAGCGGTTTGTCCACGATTCAATAAAGTCTGGAGCAAATGGACCACGACGCTGTTCAATCCAGCTCAATAATGTTTTGACATTGCGCTTTAAAATTTTATCAATGACTTCAGGATAATTCATTTCCAACTTGTGCTGTTCATATTCATCTTCATCCAACAATGCATGACTCATATCAGGAAACACCTTTACATCCAAATCATAGTCAATATACTTTAAGCAATTATTATCAAACACAAATGGTGAACTAATGTTGCAGTAGTAATACACTCCATCTTCACGCAGCATACAAATAATATTAAACCAATGCTCAGCATGGAAGTAACAAATCGATGGCTCACGCGTTAACCATGTGCGACCATCTGATTCGGTTACAAGTGTTTTTTCATTCGCACCGATAATGATATTTTTTGTTGCCTTTAATACCATCGTTTCTTGCCAGACACGGTGGATATTACCATTGTGCTTATAACTATGTATTTGGATTGTTTCTCCTTCAACCGGTAATGCCATCTTAAAGCCCACCTTTTCGTCTTAGCTGTCTTTATTGTATTATAACAATGCTTTAACAAAACTTGTAGTTAGAATGCAATTATTTTCAATTTTGTGTGAAAAATTCGGAAAAATGATAGTGGTTCATCCCAAAACAAAGAGGATGCTCTGAAAGTCGACACTTTCAGAACACCCTCTTCTACTTCAAATTAGAAGTTATTGTTATTACGCTTATTAAATTGAGCGTTACGTTGTTCTTGCTCACGATTTTGTTTTTGGTTTTGTCGTTGAACTTCATTAAAATTCAACTCTTGACCAAATTCTTCGTTATTATTTTGTTGATTTTGGTTATTTAGGTTGTTTTGGTTGTTTTGGTTGTTTTGGTTGTTTTGGTTGTTTTGGTTTTGGTTAAAATTATTAAAGTTTAGATCTTCACCAAATTCCTCACGATTGTTTTGGTTTTGGAATTGATTTTGGTTTTGTTGCTGGTTGTTACGATTTTGTTGGTTATTACGGTTGTTTTGATCGTTTCGCTTCATATTTTTTCACCTCCATGACCATTATTGTGGTCGGAGGGTGAATGAATTATGCACATTTTTTTTCAGTTTAATTTCCCCCAAATTTTTAACATCGGAACAGGCATTGGTATACCTTCGATTTGTTCCTTCGTCAAAAAGGCTGTATTTAACTGGTTCACTTCCCCAGTTTCAATTGCATCAATTAAATAACTGTTGATATGCCATTTCAAATGGGAAAAGATATGTTTAAAACTAATAATTCGCTCGACTAATTGCCTGTTTAAGACCACGTTATATTGTTTTTCAACTTTGGTTAAACTATTTTCATCTTCATCACGTTCAACCATTATAAATTGCCACATGTTTGCAAGCAGTCCTTCTTCCAACCTTTTTTCCATTAGATAACGTCCATCTTGATCGCGAATTACGTAAACATCATAATGGATATCTTTTGTCTTTAGCTTTTTGGATTTTACCGGTAGGCTTGCCGGGTTACCTTCATGAAAGGCAGTGCAATAATCACGTACTGGACATAGTAGGCATTTTGGGGACGTCGGAGTACAGATTAATGCTCCTAATTCCATTAATCCTTGGTTAAAGGCGGAGGGATTTTCTACATCAATTAACTTTGTTACTGCCTCTTCAAAAATTTTCTTCGTTTTTGGTAATGCAATATCTGCATCAATATTTAACACGCGACTCAATACGCGCATAACATTCCCATCAACAGCATGCTCCGGCTTACCATAAGCAATACTTAAAATTGCGCCTGCTGTATATGGCCCAACACCTTTTAACTTTGAAATATCTACCCGATTATCCGGTACTTTACCGCCGTAAACTTCGACAACTTCTCTAACACCAGCCTGTAAATTGCGCACACGGGAATAATAGCCAAGACCCTCCCACATCTTAAGAAGCTCTTCTTCCGGCGTGTATGCTAAACTTTCCGCTGTCGGATATTTTTCTATAAATCGATTGTAGTATGGGATTACTGTGTCCACCCTTGTTTGTTGAAGCATCACTTCAGAAACCCAAATTTGATAGGGCTCTTTCGTATGACGCCACGGCAAATCTCGTTGTTCCTCTAAATACCATGTAACTAATGCTTGGCGAAATTGTTTTATATATGGATAGTTCAAAATGTCCTCCAAAAATTCGATTTTATTTCCTTAAAAAAGGGTATATTATTAAATAAATTACGTTGAGGCTTACCTTCTTTAATGTTTATACATTGAAATAAGCTATATATTTCCGTTCTGGAACGGTTTGATGATCGAGGGGATGATAACTTTGGATTCAGGCACACATTTTGTAATGGGTATTGCTATTGGTGGCCTAGCACTTGTTGACCCCACTGTTGCTAGCCATTCAATAACATTTACCGCTGTTATGGCCGGAACGATTATTGGTCAGCAGGCACCTGATATTGATACGGTTTTGAAATTTCGCAATAACGCAATCTATATACGACATCATCGGGGAATTACACACTCGATCCCTGCTGTTTTATTATGGCCTTTATTAATAACAGGTGCACTCGCCATTATTCTACCTGACGCTCATTTGTTTAATGTATGGTTATGGACTCAGATTGCAGTATTTTTACATGTCTTTGTCGACATTTTTAATGCATACGGTACCCAAGCTTTACGCCCATTCTCAAAAAAATGGGTAGCACTCGGTGTTATCAATACATTCGATCCATTTATATTTGGGATTCATTGTATAGGTATTCTACTTTGGCTATTCGGTACAGAACCCGTTTTAACATTTACTATAATGTATCTAATTATTTTTGTTTACTATATTTTACGCTTTGCCATTCAAAAGGCAATTAAGTCTGCCGTTCATCACGAATTGCAAGATGAGGAATTTGTCATTGTGGCTCCGACAATGCGTTTCTTCCATTGGAAAATAGCTGCAAAGTCAAAAACGCATTTTTACGTAGGCCGTGCTTATCGAAGAACTGTCAACATCTATGACAAGTTCAAAATTGAGCCTATTCCAAAAACAGAGCTCGTTGAAAAAGCGATTAAAGATCCGAATCTTGATGCGTTTTTATCATTTTCCCCACTCTATAGATGGGAGATTTCCGAGCTTGAAAATGGAATAACGGAACTTCGATTAATTGATTTGCGCTATCGCAGTAACGACCGCTACCCATTCGTTGCCGTCGCACATTTAGATAAAGAACTTAACATCGTAAATTCTTATACAGGTTGGATATTTACGGAAGAAAAGTTACAAAAGCGTTTACAAATAGGCGCTGGAAATGAATAAATGACAAACCCTCTAAAACCAACTCATTTTGGTTATTAAACGGGGAAAACCACCAGCATAAACTGGTGGTTTTTTAGTTCAATGTATCTTCACTATCATTCAATAAATGAGCATATTTTGGATTTTTCGCTGCGAATAGGTGAAGCTTATCTCCATAACTTTCAATTAACTGACTGACTAATTGTCCTGTATATTCCGTGCCGCGATAACTTGCACCGGCCTTTGCCGAGGTTGATTCAAAATCACTGCATAATAGTTCCACCCATGTACGGGCACGACCTGTTGGCAAGTTTGGATTTTTGTCCAAAAGTTGCTTTGTCAGTTTTTGATAAATCTCTTCCATTTTACTTCCCTTCCTTTACCGGACGTAACATTGATACGGGTAATGCCTCTTCAAAACGTTCAGAACCTAATCGGTGTCCCCATGCGAAACGCCCTTTTAAATAATCTACTTGAAAAAATTCACCGGGTGAACCATTTAAACGGTATAACTCCCCGGGAATAATTGTTGAAAGATCGACTAAATAGGCTTCAGCCATCAGTGCTTTGCGCTCAAAAACCGCATATTCATTTACTATCCCTAATTGCTCAGCTTTTCGTGCTCTTTCACGTAAATTGGCAACTTCTTGGCGTAATTCTTGATCCGACATTCTACTATAAGTTAATTCATTCATTTTGGTGTTGCTCCTTTTGATCAATATATTCTTTTATTTTATCTATCGGAAAGCCCTTTTGATACAGAGCTTGCTTTACTTTTTGATGCAACTCAAATCCAGTTAGCTTCGATGCATATTTGCGCCAAAGTTTATCGCCCTGATTTTCGATTAATAGCTCCCAATCTTCATCATGGCGTTCAAGTTTTATTTGTTCAAGTATTTCAGTCACTATGGAATAAGAATAGCCTTTGCGGAGGAGTACATCCTGGATTTTTTGTTTCACTTGAGTCGGTGTTTTGTTTTCATTGGACCTAATTGCTTTTTCTGCTAATTCCATTGCAATCTTCAGTTGCTCATCATGACTAAATGTTCCCAATACTTGTTGCTGCAATTCTTTATCAATGCCTTTTTTTATGAAGTCTTGTCGGATAGCTGCGGGGCCTTTTTTGGCAGTACGCTTTCTCGTTTCAAGGAGTGCTTTTGAGTAACTTTCATCATTCAAAAAACCTAAGCCTGTTAGTTTATGAATAGCTTCCTGAATGACAGCTTCCCCATAACCTAATTGTAACAGCTTTGTTTTCACTTCATGTTTACTGCGCATTTGAAAGCTTAAAAAATTCAGCGCCTTATTAAATGCCTTTGCAATCTCATCTTCATATTGTATTTCATCTATTTCCATCTGCTCAAGTACTTTGCCTTTTTGCAGACCAAATTTAATAAGTGTACCTTCATCGACCGCAAACGAATATTTTTCGTTTAAATATATATTATAACGTTGTTGATTGTTTTTTTGCCGTCCGATTTTTGTTATTACTTGCACTATGCACACCTCACAATAACCTTGTTCATTCTAGTATACATGTTTTTACTTTCTCTTTCATGAAACGGTATACTTAACTAACTAGACTAATTAAAGGAGGGTGTTATTTGTGAGAGTTGCTATTGCAGGCGGGACAGGAATGGTTGGTCGTAAATTAAGTGAGCGGCTAATTGAAAACGGACATGACGTAATAATATTGACACGTGGCGAGCAACAGTTTAAAAACGGTATTCAGTACGTTCAATGGTTAAATGACGACGCGACCCCTGAGCTTTATGTTGAAAACACTGATGTTTTTATAAATTTGGCTGGTGTATCTTTAAACGATGGTCGATGGACAGAAGAACAAAAGGAAAAGATTTATAACAGTCGAATGAATGCAACAGATGAAGTAATCCGTATATTGCAACGCTTACAATATAAACCTCAGATTTTAATTAATGCGAGCGCAGTCGGGATTTATCCGGTATCAGAAACTGCTGTCTACACAGAGCAGTCTAATGAAAAAGCAAATGATTTTTTAGGGCAAGTTGTTGCACACTGGGAAGAAAAAGCACTACAAGCTGAGCAACTCGGTATTCGTACTTGTTTAACTCGGTTTGGTGTCATTTTACAAAACGGTGAAGGCGCATTGCCTATGATGGTGCTTCCTTATCAACTTGGCATCGGCGGAACTATCGGATCGGGTAATCAGTGGCTAAGTTGGATTCATATAGAAGATGTAGTGAGAGCTATGCTGTTCCTAATTTCAGACGAAAGCTTATCCGGACCAATTAATTTTACAACACCGAATGTGAAAAGAATGAAAGAATTCGGGAAATCAATTGGCTTAGCACTAAATCGCCCTCATTGGCTTCCTGTTCCAAGCACAGTTTTAAAGCTTGCACTTGGTGAAAAAAGTATTCTTGTTCTTGAAGGGCAGCACGTATTTCCGGAAAAATTATTAAATGCTAATTTTGAATTTCAGTTCGTATCTGTCGAAGATGCCATTCGTAATTTATATAAATGAATAAAACGTGGCATTTCACGCAACCTACTTGTAAAAGGAGGTTGCTTTTTTAATGAAACGACACATTTTAGGAATTAGCTTCGTTTTACTCGTTGCATTAGTATCATTTATTTCAGTAGCCGAGGCTGAGGAATTTCACTGGGGCTTTAAACCGAGCAAAAATGGCGAGCCAGTGGAAATTGGAGAACCTTTAGAAACATTAATGAACAAATACGGTGCTATTTATAAAGGTAGCCCAGAGAAGAAAATTGTTTATTTAACATTCGATAATGGCTACGAAAATGGCTATACCGAAAGCATTTTAAATACGCTAAGGGAAGAAAATGCACCGGCTACATTCTTTTTGACTGGTCACTATTTGACGAGTGCGACCGATTTAGTAAAAACAATGGTCAAAGATGGACATATTATCGGGAACCACTCTTACGGTCATCCTAACATGGCTCGGCTATCTGCTGCTGAAATGAAAACTGAATGGAAAAAATTTGATGATAAGTTAAATGAACTAACTGGTGTAAAACGTACGTACTATGCCCGACCACCAGAAGGAATTTTTAATGAAGAAGTATTAAAAGTTGGTAATGAAGCTGGTTATCGCCATATGTTCTGGTCGATCGCCTTCAAAGACTGGTTAAAGGATGAGCGACGTGGTGCCCAATATGCTTATGATGCACTAATGGGACAGCTTCATCCAGGTGCAATAATTCTGATGCATACTGTCGCACAGGATAATGCCGAAGCAATACCGCAATTTATAAAAGATGCAAAAGCCCAAGGTTACACATTCGGCTCTCTGGATGACTTAGTACTTGAGCACGAAAAAATATCTCCATATTAGGAAAGTTGCGTTCCTTTCTTTCCATTACAATTTCCGTTATACTGAAATGATGAAAAGAAGGAAGTGGCTCGCACTAATTTTTGGTGCGAGTCACTCTATTTAAAGGACGTGTAAAAACTTGAGTGAATTAAAAATGGAAGTCGGGCAAAAGTTCCCGTTAACAATAAAGCGCCTAGGTATTAATGGTGAAGGTGTAGGGTTTTATAAACGTAATGTAGTATTTGTAAAAGGGGCTATTCCTGGAGAAGAAGTAACAGTTAGGTTAACAAAAGTATCTCCAAAGTTTTCCGAAGCCGAAATATTGAACATTCGTAAAGAGAGCGAATTCCGTCAAGAAGCACCATGCCCTGTTTATTCAGAATGTGGAGGCTGCCAATTACAGCATATGACGTATGATGCTCAACTAGTTAACAAGCGTGATATCGTTATTCAAGCATTTGAAAAATATGCAAAGGATATTGCAGAAACAGCCGAAATCCGTCCAACTATCGGTATGGATAACCCTTGGCACTACCGTAATAAATCTCAATTCCAAGTGCGTAAAGAAGGTAAGCGTGTCTATGCTGGACTTTTTGCAGAAGGAACGAATCAACTTTTAAATATTAACGATTGCCTCGTGCAACATCCTGTAACATCAAAAATTACAGTAGCTACACGTAAAATTTTACAAAAATTAAATATCCCTATTTATGATGGGAAATCATTAAATGGGTTAGTACGTACTATTGTAGTGCGTACAGGTATGCGTTCTGGTGAAACACAAGTCTGTCTTGTGACAACTCGTCATGAATTACCGCATAAAGAGGAGTTAATTGAACGCATCAAAAAAATTGATCCCTCTATCGTATCAATTACACAAAACGTAAATCGTGAAAAAACATCTCTTATCTTTGGTAGTGATACGTATGTATTAGATGGTAAAGATGCCATTCATGAAAAATTAGGCGAATTTGCATTTGATTTATCAACTCGTGCATTTTTCCAGCTAAACCCAGAGCAAACAGTTCATTTATATAATGAAATAAAAAAAGCTGCTGCACTTACTGGAAAAGAAAATGTAGTTGATGCTTACTGTGGTGTTGGCACAATTGGTATGTGGCTTGCAGAAGGTGCTCGTGAAGTACGCGGTATGGATAATGTCGATGAAGCAATTGCTGATGCAAAATATAATGCCCGCACAAATGATAATTTACAACATGTACGTTTCTTCCCAGGCTCGGCCGATAAATGGCTATTCCGTTGGTCAAAAGAAGATTATCGTCCAGATGTAATTTGTGTAGATCCTCCTCGTACAGGATTGGAGCCAGGCTTTATTAGAACAGTATTAAAAATAAAACCTAAGCGTTTCGTGTATACATCGTGTAACCCGTCTACGCTGGCACGTGATTTGAAAGACTTATCAAAAGCGTATAAAGTGGAGTACATTCAGCCAGTTGATATGTTCCCCCAAACAGCACAAGTTGAATGTGTTGTAAAATTAACGTTAAAGAAATAATAGCTAACACCTTCATCAAAATAATTTTGATGAAGGTGTTTTTCGTATCTGTCCCCAAATTCTCTCATTTTTCATGTAAAATAGAATTTGCTAGGAGGTATTTAAATGAAAAATATTATATTTGTAATTATTACATTCATTCTCTCTTATTGGGGTATTTCATCACTCGGAGGCTTTATCTTTCCTAGTAATGATGAAAATTCCGCAACTTCAGCCAGCTCATTGCAGGCCGCTGTTACATTCGGTGGTGTAAATTATTTAAATGTATTTATCTACATAATTTTAGCAATGATTTTAACAACGATCATATTCTTTTCAGTAAAAAGCAGACGTCCTTAATTGGAACGTCTGCTTTTTACTATATAGAAAGTTTTTTTGTTTTACCAAATAATATTACAATCGCAACAGCTAACAGCATTACAGAAATAACAAATAAAAATCCGCTGTCTGGAAAAACTTCCAAATACAATCCCCCTAATAATGGTCCCGATAAACTTCCCAGACTAAAGAAAATACCGCAAAGTAAATTACCCGTTGGCAATAATTCTTTAGGCGTCAAATCTGTCATGTAGGTTATGCCTAGCGAGAACATTGAACCAACACTCATCCCGGCTAATAAAAAGGTAGCCGCAACAAATATTTCGGAATTCTCCCAAAAGTTGCCGATAAAGAAAAAGGTGCTGCCTACCATTAATCCTGAAACGATGACTTTACGGCGTCCAATTTTATCACCCAATGCACCTAGTGGAAATTGCATTAAGATAGCTCCAATTGAAAAACTCGCTAAAATGATAGAAACATATGCTATATTAAAGTCTTTTCGTAACGCGTAAACCGGGAATAAAGCATTTAGAGAGGACTCCAAAAAACCGTATACAAATGGGGGCAAAAATGCAATCCATCCATATTTCACTGCCAACTTATAACGTGAAAAACTATTTTGATTTGCATCTCCTGCCAACGTTTCCGGCTTCTCATTTTTAACAAGAAATACTAAAGACCATGCTAATAGGCATAATCCCGATGACACAATAAACGGAAAGCTTTCGGATATTTTAATCAGCGGTACAAATAACGGACCAACCGCAAACCCTATCCCAAAAGATAATCCATATATAGACATGGCTTTTCCAAGTTTATGAGAAGCTGTCGACGTTGTAATCCATGTTTGGGTTGCAAAATGTAATGCATGATCACCGATTCCGATTAATAATCGCAAAATAAACCAGAACATAACACTTTTCCAAAATGGAAATAACATTAATGATATAAAAACTAACGCCCCGCCAAATACAATAATGGGTTTGTACCCGTATTTGCGTAAAGGCTGCTCAATAAATGGGGAAATTAATAAAGTCCCTATGTATAACCCTGTTGCATTCAAGCCATTAAGTGTAGATGACACGCCATCCCCTTCAAATATGACTGAAATAAGCGGCAATAGCATACCTTGCGAAAAGCCTGAAATTGATACGATAATAACTAAAATAATAAATCTTCGCTGATTATAACTCATTTCATTATTCTCCCTTGATTCATACATTCTATCGTATCATAGCCATTTATAAATGGGGAGAACTCAATAAACAGTTCAGAAAAATATAAAACCCTAGCCAACTTTATCTCTAAAAGTTAACTAGGGTTTTAAATATCACTTAATTCCATTTTATTCTTGCGTAAACAGTCGTCTCGACTAATTGCCGAAAATGTTTAAACGTCCTCCTTTTTTTGAGTTTGTCTATACAATTTTTTTCCGACCATCTCCTCTTCTTTAAGTATGAGTTTACTTTATCACAAGACTTCAATATTGTAAATATTCAAAATACATAGAATCTTAAAATAATTAACAAGTACTATATAATTTCCTAATTTTTTAAGCTAATTTAATAGATAAGGTATATAAATTCTCTCTAGCGCAAGTTGTCAATTAACTTTTCCAGTAGAACGTAGTATAATGTTCGTATGTAAACACAAAAGGAGCATTACTAACTATGAAGCCAATTACGAATAAAGAGCAGCAAGTAACGTATCTAAAGGAACGTTTAGAAATTTTCCTTGAAGTGTTGGATGCTATTGACCCTGAAACAACTGAACTAGAAGATATCGATCGCTTAATTCAAATGATGGATGATTTAGAAGATAAAATGGACCAATTCCAATCACGCGAAGAAAAATAAAAATCTTAAAAGGCTGTGTAAAAGTGTACTTTACTTTTACACAGCCTTTCTTCGCTATAAATTTCCGCGCTCCTTTGATTCTCGTTCTCGACACAAGCTATATGTCATTAACTAACTTCCCGATACCCTCTTTTTTCATTCTTTTGACTACATCCGCTATTATCCGCCTTAATTTTATGTGTTTTGACATTCATTCGTGTAAGCGCTCTTTTTTTTCTATTTTAAAAGAGTTATAATGTAAGATGGATTATTAGAAAGAGTGTAATTTTCACTATATCGTGAAAGATTATGTTCTGACCTATGTCGACGATTCATTTAACGACAAAAATAAACATATTTTTCTGGGGGGAAAAATAAGATGGCATACTTAGAAACTTTAGAAAAAAGTCTTTATTCTTTAGTAACTGAAACATCTACAAACTTACCAAAAGACGTACGCCGCGCTATTAAAGCTGCCAAAGAAGCAGAAAATGCGGGAACTCGTGCAGCAATGTCATTAGACACGATTACTACAAATATTGTAATGGCTGAAGACAATGTGTCTCCAATTTGTCAAGATACTGGTCTACCAACATTTAAAGTATATACTCCAGTTGGTGTAAACCAAATCGAAATTAAAAAAGCTATCCAAACTGCTATCGCAGCAGCTACTGGGGATGCTAAATTACGTCCAAACTCAGTTGATTCATTAACTGGTAAGAACTCTGGTACAAACATCGGAGCAGGTCTACCAGTTATCAAGTTTGAACAATGGGAAAATGACTATATTACAGTGAAGCTAATCTTAAAAGGTGGCGGCTGTGAAAACAAAAACATCCAATATTCATTACCTACAGAATTAGAAGGTTTAGGGCGCGCTGGTCGTGACTTAGATGGTATCCGTAAATGTATTTTACACTCTGTATGGCAAGCACAAGGGCAAGGCTGTTCGGCTGGTTTCATCGGTGTCGGTATCGGTGGCGACCGCTCTTCTGGATATGATTTAGCGAAAGAGCAGTTATTCCGTCATGTAGATGATGTGAATCCAATTGAAGACTTAGCAAAATTAGAAAAGTACATCGTAGAAAAATCAAATACATTTGGCGTTGGTACAATGGGCTTCGGTGGTGAAGCTACATTACTTGGTTGTAAAATCGGTGTAATGGACCGCTTACCAGCATCATTCTTCGTATCTGTAGCTTACAACTGTTGGGCTTACCGTCGTATGGCAATCGATATCGATCCAGCGACTGGTGAAATCACGAACTGGCACTACCAAGATGGGGAAAAAATTACTTTCCGTGACGAAGTAAAACAAGACAACTCGGACAATAAAGTAGTTGAACTTATTGCACCAATTACAGAAGAAAAAATCCGTTCACTTAAAGTTGGGGACGTAGTAAAAATTTCTGGCCGTATGTACACAGGTCGTGACGCAATCCACCATCACTTAATCGGTGAAGGTGTCGAAGCACCAGTAGATTTAGACGGTCAAATTATTTATCACTGTGGTCCAGTAATGGCAAAAGACGAAGCAGGCAACTGGGTCGTTAAAGCTGCTGGTCCAACAACTTCAATTCGTGAAGAGCCATACCAAGGCGACATCATGAAAAAATTCGGTATCCGTGCTGTTATGGGTAAAGGCGGTATGGGACCAAAAACATTAAAAGCACTTAACGAGCACGGTGGTGTTTACTTAAATGCTATCGGCGGTGCTGCACAGTACTACGCAGACTGCATTAAGTCAGTTGATGGAGTAGACTTAATGGAATTCGGTATTCCAGAAGCAATGTGGCACTTATCTGTAGAAGGATTCACAGCTGTAGTAACAATGGACTCTCACGGGAACTCATTGCATGCAGATGTAGAAAAATCTTCATTAGATAAGTTAGCGCTGCATGCAGAACGTGTATTTTAAGTTTATATAATTTTAACAACTCACTTCAAATCATTTTGGGGTGAGTTGTTTTTTTATGTTTCACTTTTAAAATATTCTGTTTATTGATATATCATTTATGTTATATTATTTTGTAATAAATGGAACAAGGAGTGTTTAAATGTTTTTTACCAAAGTATTTGTTAACGCATTATTTATAGCAACCCAAATACAATTTAGTACAACTTATCAATACAAGCGCAGTTTACTGGTCGCTATTCTTTATACAACATATGTCTACATTATTTTTCCTCATGTCACATACGGCTTTATATATATATTTCTTCTTATAATGTTATGGTTACTTTTTTCCGCCTCATATTTTCAGCGCACTCACTTATTTGATTCATATAAAAATCGTACAGAATCTAAATGATTCTGTACGACTTTTTATTTTTATTTTACTGAACTAATTGTGCTTTATCTGCCGGCTCGTTATAAATATCTGTATCTAGTTCATTTGTTACCCGGCTAGATACAACTCCCGAAACCATAGAGCCACTTACATTAAGCGCTGTACGACCCATGTCGATTAACGGCTCTACCGATATTAAAATACCTGCTAACGCTATCGGTAAATCCATTGCAGAAAGAACGATGATTGCAGCAAATGTTGCACCACCGCCAACACCTGCTACACCGAATGAGCTAATTGCTACAATTAATATTAATGTTGCAATAAACCCTGGCGATAATGGATTTATACCTACTGTTGGGGCAATCATAACCGCCAACATCGCTGGATATACTCCAGCACAACCATTTTGCCCAATCGATAAACCAAAGGAACCCGCAAAGTTTGCAACCCCATCCGGAACACCAAGACGCTTTGTTTGTGTTTGAATATTTAATGGTAATGCACCTGCACTTGAACGTGAAGTGAAGGCAAACAGTAATACTTCTGCTGATTTTTTTACATATGTTAACGGACTTAATCCTGTTAATGCTACTATAACTAGATGCAATAAGAACATAGCAATTAATGCAACATATGATGCCAAAATGAATTTACCTAAATCCATAATCGCCCCTAAATCACTCGTTGCAACTGTACGTGCCATAATTGCAGCTACACCATATGGAGTTAAGCGTAAGATAATGCGTACTACTCCCATTATTAAACCATATATAGCGTCTACACCTTTTTTCACGTTCGCTGCTGTTTCTTCTTCTTTACGACGAAGCGTTAAATAACTAAAGCCTAAAAACGCAGCAAAAATAACAACTCCAATTGTTGATGTTGCGCGAGATCCCGTTAGATCTGCAAATGGATTTGCCGGGAACATTGTTAAAATTTGTTCGGGTAACGACGTAACCTCCGCCGAACGTTCCACTAATGATTCCCCACGTGCAATTTCTGCTTCCCCTTGCATAATTTGTGTGGCATCTAGATCAAATGCAACTGTAGATGCAATACCTAAACCAGCTGCTATTGCTGTAGTACCTATTAGTACAGATAAAATAACCGCTGCTGTTTTCCCTAAATTCTTCCCGAATGTTACTTTAGTAAATGCTGCTAATATTGAAATGAAGACTAAAGGCATTGCAATCATTTGTAATAATCGTACATAACCATTCCCAACGATGTTATACCAAGGCATAGTCTCTGTAATTGCATCGGACTCCACGCCGTATGCAAATTGTAGCCCTATTCCGAGTAAAATCCCTAATCCTAATGCGATAAATACACGATTAGAAAATTTAACATGCTTTGTTTTAAGGAAGTATAAAAATGTAATAACAATGATCAACAAGGCAATATTAAGTAAAACGAATAAATTCAACTTTAACTCCTCCTATTTAATAAAATGTACTTAACTATATTACTCTATAATCCTTATAAGTCAAGTTGGTATTTATTATTCTTATTTATTGTATGTTATTTACAAAATATGATGCTTATATTATAATTATTATTAAATAAGAAAATACTTATAATATAATTGAAATTCATTATCAGTTGATTTAACAATGATACTCATTATCAAGGAGGTATATATGAAAAATTCTAATCGAGAAAAGTTATCATTAAATGAGAAAATTATAGAACATAAAGAATTGATCGCTGCCTTAGTTTCCGGCTTTATTATTTTGCTGGCATGGAGGATGGAATCCACCGATCAAACAACCGCAGCTGTCATTGCATATTTAACAGCTTTTGTAATTGGCGGTTATGCCAAAGCAAAAGAAGGCATTGAAGATACAATTGAAAACAAATCTTTAAATGTTGAAATGTTAATGATTTTGGCTGCCATCGGATCAGCCATTATTGGATACTGGATGGAAGGTGCCATATTAATCTTTATATTTGCCTTAAGTGGCGCCCTTGAAACATATGCGATGAACAAAAGCCATCGTGAAATTTCCTCTTTAATGGAATTACAGCCTGAAGAAGCATGGCTTGTACGAGGTGGATTTGAACCTATTAAAATATCTGTAAAAGATTTAAAAGTAAATGACCATATTTTAGTAAAGCCTGGAGAACGAATTCCTGCAGACGGAAAAGTATATAAAGGGATATCAACTGTCGATGAAGCAGCTATTACAGGTGAATCAATGCCGATCACGAAAAATATTGACGATGAAGTGTATGCAGGAACAGTGAACTTAAATGGAGTTTTAACTATTAGTGTAACGAAGCAAAGCGGAGAAACCTTATTCCAAAAAATTATTACGCTTGTACAATCTGCGCAAAGTGAAAAGTCCCCATCACAGCAATTTATTGAACGCTTTGAAGGTATTTATGTAAAAGGAGTATTAATATCAGTCGGAATCATGATGTTTTTGCCCCACTATTTATTAGGCTGGGATTGGACGACAACTTTATACCGCGCAATGGTACTGTTGGTAGTGGCATCTCCTTGTGCCCTTGTAGCATCCATTATGCCAGCTACCCTATCTTCCATCTCAAATGGTGCCAGAAACGGTATTTTAGTTAAAGGTGGCTTACATTTAGAACATTTGAATACATTACGTGTCTTAGCTGTCGATAAAACCGGAACACTTACACAAGGCACACCAGCCGTAACAGATTTTATCGTTCGTGAGGATTTAAATAAAGATGAGACATTGGCATTAATCGCGGGCATTGAAGGACAATCAAACCACCCTCTTGCACAAGCGATTACTTCATTCGCTAAACAACAAAATGTCATTGTCCCACAAAATATAACGATTGAAGATATCCCGGGTTATGGGATAAAGGCACAATATAAAGAACTACATTATACAATTGGAAAGCCCGATTTTGTCGGTAAAGATTTGGCCGTTTCTTTTTCGGACAGAGCATTGCAGCAATTAGGGAATGAAGGAAAGACAGTTGTGTTTTTAAAAGACCAAAACGGAATTGCAGCATTGATTGCCCTAAAAGATATAGTACGAGATGAAGCGAAAAAAGCAGTTGCTGCACTAAAGGAACTTGGTATTGACGTTATGATGCTTACCGGTGACAATGAAGCGACAGCAAAAACAATTGCAAATGAAGCTGGTGTGACAAACTATGTTGCAGAATGTTTACCTGAAACAAAAGTCGAACATATAAAGCAGTATAAGCAATCGTACGGCAATGTTGGTATGGTAGGTGATGGGATTAACGATGCCCCAGCGCTAGCAACTGCTTCTGTTGGGATTGCCATGGGTGGCGGTACGGACGTGGCACTCGAAACAGCCGATGTTGTATTGATGAAAAATGACCTTTCTAAAATTGCTTACGCTGTTAAGCTTTCGCGGAAAATGCAACGAATCGTTAAGCAAAATATAATTTTCTCGTTAACAGTCATCGCAATTCTCATCATCTCGAACTTTTTCCAGGCGATTAGCCTCCCTCTTGGGGTTATTGGTCATGAAGGAAGCACGATTTTAGTTATTTTAAATGGCCTGCGTATGTTGAGCAAAAATGTTTAATGGCTTGCTACTTAAAATAACCAACTGGCAATAACCATAAATAAAGCACGACGCCTAAATATTTATGGCGTCGTGCTTTTTATGTGACAAAACAATTTAGAAAACAGGTGTCTTTGCATTCTTTTTATTTTTCTTGGCAATCTGTCTTTTTTGGAATGTGGCATTTAATATTCCACCCAATATTAAAATCATTCCTGTAAAGTACAGCCAAAGCATTAGTATAATGACCCCGCCAATACTGCCGTAAGTAGCACTAAAATTGCCGAAATTGTTAATATAAAATGAAAAACCATAAGTTAATGTAAGCCAGCCTAGTGTTGCCAATATCGAACCTGGTACAACACTAACAATTGTTAATCGAGGATCAGTATTAGGAACAATCCAATACATAACCGTTAATAAAAGAAAAATAAGGGTAGGCGGCATAATCCAACGAAGCGTATTCCAAAGACCTGCCAGTGATTCTTCTATACCAAAATAGCCGAACACTACATTTTCAATTTGCTGTCCAAAAACCGGCAAGACAAGAGCAATTAAAATAATAATTACTAACGAAATAGTAAATAAAAGAGACCAAATACGATTTATAAAACCTGCTCTAGCTTCAACATCATAGGCACGATTTAATGTTTTCATCAGTGCGTCTACAGCACGCGAGGCAGACCAAATTGTACCGATAATACCAACTGAAAGTAAACCGCCATTTTGGTTGGTTAGTACTTCCGAAAGTGTCCCTTCAATAAGAACATAAACTTCCTCAGGCATTATATCACTCAAGAAATCGAATACTTGCCCTTGTTCTAAATTTAAATATGGTAAGAGTGTTACCATAAAAATAAGCATCGGGAAAAATGATAGTAAAAAGAAATAAGCAAGTAGTGCACCCATCCCCGACATATCAACTTTTTGAATACGGTATATTAAATCCTGAAAAAAACCTTTTGTCGTTAAAACATTTATTTGACTAGGGTCAGGTGAAACATATGATTTAATAAGTGAAATCTTTTCTTTAAATTCTTCTTTCTCTTCCATACAGCCACCACCTTTTGAATTACCCAGAAAAAAGATATACTGAATACCTTTCTATCCGGATAACGCCCTAACAGATGTCCCAGATATCGAAATAACTCCAAGAAAAAATCTGTACATATTTACACTAAGGCGAATTTAATTAGCCAGCTTGTTCATCCTTTTTTGAAAATGCATCAATCGTTTCGGAAACCATGCTTTGAATCGTAGTTGGCAATTCTTTAATATCATTGCCATTTTGCATAATAGATTGAATACTATCATTTACTGTTCCGTAAACTGTTTGAGCTTGCTCAATTTTCGATTCAACTAACGCTAATAGTTCGTCACGGTTTTCAGCATAATAAACAACCGTATCTTTTGCATTTTTAGCTGTCTTTACAGTATGCTCCCTTGTTTGTTTATCTAACATACTGATTGCTGCACCAGTTACTGCTCCAATTGCTATAAACGGTAATAGTTTACTTTTCATTGTTTACTCTCCTCCTGTGTATGCTTTCATATTCCCATAAAAATTTCCTATAAAACTTATCTACACTCATTTTAGCGAATGTTCGCTATTTTTAAAAGTATTCTCAAAATTTTTACGGGTTGACAAGAAGTGCCTTGCATGAAATGATATTTTTGTAAACATTGAAAGGTAGGGCAAAAAAATGGACTTATCCAACCCATCACAAGAAAATGTCAATTATATGATAGAACAAATCAAAGAAAAACTACGTATGGTAAACGTTGACGCTATGCAATCAGAGGCATTCGATGAAGATAAATACGAGGATCTACAATATCTATATGAAATGGTTATGAAACGAGACTCGTTCAGCCCTAGCGAAATGAATGCTATTGTTGCAGAATTAGGCTCCCTTCGTAAATAAAAGGAAGCAACAAAAGGAAGCTCATCGATATTTTTCGACGAGCTTCCTTTTATTTCATAACTATTCCCCAGGAAATACGATTACTTATTAAGTTCGACAGCAATTTTTGCGCCTACACGTGCATTGTGTTTTACTAATGCAATATTTGCATCAAGTGACTTACCTTCAGTCAGTTCCTTCACTTTGCCCAGTAGGAATGGTGTTACATTTTTACCTGCAATACCTTGTTCTTTTGCTTCTCTTAGTGCATTGTCGATAATAGTATCCATTACGCTTGATTCCATAGCATCCTCAACTGGAATTGGGTTGGCGATTAATGCCCCACCACGTAAGCCTAAATCCCATTTTGCGCGTAGAATAGCTGCAGTTTCTTCTGCTGAATCAACACGAATGTTTACATCAAATTCACTCTCACGTGCATAGAACGCCGGTAATTTGTCAGTGCCGTATCCGATTACTGGTACACCTTTTGTTTCTAAATATTCTAATGTTAAGCCGATATCTAAAATGGATTTTGCACCTGCACATACAACAGCTACATTTGTCATTGCTAATTCTTCCAAGTCTGCAGAAATATCCATCGTTGTTTCGGCGCCACGGTGAACTCCGCCAATACCGCCTGTTACGAATAATTCAATACCAGCTAACTCTGCGCAGATCATTGTTGCTGCTACAGTTGTTGCTCCAATTTTTTTTGTTGCAAGTAAATAGCCAATATCGCGACGGCTTGTTTTTGCTACACCTTGTGCATTACCGAACATTTCCAACTCTTCATCGGATAAACCAATTTTAATTTTCCCGTCGATTAATGCGATTGTTGCGGGTACTGCACCACCATCACGAATAATTTGTTCTACTTCACGAGCTGTTTGTACGTTTTGAGGATATGGCATACCATGAGAAATGATTGTTGATTCAAGAGCTACAATTGGTAAACCTTTCTCTTTTGCTTCTAATACCTCTTGTGAATATGATAAATATTGTTCCATTATAAATTCCTCCACTCAATTAATTTTTCCTTTGTTAAATCTTCGCGTACTGTTTTGTCTGATTGTAATGTTTTTGATGCATTCGTTAAACCAAGTTGTATTGCTTCTTTAAAGTCCTCATTGTTTAATACTCCATGTAAAAATGCGCTTACAAAAGCATCTCCCGCACCCGTAACATCTACAATTTTTTTTGTTGCAATGGCTTTATAATGCGTCACTTTGTTATCATGACCAGCCATTACTCCATGTTCTCCTAATGTAAGGACAACATATTCTGCCCCTTTTTGTAACATAGCTTTTACTGCCTTTTCATAATGACCATATGTTTCCAAATTCATATGCAAATACATTTCTGCTTCATCACGATTGCAGATAACGTAATGAACCCCTTGTAAATCTTCTGGCATGTTTTTCATCTTAGGGGATGAAACAGGAATAATAGCGAATGGAATTTTGCGCTCATGGGCAAACTCCTTTACATATTCCACTGTTTCCAACGGGCAGTTTAAATCAATTATTAAACAGCTCGCATTTTGCATTATGGATTCATACTTCTTTAGAACAGTTGGTGAGAGTTGATCATATATTTCCATATTCGCCATGGATATTACTAGTTCCCCAGAATGCGCCAATACAGCTGTGTAAGATCCCGTCTTATAATCCTTTAATTTTTCAACTAAATCAAGATTCATCGTAGCATTACAATTCTGTTCAATATATGTGGCATCATGATCATCACCCATCACGGTAATTAATGAAACATGGTTACCTAATCGTCCTATATTTTCAGCAATGTTACGAGCTACTCCACCAACCGTTTCAGTTACAGAAGCAGGATTGGACGTACCTAACTGAACATCTTGCTCAATTGTAAATTTACGGTCGACGTTGGCACCGCCAATTGCGATAATATGTTTTTTTTCTGGCAAGACATACGCTCGTCCTAGAATTTCTCCGCGCTTAATCAGTGAGGAGATGATATTTGCAAGTGCTGGCCTCGACATCCCTAATTGCTCTGCCATCTCCTGTTGAGACAGATAAGGATTTTTCTTTATCAATTGGAAGATTAGCTTTTCTTTTTCATTCAACTACTTCACCTCGAAAGAAACATTTGTTTATGATTATAAACTTTTGTTTAGTGGATGTCAAAATAAAAAATGCCGTTTAGAAAGAACTCTCTCTAAACAGCATTTTACTACTCTACTATTAAATCTCCATTTTCAGCTATACGTGGTTGAACAAGAACCTCAACACGGCGGTTTTTTGCTTTACCATCTTCAGTATCATTGGAGGCGATTGGCTGGAATTCCCCGAAGCCTTTTACACTGAAGTATTTGGGGTCAAGATTTTCGTTACTCGTAACAATTTCCTTCATAAAATTCACTGCACGCATAACTGATAAATCCCAATTAGATTCAAATTCTGAATTATTAATCGGAACATTATCTGTATGACCAGTAATAACGATATTACGTGGTGGGTCAAACATTAACAGTTGTGCAATTTCATCGGCAATAGTCGCATACTCGCCCTTTACTTCGGCACGCCCCATATCAAATAAAATACTATCTCGAATCGTAATTAGTAAACCTTCTTCTGTCAATTTCGTTTCAAACTGATTTTCTAATTCATTAATTGCAATGAATTCGTCCACACGATTTTGTGTTTCTAATAGCCGCTCTTGGTCTTCCATATATTTAGAAGCACCTGATTGAATATTGGAAGTCGAACCATTAGGCGTTTGAACTACTGAAGGGTTGTCCATAACTCCAGTACCACTAGTGAAAATTTCATTAAATACAGCAGACATTTGCTGTAGTTTTTTTTCATCTACTGAACTTGATGCAAATAGTACAATAAATAATGCTAATAATAATGTTAAAATATCTGCATAGGGAACTAACCAGGACTCATCAACATGTTCCTCATGCTTTTTATGTCTTTTACGCTTCTTTGCCAAGGCCACCCGCCCCGCTTTCGGTAATTTGCTTACGTTCTTCCATTGTTAAATATGAAGCAAGCTTTTGCTCGATTACTCGAGGAGCTTCACCTTCAAGTACAGACAAAATACCTTCAATCATCATCTGCTTTTGCTTAACTTCTACAGAAGATTTACGTTTTAACTTATTGGCAAATGGATGCCATAACACATACCCTGTAAAGATACCCAATAAGGTAGCAACAAAGGCAGCAGAAATTGCTACACCTAATTTATCGATATCCCCCATATCTTTTAGCGCTGCGATAAGGCCTACTACGGCCCCTAATACACCTAGAGTTGGTGCATATGTACCTGCTTGCGTAAAAATCGCGGCACCACTTCCATGACGGTCTTCCATTGCTTCTACTTCCTCTGACAGCACATCGCGAATATAGTCTGCATTTTGACCATCTATTGCTAGTGTTAAGCCGTTTTTCAGAAAGGGATCTTCAATTTCAGATGCCTTGCTTTCCAGAGCCAATAACCCTTCACGGCGAGCTAAATCTGCCCACTGTGAAAACATTTTGATTAAATCAATATCACTAGCTAATTTTGTTTCTGTAAATAAAATTTTAAAAAGTTTTGGAATTCGTTTTAATTCCTTCATTGGGAACGCGATTGTTACCGCTGCAATCGTACCAAAGATAATAATTAAAATAGCGGCAGGATTTAATAATGCGTCAGGTGTTACGCCTTTCATAAACATCCCTAGTAAAAGAGCGAAAAAGGCAAGTATAATCCCAACAACCGATGATATATCCATATGTAGTACCTCCAAATTACTATGTCTTTTCTTATTTCGGTATATTTATCTTTTTATTAACTTCCTTTACACTAGTATTAGAACAATTTTTATATTTTTCGATACATTTATTATTTTTATCACAATCTTCATTGTTTTGATAAGGGTGTATTTAAAAATAACACATTTTATAACAATTACTGGGGGAATGTTTAAATGAATTCAATGTTCGAAAGTAAGTTAACAAAGTATGCGGAATTAGCTGTAAAAATCGGTGTAAATATTCAACCAAATCAATATTTGTATATCGCAGCTTCTATTGAATCAGCACCTTTTGTACAGGTCGTGACTAAAATCGCCTATGAGGCTGGAGCAAAGCAAGTATTTGTAGATTATACAGATGACCAAATTACGCGTACTCGTTACGAGTTAGCACCGGATGATTCTTTTGATTTCTTCCCTCCATGGAAAGTCCAGGAGCGTGAGTGGCTGGCTGAACAAGGTGCAGCATTTATGAGCATCGTTTCGCAAAGTCCTGATCTACTAGCTGGTATCGATTCAAAACGTATTGCTACTTTCCAAAAAGCAGCCGGAATCGCGTTAAATAAATACCGCCAGTACGTACAGTCAGATAAAATCAGCTGGACTGTCATTGCAGCTCCTTCTAAACAATGGGCTAAAAAAGTATTTTCAGATTTACCTGAAAATGAACAAGTGGAAGCATTATGGGAGGCTATTTTTAAAGCGACACGAGCTGACTTAGACAACCCTGTTCAAGCATGGGCAGAGCATAATGATAACTTACATGAAAAAGTAGATTACTTAAATAATAAAAACTATGCAAAGCTGCATTATACAGCGCCTGGAACGGATTTAACGATAGAGCTTCCTAAAGGTCATTTATGGTGCGGTGCAGGCAGTGTCAATGAAAAAGGCGAAGAATTCATGGCTAATATGCCAACTGAAGAAGTTTTTACAGTACCGCATAAAAATGGTGTAAACGGGTATGTATCTAGTACAAAACCACTTAGCTACGGTGGCAATATAATTGATAATTTTAAAATTACATTTGAAAAAGGGCGTATTATAAAAGTTGAAGCTGAACAAGGCGAAGAAGTTTTGAAAAACCTTGTAGCAACAGATGAAGGCTCTCATTATTTAGGGGAAGTGGCACTTGTACCTTTCCATTCACCTATCTCTGAATCGAATATTTTATTTTACAATACACTATTCGATGAAAATGCATCAAACCACTTAGCCATTGGCAGTGCTTATGCATTTTGTTTAGAAGGCGGGAAAACGATGTCACAGGAAGAATTAGAAAAACACGGATTAAATAACAGTATTACGCATGTTGATTTTATGATTGGTTCTGCGCAAATGAATATCGATGGCATTACTGAAGATGGTCAGGCAGAAGCTGTTTTCCGTGATGGAAACTGGGCATTCTAAATCTTCAAGATGTCGCCATATTTACAATTTATTCTGTAGTAAATGCATAAATCCCCCTACAATGTTCCAATTTATTAGGTTATAATTGGTTAATGATTCTTATTATTAAATAGAGAGGAGTTTTTATGATGTTTGATCACCGTCATCCGTTTTTGTCTGATTATTATACGTTAGTTTTAGGTTTCTCAGCAGTTATTCTCGTTCTTTTAGTAATGTTTATTATGTACTTACGAATCGGATTACAATCTCATGACTCTGTTATAGTAGATTCAAAGGCTAATGCATTCGCGCCAAACGAAAAATCACTAGATGGTCACCACCATCATTAATATTTTTCACAACCGTTCTATTTGAGCGGTTGTTTTTTATTGCTGAATTACTGCTTTAGTTCTCTTTATTTATTGGATTTTTAACTATAATTGTGCGCATTTATTTGAATTATCTAAATAATATTTTAAAATGAATACAGAAACGAAAGGGGTACGAATAAATGTCTGCATTACAAAATATTCTAGAGTTTAATGAAAAGTTTGTTGCTGAAAAGCAATATGAAGAATACGCAACAACGAAATTCCCTGATAAAAAGATTGTTGTTTTATCTTGTATGGATACGCGTTTAGTAGAATTATTACCAAAAGCAATGAACTTGCGCAACGGGGATGTAAAAGTTGTTAAAAGTGCTGGCGCAATCGTAAATCACCCATTTGGTGGCATTATGCGCAGTATATTAGTAGCCGTGTATGAATTACAGGCTGATGAAGTATATGTTATTGGTCATTATGATTGCGGTATGAGTGCCGTTGATTCAAATGTTATGATCGGTCATATGCTTGAACGTGGAGTAAAACAAGAAACGATAGATGTTATTAATTATGCACGCGTAGATTTAAAAGAATGGTTACGTGGTTTCGGCGATATTAAAACGAGTGTTTTAAAAAGCGTTGACTTAGTAAGAAAACATCCATTAATGCCTGCTGGTGTTCCTGTACACGGTCTTATTATTGATCCTGCAACTGGTAAATTAGATTTAGTAACTGATGGATCTGAAGAAGTAAAATAATAAGCTATAGCCTTACCCACAGGACTTTTTTGGGTAAGTGCTATAGCTTTTTTTATAATCATACAACTGTATAAAATCACCTATTTATATATTCTCGCTGTAATATTGCGTACATATAATGGTCAACCCATTTACCATTAATAAATAATAATTCTCGGAGTAAACCCTCTCTCGTAAATCCTGACTTCTCTAAAACGCGTATAGATCCCACATTTTGAGGAGCGACATATGCTTCAATACGATGAATATTTAAAGTTGAAAATGCGAACTCCATTACTAAACGTACCGCTTCGGTTACAATGCCTCTTCCTATAAATTTTTCATCCATAGAATATCCGATAAAACCGCTGGAGTATGGCAATCGTTTTATTGAATAGAGCGAAATATGACCAATCAGTCTACCTGTTTCATTATGGAAGATCCCAAACGAAAACTCTCTATTTGTTTGCAAAAGATGCATGCTTTCCATTATTTTCTTGTACTGTGTCTCTTCTGTATAAAATTCATCCCGATGTAACGGCTCGTATGTTGACCAATAAAATTTATTATCCACTAATAGCTTAGTCAATGCTCTTGCATCAGACAGTGTAAATGTACGCAATGAACATTGTTGCCCAATAAGTTGAACCATTGGACCCTCCTTCTTTCGAAATAGCTTGATTAAGCTTTTCATTTAACTCACCTACATTTCACAGCCAAACTTACTTATCTGTTTTTGATTTTTTCTTTTTTGGCTTTGGCTGTATTTCTATAAATTCAGGTTTTTCACTATCTGCCGCAAGTACCTTATGTTTTTCAAAAACATTGGTAAGCTGAAGACCTCGTTTAGTAATTTGTGTTTCGATTTGAGCAACCGCTTCTTTTAGCACTTGTACTCGAGCATAAAATTTATCGTTGCCAGGGATTAAACACCAAGGGGCATTTTCTGTATTTGTTTTAGCAAACATTTCATCTGCCGCTTCCATATATAAATGGAACTTTTCACGATTTCGCCAATCTTCATCTGTGAGTTTCCATGATTTATATGGGTCTGCCGCTCTTTCCATAAAGCGCTTCAATTGCTCATCCGCATCAATATGAACCCAGAACTTAACTATAATATAATCTTCATCCGTTAATTGCTTTTCAAAGTCATTTATTTCGTTATAAGCACGCTTCCATTCATGTTCTTTTGCAAAGCCTTCAATGCGTTCCACTAATACACGACCATACCAAGAACGGTCAAAGATGGCAATCTGGCCATGCTGAGGCAGCTTCCGCCAAAAACGGTGCATATAGTGATAACGCTTTTCGTGTGGCTGTGGCGCGGAAATTGGTGAAACGATTAAACCACGTGGATCAATGTGTTCTGTTAATCGCTTTATTGCGCCCCCTTTGCCTGCTGCATCCATGCCTTCAAATACGAAGATGAGACCGATTTTATTGTTGTATAAAAATTGCTGTATATTAAGCATTTCATACTGCAACTCTTTCAATTGCTTTTTGTAGAGCTTCTTATCCAATTTTAATGTCAGATCCAGATCGTTTAGGTTTTGCATTCAACGGCCCCCTCTATTGCGAATCATTATATATATTTTACTTGAAAGTGTTTAGAAATGGTAATTGTTGCTGTAATTTATTTGAATCGTTTGATTATTTTATGTTAATCTAATCTCCCTATAGAACAAAAGTAAAAAACGTGGCCGCATTATATGCTTCCACGTTTTTTAATTAGTCTTCTAATGTTGTTAAAATAATTGGTTTATCTTTCGTTACAATAATCGAATGTTCTATTTGTGCAACTAATGATTTATCCGGAGTAATAAATGTCCAACCATCTCCGGATTCAACAATATGCTCTGCCTTTGCAGAAATGAACGGCTCTACTGCTAAAACCATCCCTTCTTTCATAATTGTTGTATCCCAAGCATCATAATAGTTTAATACGTGGTTAGGCTCTTCATGCAATGATTTACCTAAACCATGACCTGTTAAGTTCATAATTACCGTTAGGCCGTGATCACGCGCTTCACGCTCAACTGCCTTACCAATTTGATTTAATTTTGAACCTGCTTTAACTTTTGTCATTGCACGTTCAAATGCAGATTTTGCTACAGCACAAAGTTTTTCCTTATCTTCATAGCCTTTTCCAACAACAAAGGAAATTCCTGTATCTGCAAAATATCCATTTAAAGAACCTGATACGTCGATATTGACGATATCTCCTTCTTGAATCACTTTATTACCTGGAATACCATGTGCCACTTCATGATTCACCGAAATGCAAGTATAGCCTGGGAAGTCATATTCACCTTTTGGGCCTGAAATAGCGCCAGCATCAGCAAACATACGTCCTGCAATTTCATCCAATTCTTTTGTCGTCACGCCAGGTACTGTCGCAGCTTTCATCGCTTCACGAATTTCAGCACAAATACGTCCTATTTTTTTAAACGCTTGGATTTCTTCTTGAGTTGTAACAATCATGTGTAACTTCCTTCCTCTTAAACAATGTCTACCCTTAACTATAACATACTTAAAATCGGTTGTAAGTGTTCATTGTTTTTTTAAATGATGTGTTTAAATACAGGAATTATGTGCAAAAATGATATATAGATTAATGTACATTTATAATAAAAAACAAACTAGATTTGAAGTGTGGAAATCCGCACTGCAAACCTAGTTCTATTATAATAATTTAATTTATTGTACTTTTTGCAATAAACGTGGTGCAGAAGTGAATAACAGAACGGCAATAATAGCTGTAATAATTGTTGCTGGCAGCATGTAGGAACCGTTGTAGAGAATTGAATATGTCCATACATTATCGTCGCCTGCAAATTCCTTAAAGAAGACAACTCCGGCAAGTAAGTGGCAAACGAATCGTAAAGCTCCACCTAATAACGTACCTATTATAATATAGAGTGCCATCTTTGTTTTATGGAGTGACTGTGTTGCTTGCAATAAAGGCTTTCTTATAACTGCGGCTAAACCTACTACAGTAAAAGCAAGACCATAATCCAGAATTGCCTGAAGCCAGTGGACGATATACGCTCCAAACATCATTTGCATTATTCCAATTAGTAGGCCAGTTGCAAGACCTGCTGTTAGCCCCCAACGAATTGCCATTAAAATAATAGGAACCATTACAAAGCTGATCGATCCACCTTGTGCCCACATTTTAAATGATATTTGATCCAACACCAGTCCGACGGCAGCGAAAATCGCTATTTCCACCATCATAAGTAATCTTTTTTTGTCCATAACAATGCTCCTTTCTTTTTTCCGATGTAACAGAAGTGAAGAAGGAATAGAAATTCATCTGCAAAAATAAAAAACGATAATCAGGACAAAAGCCTGACTATCGTTTGAACAGTCGGTTTCTATCCACATCCCTACGCAAGTGCTAACTTACAGGTTCAAAGAGTCAGTGCAGTTACGTGCACAATCTCAGCCGACTTACTCGGCTCCCCTTGTGGTACATCTAAATAATTATTGTTTGAACAAACTTATTGTATCGAATAATTTTCCAACTTTCAACAGCCGATTTTTTTGAAACTAAATTCCAGACAGATGCGTATACAAGCAAAGGAGTGAATGAAATGAATCAATCAAAAGGTTTGAGTGCTTTAAGCTATTTAAGCTTTTATTTTGCACCGTCTATCTTGCCGTTTATTATATATATAGTTTCAAAAGATGATTTTGTAAGGGCGCACTCCAAAAAGGCTTTTATTACACAGTTTATCCCGATTGCTTTTGGTATTTTGTATATTATTTACTTTTTCGTTTCACTTTTTTTAACGCATGAAACGTTGACTATGCAAGATTTCTTTGTCAGTTCACATTTTATTGCCATTGTAGTTTTAGTTATTATGGTTTCAATAGTAGGGATTTGGAATTTAGTGAAAGCTATTAAAGTTCTACGTTAATGTTTATGAAAGCTTCATAATTGGGTATATTTCTTATACGAAATGATATTCGTTAAGGAGTGAACACTTATGAAAATTAACAAACTTGTTAAAACAGCAATTAAGTATGGTCCAATACTTTATCCAATCATAAAGAAAATGATGGATAAAAAATCTTCTACTCCACAACCCGCAACTGCTACACGCCGAGCTACAAAACGCTAACGTAAAAAAGATATTTCACCCTATCATTCGAGTGAAATGTCTTTTTTTTTTGAAAACTTTTATTTAATAATAATTTCCGTTTTACTATAGCCTTCTTTTAACTTTTGTACTTGTAAAATGACCGGCATAGCTGCTTTAAGTTCGGCGACATGTGAAATGACACCGATTAAGCGTCCTGTCTGCTGTAGGTCGATTAAAATATCGATAGCGCGGCGCAATGCCTCTTCATCCAATGTACCAAAGCCTTCATCGATGAACATTGTATCGATATGCACACTACCTTGAACACTTTGGATAACATCCGCCATTCCTAAAGCTAATGAAAGTGATGCATTGAACTTCTCACCGCCGGACAATGTTTTTACATCGCGTGTTTGCCCTGTATTACTATCATATACATCAATACTTAACCCGCTTTGAGCATTTCCTTCCTTGCGACCCGTTGACTTTAAAAAGTATTGACCATTTGATAAAACTCGAAGTCTCTCGTTTGCAGCATGTGTTACTTTTTCTAAATAACCTATTTGCGCGAATCGCTCAAAAGAAATTTTCGCTTCATTCTGTCCACGAATTAAATCATAAACATGTTCAACTTGCATTAATTTTTCTTTATAATCTTCTATTTGTCGAGCTGACTTTTCAAGCTTTTCTAAAGTTTTCCCACACTGCAATGTGTAAGAATGAACTAACTTCATTTCTGAATATTGTGCTTCTACTTGCTCTGTAAGAAGCGTAATTTGTTGCTCAAAAGCTTTTAAGTCCACCAATTCTTTTCCTTCTAGCATTTGATGTTCTTCTGCAATTTGCACTGTTAAAGTATGAAAACTTTGCTTATAGTTATCTAAAGTTTCCTGAATTTGCTGTTGAACATGCAATGGAAGCAGTGCTTGCTTATATGCTTCTAAATGGAAGCCTTCTTGTATGAGTACAGACTCAAATGAAGCTTGCGTTATTTTATTTTCCTGTTGTTTGTCAGTTAAATTATTCATTGCATGTTGATAATTAACTTCACAAGACTTTTCTTCTAATTGGATATTTTGCAATGCTTCCAACGCTTTTTGTATTGTATTTTTCAAATGATGATACTTTTGCTGGAGGCTTGTCAATGCTTCTGTAACTTGTTGAACCGTAGAAAATTGCGGCAGTAAAGACTTTTCACTTTGCTCAAGCTTTCCCTTCTCTTGTGCATATTGTTGATCAATTTCCGATACATATTGCTGCCCTTTTTCAATCCGACCTTGAAGCACTTCTTTGTTTTCCAATAGCTGTTCCAACTTTTTCTTTTCTATTACTAATTGCGCTTGTTGCTGTTTTTGCATCGATAATTGATTCGTCAATATAGATAGTTGCTGCTCGTATTCGTCAAGAGATGAAGGGTCAATTTCCAGCTGTTGAAGTATCAACTGTTTTTCATTTAATGCCGCTTGTTCTACCTCCAATTTCGAACTTATTTGATAAAAGTTCTGCAGTGCATTGTCACTTTCACGGCGTAATACGGTCAATTCATTATCGTCGACATCCATTGCTTCACTGCTATGGATCGCTGGATGCTCTGTGCTTCCGCATACAGGACACGCTTCCCCATGTTGAAGAGATGTAGCGAGAAATGCAGCATGATTACTGCGTATCTGTTGTTCCAGCTTCTTTAATTTATCCTGGGAATGATTTGCAATTTGTTGTTTTTCAGCCAGTGTTTTCGTTAATGCCGCTACGTTAGATTGGAGCTTTAAAGTTTCTTTCGCAAGCTCAATTTTCTTAGTCATCATTGCATGTGCTTCAAACGTTTCCTGGTACGAAGCCACTTTTTGTTCCAGGTCATTTATAATTGTACGCTGCTCCTGATGCTGTTCTTTTAATGCAATATCTTCTTTTAGAAGCTTTTCAAATAATTGTTTTGCGTTATTTTGATTTTCCTCTATTTTTAAAACGGATTTCCGCTGGTCATCTATCGATTGATAAATCGGTAATAGCTGTTCTAACTGTGAAATAGTTTTTGAATACTCATCCAATAAAGGTTCATGTTGCTTTTGTTCTTCATAATATTTCAATGCATTTTGAAGCTGCAACTTTACCTGTTCAAAATCCTTTTTTGCACGTTGTAATGCTACTTCTGCTTTTTCAAGCTGAAGCTTTACTTTCTCATGTTCACGCTCTATAGGTTCGATATGTGTTGCTTTTTTTGCAAGCTCAAGACGTTGTTTCTCGTTTTCCATAGTTTGTTCCTGCTGCAGGAGCTCTGCAAGTTTTGTTTTTCTTAATAAGTATTTTTCAATACGCTCATTTAATAGCTTTTGTTCACTATACGTTTCATTTAATTGCTGTAATTGTAATTTGGATTTCTCATATTCCGTTTTTAATGTTCTGCAATGTTCTTCATAATATTGCTGTTCCAATAATAAGGCTTGCTTTACTTGATATAGATTTATCACATCTTGATTTACCGCTGAAAATAGCTCTGATTCTCTATTAGGTAGGCGCGATAGAATTTCATGAATGGTATTGTCTTGCTGCATAATTGATTGATCATATAGCTTTTCGGCAGACTTTTTTTTCTCACGCAAAAGCTCGACCATTTTTGTAAATCGTTCTGTTTTGAATATTTTACGGAAGATTTCTTCTTTATGTTTCGATTCGGATGTCAATAGTTTCTGAAATTCTCCTTGTGGGAGCATCACAATCTGATTGAATTGAGATTGGGTTAAGCCAATCAGCTCTTCTATTTTCGCTTGAATTAGCTTTACTTGAAACTTTTCTACAGCCGGAACTTCTACGCCACCCGTAATTTCAAAAAACTCCCGTTTCGCACTCGTCCCATTATGACCAAATTTTCGCCAAATCCGATATAAACGTCCGCGCACTTCAAATTCAAGCTCAACTTCAGTATCAATCGTCTCATCGGCAAAATCACTACGTAAAAAAAGAGACTTTTCACGGTCTTCCCCACTGCCTGAATCATAAAGGGCAAATGTTATCGCATCAAAAATAGTCGTTTTTCCCGCACCAGTAGCCCCTGAAACGACAAATATTCCATGCTCATGAAGTTTCGTAAAGTCGATAACTTCCTTTGTTTGATATGGTCCAAATGCTGTCATCGATAATTTAATAGGCTTCATCGTTACAGCACCTCCTGTAATTCTCGTTCATTATCGATCAGTTGCTGAAGAATGTCTGTATAAATTGCTTTAGTTTCCTCACTTAGATGCTTACCAGTCATTTCTGTGTAAAACAGCTCAAACAATTCCGAATCATTCATTTGTACACGGTTTAAAGTATCCGCCTGCTGCTCAAGCTTTTCATAAACGACCGTTCTTTCAATATGCAAAGCATTCGGATAAACAGTACGAACAAGTTCAGCGGCCCCTTTAACAAAACTTTCATCCTGCAACTTTACGAAAACGTAATCATCATTTTTATCATGTTGTAAAATATCATCAAGTAGTCCTGAAACAATGCGCATATCCCGAATCGGCGTCAGCAACTTTTTTTCCACAGCTACGGAGCCATCTTCTTTCAGGTCAACTATTAAAAAACCTTTTTTATGTGTTACTTCAGATTCGGAGTATTTTAGTGGTGATCCTGCATACTGTATTTTTTCATTTGCCACAAAATGCGCCTGATGTAAATGTCCCAGCGCTGTATAGCAAAATGGTTCAAACAATGCTGAGTCAATGCACTCTGTACCACCTATCGTCAATTTACGTTCTGAATCGCTTGTATTTTGTTCGGGCATCCCATCTTTTGTAACAAAGGCATGTCCAACAATAATATTGCGTTTTTCCGGATCAACTGTTAACTTAATTTCTTCAATAATCCGTGCCATTGCCCCTTCATGGGTCGTAATCGATTCATCACCAAAAATATTTCGTACAATTGAAGGCTCTGCAAAGGGAACTAAATAAAAATGCACTTCCCCATACTCATCATGCATAATAACCGGTTCAAAGTAATTTTCAAGATGACCGACAATATGCAATCCACTTGCCTTCATTAAATCACTACCAAAGTTTAAACGTGTAGCGCTATCATGATTTCCAGCAATTGCGACAATCGGTGTTTTTTCATCGATTAATATTTGTTTAAAAGTTTTATTTAAAAGCTGAATTGCATCAGTAGGTGGTACTGATCGGTCATATAAATCTCCCGCTATAATGACTACGTCTGGCTTTTCTGTTCTTATTTCCTCGATGAACTGTTCGATTACATATTGCTGATCTTCCGTCATTGATACACCTTGTACGAGCTTTCCTAAATGCCAATCTGCTGTATGAAATATCTTCATGAATAACGCCTCCTATTTTATTTACTATAAGTGTACATGACTAAAATTAAAAAAACCACACTATACGAACGAATATTCGTACAGTGTGGTTATACTTATTATTAATAATTTGCTGTCATTTTTCCAGCTGAAATTTCTTCCATATAGTGACACGCAGCTTCATGTGTATCTTTCATAATGGCAGATGTACGTAAAACTGGCTCTTCCGTACGGCATTTATCTGTCGCAAATGGACAGCGTGTATGGAAGCGGCAACCTTGTGGCGGATCAATTGGTGACGGTACATCACCTTTCAATACGATTCGACTTTTCACTGCATCCGGATCTGGTACAGGAATTGCCGATAAAAGCGCTTTCGTATATGGATGTTGAGGATTTTCAAACAAACTGTTTTTATCTGCAATCTCAACAATTTTCCCTAAGTACATTACGATAATACGGTCAGAAATATGACGTACTACCCCTAAGTCATGAGAGATGAATAAGTATGTTAATCCATATTCATCCTGTAATTCCTCTAATAAGTTCAATACTTGTGCTTGAATTGAAACGTCAAGTGCAGATACCGCTTCATCACAAATAATAAGCTTTGGGTCAACTGATAATGCACGGGCAATACCGATACGCTGACGTTGCCCCCCAGAGAATTCGTGGGGATATCGGTCTGCTTGATATGGACGTAATCCAACCGTTTCAAGAAGTTGTTCAATCCGTGCACGGCGCTGGTCCGGCGGTAATACATTCTGAATATGCATCGCTTCATTTAAGACGCTTGCAACCGTTTGACGTGGATTAATTGAAGCGTATGGATCTTGGAAAATGATTTGTAAATCCTTACGGAATTTACGCATTTCACCTTTAGGGATTTTTGTTATATCTGTCCCTTGGAATACAACAGACCCATCTGTCGGCTCTTCCAAACGTAAAATTGCTCTACCTGTTGTAGATTTACCGCAACCAGATTCCCCTACGATACTTACAGTTTCCCCTTCATAAATCGTAAATGAAATATCATCTACTGCCTTTACGTGGTTGACGGTACGGCCTAAAAAACCACCTTTAATTGGGAAATATTGCTTTAATCCCTCAACCTTTAACAGTTCTTTTTTCGCCATATAGCGTCACCTCCGATTCTCCATCCCACTCTTCTGAGTATATCCAGCAACGGATTTGCTCCGAATTGTCTGCCCCGGTGTTCAACAACTCCGGCTGTTTTTTATGGCAAAGCTCTGTCGCCGCTGGACAACGAGGAGCAAAACGACAACCGACCGGCATTTCATGTGGGCTCGGTACCATTCCTTTTATCGGAATTAGTTTTTCCTGGTCCACATCATGACGTGGTAATGAATTTAGTAAACCTAATGTATATGGATGCTTAGGATTTTTAAATAGTGTGCGAACATCTGAATATTCCACTACTTGCCCAGCGTACATTACCGCAACATAATCACATGTCTCGGCCACTACCCCTAAATCATGGGTAATCATAATTACAGACATTCCTAAGCGATTTTGTAAATCTTTAATTAGCTCTAAAATTTGCGCTTGAATTGTTACATCGAGCGCTGTTGTTGGCTCATCCGCAATTAAAATTTCCGGATCGCATGCTAATGCCATCGCAATCATTACACGCTGACGCATCCCGCCTGATAGTTCGTGTGGATATTGCTTTACACGCTTTTCAGGTGATGGTATACCAACCAGTTTCAACATTTCCACCGACTGGGCCATCGCTTCTTTATTACCTAGCTTTTTATGGATTTTGATTGTTTCACTAATTTGTTGTCCCACTGTATAAACTGGATTTAACGATGTCATAGGCTCTTGGAAAATCATCGAAATCTGATTTCCTCGAATTTCACGCATTTCTTTTTCCGACAGTTTCAGTAAGTCTTTACCTTTGAAAAGTACTTCACCGCCCTTTGTTTTACCATTTGATGCTAGTAATCGTAAAATCGAAAGAGATGTAATACTTTTCCCGGAACCGGATTCCCCTACAATCCCAATAGTTTTTCCTTTTGGAACAGTAAAGCTTACACCATCAACTGCACGGACTTCTCCAGCGTCCGTACCAAATGATGTTTGTAGATTATTTACAACTAAAATACTTTCCATTTCATTCATATGCCACACCTCTTTTCGTTTATTAGTTTAAGTCAATTCGTTTGTTCAAGAATTTATATGAAATATCCACTAGCAGGTTTACTATTACGAATAAAAGTGAAATTACGAGTACAGTCCCTTGAACGATTGGGAAATCCCTTTGCCTAATTGCATCTATTGTTAAACGGCCCATACCATTAATAGCGAAAATTGTTTCTGTTAACACTGCTCCACCTAGGAATCCACCAAACTCTAATCCAATAATTGTTACGACTGGAATAAGTGCATTTTTAAGTGCATGACGGTAAATCACGATTCGTTCGGATACCCCTTTTGCACGAGCAGTACGAATATAATCTTGTCCAATAACTTCAAGCATTGATGAACGAGTCATACGTGCAATAATTGCGGCGCCACCTGTACCGAGTGTAATAACCGGTAGAATAATTTGTCGCCATGAGTCACCCCATCCGGATGGTCTCATTTTCAGAATTTCCGGTAAATCCCATCCAAATGGTAAATTACCCAATGCAAACCATTGAATTAACAATAATCCTAACCAGAAATTTGGCATTGATAAACCAAATAACGCAATAAGCATAATTGAAACGTCAGTTAATGTATAGTGACGTACAGCAGAAATAATACCTGCAATTAAACCTAAAAACACAGCGACTATTGTTGCATAAACAGCTACTTCCACCGTAATCCAAAATCTCGCCTGTATTTCATCCATTACAGGGCGACCACTACGAATTGAATTACCTAAATCGCCTTGCAGTGCATTCCCTAAAAATCGACCATACTGTACATATGCAGGGTCATTTAACCCTAATTTTTCACGTATATTTTCTACCGTTTGTTCAGATGCACCTTCCCCTGCCATTACTTGAGCAGGATCACCAGGAATTAGGAACATCAATGAGAATACTAAAATAGAAACCCCTAACAATACGGGAATCGTTTGTAATAAACGACGGATAATATATTTAGTCATTTACTGTTCCACCTCCTATTGTTTCATCTTTGGATCAAGTGCATCACGTAACCCGTCACCAAAAATATTAAATGCCAATACTACGACAACAATCATCATGCCAGGAATTAAAACCATATGTCCTGCATTATGCATATACGTACGGCCATCACTCAACATCGCTCCCCATTCCGCTGCTGGCGGCTGAGCGCCTAAACCTAAAAATGCTAAACCGGAGGCTGTTAAAATTGCCGTTGCAATACGCATAGTTGCTTGAACGATAATTGGTGACATAATATTCGGTAAAATATGTCTAAAGATAATTCGTATATCCGATGCCCCGAGTGCTCTTACTGCATCAATATATTCGAGGTTTTTTACTTGTAACGTTGAACCACGTACGATACGTGCGAATGCGGGTATGGAGAATATACCGACCGCAATAATAACGTTTATTAAGCTACCGCCTAATACAGAAACGATTGCTAAAGCTAGTAATATACCAGGAAACGCCAACAGGATATCCATAAGACGCATAGTTATCGTATCAATTGCACCGCCATAATATCCGGATACAATCCCTAATACTACCCCAATTACACCTCCAATAAATACTGATAAAAATCCAACTGTTAATGTTAGCTTTGTTCCATTAACAATACGTGAGAAAATATCACGACCGAAGTTATCTGTACCAAACCAATGTTCCTTTGAAGGTGGCTGAAGTTTGTTTAAAATATTTTGTGCATTCGGATCGGTCTTAACTAAAAATGGACCGAATATCCCTACTAAAATGATAAAAAGAATTACTATTCCACCAACAACAGCTGCTTTGTTTTTTAATAAACGCTTCATAAACGTTTTAAAAGCTTCCGAACGTGGATTACTTTTTTTCATTGTAGAAGGATTTTTCTCTGTTTGTACCGTACTCAATATAAATCATCCTTTCAAATTTTTAATTCCTTCTATAAATTCTAAATAGTTAGTATAAATAATAGTATATAGAGTAAAAAGTATACATTTCAACATAATAATGTTTTATTAAAATTCTGAATATTTTATTATTTTTATATTTTTTAATAATTTGATTATACTAACATAGTATACTATTTTAATGCAAATTATGACTTACTCTTACAGCCATAAGCACTATAACAATTTACCGAATAATTAATAATTATTATAAAATACTATATCATGTCCTGATTTTCTACTTTAACTATTTTTTATCTTTTTTGGATATTGATGCTTTGTACTCATATGTGCTATTCTATTTAAAGAAATTACATTTTTGTAATATTCTAAAATAACATTAAATGGGGGGACTTCCAACATGTCATTTTCTAAAAAGTCGCTTTGGATGCTACTTCTTACATTTACACTTGCTCTTGTGTTAGCTGCATGTGCTGGTGGAGATGATTCAGAAGATACATCAAAAAGCGAGGACACTGGAACTGAAACAAATACAGACTCTGGTACTACAGATGAAGCTGCGGCTGGCGGTGACTTAATTATCGCTGAGTTATCAGATGCGAGTTCATTAGATCCACATGGTTCAAATGACGTACCATCATCTAACGTACAATCAAACCTTTACGAAACTTTAGTAAATCGTGACGCAAACGGGGAATTAGTTCCTGGTTTAGCAGATTCTTGGAATCAAGTTGACGATTTAACTTGGGAATTTAAGCTTAAGCAAGGTGTTACTTTCCATGACGGTGAAGCATTTAACGCAGAAGCTGTAAAAGCTTCATTCGATCGTTTATTAGATCCTGAAGTTGGATCTCCACGTGCTTTCTTATTCGAAATGGTAACAGAAGTAAAAGTAGTAGATGAATCTACTGTTCAATTTATAACTGAATACCCATTCTCACCATTACTTGCCCACTTAACGCATAATGGTGGTAGTATTATTTCACCTAAATCGATTGAAGAAGATTACGCTGCAATGGAAGCTGATTCATCAGTTAAAGCTGGTTCTGTAATCGGAACAAACCCGGTTGGTACTGGTCCATTCAAATTTGAGAGCTGGACTCCTGGTACTGAAATTAAATTAGTTAAGTTCGCAGAATACGCTGGCACTCCAGTACACATTGATTCTGTAACATTTAAAGTAGTACCAGAAAGTGCTACTCGTGTTGCGGAAATACAATCAGGTTATGCACACATTATTGGTGCAGTTGAGCCTGGTCAAGTAGCAAATGTTAATAGTTTTGATGGCGCTTCTGTATTGGAAACAGCTTCTTCATCTTTAACATACCTTGGTTTCAATACTGAAAAAGAACCTTTCAACGATCCAAAAGTACGTCAAGCAATTTCTAAAGCAATTGATCGCCCGACTTTAATTGAAGGTATTTATGAAGGCTATGGTATTCCTGCGATTTCACCTTTAGCTCCTGGTATTTTCGGATACACAGAAGATGTGACTTCTATGGCTTATAACATGGACGAAGCTAAAGCATTACTTGAAGAAGCAGGCTATGCGGACGGCTTTAAAACGACAATTTGGACGAATGATAACCCTGCTCGTCAACAAGTTGCAATTGTTTTACAAGAAAACTTGAAGCAATTAAACATTCAAGCTGAAATCGAAGTAATGGAATTCGGTTCATACTTGGAAAAAACAGCTGCTGGTGAGCATGACATGTTCATTTTAGGCTGGTCTAACCCTACTGGTGATGCGGATTACGGTCTATATGCATTATTCCACTCTTCACAACATGGTGACCCAGGTAACCGTTCATTCTACTCAAGCGATAAAGTGGATGAGTTATTAGAAAAAGGTCGTCGCGAAGCAGACCCAGCTGCACGTGAAGCAATTTATAAAGAAGCATTACAATTAATTTCTGACGAATCGCCAATGGCATTCGTATTACACCCATATACTTTAACAGGTGTATCGGATAAAGTTTCTGGCTTCAACGTAGGTACAGACAGTATCTATCAATTACGTGAAGTTAAAATTAGCGAGTAATTGATACTAAAAAAGCATTCTTACAAGATTTTCTTGTTGGAATGCTTTTTATTTATACATATATAGGTTTTGGTTTATCCGGATGATGCTGGGCAATAAATTGCTCTTCCTGTACAGCTAATTCATTTTCCTGCATCTGCAACATTTCTTCAAATGTTTTTGGATTTGGCGCAGGCAATGCGTCTATAGGTAACGAAAGAATATTATTTCCACTATATTTCTTTAGCATTTCATTAGCCATAATACGATAGCCAAGCTGGTTCGGATGAATATCTTGAATGCTTGGTAAATAATCCGCTTGCCCTAAATTAAAATCATCAAACACATCAACAAAAACATGCCCCGCCTGCTCGGTCTCCTGCTTTAATATTTTATTTAATAACTTTACTGCTTTTTCTGCACCATGTTTTTGCTCCTCATGAAGGCTCACATAAGGAAAATAATAACCTAATACATAAATTTCTGCATTCGGTGCTTTTTCTTTAGTTAAAGAAAGGAGTTCCTTCATTTGAATCCGCACTTCATTTAATGCAAAGTCCGCACTGAGCTGGGAAAAGGCAATTGTCCCTTGTTCCGGATTATGCTCTATAAGAGGGAGTAAATTATTGGCCCCCGCAGAAATAGTAATCAAAGTTGCCTCACTTAGTAACTGTTTTGCTTTATCAGATTGAACTGTTTCAATGACATTTTGAACACGATAACCCGGAAAAGTAAGCTCTTTTGAAAAATGAGCAAGTTTTCCATTGCGCATGAGCTGTAAAGCACTAAAATCCGTATAGCCCGCATCAATCTCATTATATGGCGTTTGTCCTGCTGCTAATGAATCTCCAAGCGCTATATACACTTCCCGTTCATCGGCTAATGTTGCAGTTGGAAATAAGACGACACAAAAAATAATGCTAAGTATTATTTTCCGCATTTACTCACCCCACTTCTATAATTAGAATGCCCAGTTTCCTTTTCTGAAGATCGGTTCTTTTGAGCCATCCGCTAAAATACCGTCTATGTCCATTTCAGCGCTTCCGATCATAAAATCTTCATGTGTAATCGATGTATTAATGCCTAACGATTCTAGCTGGCCTTTTTCTAGCTCCTTGCCACCTTCGTAACAAGTTGGATATGCTTCACCAATCGCTAAATGATTAGATGCATTTTCATCAAATAATGTGTTGTAATATAAAATATTAGATGCTGAAATTGGTGATTCATGCGGTACTAATGCGACTTCCCCTAAATAAGTAGAACCCTCATCTGAAGCGATAAGCTGCTGCAGTAATTTCTCACCCACTTTTGCCTCAGCACTCACAATTTTTCCTTTTTCAAAAGTAAGCTTAAATTCATCAATAATATTTCCTTTATATACAAGTGGTTTTGTATTTGATACGTATCCATCTACACCATACTTTGCAGGTAATGTAAATACTTCTTCTGTCGGCATATTCGCAATAAATGTTGTACAGCTCGGAGATTGACTACTACCGCTTTTCCATAAATGCTTTTCAGGTAATTCAATTGTTAAGTCTGTACCTGGTGCCACGTAGTGTAATTTTGCATATTTCTTAGCATTAAGCTGAGCTGCACGTGCATGTAAAGTTTCAATATGATTTTTCCAGTTTTCAACCGCATCACCTTCACCGATACGCACAGTTTTAAAAATTGCATCCCATAATGCCGGTACTTGTTCTTGCTCAGCTAAATCAGGGAAGACTTTAGCCGCCCATTTTGGAGAAGGGACTGCAATAATTGACCATGCGATATCATCATTCATTACCGCTTTACGATAATTTACAAGCGCTGCACCTGCTGCCTTCTGCTGAGCACCTATTTTCTCGGAATCAATGCCTGCCAGTAAATCAGGATCTTCCGCATCAATCCAAAGAAGTGCGCCTTTACTCTCGATTAATTCTTCGCGTTGTGCAACGACCCATTTTGGAAAATTGGCTGTTTCTTCTACAGTAACATTTTCATAATAGGCACGTTCAAAGCTTGCATCAGTTAAATTTACATGAACACGACTTGCGCCTGCCTCATATGCTTTTTTCACTACAATTCGTGTGAAATCCAACGTATCTGTTGATGTATTAATTAATAAGTATTGCCCTTTTTGAACATTTACTCCGATACGAACAGCTAAATCTGCATATTGCTCTAACTTCTCTTGGAATGTCATCAATTATTATTTCTCCTTTTTCTTACTGAAAGTCATGCCTTTTTTATTTGTCTTTGGTTGATAAGGCTTTTTCTCTGTTGCTTTCTTTACTGGAGGCGCCGTTTTTGACGAAACTGTTTTAGCATTTCCCTCCATAAGCTGTCCTTGAGTCCAAACTTTTTGAACACCTTTTAATGAAAGATCACGCAACCATTTTTTGAAAGTCTTTTCATCTTTATAAGATAATAATGTTAATACTTCTCCGTCTGCACCTGCACGACCTGTACGGCCAGAACGATGCGTATACTGCTCAATTGTACGAGGAACATCGACATGAATAACATGTGTTAAACCCGAAATATCTAAACCTCGTGCTGCAATATCTGTCGCAATTAAAATACGTGCTTCACCTTTTCTGAAAGCATCCAACGCTTTTTTACGCTCGTCTTTTTTCATATCTGAATGAAGTGCTACGATTGGTGCATCGCGGTATTCCAACTTGTTTTGTTTCATAAGTACTTGGTCAATATTATTGACGAATGCCAAACCGCGCAATCCTTCAATATTAGCAAGTCGACGAAGCATCTCTGTTTTATCTCGTTCCTCTACTTTTACAAAGGAGTGAACAACTTTACCGAACTTCACCATATCTTCTGGCTTAATCTCAATACTGATTGGCTCGAACATTAAACGTTCTGCTACAAGCTTTATTTCTTCTGTAATCGTTGCAGATACTACAACAACTTGACGACCGAATGCGGCATTTTCAATAAATGATTTTACAACTACTCGGTATTCGCGACTTAGTAACTGATCACATTCATCCAAAACAATTGTTTCTATTTCTCTAAGCTTTAGTTTCCCTTGGCGAGCCAATTCATTTAAGCGACCTGGTGTCCCGACAACAATCGTTGGCTTTTTCTTTAATTTTTCAATTTGGCGTGCCGAGTTCGCACCACCGATTAGTTGCTGCACAGTAATATCCGTTCCAGCTGTCCAATCACGGATCACTTCAACAATTTGCATTGCAAGCTCTTGTGACGGTGCTACGATTAATGCTTGGGTTTGTTTCTTTTTACCGTCTACTTTATTTAGAATTGGTAATGTGTAGGCTAATGTTTTTCCTGAGCCGGTCGGGGATTCTGCTACGATATCTTTCCCTTCAACCATCGCTGGAATCATTTCATCCTGAATTTTCATTGTCGTTTCAAAAGACCATTTATTTTGAAGATCTTCGTTTAATAAACTGATTGCTGACATATTGTTTTACCACCTTTTATTCGTTGGCTTTAGTGTAACATATTCCGCAATTAATGCGTAAAATTTGGCGAGGTGTGATTCGGTGGTTTACAGCAAAAAAAGGAAGGTTTGTGTCAAATTAAAATCGTTTTGAATTTTTCGCAGTAGAGTGCAAATGAAAAAATCTATTTCAGTATGCTTTCCTTTAGAAAGTTGAGGCGAAAAAGTTGCAAGGATTTCTAATATAATTTGATATCGTCTAATATATTTTTATTTGTTCTAATAAAGTTACGACTTTCTAATATATCCTTTCATTGTGCTAAAAAAGGTTTGCCTTGTTCTAAAATCATTTTTTGATATTCTAATACCACCCATACCTTTTTCTAATATGTGAAATTGTTGTTCTAATAAAAACGCCCACAACAAAAAGCATGCCAGAAACTTCCTCCTAGCATGCCTAGTTTCTATACTCTTTCGATAATTAAAGCAATTCCTTGTCCGCCACCGATACAAAGACTGGCAACAGCATACTTCCCATTGCGTCGTTGCAGTTCGTATGCAGCGGATAAGATGATTCTTGTTCCACTTGCACCAACTGGGTGGCCGAGTGCAATTGCACCACCATTTACATTCGTTTTCTCACGGTCAAGTCCAAGTTCCTTTTCCACTGCGATATATTGGGCTGCAAATGCTTCATTAATTTCAACTAAATCCATGTCTTCAATTGTTAAATTCGCACGCTCCAATGCTTGACGAATTGCCGGAGCTGGGCCGATTCCCATAATCGTCGGGTCAACACCCGCTATTCCCCATGATACAATGCGGGCTAACGGTTTTAATCCTTGTTCATTTACAAAATCTTCACTTGCGACAACTAATGTTGCTGCCCCGTCATTAATACCGGAAGCGTTAGCAGCAGTTACGGACCCTTCCTTTTTGAATGCCGGGCGTAATTTAGCCAAGCTTTCCAACGTGCCGCCTTCTTTAATATGTTCATCCTGATCTATTAAAATCTCGCCTTTTCTCGTAGCTACAGCAACTGGCACGATCTCTTTTGCAAAGGTACCGTCCTGACGCGCTTTTGCAGCACGTTCATTTGATAGAAGTGCGAATGCATCTTGCTCCTCGCGGGAAATCGTATATTGTTCAGCAAGTTTTTCTGCCGTCAAGCCCATCCCTGAGCCTGTATACTGGTCAGTTAATGTCGCTTGAAGCATATCTGTAAACTCCAGGTTACCTAGTTTCGAACCACTAAAGCGTTGTTCGAAATTTGAATATGGCGATTGGGACATATTTTCCGCTCCCCCAGCGAGTACAACATCCCCTTCACCTAGCTGAATCATCTGAGCAGCCGATACAACCGATTGCATACCCGATCCACAAAGACGGTTTAACGTTAATGCCGGCACTTCCTTTGGGACACCTGCATAAAGACCGATATGACGGGCTAAATATGCCGAGTTGGCACCTGTTGTAATTACACCACCGTAAATGACATGATCGACTTGCTCAGGCTGTACGTTTGCCCGCTTTAACGCCTCCACTGCAGTTTTTGTACCAAGCTGTACTGCATCTGTTGTTGCAAATGAACCTCCGAATGCTGTAAATGCTGTACGTGCACCGTCTACGATATATACGTTTTTCATGATTCCATCCCCTTAGTCTATCTATTTTAATATTTGCTTTGCGATAATCCCTTTCATAATTTCCGTCGTACCAGCATAAATCGCCGCTACGGGAATATCTCGGTAACGTCTCGCAATTTCATATTCTTCCATATAGCCATATCCTCCATGTAACTGTAGGCAATCAGCTACGACGCGTTTAGCCATTTCACTAATCCACCACTTTGCCATGGATACTTCCTTCACAATATCTTTACCAGCAATATGTTTTTCGATTAAACTATCGACATATGTACGTCCAAGCTCAATTTCCGTCGCCATTTCCGCTAATTTAAATTGTGTGTTTTGGAAATCTGCAATACGACTCCCGAATGCTTTACGTTCTTTTACATAATCTACAGTTAGCTGTAAACAACATTCAGCTTCTATTTGAGTTTCAATAGCTACAATTAATCGTTCCTGCTGCAGTTTTTCCATTAAATAATAGAAGCCCCGGTTTTCATCCCCTAATAAGTTTTCTACCGGTACATGTACATCTTCAAAAATTAGCTCTCCCGTATCTGCACTGTGCATCCCGATTTTATCGAGTTTTTTTCCGCGCTTGAAACCAGGTGTACCATTCTCTACAATAAGCAGACTAACCCCTTTATATGCCGGACTTGCCTGCGGATCTGTTTTACAAACGACAACAACATAATCAGCATGAATGCCATTCGTAATAAACGTTTTTTCACCATTTAAAATATAAAACTCGCCATCTTTTTTCGCTGTCGTTTGAATGCCTGCAAGATCAGAGCCTGCACCCGGTTCCGTCATAGCAATAGCTGAAATGTACTCGCCTGTAATGCTTTTAGGAAGCCATTTTTCCTTTTGTGCAGTTGTCCCGTATGCTTCAATATAAGGTGTCACAATATCGGAATGAAGTGAAATCCCGCTTGCTAACCCTGCGCCAACACGCTCAAGTTCCTCCGTTAATATAGCAGAATAGCCAAAATCCAGTGCAAGTCCCCCATACTCTTCACTCACCATTGGACATAAAAAGCCATTCTCCCCAAGCTTCAGCCAAAACTCACGTGGAATATCCCGATCCTTTTCCCATTGTTCAAAATAAGGATACGCCTCTTTATCCAGCATTTTGCGTAAAGCTTTTCTAAACATCTCATGCTCTTCTGTATAAATGCCCATTTCCCCGCCCCCTTTGTTTTTTCTGAATATTAGTACACTTCAATTTTAACAGGCACAAAAAATGGAAACAATGGTTTTATAAGAAATATTATTGCACTATACAGAAATTCTAGTAAAAAACAAAAAGAGTTGCCAGAATTACTCATGACAACTCTCGATATTAACTATTGTTTAAAAGTAAAATAGCTTTCCTTGTATGGCCATTTACTTGTTCTAACGCATGTTTTACTCGTTCATAATTTTCATTTGTTTTTAGCATGACAATTGCCGGCTTAACAGCAAATTTTGTTTTTACAAGTACCTCTTCTGCTTCCTTATATTTGCAGTCCGTTGCATCGATGACAATTCTTTTAGCCCGCTCTATTAATTTATTATTGCTTGCATGTACATCGACCATTAAGTTTTCGTACACTTTGCCTAATTGAACCATCGATGCCGTACTGATCATATTTAAAATCATTTTATGTGATGTAGCTGCTTTTAATCGTGTTGACCCTGTTAATATTTCTGGCCCTACGACGACTTCAATCGCTTCTTCCGCATAGCGGCTTACTTCAGAATTAATATTGCTCGTCAAACTTACCGTGTAGGCACCAGCAGATTGCGCATACTTTAAAGCACCAATTACAAATGGTGTCGTACCACTTGCTGTAATACCTATAATAGAATCGAACTGCGTTACGTTTTTTTCCTTTAATCTGTGTCTTCCATCTTCCAAACTATCTTCAGCATTTTCAACTGCCTGAAAAAATGCATCCTTTCCGCCTGCCATTATCGTTTGTACTAGCTCCGGATCGGTCATAAAAGTAGGAGGACATTCAGATGCATCAAGCATTCCTAAACGACCACTAGTTCCCGCTCCGATATAAAAAAGGCGACCTCCATTATTTATGTTTTCAACCACTCTTTTAATTACTTTCTCTATGGTAGGTAAAACTTGTTCGACACTTTTCACAACCTGCATATCTTCTTTATTCATGATTTGAAGTAGGTTCGAGATAGGCATTACATCCAAATTCATTGTTTCATTATTTCGTTTTTCAGTCGTTAATTGATCGTAATTCATGTTATCTCACCTTCCAATAGACGCCATGTTTGTTGAATCGTTTGTTTAACTGGATCACTTACTTCAACTTTACTTTCATGTAATGCTAATAAGTAAGCTCCTACTGTCCCCGAAATTGTTGGCTTTAAAGCAATCAAATCCGGGAATCGCGATGAAAAACGTAAGGTAAACGCTTCATAAAATGTATTATTCGAAAATAATCCGCCGTGAAATACAACCGGCTTTGTCCGATCAATTCGTGAATAGGCACTTTCAATAAGTTCCAGTAAAGCTTCTTGTACGGCACTAACGATAAATTTTGATAACTCTTCTTCAAAAGCATCTAGCACAATCATGCTCACAGAAGAAATAGCTGTTATGGGATTCGAGCTGCCATAAATTTTTGTAATGAGCTGGTCAGGAGACAGTACATTAAAATGGGTCAATATCTTTTCTTGAAAAGGTTTCAAAGGCACTTTGTCATCATGCGCTTTTAATACGGAACGAATGGCAAGCTTCCCTAAATGATAGCCACTTCCTTCGTCACCCAATAAATAGCCCCAGCCACCAACACGAAAAGTTTTTTGCTGCTCATAACCGAATATAATAGCTCCGGTCCCGGCAATAAGTAAAGTACCTTCTCTGCCCCAAGTTCCCGCTGCTAAGGCGGCATGGATATCACTCTGGATTTTAAGCTTTTCCAGAACTGTTGATTGCTTAAAAGCATCATATATTTTCTGTTGTTCAGCTTGTCGATCTGCTCCTGCCATTGCAGCATATACCATTTCTACATCTGTAAATGCGGCCCCCGTCTTTATTAACAACTGATTGATTAATTCATTTATCAGTGTGTACAACTGCTCTGTTGAAATCGCTGTTAAATTGCCGGAACTTCCTTTGACAACTGCAAGTAAATGTCCACTTTCGTCACCAATTACAGCGGTTGTTTTCGTGCCGCCACCATCTATACCAATCCATAATTTTTCTGACATATGCTCACCTTATCTATTCATTTTCAAGTGCAACTAAGTTATGCACGATCCGTCGAAACCGTTGTATTTCACAACTACGTCCAAAATGAACGCGATTTGTTAACAAAATAATTGCTATTTGCTTCTCATCCGATATCCAAAGCGAAGTGCCCGTAAAACCTGTATGCCCAAAACCTTCTCTTAAATATTGGCCGGAAAATGAAGGTGAAGAATACAATTGCCACCCTAATCCACGCTGTTCTTCAAGCTTATTAGTGAAATTTTGCTTTGCTAATTGTTTGGTATGCTCGTGAAAAACTGAATGGGTACTTTCCATAAACGATTGAGCAAACTTTGCCAAGTCTTCTGCAGTTGAAAATAACCCAGCGTGCCCACTTACTCCGCCAAAATACAGTGCATTTTCATCATGCACTTCACCCCACTGATGTTTCTTTAAATAGGTACGATATTCAGTAGCAGCAATTTTCCCCTTTAACTGGACAGACGGATTAAATACGGTATTGTGCATACGAAGCGGCTGAAAAATATTTTTATCGGCATATTCTGCTAATGAAATTCCGGTAACCTGTTCTATTAGTTTTCCTAATAAAATATAGTTTACATCACTATAAATCACCTGTTGTTCAACTTTTTTCCGTCCTGTTTCCTGCGCTATCCGTTCAATGACATCAGCATAAGCTATCCCTTCTTTATAAAACTTAATTTCAGCCTGAAATCCACTAGTATGTGTTAATAAATGACGAATCTTAACTTCTTCATGCATCAATTTAAGCCCCGGAAAGTAGTAGCTAATGGAATCATCTAAATCAATAAAACCCTGCTCAAGCAATAATAAAATCGAGCTTGCCGTTGCTGTTACTTTTGTTAATGAAGCACAATCAAAAATCGTCTGTTCCGTCATTGAAATTTGGGGTTCCGTATGTGCCATACCAAATGCTTTACAGTAAAGGACATCTTTTGCATTTGCCACAGCCAATACCGCACCAGGCAGTTCTTTGTTATGGATTGCTGTTTCAATAAACTCTTCTACTCGTGAAAAAGACATGATTCCCCTCCTATTTGATTGCACCTTCTGTCATACCTTTTACGATATGGCGTTGGAAAATCGAATAGAAAATGATTACCGGAATAACAGCAATACATAGACCTGCAAATAACACACCCCATGCACTATCGTATTGCGCGTCTATTTTCAGTAAGTTCATCGCAACACCTAACGTATTTTTACTTTCTGTTTGCAGTAAAATTAACGCCATGAAAAATTCATTCCAATATGAAATGGCATTCAAGATTGTAACTGTCATGATTCCAGACTTTATAAGCGGTGTCACAATTTTAAATAGAATTCCATATGGACTCATACCATCAACGACTGCTGCTTCTTCCAGCTCTTTAGGAATATTTCCTATGAATCCAACGAGAATGAAGATCGTAAACGGAACATGTGAAATGGCATAAACAAGAGATAACGCCCACAAATTATCTAGTAAATTAAACTTCATTAATAAGAAAAATAGAGGGATCCAACCTAAAACGGATGGAATCATCATTGAAGCTAAATAAACATTAATCAGCACTTCACCAAATTTTGAACGAATACGTTCTAGCGCATAAGCCGTAGGGATGGATAAAATGAGTGTTAAAAACGAGCCAAGCACTGTTACAAAAAAACTGTTTAAAAATGCACGGCCAATATTATAGTCGTTCCATGCACGCTCAAAATTTGTAAAACTAAAATCAGTCGGTATTGACCAAGGTGACGTGAATATTTCTGCATTCGATTTAAACGCACCCATAAACATCCATATTAATGGGAATATCACAATAAACGCCCATAGGATTAACGGGATACGTACTAAAATTTGTGAAACTACTTTCATCTAAATTCCCCCGTTAATATTCGACTTTTTCTTTTTTCAAAATAAATTGAGACACGAGAACGGTAATGAGCGACACGACCAAGATTAGAACACCAATCGCTGCACCATAGCCAAATTGGAAATCTTCAAAAGCACGCTGGTATAAATATGAACCCATTACTTCTGAAGCGCTTCCCGGGCCACCACCTGTCATTACTTGCACAAGGACAAACGAACCGTTAAGAGATGTAATAATGATATAAAGGATGGATGTTTTTATTTGTGGCCAAACGAGTGGGACCGTAATATGCCAAAATTGTTGCCATTCGGATGCACCATCAATATCTGCCGCTTCATATAAACTTTTCGGCACATTTGAAATACCTCCCATAATAAGTAGCATAAATAATCCAATCCCTGCCCAAATTGCAGGAATAGCAATACTAGGAAGTACCCACGTTTTATCTCCTAACCAAGGGCGGGCCCATTCTGTCAATCCGACTTGATTTAATAAGCTGTTTACAATTCCCATGTTTGGATCATAAATAAACTGCCATAAAATCCCGATAACTACTACAGACATAATATTAGGAAAGAAAAATACAATCCGGTAAAATGGCGCTTCTTTTATTTTTAACTGTGTTAATGCCACCGCAAAAAATAGAGCAAGTGTCATGATCCCAATGACTTTTACAAATACGAAGAAAAAGTCATTTATTATCGCCTTTTTAATAATGGAGTCGTTCCATAGACGAATATAATTATCTAAGCCGATAAATGTTTTATTTGCACTTGTTCCGGACCAATCAAAAAATGAATAATACAAACCACCTAACATAGGATAAACAGTAAAAATTAAAAAGAGCAGAAAAGTCGGCAGTAAACAAAATGCTAAAAACAAATATTTGCTTTTGGAAGAAAAGGTCATTGTCGTTACTCCTTCCTCTATTGATTAAATAAGGTTGCTAAAAAGTTTTTAGCAACCTTATTTCCTGTAATTACTTATTTAAAATATGCATCGATCCTTATTTTCTTAGTTCCTCTGCTTTTTTAACCATCTTGTCAACGAATTCTTCTGCAGTAATATCTCCGAGTAAAATATCAATAATTAATAATTTAATTTCATTTGTAATTTCAACTGCAATTTTTTGCAGTTCAGCATCTGGTGTGTAACGTTTATACGTATGAACAGCACCTGGATTATTGATCATTTCATTAATATTTTTCAAGAAATCCTGAACATTTGTATTCGAAGACAAGTCAACGTCTTTCATGTTCATAATCGCACCCGTTGATTCAGCAAATGCCTGCGCATATTCTTCCGTAAAGATGAATTCTAAAAATGCCTTTGCAGCTTCCGGATTTTGCGATTTTTCAGCAATGGCAATTGTACGGATATCCGGTACAAGTGCTAATGGCTTACCAGGGTCATTCATCGGTGTTGGTGTGAAGCCAAATTCAAAACTGTCCGGCGTATCATTTTTCATTTCATTTGGCAACCAGAAACCTACTGGAATATAAGCATTTTTATGCATTAAGAAGTTCATTTGTGATTGCGTATGATTGTAAGCCGCAAAACCGCTATCGATTACGCCCGCTTTTGCAATTTTTTCAACCTTCTTCAAAACTTCAAGCGTTTCAGGTTTTTTCCAAGCCTCTATAACACCATTGTTTAGATCGTTTAATAACTCTTCACCGCCTGCTGCAGCAAAAGCAGGATTCAATACGCCACGGTGGAAGTATTGTGTATGCTGACCTGTCGTTACAAATGGTGCAATTTTTGTATCGGCTTTAATTTTTTCCATAGAGCTGATCCAGCTGTCAAAGTCCGTTGGTACTTCCCATCCGTTTTCTTCAAACCACTTCGTGTCATACCAAGTTCCCCAAGTATCGAATACTAATGGTAAACTATAGATTTTCCCGCCATCTACTTCTTCTGCCGGCGAGATAAAGCTATCTAATAGCGCTGTACCATTTTCAAGTTTAATACCTTTTGCAAATTCACTAATATCCATTAACTGACCTTCAGCGATCATTTGTGTTTCACTAGCTCCTGCACCATCGATGTATACAACATCAGGTGGTGTTTCCGAAATCCAGCGTGTGTTCATCTCTGTATTAATATTTGGACCTGCATGTTCAACAATTTCTAAATCCGGGTGCTGTTTTTGGAAATCCCCTATAACTTGCTTCCACCATCCATCACCATATCCTCCGACAAAATATTGAATTTCCAGTGTGCCTGACAAACCATCCCCTGTACTTTCTGTAGAAGTACTATCAGATGGAGTCGTAGATTGTTCAGTATTGCTGTTTCCTTCAGTGTCGCTGTTTGATTCCTCGTCATTCGAACACGCAACGAGCAATAACATTAAACTCATTAATGTTACTAAAAACCAAGTCTGCTTTCTCTTTTTGATAACAAACATACATTACACCCCTTCATTTTCATTATGTTAACTATATGAATATAGTCAGCACCAAATATTAACGAGAAAAACCTTTAATTACCTCGAGTGTGCGATTTAACGCAATAATCGAATTATCATAGTTTAGTGTGGCAATTCCTGTATATAAAATATCAATTAATGTCAGTTGGGCGATACGTGATGCGGTTGCCGAGCTACGTATATCCGCTTCATTAGAAACAACGTAAAGTGCATAATCTGCAAAGCTTTGTATTGTGTTCCGCTTGTTATGTGTCATTGTAATAATCGTTGCTTGATTCTCTTTTGCAACTGTTACGGCGTTAATAATTTCCTTCGTTTCACCTGAGTACGAGATTGCGAATATAACATCCTCGTTCGTTGCATGTGTTGCAGCAATAAGCTGCCCATGACTATCGAAAATCGTTTCACAGTTTTTATTTATCCGCTTCAGCTTATGCTCGAAATCTTGCGCAACAATCGCTGAAGCTCCAATTCCAATAAAAACAATCTTTCTTGCGTTATTTATTTGATGAATAATTTTTTCCAATTCCCTTTCACCATTAATCATTAGCGTTCTTTGGATTGCATCGATATTATGCATTTCAATCGTCTGTATCATTTGGAGTATCGATGACTCTTTTTCTAATTCAAAGTTGTGATTGCGTGAAATTTCCAAAGTAGGTGCTGTAGCAATACTTAGTTTTAAATCTTTGAATCCGGAAAAGTTTAATGCCCTGCACATTCTCACTATTGTTGCTTCACTTGTTTTAGCCTTTTCTGCCAGCACTGCAATCGGCATTCTAATAACATCATCTAAGTGACTTAAAATATATAAAGCTACATTTCTTTCAGCAGGTTTCAGCAATTCCATTCCCGAACGTATTCTTTCAATACTATTTTCCAAGTTTACGACCTACCCTCAAACAAAATGTTGTAAAACTTCTTCTATAATGTAAAATATATGAAATTTAACTTCATAATAAAACCTTTATGTCCTAGTCGTCAATATTTTATTTAAATTTTCTGAAAATAATAGGAAATAAATGTTTTATTTTATCGATAAATTGACTATTGCTATAATATTGTAGAAATTTAATTATACGGTGGTGATTCTTTATGAAATATGCAATTTTGAGCGACTTACATTCGCATTATAAAAATACAAAAAAGGTGTTAAAACACATTCACCAAGTAGCACCCAATGCAGAGATTATTGGCTTAGGTGATTTATTTGAGTGTAAAATCGGCAAGAAAAAGGCTAAAATGGTTCGTCATGCAAAGCTAAAGGATGCGGCGATTATAGATGATAAGTTTATGAGCTTGTTAACATTTCCTTCAATCATCGGTAACCAGGAAGAACGTATTGCACTTGTAACGGGGGATCAACGTTTTCTGCAATATAAAAATGCCCTTGAAATTGAACATGCAACGCTAATTCATGGACACCAAATAGAATGGGATAATACATTTAGTCCAACATTCCCCCATATTGAAACGCCGCTACTATTTTTTGGGCATAGTCATGAGGCTGCTATATACAACAATGGAAAGAGGCAACCCGTACCGTATAATATTCCATTATCAGTTAGACATAAGCGTTATCAGATTAATGTCGGTCCAGTAGTTGAAAATAAGGAATGGTGCTTATACGACAGTCAAGAGATGACTGTTACATTTATGCAGGCACAATAGAGCAACGTAAAATGCAAAGAAAACGGGTTGTTCAAATTTAACTTTGAACAACCCGTCGTAAATACATATTATGATCTTACATAAGGAGCTTTTGCTTCGATTAGAATTTGCTGTAAGTGATTTAGTTTCCCAATTACAATATTGGATGTTACCGTTAACTCCTCCAAAAGGATTTCAGCCGCTTGTTTGTCACCAACTGTGTATGCCTTTACTGCTTTTTTAGCAATATCATAAACTTTTAAGAAGGGTTCTTCCAATTCAAGGAAGACTTTTTCTTCACCTAATAGTTCTTTCCCTTTACCGTAATACCATTGACCTAAATTAGAATCACGTGGTGAATCTAATTTTAAGTTACTCATTTCTTCAAAACCTAATAATAAATTATAAATTTTCCAGCGCCATAATAAATGATCTGTAATGGCGATTTCAATAATGTCTTCTTGGGCAAGAATAAGGTTTTTAGAAATGGTCTCCGAACGATATTCATCAATCATTTTACTTAAAGTGTAAATTGCAGCCCCTGTATCAAAAGCAATTTTTTTACTTTGAACGGTACTTTCCGTAATGTTACGGTTGCGATCGGCAATTTCTGAGGCAGATTTTGCTTGATGGCGTGTTGTAGAGGAAATTTCCTCAAAACGTAGCCCTTGTGTTTGCAAAGTTGAGTTTAACTCCGATAACGTTTTCGTAATGTGAATAACATCCGATACACCGACGTGTAATTCATCTGTGGAGCGTTTCGTTAATTCATCAATATTGGCCGTAATATGTAATAACGCTTTAATATCAGTATCAATCGATTGAACAGAACGTTTTGTATCATCTGCTAATTTACGTACTTCCTCTGCTACTACAGCAAATCCTTTTCCTGCTTCTCCTGCACGTGCGGCTTCAATAGAGGCATTAAGTGCCAATAAATTTGTCTGATCAGCGATGCCTTGAATGAGGGACATAACTTTTGAAACACTGTTTACCCGATCAACTAAATTAGCAACATTTTGACGAACTGCCTGTTGCCCTTCGTCTGTATTTTGCAAAATCGCAGATACTTGTTGTAAAGCTGCTAAATCACTATTCAATTCCGTCAAAGACGCTTGTGTATGGATCGAGATATCCCCTACAGAAGCTGCAATTTCTTCTATACTGGCATCCAACTCCAACATCAAATCACTCACCAATTTCACATCATTGTGCTGCACGTCCTGAAATTGAATGAGCTCTTTTATTTGGTCAAGCTGTGTATTATAAGTAATAATTTCACCTAAACCATTTACAACTGAACCGCCTTGAATTTCGATATAAGTTTCAACTATGATTTGTATGTCCAATGTTACGAGACTATCGTATGCCAACAATGTATCGAGCATTTTTTGATAATCCCGTCCACATTGTTTGGCAATTAAGGGGATGATCAACTGGTTAATTAATGTATAGGCTGAAATCATCCAGTTTGGTAGAACTCCGATTCTTGCGTGTACATAAGCGATTTGTCGACGTTTAAATACGTACTCCAGATCTAGTTCGTCCTGAAACAGACTAGAAAAATGGCGATCAAAAGTAACCTTTAACCGTTCAACACTCGAATTCTCCAAAATTATTTTAGAAAACTCGGGTATTGCCAGTAACCTATTATAAAAATTATCCAAAATTTCATCGCGATTTTCATTATAGATTTTTTTTAATAGCGTTACTGAATTACGGCGTACATGACTTAGTGCCAGAAAGTCCAATTTCTCTTTCAGTCGTTCATTTGCTCTAATATCTGAATCGGATTGTTGACTAAAATAAATATAATTATCAATTTTACTTCTACCAAACATAGTATAATCCCCTCGCTTACGACCTATTTTTTTGTTAAATCCGTAAATTTAATACTATAATTATACTATATCCGTTTATATGTCAGAAGGTTTAAAATTAGTATTTTATATGTCAGGTAACTCCGACTCCATGCCAAACTTTTGGCGGAAACCGCATTTTTTACATAGCTCTTCAATAGCTTCACGACGAGAAAAGCCATCTACTAAATTTTGTGCACGTTCAGTGCTAATAATGTCCCCAAATTGCTGATTATGGACATTTCCTAAATTGATGACACCTTCCCCATCTAGACAGCAAGGAACGACAGAGCCATCCACTAAAATAGCTGCATGTGTACGCAAGGCATGGCAGAATCCTTTTCCTTCATCCGCTTTTTCAAGCAAGCTTGGCCAGCGGAATTCATGATCTTGGTTTAGATAAATATTTTTTGCTATTTTTAAACCTTTGCCCATTTCTACACGCTCTTGAATCTCAAAATCTAACCCATATTCATTTTCTAATATTTCGAGTGTCTCACGGTTTCTGCGGTTTGCCAGTTCCGAAACATTATTGCGCTGTAAATTCCATAATCGGTAGGAAATAATGACATTATGCTCTCGGACATCTCGCACAAACTCCAAAATATCACTTAAATATTTTTCTCGATTTTCAGAACCTTCATGTCCATCGAAGCTATGAAGAGAAAAATTAATTTGTCTAAGTGCTGGCTTACCTAATAGTTTATCGCGGTTCTTTTTAATCAAAGTTCCATTTGTTGTAATATTGACTTTAAAGCCTTTTTCATGGGCAATATCAAGTAATTGACCAATGCGCGGATGCAATAAAGGCTCCCCTTTAACGTGCAAATAAATATATTTTGTATAGCCACTAATTTCGTCAAGAATATGAGCAAATTGTTCTACCTTTATTAACCCTTTTGCTCTCTCTGTAGGTGGACAAAAGCTACAAGCTAAATTGCAAACACTTGTAATTTCGATATATACTTTCTTAAAAGTTTTCAACGCTCGTTCACCATTCCTCATATTAATTATATCTGCCTTAACCTTCTTACTTATGTTTTTGACTGTCTGCACTCAGAAGTAAAGCAATACATTTCATTGTATCAAACTTCAAACATAAATAGATAGTTGACGTTTTATCTCATAATTCCATTTTCCTCTACAAATGAAAAACTGCCTAGAAAGTATTCACCTTCTAAACAGTTTATAATTTTATCCTCGATTTCGAATGGATAAACCTTTTAAAAACTTGCGGGCAAAGTTGTCCCCACACTCTTTATAATTTCGGTGACCTGGTTTACGCATAATTGCACCTAGTTCGCCTTTCGAAACCGCGATGCCGCCTTCATCCAGAATATCGAGCATATCCTCGGTTGTAAGCTGGCACGCTACCTTTAGTTTCTTTAAGACCATATTGTTTACATGATCCGCCTTTTCTTGTACTGGTGCTGCTTGTCCTTCTTTTTTGGGCATAGGACCGCGCTTAAACGTAATTAGACCATTGAAAAAGGCCTCTAAATTTTTATTGTTTACCTTCATTTGATCGTAATCAACTGGTACTTCAGCCTCTTTTTCCAAAGACTTCGTTAAAATTTTCGGCATTTCTTCTGGTGTAATCGTTAAGCCGCCTAACTTAAATATTTCAATCATTTCTCTATTTTTCAAATCCAGTGCATAACGTACACGGATTAAAATATCATTATTATCCATAATTGCCTCCATCATGTTTTGCTAACGATTATTATAACAGACAGAGAGGTATGTTTGTTAGTTGGACGATCATCGTTTCCTGAATAGCTGGCGCACATTCGCTAAATCGGTAGGTAAGCTAAAAATTAAGTCATCCTGCTGCCACTTTAATAGAATACCGCTTCTAAGTCGTTTGCTTCGGGCGCAACGTATGCTTTAACACTTTTCCAGAAGCATTCCGTGGTAATTCCCCTATAAAATCTACTTCGTAAGGTATTTTATATTTAGCCAGTTGAGTAGCACAATATTCAAGGACTTGTTGCTCAGTCAATTCTTTACCAGGCTTTATCACGACATATGCTTTCGGTACTTCACCATATACATCATGCGGAACGCCAACGATTGCTGCTTCTAAAATTTCTGGAATCTGATAGAGCACTTCCTCCACTTCAATCGGATAGATATTTTCACCACCGCGAATAATCATATCCTTTTTACGATCCACAATATATAAATAGCCTTCCTCATCAAATCGACCTAAATCCCCTGAATGAAGCCAGCCATTTCGAATTGCGTTCGCTGTTTCTTCCGGTGCAAACAAGTAGCCCTTCATGACTTGGGGTCCCTTCACACAAATTTCCCCCACCTCACCGATAGGTACAATTTCACCATTCGAATCAAGTAATTGAATTTGTGTACGTGCAAGCGGCTTACCTACTGATCCAATTTTAATAAGTGCCGCTTCATCTAATAATGAGCTTGCTGCAGGTGTATTCTCGGTTTGACCGTATAAGTTTTGTACTTTTACATTTGGGAATGTATCCTTCAAACGCTTCACTAATTCATACGGCATCGGAGCTGCTCCGTAACAGAACAATCGTAAATGCTCAAAATTATAGGCAGCAAGCTCTGGCTTATTTAATAAAATTGTATACATTGCCGGAACACCGAAGAAAATCGTAGTCTGTGTTTCTACCAGTTTTTTTAAAGTTTTCTCAGGGGAAAATGCCTCATCAATTATAACTGTTCCACCCTTTAAAATTGTCGGTACAGCAAAAACATGACTACCCGCACAATGGAATAAAGGTGTGCATATAAACATGCGATCCTTTTCATTCATTTCCATAGACTCCGACCAGATTTCTGCTGTTTCCAATACATTACGGTGACTCAGCATTACACCTTTAGGTTTTCCCGTAGTACCCGATGTGTACATAACAACAGATGTCTCGTCCAAATCGAATGTTGGTAACTCTCCTGTTTCCATAGGTGTGTTAATAATTGCTCGTATTTTTTCTAATGTTAATACTTCGTCAAATCCATTCAGAGGAAAATCAATTGTCCCTTGTAATTTTTCATCATAAATGAGTACTTTTGCTTTTGAATGTTTAAAAATATACTCCACTTCAGGTGAAGCCAGCTTTGTATTAACAGGCATAACCGTAAGCCCTGCAAGTTGTACACCGTAATAAATCGCCATAAACAGATTGGAATTAAGCGTAAACTGTGCAACAATATCATCTTTTTCAAAGCCTTTTTTTACAAGGTAATGTGCAATTTTTAATGATTTTTCATAAAGCTCTTTATAAGTCCAGGATTCATCTTGAAACACAATAGCTTCAGCTTCCGGTGTTATTCGAGATTGTTCAAATAATGCTTTTGTAACCGCCATCCCCATCGCTCCTCATAAAAACATGTATTTCTTTAATTTTAGCAATTTTTTCTATTTAAATACAGTTTTTCATTCACAAAAAAGAATTGGCTAATTGTAGCTTATTTACTAGAACATAAAAGAAGTGCAATTGGACAAATTAAATATTGAGGAATATAAAAGGATATTATAGTTAATACTCTTTTTATACTTTTTCAAAAAAATTAATAAGGAGGATATTTATGCCAACATTAGAGGTGAAATGTACTGTATCCAACTGTTTTTTCCATGCGGAGGGAAATTTTTGTGGAGCTGAAAAAATAGAAATTAATATGGATAAAGCCAGTAAGAATGAGAATACCGAGTTTGCTTCTGATTTTGACCTCCATAAAAGAGAGAAAGCGAAAAGCTCAAGCGAAACATGCTGTCAAACATTCATTTCTAAAAAGGATGCATCTAAACACTCCTAAGATTTTTGGAAGCTGTCAATTGACAGCTTCCCTTTTTAAATTGTTAATGCGGACTATTACGATCTAGCCCAGGTACTTCATTTAACTTATATGCATTACTATCTACTTCCAAATTTTCATTTAATGGCTTAAGTGGAACTTCGTCTACCGTATGAACATCTTTCTTCTGAGCAAGTATGGCAAGTGTATCATTATAGGAAAGACCGGATGCAGCATTTAAGCGCTTTACTTCTTCTATATCGGTACCTGCTTCTGTATATTTTTTCTCCTGCATAAATCCACCTCCTCCTTCTTTAGGATGTGCGGGGAAATGTGGTTTATGTAAACGAGAGGATATCAATTAGTAATACATTAATCAGAAGCTTCCATTTCCTTAAAGAAAAACATTCCGGCTAAACCAATTACAGAAAATACAACTGGAATAATAAAGCCATAGTAATAGGCGTTTTGCAATACGCCTGAACTACTTTGAACATAATCCAATATAACCCCTAAAAAAATAGGTAATAACACAGCGCTTAAGAAACCGCCTGTATTTGCAAAGCCCGATACAATCCCTGATTCTTCAAGCGGGAAAGAGCGACGAACTGCTGCAAACGTTAATGCACTTGCCCCGTATCCAAAACCGATTAGAAAGAAAAGTATAATCACCCACCAAATCGATGGATATCCTTTAAATAATAAAAAAGTAATCCAGCTTGATAAGACGATTAGATGAATGGTAATATAAGGTTTTTTAATAGTATCGAACATGCTTGCAATCCAGCTCATTAAAGGTGCGCCTAAAATTGCTCCGACAAGACCGACCATAATTAGCTGACTTGCCTCAGAACGAGTCATTCCATACATATCCATACCAAAAGGTACTGCCCATGAACTAATAAAACCAACATAACCGCCAACCACTCCAAAATGGCAGAAAAATAAAGCCCATGCCTGACGATTTGAAAAAACCCTTTTTACGATTACTCCTGTTTTTTCACGAAGTATTTGTTCTTTTTCAACGACCGGTTTTATAAATGTTTGTTTTGTATTTTTTATAAGAACAACATAAAGAAGCAAGCCACATAAGCAAACGATAGCTCCTAACGAGAAAAAAGCCCCTCTCCAGCCAAGTAGCTGTATCCATGCAGAAAATGGAACAGTAGCTAACAAAAAACCTAAACTACCTGTCATACCGGCAAAGCCTACTAACCGAACAAATTCTTTTTTATGAAACCATTGCCCTAGTATAAGCATCATATTTACCCAAATCGTAGCATCGCCTAGTCCAGTTAAAATACGTGATAGAAACAGTACATATTCATGTGTTCCCACACTGTAAAAAATCGTTCCAACACCCGTTATAACTGCACCCAATATAAGAAAGAAATTCGGTCCAAAGCGATCCGCTAAAATCCCCATCGGAATCTGTAGACTTGTATAAACAAAAAATTGTACACCTGTAATAAATCCGATTGTCGTAGCGGTAATATTAAAATCGTTCATTAACTGGTCCGTAATCAATCCTGGTGCAGTTCTTTGACTTGCCATAAGCAAATACGTAAGCAATACCGAAGCAAATACAATCCATCTGTACTTACTATTTTGTTTATCCAGCAGCCTCTACTCCTAATGGTTTTATTTAATAAATTGCGTAAAACCCTTTTCTTGACTCATTTTATGATTGTAATTAATGTAATATCTTTTTAGTTGCAGACATTTTCATAAAGTATTTACCTTTACATATAAATAACAATATATCGGTTGTGATTTTTCAGGTTAAAAAAAAGCATAAAGGGAGTGCAAACATTCTACAAGTAGGTCCTTTGCCTATAAGTACACTTCGTTTGGATTGTGGCAAGAACCAGGTAGTGTATTATCCGTATGTATTTTTTACTGAGAATAATTTTTGGGAAAACAAAATGAACGAGGCAATTAAAGAGCAAGTGAAAAAGTTGATTTCTGTTCAAGTTGGAGATATGCCGACAACAGTGGAGGAAATGCAAGGTCTTTATGAAATAAAAAATAATCAACGACAAATATTAAGCTTATCACTTTCCAATTATACGTATCATCAAAAGGCTGCTCACGGAATGACCTATATCAAATCATTGAACTTTGATTTAGAAAAACAGAAGATTTGTAAGTTAGAAGATTTATTCATCCCTGGCAGTGACTATATCAAACGGATTTCCAGTCTTGTAAATATTCAAATTCACGAGCGGGATATTCCCCTTCTGGATGATTTTAACGGTATTCAACCAAACCAGGATTTTTATATAGCGGATAAAACACTAGTAATCTATTTCCAGCTATACGAAATTACCCCCTATTACGTAGGCTTGCCTATGTTTCCGATTTCTGTTTTTGATTTAACCGATATTATTGATGAATCAAGTCCTCTAAGTAGGATGGCTGTTAATAATTAAAATTTAATATAACTTGTATGCCTCTCATTTCTAGTGAGAGGCATATGGCTTTTTAGGCACCTTTTTAAGTACACCAAAAGAGGCAAATAAGCATAATATAACTAGAAAGCCAGTTTTAAACTTATATACGAGGTGAAGAAAGAATGGCGTCATCTATAGATTACACATCTCCATCTACTCAATTTGCTTTTGACATAAATAAAAGCACATTATTTAAAAAAGACCATCGAAATTTTATAAACGTATTAGGGGTAAAACAGTTAAATACCTTGGATAATGTGTCCTTACTGGATATATATTTAAGTGCCGATAATATAATTGAACCGCATTATCATCAAAACGCAGCAGAGCTCATTTATTGTATTTCTGGTGCTGTTACCGTATCTATCTTAAATCCTTTCACAAAACAACTTCTTCATTATCCGCTGACACCTGGACAAGTGGCGAATGTTCCACAAGGTTGGTGGCATTATGAAGTAGCCACTGTTGATGACACGCATCTTTTAGCAATTTTTAATGCACCGACTCCTGAAGTAATATTGGGTTCTGATTTATTAAAATTAACTCCACCAAATATTTTATCTCAAACATATTGCATTAATGAAACTGAATGGAATCAAGCCATCAGTCCTGTGAAGCCAAATACCTTTATTGGATCCTATTCCGATTGCTCCAAAGAGACGCAACAAATCTCCCCTCAATATTTATATCCCCAGTATCATTGCTCACAATGTGCGCTCCATAGCCAACAAACGCCTTATGCATATCAAAACTGGCACTATTGAAATCGCCACTCTTTAACAAAGCTTCCCGCAATGAAAATACTTAAAAAGGATGATGTATATCATGAGATGTTCTGATGAGCAATTGGATATTAATCGCTGGGAGAATGACGGTGGAAAAAGTTTAGTATTCTAATAAAATTAGAAACAATATTTAAAGGATGGTATGAACTACATACCATCCTTTTGTTTTAATGTTCGTTACTATGAGGAGGTGTTACGGGATGTGCATCTTTAATGACACGAATCGGGCGCATCATATCATGATCTTCATGCTCTAAAAAATGACAATGCCATATATAATCCCCCGTATGTTCCTTCCAGTGCATAATAATTTTTGTTACTTTTCCTATATCCGCTTTTACAGTATCTTTCCAGCCTCGTTCATAATCATGCGGTTCTTCCGGAGGGCCTGTAAATTGCAATTTCCCCTCGGCTACATACAGATCTACATTAAAAGGTCTACGTTCAAGTATTTTAAATTGTACTAGATGAACATGAATCGGGTGATGGACTGGTGTAGTGTTAATCAAATTCCAAACTTCAATGCTATCTAAAGATGGTTTTTCAGTAGCGGGATCATGATACATTTTATCGCCCAATAACAGCATAAGTCTGCCATAACGGTCTAACGTACTTGTTAAAGGAAGATCCCGGACCGTATGTGCATGGTGCTCATGCAATTCCATTGCAGGTTCTAATAATGTCGGGATTTGACTTGTATCCTCACCCTTTAATGGCAAGTTTACAGTAAACTTCATAATAACATTCGTATGTTCATCAGCAAATTCCTCGTCATCATTCATTAAAATTATCTCTTCATTGGCAAAATCGCTAAAATCTATAATGACATCTACCCGTTCTGCTGGAGTTAATTCAACTGAATCAATATTTACAGTGGCAGCTAAAAACCCACCATCTGTTCCGATTTGGCTTATTTTCTCATCATTGGAGAGACGCAAGTTATAGCTTCTCCGGTTTGAGCCATTCAATATGCGGAAGCGATACTTTCTCGGCTCAACATTTAATATTGGCCATACCTTTCCATTAACTAGTATCGTATTACCAACATAGCCTAACGTGACAGTCGGGTTTGGCAATGGAAGCTGGTCAGGAACGGGAAGGGGAAATGGTGGATCTAGTTCTGTAGGGTAAAAAATAGAACCATCTTCATTGAATGATTTATCTTGAATGAGTAAAGGAATTTCGTAATTCCCCTTTGGCAGTTGTAAACGTTCTTCCGATGAATCACGAAGTAAATAAAAACCAGCAAGACCCGCAACGACATTTAATCGAGTAAGCCCCATTGCATGGTCATGATACCACAATGTCGTACCAGGCTGGTGGTTTGTATATTCATGTACTTCCTGTTTAAAGGCTGGACCTGTAGCAGCGTAATTTTTCGTATACCATGCTTCAGGGTGACCGTCACTTGCAGAAGCAACATTTGCTCCATGCAAATGAACTACGGTCCGTACTTCTGCGGAGTTGTTTACGCCATGCAAACTATAGTCAATCGGCAAGAAATGTTTTTCCGGAAGTCGATTCAAATATTTCACGTATGTCGTATAGTCTTTTTTTGCTTCAATAGTCGGCCCCGGAACAGTGCCATCATATCCCCACACCTCGGTAAAAGGAAAGTTTTTGTGGAATCGATGCTTTGACTTTAGCATTTGTATTTCATAATAGGAATTTGCCGGATAATTTTTATTTGCTCTCGGTCTTGCAGTAGGCGGTTTTACTAATTTATCTATAAATTTAGGTATTGTATTTGGATCAGCTGGATTAACAGGCTGCTCACTAAAATTCAAAATATACCATCCTTCTTTACTAATTTCATATAGTTTATTCTTTACTTCATTTAGGCGTTACTCCAAGGTACGTTTTCATAAACTTCAGGTAAATTAAATGATAAACATCGCCACAATTGTCGTAACGATTAACCCCACTACTACAGGTACAAGATTTCGGCGAGCAAGCTCAAATGGGCTAACGTTACAAATTGCGGCTGCAGGAATAAGTGCCCAAGGAACAAGTGTACCGCCACCTACCCAAATAGCCGCAATTTGTCCAAGTGCCGTCAAAGTTGCAGTTCCTTCACCAATCGCCGTACCAAATAAACTTCCGATTGACCCTACAAGTGAAATCCCCGAAAAACCTGAACCATCTAGCCCCGTAATTGCCCCTACCCCTGTCAGAGTAACAGCAGCTATTTCTGTAGTTAATGGGACAATTGCCGCTAACCCCATACCTAAATCATTGACAATACCATGTGAAGATTCAGGTAAGTGATCTCCTATAATTGTAAGAAATCCTGCATCCCCTAAATAGAAAAACGCCGCAATCGGGATTACCGGACCAAATACTTTAAATCCAAACTGAAACCCTTTAATAAAATAGTCCGTCGTTTGATCGAGCCCTTTCTTCCTATAAGCTACAACACAAAGAAGGAGCAAGATAAATACGGAAGTCCCTCCTACTAAAGCAGTTGCATCTCCACCTTGCAGATTAAAAAGAGACATTGCCACAACATCGAGTAAAAAAGCAACTGGAATTAAAAGGGCAAAGAATTTTTTTTGTGTCATCGATAATAAATCATCGGGTTTTTCCTGTTCTGTGCTGTTATCATACGTTCCTACTAATGGAATAGTTCCTCGCTTCATATCCCGTTTTAAAAGATAGAACGCCACTGCAGTCGTCACGACACCCATTGTTATAACAAGCGGTATACTCGCCGTAATTACATCCCCTACCGGAATCCCTGCAGCATCCGCAGTTAATTTCGGTGCACCTTGAATAATGAAATCACTAGACAGCGCGATACCATGCCCGAATAAGTTCATTGCCATTGCCACTCCAAGTGCTGGAAGTCCAGCTCGGATTGCTACCGGTAACAGTACTGCTCCGAGTAAGGCAACAGCAGGCGAAGGCCAGAAAAACCATGAAATGATCATCATTAATATACCTATTGTCCAAAACCCGAGTGTCGGATTTTTTATAATTTTTGTAAACGGCGCGATCATTACTTCATTAATACCTGTTTTTGTAAGCACCCGACTCATCGCCACGATAATAGAAATAATTAAAATAGTAGATAAAAGTTCTGTAATCGCATAAATAAAGCTGTTAAAAACCCCACTAATAGAAGAAATAAAGTCTCCTGTTGCAACAAATGCGATAACGAATATTCCTAAAATACTAATTAGTGAAGTGTCGAGCCGCTTCACCATGAAAATGATAATAAGGGCAATAAATGCTACATAAATCCAGTGGAGAGCTGTTAATTCAATTCCCATACTCTTCCTCATTTCTTTTTTATATAGCATATGGAGTGAAAAGATAGGTGGTGAACGCCTATTTATAATAAATATTTTTTAATAAATTGAGCATTCGCCTAGCTTCTTTTCATATGGATAAAAGTTAGTAACTATAAATAGTTGCTACATGTTTATTATTGAACTAAAAAGTGCCATATTACATAAATAGGAATGATCCAAAAAGGAGGGTGCACATGGCAGTCTGTCCGTTATGCAATGGTTTACATGAAGTGGAGAAATATTGTCGAACATGCCATATTCTATTAAATGATGAAGGAAAGGTATCTGATTATTTAGATCCATACGGACATTACAATGATGAAGAAACCGTTAAAATGGGTGATGGCTATCCATATACTGCAGCAAATGAAATTTGTCCACACTTATTAACTTGCAATGAATGCGGATATGATCAAGTGATTTTTATTCAACAGCTATAACTCATTATAATTAAGGTTGTTCGAAGTAGATTTTCGAACAACCTTTTCATTTTCATAAAAACTTGAAACTCAATTATACTTTCCTTACCTGTTAAAACCCACTTTCGTTTTATCATCATATAATGTGTTATAAATCATCAATTGAAGCATCGTTCTATAATTATCAATTCGACAGGAAAGGGAGAGTAAATGATTGTTGACGGGGTATTTTCCGGTGGTGGTATTAAAGGATTTGCATACGTAGGTGCGATTCAGGCACTAGAAGAAAAAGGGATAAAGTTTGAAAGGGTAGCTGGTACGAGCGCGGGTGCTATTTTAGCAACATTTATCGCAGCAGGATTTAATGCACAAGAACTTGAAAAAATTTTTGATGAACTAAATCTAAAAGTGTTGCTGGATCCTCCAAAAATGACGAAAGAATTTCCGTTTTTAAAGTGGCTCAACTTATATAAAAGATTCGGTTTATATAAAGGAAAAGCTTTGGAAAATTGGTTTCTCGAAAAACTAGCGACAAAAGGGATTTATACGTTTAGTGACTTACCAAAAGATTCATTAAAACTCGTTGCTTCCGATTTAACTAACGGAAAGATGATTGTGTTACCTGATGATCTGCATCACTACAATATAGATGGCAGCACATTTCCCATTTCACGTGCATTACGGATGAGTTGCGGTCTTCCTTTTTTCTTTGAACCGGTTTATTTAAAAAACGGGAAAAGTGAATCTGTTATTGTTGATGGAGGAGTTTTGAGTAATTTCCCGCTATGGATTTATGATAATGGTCACAAAAAGCGGCCGGTTCTTGGGATGAAGCTAAGCAGTGCAAGTGAAGATAGAGCACCACATGAAATTAACAATGCCATTCAATTATTTGAAGCGCTATTTACTACAATGCAAAATGCCCATGATAACCGTTATATCGCCCGTAGACATGAGAAAAATATTATCTTTATTCCGGTTGAAGATTATAGTACGACCCAATTTGATTTAGATGAAAAAACAAAAAATAAATTAATTAGCATCGGAAAAGAAAGGACTATTCAATTTTTAAAATCATGGTCTCCAGTTTGGTAAATACATTTTTAATGTAAAAAAGGTGAAACCCAATGATGCGATTTCACCTTTTTATATTTATTTCATTACTTTGAACACTTCTGGTACTGTATTTAAATCGATGTCCCACAAAATAGGGAGTAAGAAGTAAATGGACAATGTAATCAATATGACACCGAAGATATTTAGAGCAAAGCCTGCCTTCATCATATCTGTAATTTTAATATATCCTGAACCAAATACTGCTGCATTTGGCGGTGTGGCTACCGGAAGCATAAATGCACACGATGCCGCTACACCAGCTGCAATCATTAATGCATAAGGGTGAACGCCCAATGCTACAGCAAGTGATGCCATAATTGGATACATCATAGATGCAGTGGCAGTATTCGAAGTAATCTCAGTTAAAGCAAGAACAAGTGCTGCAACCAGGAAGATTAACACGATAACACTTACACCTTCAAGTCCCATAAGCTGTGACCCGATCCATTCCGATAAACCCGTTCCTACAAACCCGGAAGCAATTGCAAGACCGCCTCCAAATAACAGTAAAATACCCCATGGTAATTTTACAGCTGTTTGCCAATCCATTATACGATCACCTTTACGATTCACAGAAGGGATCGCGAATAAAACGATAGCGAAAAATATTGCGATGATTCCATCAGATAGACCGGGAATAAAATCACTTAGGAAGAATGATCGAGTAATCCAAGAAAATGCAGCCAATATAAAGACTACGAAGACAGCCTTTTCTTCAAAAGATGCTTTACCTAAATCACTTTTTTCTTTGTCAATTACCGCTCTTCCACCTGGTAAAGTTTTTATTTTAGATGGGAATGCAATTTTTACAAGATAAAGCCATGTAAAGATGATGAAAAACCATGCAAATGGTACTCCGAACAGCATCCATCCAGCAAAAGATAATTCAATACCATACATTTTATTGATTGCACCTGCTAGCAATGTATTAGGCGGCGTTCCTATTAATGTTGCAATTCCCCCAAGGGATGCTGAATAGGCAATCCCGAGCATCAATGCTTTACCAAATGCAAAACGTTGAGGGGAAGTATCAATATTGACAGTAGGGTCATTTTTTAATCCGTCTGCCACTTGATTAATGATGGCAAGTCCAATTGGAATCATCATCATTGCAGTCGCGGAATTTGAAATCCACATTGATAAAAATCCTGTTGCAATCATAAACCCAAGTACAATTCGGTCCATATTTGTACCGACCATTGAAATTATTGAGATGGCAATACGTTTATGTAAGTTCCACTTTTCCATTGCAAGCGCAATTATAAATCCACCCATAAACAGGAAAATTGTTTCATCTCCATAAGAAGATGAAGTTACCTTTATATCTAAACTATTTGTTAAAGGAAACAATACAAGAGGTAATAATGCAGTAGCGGGGATTGGGATTGCTTCAGTAATCCACCAAGTTGCAATCCAAATGGTACTTGCCAAGACTCCTTTAGCTTCTGGTGTAAGACCCTCAGGATTAAAAAACAGCAACGTTAAAATAAACAATAACGGTCCTAATATAAGACCTACTATTTGCGCTGTTGTATAACTGCGGGGAGTATAACCTCCTCCACCTCCATTACCCGAACCTGCATTACCTGTTTTTTTGTAATTTCCGTCCGAAGCAATTTTAGAAGAATTTGGTTTTATGAAAAAAGTAAACATATCTTTTACTTGGTCATGCATTTCCCATAACCGATTCCAAGTTGTTGAAAACATCTCATTTCCTCCTAAATTTTGTTTTAAAATAACAATACTTTGTTTTCAATATTACTATTTCCTTTACCATTTTTACTTAGATAAATAAAAAAAGCAATAGTATTTAAAATAATATGAAAATAAAAAATAATAAAGATTGTAGAAATGACCTCGTATTATATAAATTTTTACATTTTAAATAGCATTGTTATATAACATTGCAAAATATTCTACGCAAAAGGAATATTAATTCACCCTATATAAACAAAAAAGAACGAGTTCTGAAAAGGGAATTCGTTCTTTTTTAATATACTATTTGAAAATATTTATTGTACTTTTGCTTTTTTGAAACCATCATAAATACTAATAGCGGCAGTAATTATTAAAATAATAATTGTCCCCCCTATTAGCCACACATTGAATTGCTCTTTCGTAATCGTAAACAGATTAGTTATATAAACAACGAATTCTTCGCTCAAAAAATTAGGTTTTATTAAAATATTAATGAAAACAATCGTTGAAATTACTTCAAGTACTGTATTTCCAATAGCCATTCTTTTCGTCCATTGTCCCTTCAATAACTTATAAAGAGCAAATGCAATCTCCAAACCAGCAATAATAAGAACGACTAACCCATATTGTTGTAAAACATCCTGATTTAATGCTGGAATAACAAATTCTAATCGACCGCCATCCCCTTCATATACTCCTATAATCTGATTAGCATAAAAGTAAAGGGTCACCCAAATAGCCGTCCACATTAAACTCCCGAAAATCTCTAACTTCGATATCGTTTTCTGCTTAGATATATATGCAACATTTTTTAAATCTTCCGCGGTCCATTTTTCTAAACCTGAAGTTAATGGCAGCTGTTCCTTATCTTTATCAAATCTTTCTAATAAAGCAAAAGTGATAGTTAGCCAGAAAAAGACTTGGATTCCTACTTGAATCAACGTCCAGATACCTTCTCCGACAAGGGATAAAATGCTATTTAATATCGCCTCTTCACCACTAAAACCAATGAAATATTTTGTGATAATTGTTATTAATGAAACGACTGCAGCTATTGGTACAATCATTTTTAATAATGACATATAAACATCAAAATAGCGTGGACCTATTAAATGCATCGGCTGATCCTTATACCCGTTTGCCAATACCGCTGGATTACCTAACTGATTAAGCACATCTTTAACATCCTCCTCGGTATGATGGTTAGGAAGCATATCCTCAATTGTTGAGCGTAATTCAAGTGCAATATCTGAACGCATTTTTTCAGGCAGCCTTCTAGTGACTTCTTGAATATAAACTTCAATTAAATTCGTTTTCATCGTCATCTCCCTCTCCTAATAAGGAATACAGTTCCTTAGAATTATTAATCCACTCTTTTTTCAATTCTAAAAAGATCTCTAAACCAAATTCACTTAAAACATAATATTTTCGAGGTCTACTCTCTGATGTGTCCCAACTGCTTGAAACGAGTTCTTGCTTTTCCAATCTACGTAGTAAAGGGTACAAAGTACTTTGATCAATGGAAATTCCGGCTCCTTCCAATGATTGAACTAATGAATATCCATACTGTGGGGTTCTTAATTGACTAAGGACCGCTAATGTCAAAGTCCCTCTTCTAAGCTCTATTTTTAAGGAATTCAATAAATTGCTCACTAATACACCTCACTCCATAATAATGTATGTCATACAGTATTATTATATACTATGTATCATACAGTATTATTGTGAATAACACTACTATAAATTGGTAATTAAACAAAATTAAACTCCTGTGGGCTGGTTAAGGTCCATAGGAGTTTAATTTTGATCTTATTCTTCGACTTTGTTTATTTCAAAGTTATTCAGCAGTTCACGTACTTCATCCGTTGACTTTGTGTTCATTAATTGATTTCTTAACTCACCTGCACCACGGAAGCCTTTAACATAAATTTTGAAAAAGCGGTGTAAACCTGACATGGAACGTGGCAGCATTTCCGCATATTTATCCTGTAAATCAAGTTGAAGCTTTAAAAGATCAAGGTATTCCTCAGGGCTATGCTCTTTCGGCTCTTTTTCAAAAGCAAAAGGATTTTTGAAAATACCGCGCCCAATCATTACCCCATCAATACCGTATTTTTCAGCGAGTTCTAAACCAACTTGACGATCTGGAATATCACCATTGATTGTCAATAATGTTTGTGGCGCAATTTCATCTCTTAGTTTTTTTATTTCCGGAATCAGCTCCCAGTGAGCATCAACCGCACTCATTTCTTTTCTCGTACGCAAATGAATCGATAGGTTAGCGATATCCTGTTTTAAAATATGTGTCAGCCATTCCTTCCATTCTTCAACATCTTTATAGCCAAGACGAGTCTTAACACTGACAGGTAATCCACCAGCTTTTGCTGCCTCAATCAACTCTGCCGCGATATCGGGACGAAGAATTAGACCGCTTCCTTTCCCTCTTTGTGCAACGTTTGGTACAGGGCATCCCATATTTAAATCTATACCTTTAAATCCTTTTTCGGCCATACCTATACTCATTTGACGGAAAAATTCGGGGTTGTCTCCCCAAATATGTGCAACAAGGGGCTGTTCATCTTCCGTAAAATGTAAACGACCTCTTACACTTTTTTCTCCGTCCGGATGACAGTAGCTATCCGAATTTGTAAACTCTGTGAAAAATACATCCGGTCTGCCTGCTTTCGCTACAACATGGCGAAAAACAGTATCCGTCACGTCTTCCATAGGTGCAAGAACGAAAAACGGTTTCGGTAAATCGTTCCAAAAATTTTCTTTCATACTATTTCAAGTCCTCTCAAAATGGGATTTTGCTTTACTCATCCCTTAAGTTAAGCTCATTAATTGAGCATAATAGTCATCAGTTACTTTGAAACTATCGTAAGCCTCAAAAACACTTTTTTATTTTATACTTTTCAAACGTTTCCTTCTACAATATTGCCTATATATCTAAAGATTAAGGACAACATTTCACGTTTAAAACACTATCCACCTATTCTAATCTTCTCATTCAACCTCTTTAGCGTTCCTAAAATACTCATAGCAGCTAAATAGCTCGTTTTTGGATTTTCCGGCAATGGATTATTTTTAATCGTAAATGTTGCTTCCCCAAACTCTCCCGTTATTTCAACATGATGAATGTTTTTTTCAATATGTGGATCCGCAATTAAAGTTACCTTAGTATTTTCCATACCAATCCCGGCCAGTGCAAGGACAATGGAAACATTCATATTTTTAGGAAATCGCTCGATTGCTTCTGCTGCTTTCCCTTCGAATACGACTTGAGCTTCCTCAATTTCCTCAGTAATTAACGAACTTGCTGGCTTACGAGTAGTGAGTGAAACATAAGTAACTTTACCGAGGGCATGTGCATTTTGTAAAATGTCCAAGCCCCCAATTGCTCCTGAAGGTAAATGAATATCATTATTATACTTGTGTGCAAGATGACTGACTTTGGTTACTAGTTCCATATCTGCAAATGCACCGACGCTGATTACCACAACATCTTTTTGAGTTATAATGTCTGGTACTAGATCTTTCACAGCATTTATATTCGCCGCTTCTACTACAACGTCAATACCCGAACTTAGAAAATCAGTGAGATCCGTAAATAATTCAACCTCGAATTGCGATGCAACTGTTTCGTACTTTCTCTTATCCTTTACGAATACACTTTTAATTCGTAAATCATTATGGTCCTTTTGGTTAATTTCATTTAATAAAAAATGAGCGATTGCACCCGCCCCAACTATACCAATATTCATTTCAAATCTCCTTATTTGCTTTTATTATTCTTACTTTCCACCATAACATATCTTCGTCCTACTTCATCCTTACAATTAGTTTCCTTTAAAATCTCCATTACTTTAGGTAGTATTAGTTTATAGTGAAAATAATAGGAGGGATAGGAATGGAACTGACAGTATATCTTGCAGGACAGATTCATGACAATTGGCGGGAAGAAGTTGCACAAAAGGCAAAGGAAAATAATCTCCCACTACGCTTCGTAGCTCCACAAACAAACCATGATCGTTCTGATAATATTGGAGAAGAAATTTTAGGGGAGCAGCCTTCTAACTTCCATAAAGATAATGCAGCATCGGATATTAATAATTTCAGAACACAAGTATTAATGCAAAAAGCGGATATCGTCATTGCCTTATTCGGCGAAAAGTATAAACAGTGGAATACCGCAATGGATGCAAGTACGGCTATTGCTATGAACAAGCCAACTATTATTATTCGACCAGAGTCATTGATTCACCCTTTAAAGGAACTTTCCAATAAAGCAAATGTAACCGTAGAAACTGTTGACCAAGCAATAGATGTAATTCGTTATATTTTTGATTGATGGAAAGTATTTGGGATTCATCCATTTAGTTTTGAATGCGCAAAAAGAGAGATTGCAGGTTGCAACCTCTCTTTTTAAAATGGAACAAAAAATTAAATACGCTTTAATGCACCATTTGGATTTGGTAACTCTTGAGCTGATATTTTGTTGATTTTACAGAAGTAATCAAAAAATTGTTGTGCCAGCTCTTGTTCCTGTGGATCAGTTTTAAGCGATACTATGTCGCGTAAAATTTGTGCCATCCAAAGGTTATTAAAGTAACGGTGTTTACCTGTATTCCAAGTCATTTTATGAGTAAACTTTTCATTTACATAGTAATTCCAGAAGAGCATTTTATTCGCTTCCTCTTCTGTAAGTTTTAATCTGAACTTTGAATGGGCAGGAATATTACCATCTTGGCTAAGCTTTCCGATAAAATCTTCCTTCACCATGTAAACACCTAAAATACGTCTTTCTTTTTCTGACGAGTCAGGATCTACTGCAGTTAATAAGACTGCACTATTTTCAAACAATCGTATTGGTTTGTTTGGTTTCCCCTTGTTAACTCCACTTTTAGCAACGCCAGAGAAAACTTTCCACTCTGTAAATGCCGTACTTTGCTCTTCTTCATCACACCAAAAAACCATCTGGGATTCGGGATGAAGTTTATGGTTTTTCATAAGTTTTTCATGTTGTTGGCGAAGATCTTGATTTTTTCGCAAAAGTTTTAATTCTTCTTCCTTTTGCCATTCTTCCTCTCTTCGCTCTAGCTCTCTTTTTTCAATAATTTTTTCAAGTGAACTCGCATCACCTTTATCATGAAGTTTCAGGTGTTTTTCAAATACATCAGGGAAAACAAATTTTTTCTTTTCCGTTTCAAAATGGATTTCAATACTTGAATCATTATGTTTAACAACACTTCCCATACCAAACAGCTTATGGGTAACTTTCTTATTAATTAAATTCATTATTATAGTCCTCCTTCACATTTTTACAGGTAAATTTATTATTAAATTAAATAACTTCTAATAAACCACACACAATTGTTTGAATTTTTACCTTAATTTTGAAAAAGACTATTAAAAAACGTATTCCAAATTCTCTCTGCATTTACAGCAGAATTCGAAATACCACAATTGTAAGTCTATTATAACATTTCTTAAACAAAAATACAATTTATTTGTTGACAACGTATTTTAAGTTAGGTTAAAATAAAATATTTATTTTCTATAAGACTTTTTATTTTTTACAACAAAGCTCTAAAAGCCTTCATTCATCCTGTAATTACTATATAAAGAGACAACCTCTAATTTCTTTCCTCAAACAATATTTGCAACCGTCAAATATCAATTCTTCAGCCATAAAAAGTAATTTATTAATTATCATACACAGTATACCCATTAAATAGTAATATTATTTAGAAAATTGTAATTATAATGCATTTTGCCCTCGATGCAGTAATTTCTATAGACATTAGTCCTACACGTATATATACTTTTATTCGGATAAACTTTCTACTTTTCGGTGTAAAAGTAAATATTTAGTCAAAAGAAAGACGTGAAACAAGTGAATTTTTTTAAAAATCTTACATTAAAAGCGAAGTGGATGATTTATATATCTTTTGCTATCGTTTTAGCAGTCGGCATAACTGTAGTTTTTAGTCAGTGGAACGTGCGTAACATTCTGGAGGAGGAAAATCATCAAACCTCTTCTGATAATGCAAAGAATGCAGTTAATCAAGTATCTTTAGGCTTATTGAATTATGAATCCGCTATTCTACAATTTAGTCAGGTGGTAGAGGCAATCTTAACAAATGAAGAAAAAGATTATACCCAAATTGACAAAATAACAAAAACGCTTCAAGAACAGAATAGTGATTATTTAGCGGTTTATTTCATGGACTTTAAAACTGGCAAGTTACACGTGACACCGGAAATTACATACGATTGGGATGTTCGTGACTCTCAAACATTCGCAAAGTTAAACAGTCATCCGAACCTACAGTGGATGGATATCTATTTGGACACTGGCGTAAATCAATTAATGACTTCGGTTATTGCTCCCATATTTAATAATGGAAAGTTAGTTGGTGCAGTCGGCTTTGATATTGACTTCTCAACGATTGGTTCAATACGAGAAAGTATTGAAGAAGGTACCTCTTCCCAATTGATGATTGTTGATCCAAATGGTCTTATCGTTTCTTCATTTATTGAAGATGGAGACGGAAAAAATATTAATGCTGATAACTCCGGTAAAATTGAGGGGGTTTCGGATTTATTAAATCCTCGTGAATTAGCTACGGAATTTAGCTGGCTTTTAAATGATTCAAATACAAATAATCAAATTGAACAATTTAATTGGGCTGGTGTTGATTATTCGGGTGAAATACAGACAATAGAAAAAAACAATTGGAAGATTGTCTCTGTTATAGATAAAGATAATTTTGCTGAAAAATTAAAGGAGTTTACAATTAACGGTTGGATATCACTTATTATTGGATTAATCATTGGTTGTTTATTCGCTTATTTCATGTCAATTAAACTAATTCAGATTTTTAGTAATTTAAAAAAAGTATTTGAAAGAACAGCAAGTGGTGATTTTATCTCCCGCTTTGAAACGAATTCAAATGATGAAATTGCTGATCTGGCAAACCATTACAATCAAATGCTGGATGGTGTTCATCGTTTAGTCCTTCAAGTAAATGAAAATACTAATGCAATTCGTAATTCATCAAATAGTTTAGCAATTATCGCTCAAGAAAATGAACAAGCATTATATAATGTTTCTACTAGTATTGAAGAAATTGCTATGAGTAGTAGTAAACAGGCTGAAAAAATGCAAGATGGTTCTAATGCTCTCCATGTATTAGCAGAGGGTATTGAGACAATTGAATTACAATCAAAACAAGTGGCAGATGATGCAGCTGAAGCGCTCATTGAAGCAAATACAACTATTCATAAAGTTGATCAGTTAGAAGAAACATATACAAATTTAGAAAGAGCATTCCAGGAAGTAACGGTTGTTGCAAGCAATCTGGATGATAAAACAAAATCAATTTCACAAGTAACAAAATTAATTGCTCAAATTACAGAACAAACAAATTTACTTGCACTAAATGCATCTATTGAAGCTGCTAGAGCAGGCGAACACGGTAAGGGGTTTGCTGTTGTGGCTGATGAGGTAAGAAAATTAGCCGAGAATTCAAAAGCAGCAACTACAAATATTCAGGAAATTATTAAAAGTATATTGGAAGATACAGAGCAACTTGTTCAAGTAATGCAGCAAACAAATGAAATTAGCGATAATCAAAAAGTAGCTGTTGATACTGTTAATAATGCAATTAAACAGCTGTCCGATACTTTGGAAAATATGAAAGAATCCATTACTAGAACAATGGAAGATGTATCGACAATGCAACAGCAAAAAAATGTTGTGCTATCTTCCATGTTAGTAGTCCATGAAATGACAACAGAGGTAACAGCTGAAACACAAGAAATTGCAAGTTCGATTGAAGAACAAACATCGGCCACTACCGAAGTAACAAGTCATGCCACTCATTTAAATGAACAAGTCGAAAAGTTATCGGATTCTGTTTCAAAATTCAAGTTATAATTACACATAAAAATACACGTTAAATAGATGGACTTAGAGGTAGCTGCGAGCACTTCTTAGTCCATCTATTTTTTATAATATCAGCTGTTTACGTCCTATAGTGACACCATTTACATCATTGACATATGTTGCGTATATAAAGAATTTTAAATTGTTGCTTTACAGCAAGTGACCTAGCTCTATATTTCCATGAAATTTAAGGAGTGAATACATGGGTGCTATACATGGAGAATTTTATATTAATCGACTAAATCAGTTAAATAATGAAGTTTGGTTTGATGGGGAAAAGGTGGAAGGGTTACTTTCTGAACACCCCGCTTTCAAAGGTCTTATTAAAACGAAAGCTTCTCTTTATGACCTACAGCATGATCCTAAAATAAAAGATGAAATGACTTTTATTTCGCCGAAATCAGGTGAACCTCTTGGGCTCTCTTTTTTACAGCCAAAAACAAAAGACGATTTGTTAAAAAGAAGGAAAATGATTGAACATTGGGCTAGACATACTTATGGTGTTTTAGGAAGAAGCCCTGACTATTTGAATTCTGTTTTAATGAGCTTTGCCTCCTCAGCAAAAATATTGGAGGGACAGGAAAACTGTTTCCCTGAAAATATTCAGGCTTTTTTTGAATTAGTCAGAGAAAATGATTTATCACTTACGCATACATTTATTACACCACAAGTAAATCGGTCTCAAAGTTATTTCGAACGGACAAATGAGCCAATTTCCGCGAAGGTTGTAGAAGAAAATGAACAGGGCCTTGTAATAAAGGGTGCACGATTATTGGCCACACAAGGTGGTTTGACCGATGAAGTGTTAGTATTTGGGGCCGGTAAGGCTGTATTCGCAGAAGATGAAGCTTTTGCTTTTGCCATTCCTTCCAATACGAAAGGTGTTAAATTTATTTGCCGAGATACATTTGTTGGAGGGGATTCCCCCTTTGATCATCCGCTAAGCTCCCGGTTCGAAGAGATCGATTCCCTTATAGTTTTTGATAATGTATTAGTTCCGTGGGAGCGAGTATTTTTTTATAATAACTTTGAAATTGCCGGTAAGTTCCTCATGGAAAGTTCGTTTCATCACTTCGCTAAATATCAGGTGACGATAAGGCAGATTGTCAAAACAGAATTTATACTAGGCATTGCGGAGCTTCTTGTAGATACAATTAAAGTCCGTGAATATCAACATATTCAAGAAAAGCTGTCAGAAATTATCGTTGGGTTAGAAACGATGAAAGCCCTTTTGGAAAAATCGGAGAATAATGCAGTACAAGATGATTGGGGCTATTTACGCCCAGCAATTTTCCCATTGAAAATTGCCGGTAATATTTTTTCTAAACTTTACCCTCGCTACATCGAAATAATTCAACTCATAGGTGCAAGCGGCATGATTACGTTACCTACCGAAAAAGCATTCCATTCTGATATAAGAGCAGATTTAGATCAATATCTTCAAGGTGCTACTAAAACAGCAGAGGAACGTGTAAAAATATTTCGTTTAGCTTGGGATTTAACAATGAGCTCATTCGGTACGAGGCAAATGCAATATGAACGATTCTTTTTTGGCGATTCAATCCGCGCAGCGAGCGAATTATATTATACTTATCCAAAGAAAGAATATGTAGAAGTAGTCATTGATTTTCTTAAGCAGAAGGAAAATTCATAACTCAATCTGAATACTACCTTCACCCTTTTCAAAAGGACTGCAATATTTCCTTTCATAAATTAGTCGACCTTTAGACAAACTAATCCTAAAAAGAAAAGAAGGTGATAGGATGCTTAATCTTACCGATGCATTGTGCTTAATGCAGATTATCATCACTGAGGATAATCATGAATAAACCGTTTATGCCCCAGCTTGTTTATTTTGAACCGAATGCTTTAGATTATCCTCTTGGAAAAGAGCTGAAAGAAAAATTTGAAGGGTTAGGTATTGAAATTCGTTATACTACTTCACATAATCAGATTCGAGACCTTCCTGGAGACAATGATTTACAAAAATACCGAATTGCAAAATCTACCCTCGTTGTAGGCATTCGTAAAACTCTGAAGTTTGACACGTCTAAACCATCGGCTGAATATGCCATCCCTCTTGCAACAGGGTGTATGGGACATTGTCATTACTGCTATTTGCAAACGACTATGGGGAGTAAACCGTATATTCGAATATATGTGAATGTCGATGAAATATTTGAAGCCGCTGATCATTATATAGAAGAACGCGCTCCTGAGATTACGCGTTTTGAAGCTGCTTGTACCTCTGATATTGTAGGGATCGACCACTTAACCCACTCCTTAAAAAAAGCAATTGAACATTTTGGGCAAACAGAGTTAGGCAGATTACGGTTTGTGACTAAATTTCATCATGTTGATCATTTACTTGATGCAAAACATAACGGGCATACAAGATTCCGATTTAGCATAAATGCCGACTATGTCATTAAAAATTTTGAACCTGGTACTTCTCCCCTAGTAAAGCGTATTGAAGCTGCCGGTAAAGTCGCAAGGGCTGGTTATCCGCTTGGTTTTATCGTAGCACCAATTTACCTTCATGATGGATGGCAAGAAGGATACTATCATATGTTTGAGCGTCTTGATGCAGAATTACCGAAGGATGCTCGTGATGATATAACGTTTGAATTTATTCAGCACAGATTCACTAAGAAAGCAAAAAATGTTATTGAGAAAAATTATCCAAAAACTAAATTACAGCTGGATGAATCTACAAGACGTGTTAAATGGGGTAAGTATGGAATTGGTAAATATATTTATCAAAAAGACGAAGAAGATGAAATGAAAGAGCAGTTATACAGTTATATGGAAAAGTTCTTTCCGAATGCAAAACTTGAGTATTTCACGTAACGCTAAAGCAGCCGGTCTTAAAATCGGCTGCCTTTGTTTTATATTATGTCTTCATAATCCTCATTACAAAGCGGTCTACCCTTTTTTTAAAACTGCTCCGTCTCTCATTAAGCAAACGAATATTTAGCTTTTTTGCAATCAATTCTGCCACTTGTTCAAGTGCAAGGCTATTTGTATCAATTAGTCCATCAAAAATTGGGTGTTTAAATCCTTCCATACAGCGGTCGATTTGCTGCTCTGGCCAAGAATTTTTCTTTTCAAATCGGCTCTTTAGCCTTTGCTTGAGTGTTTCCTTTGTTGCACATAATACAAAATGATGCACTTCAACCCCTTCCATTTTTAAGCGCTCTATAATTTCTTCATAATATTGGGGATTAGTGATTGTCATTGGAATTATAATTGTTCCATTAAATTGATTAGATATGTACTTTATCATTTTAAAATTAAACTCTCTCCAAATTTCATGATCTTGAAAGTCCCCTGTCGTCAGATGTTTCGGCATGTTTTTGTTTATATAAAAGCCGATTTGCTCTGGATCATAAATAATGGAGTTGGGAATTCTGTGTTTCAATTCATATGCGGTTTGTGTTTTTCCAGCACCAAAGGCACCGTTTAGCCAAATGATCATTAAAAAACCTCTTCCTTAAATACGTATAAATATTTATATACTATAATTTACCATTATTTGCAAAAAAGAAAAAAACGAACCCTTTAACAAGGATTCGTTTGTATAAAGAATGAGTAATGATCAAATAACATATATTACGAAACGAGGTACCAATTTGCCTCTTAAAGCCGGACAATAGGCATTGAACAACATCGGAATGAGCCGCCTGACTTGATGATTTCTGAAAAATCTACTTCCAATACATCATAACCATGCTGTCTCATCTGATAATTAACGTCTCGATTCATTGGTAAACTTAATACCCGCTTCTGACCAATAGATAATACATTTGTGCCCATTGTAAACTGCTCGCTTTCACTTACTTCAATTAAATTGTACATATTCGCTAAAAATTCTACAGTTTTCGGGTCGAACGCATCTGGATAAATTAATGCTTCTTCTGAGGAAAGAATATTGAATACACAATCTAAATGTAAATATTTTGGGTTGAATTGAATTGGCAGTATTTTAAATTCAGGCAATTCTTTCTGTAAAGATTGAATTGCACTTTTACACGTTCGGTGACTGATTCCAATGAAGACGTGTTGGCCGTCGACAATGACATCGCCGCCTTCTATCGAATCAGTTGAGAGCTTTTTATATGCAATATTATGCTTGTTCATCCAGTGGGCTAATACTTTCTCTTCACCTTGACGAATCGGATTCGCCATTTCGGAAATAAATAAACGATTTCCTAATGTAAAGCCAATATCTCGTGTAAAGACTTGCTCAGGGTGATCTTTACTAGGTTTTAGTTTAATCACTTCCACACCCGCAGTTTTTAAAGTTTGTTCAAAATTACGATGTTGTGCAATAGCTAGTTCCTGGTCAATATTCTCATGTTTATATTGTTTTTGGACATTATTAATTACTTCTCTAATCTCCATGTATTGCGGTTCACATAAAACTACTTTTTTTAATGTTCCGTATTCATTTTTACAATTTATTTGATCTCGTTTTGTAATTGTATCACCCATTAAGACATCCTCCAGATTCTTGATTCAACTCTCACTTATTATTTTCATTTCCTTCATTTACATTCGGTAAACATTTCTGAATTTTTAATCTATTTAGTTGCCATTGTTTCAAGAATTTTAGGATGGGGTAATGATTGGCTATATAGTAATAATTGGATAATGATAACGGAGGGGTTTGTATGATTACGAAAGGGCATACTTTATTAACAAAGGAAGATTTCCAAACTAGAACCGACTTGCCAAAATGGCTTTATAAAGAATACGAAACCTTTCATAACACGGTAACAGATAAAACGTTTCCATGTTTTTTCGGCATGAGTGGTGAGCTCAAAGGTGAGCTTCGCTATGCCTATATTAATCAGGATGACTGGAGCAATCTTCCTGCCGCAGTCGGACATTTCCTTGATTTATTTAAGCTACCAAACTACAAAAGACACGGACTGTTTGTCTTTGTGGAACCATTTGAGCAAGAGGGCTCTCTTGAAGATTACCGAAAGCAATTTTGGGATATACTACAATACTTGCATAAAGAAGATGAAGTGGAATGGCCAGTAGATAGTCCTCGTGACCCTGAACATTATTTGTGGGATTTTCATTTTGCCGGAGAGCCAATTTTTGTATTCGGAAATGCACCTGCATATAAAAAGCGGAAAACACGTCATTTAGGAAATGCAATGGTTCTTGGATTTCAACCTCGGAAAATTTTCGAAGGGTTAGAAGGAACTGAAAAAGGCGGAATCATGTCTCGTGAAAAGGTTCGGAAACGTGTAGAGGTTTGGGATCAGCTACCTAAACATCCGGATATCGGTCATTACGGTGACCCAACTCATAATGAGTGGAAGCAATCATTTATTGGTGATGATATTATACCTATTCAAGGCAAATGTCCTTTCCAACATAAGTCGCTAACCTTAAAACTAAGCCCCAATTAAAGAAAACGGTTACAAAGAAAGTTGTGCTAAAAGTAAAATTTTAGCACAACTTTTAATGTCTTTTCCCATTCGGATTAAATTTTATTTTTCTATCCCTGCTATCCCAAAGCCTCCTGGCCCTGCATGTGTAGAGATCATTGCACCAGCTTGCATCCATGTTACATGTTCAAAACCAAATTCCTTCGCGAGTTCTTCCATCTGCTTTTTAATACTTTCATCAAGCCCAATAGAATAAATCAAGTATAGCTGTTTTCTATCAATATCATATTCGTTTAAATAGTCTCGTAAAAGCTTTTCGGCAACGATATTCATTTTCCCTCGATATTTTCTTGTTGAAACAAGCTTCCCTTCCTTTAATTCGATGCATGGCTTAATTTTTAATAAAGCTCCTCCTATATAGGCTAGGTTACTTACCCTACCGCCCGCTTTTAGAAAATCCAAACTTCCAGGCAGGAAAGCGAGTCTTGTCTTAGGAACTACGGATTCTATTTTCTCTATTAAACGGACATGGTCAATGGAAGGTTCCTCCTCGAGCAATGAAGCTGCATACATAACTATAGCACCTAATCCACCAGTTACATTTAAAGTATCAACTAAAAAAAGATTATCAAAATTCTCCGCTGCAATTAATGCACTTTGAAATGATGCCGATGCTTTAGACGTATAACCAATATGAATGATGATGCTGTCAGGATATTCTGTTCTAATTTTAGTAAACAAATCCTCATATTCATGTATATTTGTTGCTGCTGTGGAAGGAATTTTTTTTGTACGACTATGAAAATCAAAAACTTCTTCTACAGATAACTGACCATCTAAATAATCTTTCCCCTCCATAATGACATGCATCGGTACTACTTGAATTTGATGTTTCTCAACTAGATCTTTCGGTAAATCCGCTCCACTCTCAGTCGATAAAATTATCCTTTTCATTGTATACCCCTTCCAAATTACATACCTATTTTGATGTGTATTTATTTTTTATTTAACTTAAATATACACTAAGAGGATGAATTATCCAGTGAATGTTCTGAAAATTAAAGTAACTAATTCAAAGGTTTCTTCTCGATAGAGTACTTGCTTAAATGCTTAATCGGATGCCAATGCTGTAATGACAGCTCCCACCGCCTGTATCCAAGCGCCAACTGCATTCATTACTTCTCCTTCACTTGTATCGTTATCAGCAAAGACTTCAATTACATTTCCAATTAGCTGAATTATATTTCCTGTATTCGCTATAGTTTGTAAAAGAGTTAATTTCCCTTCAGTATTAATTGTAATTCCAACTCCAACCACTTGGAGCAGGTTACCTTGCTGTTCTAATAGTTGACCTGACTGTTCATTCTTAGAGAATATTCCTGCCACAACAGCTAAGTTTCCTATTGACGATAGTTGACCACCTACCCTATCCAGTAAGGTGTTTTCAGCCTCTGCAACAATTGCGCTTCCTCCAGCTTCTAGAATATTACCAATTATATTAAAATCATTTAGTGTTTGCTGAGTAAAAAAAGTAGAGGGCGTACTCCCGATTGCAGATACAATTGTCCCAACAGCTTCAATCCAGTTCCCTGCAATAGTAGTAATATTTGATTCATTGGAGTTGTTATTCCATCTAATGCCCTTCGAAGTATTCCGCTTCCTACTTTTGTTGCGGAACATCAATTTATCCCATTTATCCAAAGAGATCTTTTGTTTTTTAGCGTTGTTTTGGTTGTTAGAATTACTATGGTTTATCATTTTTATCCACCTACTGTTCATTAGTAAGGTAAGCTATAACAAATTACGAGATAGTAACTTTTTATGCCGATATGGAGGTTGTACATTCCTACCGACTAAACCTAGATATTGCAGTATATGTATTTTTAAATAGAATAATTGGACCTGGATTGACCAATTATTTCGTTGATTAATATTATAAAAATCCGAGAAATCATCCTCGGATTTTCAGGTCATTTATAATAATTACATTTCACGGCAATTCAGGATCGGTGGGTATAGGATACTTTACCTCTGAATAATTTTTCATTAGCAATTCTGTTTTAATCAATTGTCCCGTTACTTTGTCGATTGTCTTTCGCCAAATCTCATTTTGACGATAGTTTTTCCCGTCTTTTTTTAAAAATTGATGGTTTCTTTCCTCAATATGGTAAGTGTAAGGCATTTCTTCATTCGCAAAAATTGCTCCTTTTAAAAGTTTATCTGTTACCCAAACTTTTATTTGAAAAGGTTTAGTTGTCGGATTATAAATGCGTAAATCTACATAATTGTAAAAAACACTTGCACCACTCCCAAATGGAAGCGTTCTTCCCGAATCAGGAAATGGGTCGAAACTATGATGATGCCTTTCTTTAATAATTAGAGGTGTATGTAGCGTCATCCAATACAGTAAATTAGCAAGCTGACAAATCCCCCCTCCAACACCTGTCTTCACTTCTCCCATTGAGAGCTGCATTCCTTCAATGTAGCCTTTTGCTTTTGTCGTTTTCCCTACTAAATGCCAAAACGAGAAGGTTTCTCCAGGCTTAATAATTACACCATCGATTGCACTCGTAGCAATTTTCAAATTAATTATTTTATTCTCCTGTAAGTTAGGATCACTGTCTCCTAATTTCCTTCTTAGCAATGATTGGTGTTTTTTACATGTAAAAGGGAATGTAGTTATCAACTCTTTATACGTTGCAAATCGCTTTCTTTCTATTAGATTTTCGATAGACCGAAAAAGCCTTTTCTGTTCAATTCGTAAATAATAGAAGATTGGATTAAGTTCGGATAATCTCAATATTTTATTCCTCCTTTAAACTAGAAATTTTTATTAATTCTATGTAGTTAAAACGCTTACTCATTACACGAAGCGCTTTATTTCTCTTTGTAATTATTCAACAGAACTGTTTTTATTCCTTTTAAAAAAGAACTTGCTCCCTAACAGAAAGATATATCTGGAAAAGAGCAAAACCCCATTACCTACTCTTGAGGTAATGGGGTTTCAATTTAAAAGTTTTAATTAACAGACTTATAATTATTCCAGGCGTTCACTAAATTTGTTGCTGCTTGCTTTGGATTTTCAGCCTCCGTTACAGCTGAAACGACAAAGAAACCGTCTACACCAGTTTTTGCTAAGGTAGGAATATCCGCGAGTTTTACACCCCCGCCTACGACTACGGGAATCGAACTAAGCTCAGCAACTTTCGTAATATCAGCAATACTTCTCGTAATCACTTTTCCGTCTTCCCCAATTCCGCAATCAGGTTTTGTTGAGGTCTCATGCAACGGTCCTACGCCAAAATAATCAAGTTGAGAGACATCCTCTGTTTTAATATAGTCAAATAATTGATCAGCTCGAGCAGATAAACCGATAATGAGGTCTTCCCCTAAATATTCGCGACAAACGCTCACTGGGATATCTGTTTGTCCTACATGAATGCCATCTACTTTAATCCCTTGTGATCTAGCCGCTAAAACAACATCAAGACGGTCATTTACTAGGAGTGCAACCTCATCGGATTTTCCAGCCTCTTCAATGACCTCTGCTGCTTGACGTGTTAATTGAATCAATTCTCTTGCAGAAGCAACTTTGGAACGTATTTGGATGCAAGTAAAGCCCGCACTTACTGCCTCTTTAATAATCGTTGCGACTGGACGGCCTTTTGTATTTTCAGGACCTATAACTAAATAGGCTGAAATATCAAGCTTTTTGATATTACCCATATTACCCTCCTAAAATATCATTTATTTTATCTATTTTTGTATTGATCGTATTCGTATATCCCGGACGGATATCAGCTTTTAACACCACTTCTGTTCGAATTCCTTTTTCTGCAAGTATAAAAGTCGCTTCTTTTACTACTTTCATCACTTCATCCCATTCTCCCTCAATTTCTGTAAACATTGATGTAGTTCGACTCGGTAACCCCGAATCTCGAATGACTTTCACAACCTCGGCGATTTCCTGTCCCAATTCATCCCCTACACCAAAAGGCGCAATTGCTACTGCTACTAATGTATTCATAAATTAATCTCCTCCAAATCAAATGAGTTGTTTGCAATTTCTTCTGCTGTTGCTTTATATAATTCATCCAAAAACTGCGCTTGGAAACTTCCTGGACCATCTACTTTTAACTCAGCGCGTTTTCCAGCTACATTGTATACTGCACTAGCAGTAATGGCTGCAATAAACGGAGTAGTTGCTGTTGCATACACAGCGGCAACTCCACCTAACGAGCAGCCTGCCCCCGTAATTCTCTCCATAAAATGAGAGCCCCCATAAGAGATAGCTATAATAGAGCCGTCTGTTATTAAATCCGTTTCTCCTGATACAGCAACCGCACCACCCGTCCACTTTGCAAGAGCAATCGCTGCTCTTTTAGCCTCGTGTACAGAATCTGTAGCATCCACACCTCGTACCCTTGATTCCTCTGCTCCTCCATCTAATGCCCATAAACCTGCCAATGCTATAATTTCTGATGCATTTCCTCTAATAATGGTCGGTTTAAATGCCTTAAATTCCTGTAGTAGCTCTGTCCTTAGTGAACCAATGCCTACAGCGACAGGGTCCAACACCCATGGTTTTCCTGTTTCATGCAATACCTTTGCTACATGAGGTAATGTCTCTTGATAAATAGGTAATAGCGTACCCACATTTATATAGGTTGCTCCCCCCGCTTTAGCCATAAATTCTGCTTCATCCGGTAAATACACCATAGCGGCAGAACCTCCAACAGCAAGCTGTGCATTTGCAACGAAATTAATCGTGACAGTGTTTGTAATGGAACCTGCCATCGGATTCGCCTTTTTTACTGTTTCTACAGCCTGGATAATTTCATTTTGTATCTCCTGCTTAGTAGCCATTTCCATCACCTTTCTATAATCATTCTTCATATGAACGAATAGATTCACAAGACGGGTCTTACAGGTAGAAATTCACTTAGCATAAAAAACAAAAAAGTGCTCTCCCTAAATAAATGGGAAAGCACAATTCAAATTATTGCTTATAAATATAATGAATCGCTTCCCTACGCCAGTTTTAACTGACAGGTTCAAAGAGTCAGGTTTTAACCTTCTCAACTCAAAAGAGTCCCCCCGCAATATATGCTATTTTGTTTGTTCCTCCATACTATCAACAGGTATGTCGAATGTCAAATTCATACATTTACGTGCCTCTATACCAACGTTATAAAGGTTCAATAATACATCGAATTAAAGTATGAATTGCATATTATTTGGAAAAAATAAAACAATAAACTTATTACATCATTTGAACAGGAGTTAAGAAAATGGTCCAATCTTCAAATGAAAAAAACAATAGTCGCCAATATCTCGATGGCCAATTAGATGAAAATATTGCAGTAATAAAAAAAATACTTGGAAATTCTGCAGATCTTATTATCCGAAAAAGCAGAATTGGCCGGTTGAACCATCCTTTTGCTTTAATTTATATAAAAGGGCTTATAAACGAGGATTTATTAAATAAAAATATATTAAAAATTCTTGAATTAAACAGAAAACATATTCACTCGAATTTGTTTGATCATGTCTATGAAGAAATAATTGCCATTGCTGAGATCAACAGATCAAAGGAAATGAAGCAGGTAATTAAAACGCTTTTAGCCGGCGATACAGTTTTCTTACTGGAAGGTGTAAGTGAAGCCGCACTTATCGGAACGAGCGGAATGGAATATCGTGCCCTTGAGGAGCCGCAATCTGAATCCGTTATTCGAGGGTCCAGAGTAGGGTTTATAGAGAATTTTAAAATTAACCTCTCGCTCATTCGCCAGGAAATCAAAGACCCCAATCTTCGAGTCGATATGATGGAAGTTGGCACACATTCCAACCAGAAAATTGCCATTTGTTATATTGATGGGATTGTAAGAGAAGACCTTTTACAGGAAGTTTTGCGTCGCGTTAAAACAATTGATATTGATTTCGCACCGGATTCTGGATTTATTGAACAGTGGATTGAAGATAATCTTCTGTCACCCTTTCCACAAATTTTAGATACAGAAAGACCGGATAGGGTGGCTTTCAATATATTGAGAGGTAAAATAGCCATTATTGTTGAAGGGTCACCCTTTGCTCTCTTAATGCCTATCACTTTCGGGGATTCATTAAAGTCAATAGAAGACTATAACCAACGTTGGTTAATAAGTTCATTACTACGATTATTGCGCTTATTCTCTTTCTACATGACTATATTTTTACCAGCCCTATATGTTGCATTAATTTCATACCATCCAGAATTAATTCCGGCTCAGCTATTATTTACGATAACTGCCGCTAGGGAAGGGATTCCATTTCCGTCCTTAATTGAAGCTTTAATCCTCGTCTTTTTTTATGAAGTATTGCAGGAGGCTGGAACAAGACTCCCCTATAAAATCAGTCAGACAATTGGGATTGTAGGCGGTATAGTTATTGGTCAACTTGCCGTTATGGCGGGGATTGTAACTCCCATCATGGTTATAGTTATTTCTCTAACAGCCATTTGTGCATTCACAATACCCAATTACAGCTTTGCGATTGGCTTGCGAATAGTTCGTCTCGCTACTATATTTGCTGCCGCAATTTTAGGACTATACGGAATTATTTTAGTGTTTATTATGATTTATGTTCATCTTGCCAACTTAAAAAGTATTGGTATTCCATATACACAATCATTTTCTCCAGGCAACTTATGGACCCTTGAAAATATTGTCGTAAGGGCTCCGATTACAGTATTGTCAAAACGCTCATTTCAGCCATTCCTGAAATCGAATAGGAAAAAGAAAGACGGAGGATCAGTGAAGTAATGAAACTTTATAAAAACAATGAATCGATTCAAGATAAAGACATTATGTTTGCTGTTGCTTCGAATACGATTAGTATTACAATTCTATTTTTGCCTCGGTATATAACCGAACATACTGTATCATCGGATGGCTGGATAGCAATTTTATTTGGAGGGTTGATCGCGCTTCTTTTAGGATGGATTTTAGCAAAAATAGCGGTATCCTTCCCAAATGAACCCTTTTTCTCTTTTGCCTCCTATTTAGTATCAAAGCCAGTGGCAGTCATACTATGCTTTATTTTTGTTTTTCAATATATTATTATCTCTTCGTTTCAAATGAGGGAAATGGCTACCTTGTCTCAGGAGTACTTTTTTGATCGTACCCCATTGGAAGTTGTCTGTTTAGCGTTTATCCTTGTCGTTATATATGCAGTATCTGGCTCGAGGGTGGCCATTTTCAAATTAAACATTCTCTTTTTCCCTTTTGTTGTCGGCGGGTTAATTTTATTAATTATTGCTCCGATGTGGGCTATTAAGCTTGAAAATTTACTTCCTGTGTTTCAAACCGATTTTAAAGGACTTCAGTCTGGAACAATATCCAGTTTGAACGCATTTCTAGGATTTGGTATTGTAATATTTTATATTTCTCTTATAAAAAAACCTGAAAAAGCAGCTAAAATGACTGTTTTAGGCATTTTATTTCCATTTACCTTTTATATCATTATTTTTATTATTTGTGTTGGCGTCTTTGGGAATGCAACGGTCAAAAATCTTTATTACCCTGTATTCGAGCTTTCAAAAATAATATCGATTCCAGGAATTTTCTTCGAACGCTTTGATTCGATTTTATTTATCATCTGGACAATTATTGTATTTACAACCTGCTTAATGGCATTTGATATTGCAGTAATGCTCATTAACCAGCTAATTCCTAAATTAGCCAAACAAACGATTATTTTTATTTTGTCACCCATCATTTTCTTTTTAGCCATGATACCTAAAAACTTTATTCAAATTAATAACATTGCAAAATATATGGCTTATTTAGAGATAATTTATATGGTATTCGTCATATTTCTACTAGGAACTATGCTATTAATAAGAGGTAGGAGAACCCATGATCCCTTATAATAAACTAATATTTTTAATTTGCTGTCTCCCACTTACAGCCGGTTGCTGGGATAATCTTGAAGTAGAAGATCGTAGTTTTGTAACAGGGATTGCGATAGACCTAGCTAATAATAAACCAGCTCCCTCAGAAGAAAGTGTGGCTGCTAGGGACTCAAAAGGTCAACAGCAGCAAAACTCACAGCAGCAAAATAATAAACCTTCATCAGGGCAAGAACGCATAAAACAAAATCAAAATGAATCTTCATTACAAACCGATGAAAGAGTTTTAAATTATGAAAAAGATGAGGATTATGAACAAAATGAAAATAATAAATTCAAATTAACACAACAGCTTTTAAACCCTTCTACCTTTAGCTCACAACAAAACACTAACAATTCAAACGCCACTTCATTTCGTAACCTATCACAAACTGGTGACACCATTATTGAAATGAACCGCGATATGATAAAACAGGCTGGAAGTAGGACAAACGTGACACATTTAAATATTGTCCTTTTTTCGGAAGCCCTTGCAAAAGAAGAGTATTTATTTGCTGATCTGATGGATATTTTCCTTCGAGAAAAGGAAATGTTACGGAGCGTTAAAATCGCCATTACGGAGGAGCAATCAAGCGATTATTTATCAATTCTCCCTGAAAACGAGAAAGTACCAAGTAAATATTTATCCAAAGTTTTGGAAAATAAGTCGACCTTAGATATTGCCCAACCTTTAACTGTGGGAAATGTTCAATCCTATTTGTTAATGAATCGAAGTTTTATTATTCCTTTTATTAGTCAGGTAAATTCAACGACAGTTAATTATGATGGAGTTTCGGTATACAGCGGTATTAAGAATAAAGTTGTTGGTAATTTAATTGGAGATGAAGCAAAAGGAGTAAATTTTATTCAATCCAAAAATCAGACAGGGACGATTAACACAAAACTTGATGATCACGATGTCACCTTCGAAATCTTAAACATCCAAAGTAAAATATCCCTGAAAGATAAGAAAATGCCATTAAAATTCAATATTAAAATCGACGTTGCTAGCGGAGTTGCTGAACAGTATGGCCAACTTGATGTTATGAAGGAAGAAAATTACGAAAAGCTAAAAAATACTTTAGAAAAAGAAATTAAAGAAATAACGGAACATACCATCTCTATTTTACAGAATCAGTTATATACAGACGTTATCGGATTAAACACTTATTTATATGAAAAGCATTATCCGCTTTGGAAATCCATTAAAGAGGAATGGGAAGAGGGTCAGCATTATTTCATGAAGAGTGATATACAAGTTGATGTCAACGCAACTATCGAAAAGCCAGGCAACATTATAAAATCACACTAAAGGTGGAATTTTTTTGTGGAATAGTCTTATGGAACATTTTACTGATATACCTACTATGCTTTGTACCTTCCTGTCATTCTTTATTCCATATACAGTTTCCAAAATATATAACAATTTTTCCCACCATACAAATCCTCCTTGGAAGAACGAAGAAAATTAGCATGCTCGTATCCTTTACAATACGAAAAACCATGAGTAGAATAAAGTTAGTTTTAGAATAATACTTGATTTATTTTTGGTGAAAAAGCACGATCCAGTTTGAGGATATCGATTTCTTTATTTCGCTATAATAAATCAATCTTATTTAAAGGAGCAAAAAAAATGCAAACAATTACAGGAAAAGTGGCATTAATCACCGGAGCAGGGCGTGGAATTGGAAAAGCAACAGCAATCGCTTTTGCTAAAGAAGGAATTCACGTAGGTCTTGTCGGACGTTCACTTGAAAATTTACAGCAAGTGGCAGAGGAACTTAAACAATATGACGTTAAGGTAGCTATTGCTTCGGCAAATGTGGCAGATTTAGACTCTATAACTACAGCAGTTGAGTCAATTCGAAGCGAACTTGGAGCCATCGATATTTTAGTAAATAATGCTGGTATTTCAAAATTCGGCGGTTTCATGGACTTAACACCTGAAGAATGGACAAATATCATCGATGTTAACGTAAAAGGTGTATACTATACAACACGTGCAGTATTACCTGAAATGATTGAGCGCAATACAGGCGATATCATCAATATCTCATCCACAGCTGGTCAAAAAGGGGCACCGGTTACAAGTGCATACTCAGCTTCTAAGGCTGCAGTAATCGGATTAAGTGAGTCATTAATGCTTGAAGTACGTAAGAAAAATATTCGCGTTACAACTTTAACACCAAGTACGGTTGCAACTGACATGGCGGTTGAGCTGAACTTAACAGACGGCAACCCAGAAAAAGTTATGCAAGCAGAAGATTTAGCTGACTTAATGGTTGCACAATTAAAGCTTCATCCACGTGTTGTATTAAAGCATGCTGGACTTTGGTCAACTAACCCATAATAGAACCGTCAAAAATAAGGCGCTATCCAATGTATTTTGGATAGCGCCATTTATTTTTTAACATTTAAAAACGTTCCATCGTAAGGTCCGTATTTACAGAAACTGCAGCTTTATTACCCTTTGCTGCTGAAATCATTAGCGAGGAAGGTCTGTTTCTTTCAGTTTCTCCCGCAATATATATGTTCTTCTCACTTGTTCTGCCAACGCCATCTGTTTTAACTTTTCCGTCTTCATCCAACTCACACCCAAGTTTTTCAGCGAATTGATTCGTGCGATAATAAATTGGTGCCACAAATCCACCTGACCTTAAAATCGTTTCCCCAGTATCAAACTCGATTTTCTGTAAATAACCATCTTCCCCTATTAAATTCTTTATTGGGTCAGATATTATTTTGATATTGCGTCTTTGTAAATCTGCAGTACCTTCTGGAGAGAGTGTTATTCCATTCGTTAAAACAACTAAATCCTCCGACCAATTATATATAACTTTAGTCAGATGGAGTGCATGCTTTTCTTTTTCTGCAATGACAATCAATGGCTTATCTCTTTGCTCCCAGCCATCACAATACGGACAACTAAATAAGCTCTTCCCGTAAAATTCCCTTATCCCTTGAATAGAAAATACTTCTTGAATACCAGTAGCTAATATAATCTTTTCAGTAACATACTCCTGTCCATTGGATGCTTTGACAAAAAATCTCTCATTACCTTTATCCTTAATTATTTCAGTAACGGTTGCATGAGCGAACGAGACAGAAGGATATTTCTCCAGTTCTTTTAAACCCAGTTCTTTAAACTCTTGAGGCTTTATACCATCTCGAGTAATAAATCCATGCGATTCTTGCGTCATTGTATTCCTATTTGTATCATCATCAAACAACATAATTTTTCTTCTAGCTCTACCTAAAATCAAACTTGCACTTAACCCCGAAGGTCCACCGCCTATAACGATGCAATCTAGGACATTCATTTTTTACCTCCCCACTGAGCTGGTTATTATTTTAAACGGGATATTCCCATTAAAGGTCAAATTCATTTATACCCTCTCTTGTTTATTTTGAACCAAAAGCCTTAGAGTATCCATCAGAGGTATTTAAAAATTATTGAAATAAAATAAAAGCAGAATAGAATGAGAATCAATAAAATACTTAAAGGGCTTTCAAATTGTTTTTTTGAACAAAAAGAACGAACCCCCATTAAGGAATCCGTTCTTTATTCATAACTAATTCACCTCTAGGAGTATATATACTCACTATAATTGGAACTAGTCTTATTTAATTTCTTTGAAGGAGGTAATAATATCTTCGGGACTTTGATATTCTCTTAATTCAGCAAGGATTTTAAACGTCAATTCTACAGTTCGATCTGAATTCCCCTTTTCAGCTAGAGTGATTATAAATGTTAAATTATCTGAATCGACTTTCTCGATTGGAATCGTATAATCTGGTTCCCCAGCTTCGTAAGGGAAATCACTTTCCAATATAATGCCTCTAATTTCTAATAAATCACTATTAGTAAAAAATGTTACTCGATCTCCATTACCGAATGGAATTGCCATTGTCGTTTCAAACAGTAATTTATTATCTTTATCTTGACTAATAAAATCCTCTTTATAAAATTGTTCTGAATCAACAGTCACCTTAAAATAGAGTGGATTTTCAATATTATAAAACCACTCATTTGGGTCAGGCGATGGGTCTGGTGTTGGATCTGGATTTGGTGTCGGCTCTGGATCTGGTGTTGAATCTGGGTCTGGATCTGGGTCTGGATCTGGCTCTGGTGTTGGATCTGGGTTTGGTGTCGGCTCTGGGTCTGGTGTCGGCTCTGGTGTTGGATCTGGGTTTGGTGTCGGCTCTGGATCTGGTGTTGGATTTGGTGTCGGTGTTGGACTTGGTGTCGGTGTTGAATCTGGTGTTGGACTTGGTGTCGGTGTTTTTCTTGCCGCCTCTAAATCAGCTTGCCGTTTCAGCAATTTCTCCTGCTCTTCTTTAGATAAGCTTTCTTTATATTTTTGTAAAGTTTGCGCCTCTCGCTCTTTTTTCAATTCTTCATTCTTTTTCTTTAACTCTTCTTGTTGTCTTTTCAGTTCTTCTAATTTTGATAATTGATTATTACTTTCATTTAATCTTTCTTCCCGTTTATTTTGGTTCAATTCCAAAATTTTATCTGCACTTGAGATTTGAAGGGATGAGGATGGTATATCTCCACCTGTAGAACTGCTCTTACTTATTTCCTCCAATTTAAGTTTATAAGCTTCTTCTGAAATCTTACCTGTTTTATACAATTCGTTTAATAATGCAAAGGCTATTCTATTTATATTTGTTAAAACGTCAGGACTTAAACCTGTCACTGATTGCTGATTTATTTTATCTATCAACATTTTATTTTCTTCATTTATTTTACTTAAATTTGCCACAATTACTTGAACTATTTCGGATGGTGCATTTTTCAGCATCTCTTCTAAAGTCTGATTAGACATATTCCCTACATTCTCTTCATTTTGCGAATCTAAATAATAAATTTGAGCAGGGTATATATTATTTGTCCCTTGGGATCTATCTTCTGTGGAATTATAATTAACTATTCCCGAAAACAATCCAATAACTGACTGACCTGTATTAGGATCGACAGCCACAAAGAAATTTGTTCCCCGTACATTTAAGATTCCCTCAGGAGTTTCTAGTTGGAACACATCTTCATTATTATTAATTGAAGATACATCTACCCACGCTTTGCCTCGCTTTAGTTTCACCTTCGTTACAGTGCTCTCTTTATTTGATACTTTGGACAGCACAATCGTCGAATTGGCTTCTAATATTAACTGATCATCGCTTTCACCATTATTAGAGAATTGAAGAATAGCTGAGGAGTCAGCACCGGTTATGATTTCATCACCTTGATTCAATTTCATATTTTCAAAGGCGATGATTGATTTTTTTCCTCCTGCTTTTTTCACTTCAACTGTCCCCATATACGAGCTGATTTCCGCTCCTCTTGATGTATCAGCAGCATATGTTGTAGTTGGAAGGAAAGCGACTGTTAAAAACATTACAGTTGCGACAAAGCTTATTATTGCTTTATACAAAATTATCACTCCTTCTAATCAAAAGTATAACTTCTAATTACGAGATTTTTTAATGATTCATCCCAAATAACATGTAGCTCTAGGTTTTCTGATATAAAGCTAACCGGAATATAAACTTTATTATTAATTACTTTTGCAGGTACATTTAATTGATAACTTGCTTTCTTACCTAATTCTTCTTTTTGTGCAGTCTTCTTATTTTCATAAAGTACAAATGTTGTCTTTTCATTTGAAAGAGTAATTTTCCCGGATTTTTTTTCATAATTAACAGCTAAATCTAATTCTTCTCCAATTGTGTTTAAAGGAATTAGGGGTTCTGATTGAATAAATTCAACAGTTGTCTCAAGCAACTTCCCATTTAACCAAACTTCTGCTTTTTTTGAATACTTTTGTGATAAAAATACATCATAAGTAGCTAATTTCCGAATTTGGTTATTCCCCGCCTCCAGTATTAATAATGAGCCGTCATCTTGCACTAATACATCCACTGGTTCGTTAAATAAAGCCGATTGTAAAAGCCCATCTTTGTTTCCAAATTGTTCAGCAGTACCGGTAATAGTTGAGACAACTCCATCTTTTAATTGCCTAATTGTATGATTTTTTCGATCTGCAATTAGTAATGTTGATTTATCTATTAATGCCATTCCTTCAGGTGAGGAGAATTGCGCTTTTGTAGCGAGACCATCAGTATTTCCTCCCTCTACATAATACTCATTCGTCAGTAGCTCGCCTGAACCTGCTACAGTTGTTACAGTGTTCTTCCTGAAATCAATATAACGTATCCGCTGATTACCACGATCTGCAACATATAAATTGTCCTTATGATCTAGTAGTAATGCACTTGGTTCATTAAACATGGCGTCCTGAATAGTACCGTCAGCAAAATCCCCTCCAAAATCAGGTAATCCTTGAGTATACTCTACAATACGATCAGAAGGTTTAGTAACCGTACTAACAATTCCGCCTTTTGAAATCTTACGTATCACATGATTTAAAGCATCCGCTACATAAATATTCCCTTTTGAATCTATAGCAATATCAAGTGGTGTGTTAAAACGTGCATTTTTTACATTTCCGTCTTCTAATCCAAATACACCATTACCAGCCATTGTTGTTACTTTGCCATCATTACTTATTTTTCTAATTGAATGATTAGCTGAATCCGCAATTAAGATAGACCCGTCATTTGCAATAGCTAATCCAGCAGGTTCGTTAAATGCCGCTTCTAATTTTTTCCCATCAAGAAAGCTACCTTGAAACGCAATATCTCCATCAATCAAAAATGGAGAACCAGCCAATGTTGTTACTTTTTTATCGTTTATCTGGCGAATAACATGATTGTTTGTATCCGCAATTGCTATGCTGCCATTTCGCAATTTTATAAATTTCGAAGGAGTATCGAATCTGGCATCTTTTAAATCTCCATTCTTAAGATCAGCTGTTCCGTTGCCTGACAAGGTCCTCACCTCACTCAATTCATATAGAAAAGAGGCTTGTGCCGAAAAACGGGGTACAGCTAAGGAAAATAATATTACAACACTTAAAAAACTAATAAATAAACTTCGGTTTAATTGCATCTTTTAATCCTTCCTTTATATTAAATTTTTTTAAAACAAATATTATTCATCCCGGAGAATAATCGCCTCCTTTCTAATTACTACTTCTCTGGCATTTTAATCTTTGCAAAATATTCTTAAGAAGTGAAAATCTTTGAAGTTAATGGAAGTCGAAACGCGGAAGTTATATACAGGAAAAATACATATTAACTAAATTTTAGTTTATTATGTAACATTATGAAATAGTAAATTATTATTAAGTATTTAAATTCCCAAATTTCTTTTTAATTTGTTTATAGTCTTCCTGCAAACAAGAAAATTGTAGCTTTTTAGAGGATTATCCAAAAATTTATCGAAGTTATTGAGTTATATCAAGGGGGAGAATTATAGATGAATAAATTAATTGCAAAGCAAATGCCTCATACGTTTGAGCTGCATGGAGACGTTCGGCATGATGAATATTATTGGATGAAGGATAAATCTAATCCAGAAGTAATTGATTATTTAGAGCAGGAAAACATGTATTATGATGAGGTCATGAAACCGTTGGAAGGTTTAGCAACCGAGCTTTACGAAGCTATGATTGCACGCATTCCGTCTTCGGAAAGTCAGATACCCGTTCAAAAAGGACCTTACTTTTATTACTACCGTTCAGAAAAGGAAAAGCAATATCCGATTTTCGCTCGTAAACGTGCTGAAAGTCGGGAGGCATTAGCATTTTCCGAGGAAGAAATTACAATCGATGAAAATACCCTTGCTAAAGGAGATGACTATTTAAGCATTACTGTTCAGCGTTACACAAAAGATCATCGCTATGTTGCTTATTTAGAAAATCGTGACGGCACAGATAGCTATACATTATATGTGAAAGATTTGCACACAGGTAGTTTGTTAGAAGATACAATCCCTAACGTCTATATTTACAGTAGTGTTGAATGGAGTAACTGTGGACAATACATTTTTTATGTAAGACTAAACGAATTACAACGACCATATCAAGTTTGGCGTCATGAAATAGGTACTAAAAATACGTCTGACGTACTTTTATTTGAAGAATCCAACGTAACATTTAATTTATTTATTAACAAATCAAAAAGTACACGCTTTATTTTCATTGTTTCTCAATCAACGACGACATCAGAAGTACAAATTATTGATGCAGATAGCCCCTTATTGCCTCCACAATTATTTCAGGCACGACGCGAAGGAATTGAATACGATGTAGAGCATTGGGAAAATGAGCTTTTACTATTAACGAATGAAAATGCATTGAACTTCACCCTACTCCGCTGTTCGTTGAATAACTTCAGTCAGCGTACAACTGTTGTACCGTACGATGAAGAGCGATTTATTGAAAATATTTATCCATTTAAACACCATGTTTATGTAACAGGTCGTGAAAATGGTTTAGAGCAAGTTTGGCGTATCGAAGGTGACTCTCTTGTTCAGTTAAAATGGGAAGAAGACATCTATTCGGTCTCGTTAGTTCCAGACCAGGACTACGAAGCTTCTGAGGTTTTAGTTCAATACGAATCATTTTTGACGCCAAAAACGACAATTCGTATTGATATTGAATCGGGGGAAAAGGAAGTATTACAAGTGGCACCCGTTACAGGCGAGTACGATCGAAATCAATACGTTCAGCAACAGGTTTGGGCAACAGCAGCTGACGGGATAAGTGTTCCCATACTTCTTCATTATAAAAAGAATGCGCTCGAAAACGGTCCAGCACCGCTTATTTTAAATGCTTACGGCTCATACGGATATAGTAGTGATCCATTTTTCAGTGCTTATCGTCTGCCTGTACTTGATAAAGGGGTAATAATCGCAACCGCGCAAGTGCGTGGTGGCTCAGAACTTGGACGCACTTGGTATTTTGACGGGAAAATGCAGAAGAAGCGCAACAGTTTTACGGACTTTATTGATGCAGCGAATTATTTAATCGATCAAGGTGTTACAACAACTGAACTTATTGCAGCTCGCGGCGGGAGTGCTGGTGGTTTGTTAGTCGGTGCTGTAGCTAATATGGCAGGAGATCGTTTTAAAGTCATTGTTCCGGAAGTACCGTTTGTCGATATTGTCACTACCATGCTTGACGATTCAATTCCATTAACGACTTTGGAGTGGGATGAATGGGGTAATCCGCAAAATGAAGATGATTATTACTATATGAAATCTTACAGTCCATACGACAATGTAGAAGCAAAGCCTTACCCACATATGTATATCACGACAGGATTAAATGACCCGCGCGTCGGTTACTGGGAGCCAGCCAAATGGGTAGCCCGTCTCCGTGAATTAAAAACAGATGACAATACCCTTGTTTTAAAAACAAACATGGGTGCTGGTCACTTTGGTGCATCTGGTCGTTTCAACCAGCTACGTGAACTTGCTGAAGGATATTCGTTTATTTTGAGTAAGTTTGGAATTTAGCTTTGAATCCTATTGCAAATCTTATTTGTTATAATTGATTATAATAAAGTAATACATTTTCCTGGGGTGATTAACTTGAATCTTTTCAATACCTTCATTGTCCACATACTCAGCCTGTAATGGTCCATTTTAGTCTTTGGGGGACTTTTACAGGCTGAGCCTTAACCCAAGGAGTTGTTGGTCAATGAAACCACATCAAAAAAATCGTAGTCGAGCCTATTATCGGCATCATCGAAACAGAGTCATTCAACGTAAAACAAAAATTGCAAAACAAATTGGATGGCACTCCCGCTTTACTGGATATTTCGCAAAAGGGAAAATACATTGTTCATGCTGGATGTGTTCCGATAAGACGAAATATGATGGATTTCCTCATTCACAAATCATTCAATTGGAACACTTGAGCAGTCAATTATCGGATTATTATAGTGAAGCTGAAATTTAATTTTGAATTAGAGCAGGGTGGCTAGATCCCCTGCTTTTTTATTATTTAGTCGTCTTTATCTTTAGCATATCTACAAAAAAGGCCCCTCTCATCTTTTTCAGATAAGGTGGACCATCGCTTTATTCAAATCTTCATAACTTATTCAAGCAACATTCTTAATTTCTATTTTTCACAATATTTTTAAAGCCAATATACGTTGCATAAAAGTATCCGCCGTATATTACAAGAAGCACAGAGACAATGACGAACATAGAACTCCCTATTAAGCTCTGGCTGTAAGTTTTGAAAACTTCGTTAACCACACTAATTCCGACAATGGAATGAATAATAGCTAACCCTAAAGGTATCGCAAAATAAATCAGGTTTTGAATTAAAATCGCTTTGTTAATTAATTTTTCTGTAACGCCAATTCTCCGTAAAGATTGATAGCGTTCCAAGCTGTCGCTAGCATCAGATAACTGTTGCAATGCCATAACTGCAGCACTGGATATTAAAAAGATGAGCCCTAAATAAATACCAAGAAAAACAATTGTAGCTGATAAACCATGGGTTCTTGTATATACCATGTCTCTTGTATCCCCACGCACTATATAACTAGTGCCATCTACGGTACTATTATTCCAAAAACTATTAATTAGGTTTGTATATTTTTCCTCTGACTTTTTAGGATCACTACCAAACATTACATTGAAGCCTGTTTTATTTAAAATTAACTCTCCGGAAAAATCATCTGGAACGATAAGATAAAAGAAGGACAGATCAAATGAAGTAGTAAAAATATTTTCTTCAATTGGAGCACCATTTTTAATGTTATAGTCTTTGCCCTCTATGTTGATGATATTTTCATTATCCATAAATTTATTCAACGCCTGATTCATCTGACTATAATTTGATACAACTAAAACTTCATTGTCCTTTAATTCCTTAGGCTTCTGTCCGTTAAGTTGTAAAATTGAATTATAATCCGATAATTTAACAGCGGATAAAGCACCCATCTTTAAGTTCTCCTGAAAATCTAGCTCTTCCTGTTGGGTTAAATAATTGGATAACAAGTTTTCTAAAGTAAGTGTCAATTTATACTCACTAAAAAAAGTATGTTTTTCATCGGCTTCAAACGAGAAGTTAATTCTTTCTAAAAATGTCTCTATGTCATTCACGTTTTCTTCTTGATTTTCTAGATTTGCAATGAGCACCGATGAGGCATCAAAAGAAGTATTTCCTTCCGCCATTTTATCAGTGGTGCTTTTAAAGCTGAACATAGTAAATAAAAGCGTAATCGTTAAAAAAAGCATCAGACATATTACAGACATCGAGACAAAGTTCGTGTTAATTTTGTTATTGATCTGTCTTAAAATAAAGATATTCAAATCTTTCAAATACAGTTTCTTGTTCTTTTGTACAATATGGATCATGAAATTAGAGAGACTGAAAAAGAACAACATTGTTCCAATAACACCCAACAAAAGGGATGCAATCAATAAAAACCCTTCAGAATTCACACCATTTTTGAGAATTAATACATATGCAACACCCAGGACAATCAAAGATACAAAAAAGAAAAATATCGAGACGGATGCATTCTTTAGCTTTACTACTTCATTTTTCTTAGCTGCATTTAGCATATCAATCAATTTGTACTTGGATATGGTCACTTGGTTGAAAATCATGACAAGAAGATAAATTATACCAAAATAAACAACAGATTTAATCACTGCTCCAATTGAAACAATAAATTTATATTTGCTCATCTCTACGGCCAACAGTTGGGCAGTAATTACCGACAAGCCTTGTGAGACAATAATTCCAAGGGCAATTCCGACAGCAAGGGATACGAGACCGATTAATAAAGTTTCAAAAATTAAGATTCTCGAAATCTTACCTTTGGACATTCCCAGGGTCATATATATACCCAATTCCTTTTTTCTCTTTTTAATTAAGAAATTGTTGGCATACGTAATCAATCCACCAAGAATAAAGGAAACAAATATAGATGTTCCAGCCATTAATTTATTAAAGGTTAACATGTATTCCGAAGTACTTTTGCCCATTTCAAGCATAGCAGTCTGCTCTTCAAAAGAATTGAAACTGTAAAATATACAGACGGCAATGGTTAATGTTAGAAAATAGATGGAATAATCCTTTAAGCTTCTTTTTACATTGTTTAAGGCAATTTTATAAAACATTCCCCGCATCACCTCCAAGTAAAGTTACAACTTCAATAATCTTATTGAAGAATTCCTTTCTCGTATCCTCTCCTCGTACTAGTTCATTAAAGATTCGGCCATCTTTTATAAATAGAATCCGGTGAGCATAACTAGCTGTAAAGGCATCGTGGGTAACCATAAGAATCGTAGACTGAAATTCTTTGTTAAGCTTTTCAAATGTATCCAACAGCAGTCTTGCAGATTTAGAATCCAGAGCCCCTGTTGGTTCATCAGCCAAAATGAGTGAAGGCTCTGTAACTAATGCTCTTGCCGATGCTACTCGTTGCTTTTGCCCTCCCGACAATTGAAATGGATAGTTGTTTAATAGCTCAGAAATTTCAAGTTTCTTAGCAACATTTTTAATCAATCGATCAATTTCTCTAGTCCCTCTATTTTGTATTGTAAGTGCTAATGCGATATTTTCGTAGGCAGTCAATGTATCCAGCAAGTTGAAATCCTGAAAGATGAAACCTAACTCATCACGTCTGAAATTTTCCAAAGCTTTTCGCTTAAGAACTGTAATATCCTTATTATTGATATTAATATGGCCTGTTGTGATCGTATCAATAGTAGAAATACAATTTAAAAGGGTCGTCTTACCACTACCTGACGGACCCATAATTCCTACAAACTCCCCCTTATCTACTTGAAAGCTAATATTGTCGATAGCTTTTGTTACATTCCCTTTATGCCCATAATATTTTTCTATTTTATCAACGGTTAATATACTGTTCATTACTTTCCCTCCAAGCTCCTGATTCATAAAGCACTCTATTTTTTCACGTAAAATTCAGCGGTAGTTTCACTAATTTTGCTACCCTTTACAAATATCGTTACCATGTAACGGCCTTCTTTGGCATCGTCGGGAATCGTTAGCTTAGCAGTGAAATATCCTGCATCATTTAAAACTATATTTTCTTCAACATGTAATCTATTTGATGTTTTAACTTGATCTTTATACCATACGACCTTTGCTTCTTTTATCCAAAACCGGTTCACTTCTGCAGAGAAATATACTGTATCTCCAACTGAAAATTCGTTTGTAAAATCTATTGGTTTACCTTTTCCATCGACATTTCCTGAAATAACACCATCTACAATTTTTGGACCATTATAGTAATTATACCCGTTATAAGCCCCTACCAATAAAACAGCAATGATCGCTACTACTGCAATAACCAATTTATTCATTTTAATTTCCTCCTGTTCACTTCTTGTCATTATCATAACAAGGTTACTTAGCGCTACATATCGGTTTATCTTTTAATAAAGTTACATTTTTGCAAGATTGAAAATAAAAAAACGGATGCCTGACTAATAAGTCGGACATCCGTTTTTAAAATGATTCAATGCAGTAAATTTACACTTCCAATTGGAAAGACAATGCTAACCTTTGTTCCTTCACCTGTTTTAGAAGTTAAGGTAAGTCCTAAACCAAGCTGCTCTGAAAGTTTTTTACATAAGTAAAGACCAATCCCAGTAGACTGTCCATACTTTCGGCCATTCTCTCCTGTAAACCCCTTTTCGAACACTTTATTTAAATCCTTATCTATAATACCGATACCATTATCTTCTATGGTAAGTACAATATTATTTTCATTTTTAAATGTACTGATGGTTACTTTTCCATCACGTTCCTTAATATACTTAGTGGCATTTCCGATTAGTTGATTCAATATAAATTCAAGCCACTTTGCATCACTGTACACCGTACCTTCTACCGCTTCCATATCAATGGCAATACCTTTACTAATAAAGTCTCTCGAATTCCTCTTTATCACCTTTCTGGTAAGGTCAGCTAAAGACACCTCTTTGATGATATAATCCTTGCTGACATTATTACTTCTGGAATAAAAAAGAACTTGTTCTATATATTCTTCCACCTTTTTTAATTCTTCTTTAATATTGCGGGTAATGCTATTTTGATTATTTTCTATTATTAACCGGGTCGATGCAATCGGGGTCTTTATCTCATGTACCCATGTTTCTATATATTCTCTATATTCATTTTCCCGGACTCTATATCTCTTTACATGCTCATGCATATCCTTATTTGTCTGTTGCAATATATCATATAAAAGCTTACCTTCCAGGCTTTCAGGCTCATTCATAATTTCAGGAAGCAGAAACTTTTTATCCAAATTATCCATTATGCTGGTTAACTCATTATAAAAAGCTTTCTGTTTCATAAATTCGATTATCATATAAGTAAGGACAGGGAAAAACCAAATGCAGAAAGTCAGTAATATTAGATTCCAGTTGCTATTAACGAGTAACATAATACCGCCTATTATGACAAATAGAATTAAATTATTAAGTAAAAACAGCATTCTTTCTTTTAAGTAGTTTTTTAAATTCATGGCAGTATATAACCTAATCCGCGTCTAGTTTCTATATTTTCCTTCATCCCTAATCCTTCAAGTTTTTTTCTTAATCTCGTAACGTTAACGGATAGATTATTATCATCCACAAAAATATCCGCATTCCACATAAAATCCATTAAATCATCTCTTGAAACAATTTTCCCTTTATTTTTAATTAAGCAGGAGAGGATTTTAAATTCATTTTTTGTTAATTCTGCTGTCTGGTCGTTATACGTAACCGAGCCATTTAATAAGTTTAACTTCAGGTCGTTATACGTAATGGTATCTTGATTAGTAACTCCATGAACTCTTCTCAATATATTTTCAATTCTCGCAAGAAGGATTTGGGTATTATATGGTTTTGTGATGAAATCATCCGCTCCTAAATTCATACTCATTAGCTCATCCATCTCGTTATCCCTACTCGTCACTACGATTATAGGTACAGCAGATTCCTTTCTTATTTCTCTGCAAATATAATATCCATCTGTAACAGGCAAGTTTATATCTAAAAGGATTAGATTCGGTTCTTCCTTTAACGTATCTTGAAGAATATTTTCGAAGTTAGTTAAAGCCACTACTTCATATCCATGTCTGACTAAGAACGTTTTAAGTTCCTCTCTTATCTTTTCCGTATCTTCTATAATAATAATTTTTGACATCGGTTCACTCCCTTTGTAAATTTAGATACATCATTTTTCAGTTATACAAAAATAAAATTGCAACTAACAAAAATACCGGTATCCCAATCACAAGTGATAATGCTGAGATTGCACTATGCACCCGATCTTTCGATTTGAACATCGTTTTAAATAGTAGATAAATAACAATACCAATTAATCCGCCCATTGTATTTAACAACAAATCATCTATATCACTAACTCCGCGCTTAAAAATGTATTGCAATACTTCAATTCCAAAACTTGCACCAATAACTACCCATAGTGCTTTCCAAAAGTTGAATTGTTTCAAAAAGTTTGCAGCATAGAGACCTAAAGGAATAAACATAAGAACATTCCCCCAGACATTTAATGTAAGTCCTTTGTCTGTAATCATATCAAAAGGAACTAAATTAACGCTTCTTTTAGCATCCCGCGCAAAAAATACCGTCTCTATTAATAAATAAGCATAGAATAATAATACAATCCAATATGCTATGTTTATGATTTTTTTCATAAGATATTCATTCCTCCTAAACTCCTTCATTTATCATAGCCTGTAAATCTTAAGATAAAACTATTAAAAATCTTAATATTGTTCCTTCCCTTAAAAAGCATAAAAAGAAGCACAATTTCTGTAATAGAAATTGCGCGGATAAATTTTATTTATAAATCAGAAATCATACCACCATCTACTACAAATTGACTTCCTGTCGAATAGCTGGAATCATCAGATGCAAGGTATACAACTAAATTAGAAACTTCTACTACTTCTGCTCTTCTTCTTAAAGGAATATCTTTTTCAAGTTGCTTAAGATATTCTTCCACATCTGGTTGATCGGCCATAGGTGTTTTAATAATTCCCGGGTGTACAGAGTTTACACGGATGTTATATTGGCCAAGCTCTGCAGCAGCACCTTTCGTCATACCGGTTACAGCATGCTTAGAAGCACTATAGGCAATAGCGGTAGGCGCACTTACCAATCCATCTACAGATGAGATATTCACAATAGAGCCTACTCCAGCTTTTTTCATAGAAGGAAGTACTTTTTGCATTCCTAAAAATACGCCAAGCTCATCTACTTTAAATGTTAATTCAAAATCTTTTACAGTTAGTTCTTCCAATGTTTTGAAAATCCCAATTCCTGCATTGTTAACTAACACGTTTATAGGACCGAATGTTTCTTCAGTTTTTGCTACAACCTCTACCCAATTTTCTTCACTAGCCACATCTAATTTAAGAGCGATTACATTTTCTCCTACTTCATCCGCTAGTTTTTTCGCGCCGCCAAAGTTAAGGTCAGTAATTGCTACTTTTGCACCTTCCTCCACAAATTTTCGAACGTGCATGGCACCCATACCTTGTGCTGCTCCTGTTATTATCGCTACTTTACCATCTAATTTCCCCATGTTTTCCTCCAATTTATAATAAAATTTCGAGTACTGTCTCAAAATATTATTTGTAAATGCACTTTTTTTATCCATGTAAAAAAACGAAAAATGCTTAGTTCATATCTAAGCATTTTTCATATACCAATTTTCTTGCCAATTAATTATAAAAGTTACTCTTTGGGGAATCATAATGTCCAGGGATCGGCAGTAAATCTCCGTGGTACTCCTCTGGCCAAGGAAGCATAAGCTGCTTTTTCATAACATCTTCCCTTTTTATTTCTATAGGTACTAATTCTCGTTGCGTCATTTGAACTAATTGCATTTTTCCTAATTCAATAAGTCTTTTAGTCATTTCACCGCCAATTTTTCCGTTCACTCTAGAAGGCAGTTCACCTTTATCGATTAAATCGTAATTATCAATGCCAAACTCCGCTGCTATTTCAAGTTTCATTTGTTCCAGTTTATTTTGTATCTGGGTCATTATCGCACCTCCCTTTTCCATTAATATAAGCAAGTTTTAAAATAATATCCTCAGTTAGTATATGAGATAAATGAGTAACTTTGGTAACTTGCAACTTTGCAAAAATCATCGTAAGTATTGAACTGGATTAAAGAATTTAAAAAGAAGTAATATTAATCAGTTTAAATGGAAAAGTTGATTGTATAGTAGAGCTTTTTTGAAATGAAGAGCTTGGGGAAAGTGGTGTAAAGATGCTTGAATTTATGAAAGATATTCTCATTGTTCTTGTAAGAATACTAACTATTTTACCTTTGCTGTTGTTTACTACCCTATTTATGGGAAAACGAGCAATCGGGGAAATTCCGGTATTTGATTTTTTAATCGTTATTATACTTGGTGCAATAGTAGGAGCTGATATTGCTGACCCTAGTATAGAACACGCCCCGACTTTTGTAGCAATTATATTTATCGGGCTATTTCAAAGGGTTGTTGCAAAATGGAAAATTTCCAATCGGAAAATAGGTAGATTATTAACGCTTGAACCGACCGTAGTTATTCAAAACGGGAAATTTATTGATAATAATCTAAAAAACATCCGCTACTCTATTGATAATATCCTTCAAATGCTTAGAGAAAAAAATGTATTTGATATTAATGAAGTTGAAACAGCCATTATTGAAGCGAATGGATCTTTAAGTTTATTAAAAAAGCCGGAAAAAAACTCCGTGACAAGAGAGGATATGAATATCAGAACATCAAAATCCTCTATGGCCTTTCCAGTTATTATAGAAGGAACAATCTATTCCGAAATATTAGAAGAAGTGAATGTAAATGAAACATGGTTAATACAACAATTATCCGATCAAGGAGTTAACGATATAAGCTCTGTTTTTTTCGCCTCTATAAATCGTGACCTTGAGTTGCATGTTTCTTTAAAAAATGAATTAAATACAGCCCCGCCAATAAAGCACTGATTCACATAAGATGAATACAATAAAAAACGACTTATTCTATTAATGGATAAGCCGTTTTTTATTCATCTCTTTTGTAGGATTAATAATAAAGTTAAAAGGGATCGAAATAGAACATTGTTAAGTATCACCTAATAATTGAAGAATCCACTTTTTCACATCGACAAGGCGATTGGATGGAGGAAAATCATTTGTGCCTGCAACAATCATTGGAACGATTGAATCTACTTTATGAAGAGAACCATGTGCACCACCACCCGCATGATCGTGACTATGCTCTTCTATGAACTCATAGGTAGGCTTGGCATCGACGATAATGACACGTCCCTCTTGTGAATGAAGCGCGCCATGAAGCCTTGCCAGAGCATCTGGGTAATCTTGATAATGAATTTGCCCTTCATTAGTCAGCCTCAAATTTAAGGTGGAAGCATTCCCGGCAATTTGCCACGATTGCCCATAGTCATCAACATACTTGCCATTTGGTGAAAATGTTAATTCCTCTTCACTTACTGGTTTTACAACATAGTTTATTTGCTCATCTTTCCATGCAATAAAGTCAATACGTTCTTCACCTTTTAAATGCCTCACAACTTCTGATATTTGAACCTGTGGATCATTTACATAAATGTATGCCATCCGTTCATTAACTGCGATTGCAAGTTGCCCATCATTCTTTTTCCCTTCCCAAAGCGTATAATTCTTCAACAATTGATTTAAATTAATTAAAGAACTGTCTTTATCTTTACCCACGAAAGATTGACCACTATCACCCAGTACAATCCATGTTACCTTTTGAATGGCTTCCTCCCATGACGTGAAGCTACTTAATATTTCCTGAAGTGCCTGATCTGCTTTTTCTATCCCCTTTAAATCATCCGGTCCATGTTTGTGTATGGAAGCATCCGCATCTGGTAAATAAGCAAGTGTAAAGGGTGGTAACTTCTTTTGTTCTATTAAGTATTTTATCTCCTTAGCTGTAAATTCATTATTGACTCCCAAACGGTTCCATACATATTTATTCCGATTATTCTCTGGATTATATTGAGAAAGCGCTCCAAGTGAAAATAACGTAGGACCATTTATTTCAACTTCTTCTGGTAAAAGATTAGTCATCGCTATGAGCTTTGGGACGTTTAGTTGATGTTCAAAACTTCCACGATATAAGAGACCATTTATCGAAGCTGATGACAGTTTTCGATTCGCAAGCTCTTCATGAATCGTTTGAGCCTCTTTACTTAAATGTTTTTCATTGAGATGAATCACACTATCTTGAGCAACATTTTTCACTCCATTACTCCATATTTCTCGAATTCCGCTTCCATAACTAATCATTCGATTTTCATCCTCTTTATACCAAATCAGCCCAGGGACTTTATGTTGGTCCGGATAAGTGCCGGTTAATAACGTGCTATCGATAGTGACAGACATTGTTGGGTAAGAACTGATCATTTCCTGATTAAAATAGCCATTGTTAATTAAAAACTCGAAGGCAGGTGCTTTTCCTTCTTTCACGGCCTTTTGTAATGGTTTACTCATTAATGAATCAACGACCATTAGCATAATGGGTTTATTGCTTGATTTCACCGAAACATTCTCTAATTCCTTTATTGGAGATACAGAAACTGCTAGTAAAAAACCGGCGCAGGTAACGATAAAAATAATTAACGTAATGCCTATTTTTCGTTTCATGAACTCACCCTCAATACAATTTATCCGTTTAGTATGGTTTGAATTTCGTTAATCAATGTAGATTATCTAAAACTTTATGTAAAATAGATTTCACTATAAAAAAGCACCCAAAATCGTATAAACGACTTTGGATGCTTCTTACATACTAGCGTTTATTCTGCTGCAGGAGGAGTGATACCAGGAAGAAGGTTAGGAACTACTGATACAACGCCACCACCAGGCACGTTAATTTGTTGAACTTGTAATACTTTTAAAGTAAGGTCAAGTACAATTTTTTCACGCAATGTGTGGAAAGATCCATCATGATAAGTGGAGTGCGGTGAAAAATCAAGTTCAAAGAAGTTGGCAGCAAGTAACTCACCGTATGGTTGCTCATTGTATCTCACAAGGTTTTGGAAGAAGTATTTATCCAAACGAGCATCCATTTGAGTTTTTTCATTAACGAAATTAGATTCTGCATTTTCTGAAATACCAAAAATAGGTGGATTTATGAAATCACCAGCTGTTAACTCTGCAAAACCTGAGAATCGAACATTTGCGATTCGATCTTGTAGTGGTGCATTGTAATCTGCTGAAGCATATTCAATATTTTTACGAATATGTCCTCCTACAAATAATTTCGCTCTTGTAACTGTGAAAAAGCCAGTTGTACCAATTGGTGCGAATTCTACTGGTACTAATTTAACTTGATCTAAAAATACATGTTTTTTAACTCTTTTAATCTCCGTAGCTGGTGGATAAAGTGAAATATCTGATTCTACGACAATTTGAAGAGTTCGCTCTGCAAGTACTACTGGAACTTTAAAAGTAGGTGTTGGTAGTGGAGATGTAACTAAAGTTACGTCGGAATCAGTTACAGGAATTTGTTGATTTGATTTGACCCCATGATCCTCCCCTTTGCTTTGACCTTTTCCGTGTTTTGGATAGCTATCCTTCATTGGAAAGCCATCATTACTTGAATAATGTTGATCTGTCATTATCTAAACCCCTTTCAATTTTGTTAGAGTTATTCACTCTACATTCCTAACATATGAACGGATGATTTTAGGACGTAGGCCAGTCAAATAGTCAGATGATTCAATTTCGGAAAACTTTTAGTAATTCATTAAACTTAAGGTCAATCTTTTTCACTCTAATTTTGATTCTAGAAATAAGCTCTTATGGTCTGTAATGAATTATACTTAACTGAAATTCCAAGCTTTTAATGTGTCAAATTAACACATTTTTATGTAGAAAAAGCCTGTCCTCCTTTTCCCCATAAAAAAAGCTACTCCATGTTATTTCGAGTAGCAATCTAGTTCTATATATTGTTCCTGCAAAAAATCAATAGACAATTGAGCAACACCATTCACTTGAAGATGCTTATCTTTTGAATTTAATTCTTGGTGCCAAACAAAATCAGTTTGTTTTAAATGACTATGAATAGGTTCTGAAAATTTATGGTGAGATTCATAATGGAAACTTGATGTATGTTCATTATGAGATTGGAACTGAAATTCATTTTGCCTACTATGAGGGTAATCCGGGACGACTAACCAGTTAATACTTGATGTTTTGGACCACGGAATAGAGACTTTAATTGATTGTATTCTACTTTCCAATCCTTTGTTGCTAAATTCAATATCTGCGACGAATTCACCCTTTAGAAAGACTGTTTTTGAAGGTAATACAACTTTACAATCAAGCGATTGTATGGACCATTCTACTTTCACTATATTTTCGATTGGCCTTAACAATTCAACTGTTTCGACAATATCTATTTCTGTTTCCAATCTAGACAGCAATACTTGCATCTTGACAGTTGCTGGTTTCCTCTTATTAATATTATTAATAAAATCGGTGTCTCTAAAATTTGATAAAGCTTCTATGTCATCAGATTTTTTCTCTTCCAAGCTTGGAAATAAACTGTCTTGCTTTTCTTCCTGCAGCTCATCGCTTTCTGTAAGCATAGTAAAATATTCATCTTCAATAGTTTCAGTAGTTTCAGTCAATACACTAACATCTTCTTCATTCATTTGATTTTCTTGCTTTTTTTCAAGCAATTCATCGCTCTTTTTCCCCTGTGATTCTTCGCCTTCTGTAAGCATGGTGAGAAACTTATCTTCAATAAGGTCGGCAGTTTCAGTCAATTCATTAACATCTTCTTCAAACATGGCGATGTCCTGATTTTCTTCCTGCAATTCATCGCTTTCTGAAAGCATAGTGAGGAATTTTTCTTCAATAGGATCAATAGTTTCATTTAACGTATCCATATTTTCTTGATTCCTGTCACTATACACGTCTTCTTCTTGCATCTCATCATTTTCTAAAAACATGAGGAGCACTTTTTCATCAATTGTATCTTTATTATTGAATGACTTATTATTCTCCTCTTCAGATATTAAATCATTGTTACGTTTATCTAGCTTCGAATGAAATTCAGCAAATAGCATTCTGGAATTTTCGTTTTTTGTTTGAACACTGTTTTCAGTATCCGCATTATTGTTATCAACAGATAATTTATTTTCAGGCATAGATGTGCTTTCCTGTGTAATTAGTGCAGTATCATTATCAAATGGATTTTCTTGATTAGTTGTAAATTCTTCTTGTATAGAAGGCTTATCTTCAAGCATATTAGAAAATTCCTCGAATAAATCGGAAACTACATCTTTCTTGTCCATTTTTTCATTTTCTGTTTTTTTATTTTGATCATTATTAACTATTAACTTATCTATAGGATCTTCATTTAAAGGGTTTTGTATGGAGTCAACTATAGGTGGTGAAAACATAACCGGTTTTGGATCCGTTATGTTTTCTAATTGATTATTTATATAGATGGCGTTTTTTGTTTTATCAGATTGTTTATTTTTTCGACTACGTTGCGTTTTCTTCTCTTCGGATTCTCCCTGATAGTTAAAAGAGAATTGAATGTCCTGGGGGATAGTTTGATTTCTATAATTATCATAAACCTTATTTTGAAATGAGTCGGGGTCTACATATGGATTTCGAAAATTATTCATCGCTTAATGGAAGGAATGCTCATAAACATCCCCTCCTTTCCCCTCCTTTAGAAAAACTAAAATCCCTTTTACTCCATTAAATATACAGTAGTGAAATTTAAAAATTTATCTTGCTGGGTAAGTGCTTAACAATAGTCATCACAATCATCATTTGTTGTTGAGGACACCCGAATTTGCTGATTTTGAAGTACTTTTAACGTTATATCAACGACCATCTTTTCTTCAACTTGAGTAAAGACACCTTCACCAATAGGAGCATTCTTTGGCAAGGCAGCCCGATTAATTGCCTCATCCCATTCAATAATATTACTTGAAACTAACTCGCAAAATGGTAATTCATTGTAATATTGAGTGGAGTTTTGATGAAATTGAGATAGATCACTTGATAGAAATTCATCTTTTTCCGGAAAACCACTTGGCAATGAATCCGAAATCAAAAAGTCGAATTCACTCCGTTTGTTGACTGCAGGCTGAACAGGTTTTCTCAAATAATGTTTAATTTCAGTTACACAGCTAAAAGGAATATCCACCGTTAACGAATTTATACTGGAAGAAATCGTTTTTAAATTACAATCCGGTTCTAAATTTGGGCTCGCGTATTGAATATTTTTTCGTACAAACCCTTTAACGAATAATTTATTCGTTGGTAAAAGTAATCTGCATTGTACTAATTTAATCTGTTTTTTAACATCTTTTATTTCCAAGACATGCGTAGGAAATTTAATACAGGCATCTAAATTTACTTGAAGAGTGAGTTCAGCCAATACAACAGGAACTTTCGTATATATTTTCCCTATACTTACATTGGGTTTATGAGGTTTATTATCACATTCACTTAAGTTTAATGGGAAATCACATACATCGTTTTTTTTATCTTCGTACATCTTGCCCCTCCTAAATTTCAATTAGTGCATCATATGCGGGCTAAATGCCCATCCTTTGGGCTATTGCCTAAAATCATATTAAGCATGAAATTAAATAGTACAGGCACGCATGGGCTATTGCTCTGCATACAATTGAAAGAGAGGTGAGTGAGAAAATGGACGGGAAAAACTTTCTTGCGGTTGATTGCGGGAATAGCTGGTATAAAGCTTTGTCATCCGATGACGGATATTATTTGGATTACCAGCTACCAAATGCAATCTCTTTATATGATGAAGGGTTCTATGAAAAACCTTATGATGAAGGAGATATTAAATTTGAAGAAAATCTTATCATTGAACTCAAGAGCCATGCCATTATCGACAAAAGGGAAATCTACTATATTGGTAAGGCAGCCACTAAACAACGCGATGTAAGTTTAACCGGATTTAATAATCAAAAAGTGGACGAAGATCGTACTTATATTCTCTTATTTGGTCTAGCTGCATTTCACGCTATTTGCACAAATCCTAACGAAACTGAAATACACTATCACATTGATCAACTAGCCGTATCACTGCCAACTACTCAATATAAGGAAATGAAAGATAAGTTTAGACAACGCTTAATCGGAACACATACAGTAATTTTTCATAAGGTACCAGGTATTGCAGAACCGAAAGAATTAACAGTTAAATTGTATGTGGAAGATGTCATTATCGGTGCGGAAGGTGCTTGTGCTTATCTTGGATTAACACGAGATCAAGAAACGCTGGTAATCAAAGATGATGATCTAGTGAAGGACTCACAGAAAGGGATTATTATTGGCGATCTAGGTGGAGATTCTGTTGATTTTGTTGGAATTAAGAATAATAAACCAGTTGCTTCTGTAGAAGGAGAAACATTTGGCATCAATCAATTTCTCGATAATATTATTCAAAAGGTAAGTAAAAATGAATTATATAAATTTGATTCACGTGCGGAATTAGAAGAAAAACTGGCTGCAGGACAATCAGAATGGTATGTGGAGCCTTTCGCAGGTGTTAGAAAAGATATAAGTAAATATATTATTCCTCAATTAAAATCCATGGCCATAAAGTACTTGGAATACTTTGACCGTGTTAGAAGCAGTTCAAGCGAGATTAAAGGAGCTACGCGATATATTGCAGTCGGGGGTGCAGCCAAACTAGCAAAGAAGCAAATCCAGGAAGTTGCTGTTCGCTGGGCTGATAGAGGACGACCAATCCAATTAACATTCCCTGAAAATATGGAAAAATTAAATGTTCAAGGCTTGATGATTCTTGCAAAAATGAAGCAAATAAAAATAGAACAAGAAAATGAAAACCTCCTCTCCACGAGAAGTTAGAGGTGATGGAAATGGCTAAATTATATACAGATTACTTTAATCATACAGCACTAACGGTTCCATCACATTTTATTGATGTTAAAAATGGTGAAACAGTGGAGGTTTCAACAGAAATCTTCAATCAAATTGAATACCATACCGAAAATCAGACCCTCATTCATTTAGTATTATCAGCTCTTACTGAATATTTTCACCCAAATAAAAAAAGGGAATCAAATAAAGATATATTAATGGAATTAGCCGAAATCAAACAAATGTTGCAGGGTAATCAATTAAATAAAGCCTATGTAAGCATTCCAAAGAAAAGTGCACAGCCAAAAACAACCGAATTAGATTTAAAGGAAGTTGATGATATTCTGGAGGTTTTTGGAGGATAAATAATATAGGTGAACTTGAGGGGGAGTTCACCTATTATAAGACCATAAAGGATTCTATAGTCGTACAGCAGGCAATGTTGAAATGGCACAGAAGCAGGATAAATCAACAGTGATGCAAATCCCTGTTTTCATTAGATCGTCAACATACTGATGATTGATTTGATCACAAGGGCTATGGAGCTTTCCGCATCGGTCTCTTTTTGGTTTAAATGTTAGAAGTTCCAATTCAGCGCAATTGCCTTTTAACTCCCTAATTTTGAAAACAAAGCTAGTAATACATACGAACTTCTTATCCTTCAATCCTACCGGACAAGCAGCTACCCCTTCCGCTTTAAATGGCGAACATCCACAATACAAAATAAATGGGATTGTATTTTTATTAAACTTTTTAGGCTCTTCTAAAAGTTCTTCAAATGATTCATCACAGGAAGAACACTTCTTCTCATGTTCTTTCTCAACTTTTCTTTGCGCTTTTAAAATTGCTTCAAGAACTTCTTCGACACAAGCCCCTTTATTTTTTCCGTTATGGCAGTTACCTTTGCAATGTCCTTCTTCTTTATGAGTTGGAAAATACTCCTCATCATAATGACTCTCTTTTTCAAGGTTATACATGTTCTTCACTCCTCATAAATTATCGTTATTCTTTTTATCATATGGAATGATAAAGCATTGTGCTTGAACACTTTGCCTATTAGAACGGAGCAAATTACACTATCACAAAATTACCTACCAAACACATGACTTGTCAATCGTTGACCAATCAACTATAATGAATCCGATTCCAATTCTAACAAAAAGGGTGAAATATATGTTACAACAAAAAACAGCTTTAGAAAAATTAATGGAAGAACGTAAATCAGTACGTAAATATGAGCCTGGTGTTACAATTCCTCGCGAAAAAATTCAACATATTTTAGAACAGGCAACATCCGCTCCATCATCGAGTAACTTACAGCCTTGGCGCTTCCTAGTTATTGATGATCCAGAGCAAAAGAAAGAATTACGCACTGCCGGATTTAATCAGGAGCAAATCGAAACATCATCAGCAATTATTGCGGTAATCGGCGATATTGAAATGTATAAAAACGCTAAGCAAATTAACGATTTAAATGTTGAGTTGGGCTATATGCCACGTGAGATTGCCGATATAATGATTTCCAATTCTGAAGCCGCGTATAGCAATTTTTCTGATGCTGAACGCAGTAATATTGCCCATTTAGATTCAGGTTTAATTTCTATGCAAATAGTACTTTTAGCGAAGGATATGGGCTATGATACAGTAATAATGGGCGGCTTCGATAAAGCAGCCTTTGCTAAAAAATATGAACTGCCTGCTAATGAGCTGCCGATGATTTTAATTGCTATCGGAAAGGCTGCTATGCCAGCTCGTAATTCATCACGATTACCAATCGAACAAATCCTTCATTTTTCTAGCTAAATGAATTAGAGGCAGCTTTCATATGACAGGTTATTGATCTATATCACTAAATCATTCATCATATCTTCGTTTGATTTTTATTATGCTTTATCCAAATGAACAGACATGCTACCATATAGGCATCAGAGAAATGTCCAGAGACGTATATAATTAGATATCTAAAAGTTATTCTTTCTATAATTATGACCGAGTTCAAACATAAGTTTTTGGTTAACGCAAAACGAAGAGTATTCAATGTAGGGAGGGTTAGTATGGAAGTTTGTTTGGACGATAAAAAACAAATGATTATGATGTTAAAAAGATTAGATCGTCATGTAACACAAATTTTTGAAAAAAGAACAGAAGTTAGTTTGACGAGATATGAAATTTTAGTTTCTTTGGTAAAAAAAGGTAGTGTTACACAAAAGGTACTACAAGAATCACTGGCGATCGATCAATCGGCAATTACACGTCATTTAAAGCTACTTGAAGAACAGCAGTATGTTGAACGAAAACGTAATGAAAAAAACAACCGTGAAGTACTTGTAACAATTTCTGATAAAGGACGAACATTATTAGAAGGATGTACAATGTTTAAAGATCAATTTTTAAATGATCTTTACGATGATTTTTCAGACAGCGAATTACAGCAACTTAAGCAATTCCTTACACGCTTGAATGAAAATGTAGATAAGCTTTAATTTTATCTATATAAGAAAGGCTGTGCCTAAATCCACTCAAATCTGGATTTTTGGCACAGCTATTTTTTCGTGTATTAAACTCCAGCAAGCCACCGCATTATAATGTCTTGAGTGCTGAGCGTAGAATTATTAATACTAATCGTTTATTTATAGTTTACTTTAAATATTCCGCAAAGAAGTCTACCATTGCCTTATAGAATTCGATACGATTTTCTTCGTTTGCAAAACCATGACCTTCATTGTCTTTTACCATATAATCTACTTCCACACCTCTATCTTTAAGTGCTTGTACGATTTGGTCCGATTCTTGTTTTTTCACACGAGGATCATTCGCCCCTTGCGCTACAAATAAAGGTGTTTTAATTTTATCAACATGGAATACCGGTGAAACAGATTCTAACAATTCCTTATCCTTTTCAGGATGACCTACTCGCTCATAGAACATGTTACGTTGTGTTTCCCAATATGGTGGGATTGTTTCTAAGAGTGTAAAGATATTTGAAACCCCTACATAGTCAACTGCTGCTGCATATAAGTCAGGAGTAAATGTAATACCTGCCAATGTCGCATAGCCACCAAAGGAAGCACCGTAAATACCGATTTTCTCTTCATCAGCAATACCTAAATCAATTGCCCATTGTACCCCATCTGTAATATCATCCTGGATTTTTAATCCCCATTGCTTGTTGCCCGCTTCAAGGAATTCTTTACCGTAACCTGTTGATGATCTAAAGTTCACTTGAAGTACTGCATAGCCTTGATTTGCTAATAACTGTACTTCATTATTAAAGCCCCACATATCTCGAGCCCATGGACCCCCATGTGGAATAACAACTAACGGTAAATCTTTAGCTGTTTTGTTATTTGGTAATGTTAAATAACCATGTATTATTAGGCCATCTCTCGCTTCATAGGAAATAGAATGCATCTTCGCTAAATTACTAGAATCCAACCATGAACCTAACTCTGCTAATAATGTCATTGTATCTGTTTCAGCATCATAATAATAATACTTTCCATACACAGTATCACTTGAAACACTTACAATAAATTTAGTCATTTCCTTATTGTAATCGTTAATCCCAAATTCACTTGCACTTACTCCAAGTTGTTCTTTCATTTTATTGAAAAGATTTTCAAACTCGTTATCAAAGAAATTATAGTGAACTTTATCTGTGATATACGTAGCATAAAGGAGTTGATCTTTTGTTGAGCTGTATAGTGCCCCTGCAATATCTACATTTGGATTTGAGAAAACAACTTCTTCTTTACCTTGTAAATCATATTTTACTAGTTCCGTTTTATCTCGGCCCTTATCGGATACTGCATAAATGAATTGATTATCTTGAGAAAACCCTAATGGTGATACTGTTTCACCAGCATCAATAGAGATAAACGGCTGGAACTCATCTTCTTCTGTTTCACGATATAAAACAACGCCTACTACACCGTCAGATGCTACAGCCATACGGATTTGCCCATTGCTATCAGGAATCCAGCTTAAAATATTTCCTGGGTTTTTAGCTACTAATTTCGTTTCACCCGTTTTTACGTTTAATTTGTAAACGTCAAATACAGTTGCATCTTCTTTGTTCATCATGATTAAAATTTCATCTTCAACATCTTTCAAATAATCGATAGGTAGTACAACAACATTTGGATACGGCGTTAAATCTTTTTCTTCTGCACCGTTAAATGAAGACGAGTAAATGTGATAGTTTTCGTCTCCCCCATTATCCTTTAAATAATACATATTATTATCTTTCCAGAAAAGCCCTGCTATATCTCGATCTGTTGTACTTGTTACTCGCACAGGCTCACTCTCGTCACCCATTTTCTTTACAAATACATTTAAGCGACTTTCCCATTCAGCCGCGTAAGCGATATATTGACCATCTGGAGATAATTGATAACCTAAACTACCAGGATTTCGCATAAAATCTTCGACAGAGATTTCTTGTGCCCCTGTGTTATCAATATCTTTGTTTTGATAGTCTTTTGCATTATTAAACAGTTTTAAAACCTTTGTTTTTGTTATCTGCTGTAAATCTGTAATACCTTTAAATAAGCCTAGTTTTTCCGCTGTTTTTTTATAATCAGCAAGCGATTCCTCATTAGTTTCTGCACCAAGCACTTTTACTAAAATAAATGCCGCTTGTTCTTCCGTAATGTAGTCGCTTGTATTTTCGAACTGATAATCACCAAGCCAATTTTCAATGACTTCTGCTCTCATATAGTCCGAAGCATGCTGAAATGTTAGAGCCGTGACAGCTTCTTCAAGAAAAGCTTCAATGGTTACATGTGATTCTTGACTTGTAGCTACCTCAGTTGTTGAATCGTTTGCTAAAGCTGAAAATGGTAACGAAATTAATAATGCTACCGTTAACATAACTGATAAAAAGCTTTTTTTCACAATATTCCCTCCTTAATTATTATAAGTTTAATCATAGCGCACATAAGTTAAATGAATAACATATATTTAAAATTATTCATTATTTTTACATATTTTAAAATTAAAGTTCCATAATCATACAAATTTATGAAACCCATTTTATAGTACAAACGTATATACTAATTTACTCTAATGATAACAACTAGTAGATGTCCATGTGAGTTGGTTTGATCTATTATTTACTACCTTTTAAGCTATAAAAGCCCCCAATCGCAAAATCCCACGATAGAGAGCTGAATCATTCATTTATTTACTAAAATCATCATTACCAACCTTTGATTGTTGTTTTCATTGTAGAATGTGGAGTTTCTTTAATCCGCCTGCATCCCACCGTCTATATTATAGAGAGAGCCAGTGACAAATGAAGCTTGGTCGGACGCCAAGAAAGACACAATTTGCGCGACCTCACGAGGGGAACCAAATCTCCTAAGCGGAATTCCCTGCCGAATGGCTGCACCGGCAGCATCAGGCTGATCAGGAGAAATATTTGTTTGGATATCAGTTAGCATTTGCGTGTCAATAGCTGCTGGTGCCACGGCATTTACACGAATACCACTTGCCGCTGCCTCTAAAGCGGCCGTTTTCGTTAGACCCGCGACTGCATGTTTAGATGCGATATAGCCAGCCATCCCAGCCGAGCCGATATATGCTGCATTAGAAGCTGTATTAATAATCGAACCATATCCCTGCTTTTCCATTTGGCGTATGACATGCTTCATACCAAGAAATACACCCGTTACATTAATCTTCAGCAATAAATCAAATTGAGCCTGCTCCAAATCCTTGATCATTGTGAAAGGGCCACTAATCCCGGCATTATTAAAGAACACGTCGATGGAGCCGAACTGTTCAACTGTTTCCTGCACATAGCGCTCAACATCATGCTCGTTCGTCACATCTGCTACAATTGTGTATAGTTGGCCATGTTCTGCTGCCTGCAGCGATTCCACTGCACCAGCAAGCGCCTCCTGTTTTAAATCGACTAATACAACTGTAGCTCCCTGCTCTAAAAACAATTCCGCCGTCGCCTTCCCGATACCGCCTGCCCCACCTGTTATCAATACAACCTGCTTTGTCAAACTCTTCACCCTTTCTTTTAGTAAAATCCTCACAGTGAAAATATATTCGAAAATATAAAATAAATGAGTTAAGCAGAATAATAGAGTTAATTCAACAATATTATTAAGTGATTGGTACGATTTGTCGGATTCTATTAACTAAGCAAGAGCGCTACCACCTACATAAATATAACTGGCGGGCCAATACGGTTTCCTAAAAGGTAGATTCTTCTTTATTCTGCCGTTGTCATTCATATATCGAAATATGAATATCAAACACGATATTTACATAGAGATAATAATTCACAAAAGGAAGGAGTGCAAAGTCTATGCTCGTCGTAGGCATTCATAGTGGTTCTTTTCATTAATCTCCACCCCCACCGCAGCTTGAGCAAGAAGAATCAGACGAACAAGAACTGCAGAAGCTTGCCGTACTGCAACTATTGCAACTCGAGGAACTGTTACTGCTTACCTTCATATAACTTTTAAATTCATTGTAATGAAAATAAGAAACAGATAAGAAAGGAACAAGCATTGAATTGTAACTTTCCTGATATTTCTTTTTTTTAACCATTTCACTTATGATATTTTTATCATAATCCTTTATTCCATTTGCTGATTTTTTCATGGAAGAAATAAGCACCCGGACAGTAGTCATATACTTGATATCACTTTTAAAATACAGATCTATTAGTTCACTTTCCGGTAAATTTCTAAACTCATCAATAATATCTGGATGTACGGGATATCTGAAAAAACCTTTATAAAGATGGATATTCTCCTTTCTTAAGACAAAAAGCTCAGTATACACCCAATCAAAAAACCCGCGTAAATCAGAGTCAGGTTCTTCATTAATATTTGGAGTGTGATGAAGTGTTGTCCCTAAATAACGCTTTGAAAAATCACCATACTCACGAGTAAACATGATCATCTCATGCCACAAATCATCGACTTTCTCACTAAACATTGGTGACGTTTTCAAAAGATACGCCATAATAAAATAACGTTTTAAATCCAGGAGGCGCCACTCATACTCATTCTCTTTTAGCCTATTATTTTTCCATATCCGTTTTTCTACATTCGCCAAATAAATATTACTAAGTGATTGCTCTAGGTTATCACACAGCTTTTTTAATCCTTTAATTGGTTTTATCTCTACTGTATTTGGAGCTAAACCAAATTTAAATGAACGTTTTTTACGTATAAATAAAATAAACCAAATAAAAACTGCTAGCAGGAGTATCCATTTCATTTATATAACCCTCATCCCTATGTATAAGACTTCATAAAATTATAAAATAATTCCTCTATATAATATAAAATGCATTAAAAATAAATGCATTAACTGCTTCATTTTAATATCTAATTGCTATTATGCTTTCTGTTATCATCAATAATTTCAACAAGTTGTTCATTTTCCCTGTCTAATAATCTAATCATTTTGTAGAACAATAAGAAAAAACGGATCCCAAAATCAGTTATTCGAATCCGAAAAGTTTAAGGTGAAATGGATAAAAGTGTTGTAATGATTAAGTTATATTAAAATTGTCTCAATAAAAAGGGAGCGAATATATGATTGAAATACTCAAAAAATATATGTCTGATTTCACTTCAATGAGCGAAGATGAACAGCAAGCAATTTCTGAAAGTTTACAAATTAAGGAATACAAAAAAGGAAAATACCTTCTTAGACAAGGAGATATTTCCACCATTAAATGTTATTTCGTATTAATAGGGTGTGTTAGACAGTTTTTTATAGATGAGTCAGGTAAAGAGGTAACATCAAATTTTTTTACTGAAGAACAAGCTATACCAATTATCAATGAAAAGACTCAACATGAGCTGTCAAAGTATTCATTAATCTGTGTTGAGGATTGTATATTAGTAGGTGGTGATGTTACTTCTGAAAATGCAATGTTTAACAAATACCCACAACTTGAAATGATGATACGAAAAATGATGGAAATAAACCTTGGTGAAATGCATGATCAATTAGGTGAATTTATCAGCTCTTCTCCAGAAGAACGATACAAAACCGTTTTAAGGCAATGCCCTCATTTAATTGACCGTGTACCACAACATCAATTAGCTAGTTATCTTGGGATTACTCCTGAATCATTAAGCAGAATTAAAAAGCGAATTAAAAACAGCAATCATTAAAATTGATCCCCTCCTCATTTCTTAATTATCTCTTTATCAGCAACAACAATTCACTGAAGATTAACTAACCAAAATTATTCTTTGAAAAAATTTACAAAATCCTTTGCAAATTAACTTAAGTCAATGAACGGTATTTATCACCTTGTTATTATTTAATTACCAAAAAGACTAATTGGAGGGATTTTATGAAAGCAATTGTTTGTAATAAGTATGGTTCACCTGATGTCCTTGAATTAAAAGATGTGAAAAAGCCTTACCCTACCGAGAATCAAGTGTTGGTAAAGATTCATTCAGCATCTTTAAACTTTGGCAACTTAGTTCTTTTGAAAGGCAAACCGTTCTTAGCACGATTTGCCTTCGGATTAACCAAACCGAAATACTCAATTCCAGGGGGCGATATAGCTGGTACAGTGGAAGCTGTTGGTGAAAACATTCAGCATTTTAAAGTAGGTGATGAAGTATTTGGTGACCTATCTGGTTGTGGCTGGGGTGGTTTTGCTGAATATGTTACGGTTCCTGAAAATGCTTTAGCCTTAAAGCCAACCAACATCTCCTTTGAGGAAGCAGCTGCGTCTCCTATGGCAGGCGTGACTGCCTTGCAAGGACTACGTGATAAAGGTGACATTAAATCGGGGGATAAAGTATTAATTTATGGCGCATCTGGAGGCGTTGGTACTTTTGCGGTACAAATTGCTAAATCATTTGGTGCTGAAGTAACTGGGGTATGTAGTACACGAAACGTTGAAATATTACGTTCTATAGGAGCAGATTATATCATTGATTACACAGAAGAGGATCTTGCCCAACATAAGGAACGTTATGATTTGGTTCTTGGCGTGAACGGCTCTAATTCCATTTCAGTATATAGACATGTACTTAAACTAAATGGGAAATTTGTTCACGTAGGAGGTTCCGAGTATCAACTTTATCAAACATTATTTCTTGGACCTTTTATTTCATTAACTGGGAATAAGAAAATAAGTAGCCTGTTACAAAGAGCAAACCAAAATGATTTAAATGTTGTAAAAGAATTACTTGAGATTGGAAAAGTAAAACCAATAATTGATAAACGGTTTAAGTTAAGCGAAATAACGGAAGCATTCAAATATTTTCAAGAAGGTCACGCTCAAGGTAAGGTAGTGATTACTTTATAATGTGTGCCAACATACACATTGCATTATCTAATTTTTCACTTTCATATAAAAGTAACTCTTGGCACATCTTTATTTAATTTGAGCTAAATCAATGAGATTTTTAAAACAATAAAAAAACCGAATGATGTAGTAGAATCACTCAGCTTAATTATTAAAGATTATTTTTAATCTGTCCCTGATATTTTAATAGTAATTTTCTGATCAATTTCACTAATAAAAGAATTTAATATATCAATTTGCTCTTCTAGTTTTTTCTTGTGCTGAATTAATATTGCTTGTGTATTAATCTCTTCCTGTTCTATATTCAGCGTTGATATATTTCCTCTTATATCCTCAATTGACATGCCTAGACTTCGAAAACATTTAATTAACTTTAAAAGTTCAATGGCTTGTTCATCAAAAATTCGATGCCCTTGTTCATTTCTTTTTATTGGTGGAATTAAATTTACTTTTTCGTAGTATCGAATTGAACTTGCAGGAATTTCAATTAAGAGGCTCGCTTGTTGAATTGTATACACGAGGTGTCCTCCTTGACTTAAAGTATGGTTTAACCTATAAGCTTGATAGTATCAAACTTATAGGAGATTGTATAATGAAAAAGATTTTATTAGTAGTAACGAATACCTCTAAGTATCCCAATTTAGAACGTGCAACAGGATTATGGTTAGGAGAAGCTGTTCACTTTGCAGCTGAAATAGAAAAAGCAGGGTATGAAATTGATTATGTGAGTCCAAAAGGCGGTTATACACCACTTGACCCGCACAGTTTGCAACCGGATCAAATGACCGAATTAGATTGGGAGTATTACACAAATACTAATTTCTTAAATAAGCTAAGCAATACTTTGCCTGCTGACTCTATTAACCCAAATGATTATGCTGCTATCTATTATGCAGGTGGTCATGGAGTTATGTGGGATTTCGCAGAAGATGAAAACTTGCAAAACATTGCAAGTACTATTTACGCTAACGGTGGCGTTGTTTCTGCCGTTTGTCATGGAGTTGTAGCGTTATTAAACATTAAAAATGATGACGGTGAACTTCTAATTAAAGATACTAAAGTAACTGGCTTTACTAACACAGAAGAAATGGCTGTTGGACTAGATAAAGTCGTTCCATTTTTAGCTGAAGATGAACTTGTTCGTAAAGGGGCAAATTACGTGAAAGGTGATGATTGGTCAGTATTCACTGTAACTGATAATCGTATTGTTACAGGACAAAATCCCGCATCAGGTGGCGCAGTTGCCGAAGATGTAATTAAATTATTAAAATCACTTTAATCTTAAATTGCGTTTAAGCATCTTCTTACAGGGGGTGTGGCATGACATTGGTGTTGGTCGTTTTAAGTAGTTGGCTAGATCCTATAATTGTAGGACCTAGCCCTCTTTTGTTTTTTTAGAATTTTTTATTTTGAAATACTCATTGATAAAAACCCCTTCCTACTGATGATCAAGTACATCAGCGCTATTGGGCTCTCCTTAAACTGGTAGAAGCTGCAATCAAAACTCCAGAGTCATTTTATTTACTAAATTTAAAGCACAGAACGCCACTTTTGAAGATGGCCATTAACTGAGTATAGATTGTTTACTTCATCTAAATTATGAATCGGTGTTTGTTCAATTTTTGAATCTTCTGTTTCAATTCTTACTGGCTTTAACTGTTCTACAATATGCGCCTTTTCTTTATGCATCTGAGCTGTTTCAATAGTCATCTAATAAACTCCTAATAATATGATTTTTATGTATTTTCTAAATAATATATTAGAATAACAATTTTTACAACCTATTTTACTATTTATGAAATAAATCTTTAGAACCAAAAAAAGGAAATAACTAGTGATAGCAACGAGCCAATAGAATCCCATCGGTAACAAGTTATGTTTTCAATATCTATAAATTCCCTTTATAAATTATTCAATTTGCGCGGTCTGATAATATTACCGTTTTTTAAAACAATAAGAAAAAGCGAATTCCAAATACAGAATCCGCTCTTTCCAAATTATTATACTAACTCCAACCAAGCAACCGCTTCACAATGCGTGGAGTGTATGTGGCAACTCATGGGTGCTGGTGGGTTTAATTATATAGGTACGGTACCTATTTTAGTGGAATCGTGCCTGCATAGGGGGCGTTCAATTAGTAGTTTTTCATTTATTTTTTTCTTTCATTTTTAGGACTATGACGACATTTCCTTTCTTATGCCCTTTTTCAACATACCGATGAGCTTCCACAATTTCTTCAAACGCATAAGACCTATCAATTACAACTTTCAACTTTCCATTTTCAACAAGTACCCTAAGGTAGTTTAATGCTTCTGGCGTTTCAGGGGCATTTTTACTTAAAAGAAGTTTCTTGCTACTTGTCAATTTAGTCCTTAGCATTCGAATGCTGGGTAATACTTCAGTGATATTTATGTATGTGCCGCTCTTTCTTAATGACTTCATACAAGCTGAGAATGAACTTTTGTTTACTGCTTCGAAAATTACATCATAAGTTTCTCCTGTACTTGAAAAATCCTCTACAGTGTAATCAATTACCTTGTCGGCTCCTAGAGATTTTACCATTTCTAAATTTGAGGTACTGCATACCCCTGTAACATTTGCTCCAAATACCTTTGCAATCTGTACTGCATAGCTTCCTACACTTCCTGAAGCACCATAAACAAGGACCTCTTGACCGCTCTGAATGTTCGCTTTTCTAAGAAAAAACAAGGCTGTACGTGCACCAATTGGAATGGCTGCAGCTTCTTCAAAAGTTATATTGTTAGGTTTAAGTGATACTGGTCCATCTTCCGGAAGACACTTATATTCCGCATATGCACCAAAACCCAACAGAGATGCCGCGAAAACCTGATCACCTTCCTTAAATCTTTTAACCTCTGTTCCTACTGCTTCAACTTCTCCAGCTAACTCCATCCCTAAAATCTCTTTTTTGGGTCGTTTGAAACCAAGTGTGATTCGAGCAGGCAGCCAAAAAGCAGGAGGAACTGTAAAACTTCGTGACCGAATATCTGCAACTGTTACAGTTGTCGCTTTTACTTTTATCAAAATTTCATTTTCCTTTGGAACAGGTTTTTCTACTTCTTTCAGTTGAAGGACGTCGGGGGAACCGTATTTTGTATATACAATTGCTTTCATTTAAACTCCTCCAATTCGCTTAATCCATAATATTATATGAACTATACGACAAGAAATTCTTTTTTAAAACAATAAGAAAAAACGGATTCCAAAATCGGAATCCGTTCTTCGTAAGTTATTATACTAACTCCAACCAAGCAACCGCTTCACAATGCGTTGTATGCGGGAACATATCGACAGGCTGCACTTCCTGCGTTTTATAACCGCCGTCTTCTAAAATGCGGAGATCACGGGCAAGTGTTGCAGGGTTACATGAAACATACACAACACGCTTTGGCTTTTGTTCGATAATTGTATTTAGTAACGCCTCATCACAGCCTTTACGCGGTGGGTCGACTACTAAAACATCTGCTTCTTTACCTTCTTTGTACCAGCGGGGAATGACTTCCTCTGCCGGACCTGCTTCGAAATATGTGTTTGTAAAGCCATTTAGTGCGGCATTACGTTTTGCATCTTCAATCGCTTGCTCAACAATTTCAACACCCATGACATGCCCTGCCTTTTGTGCTAAAAATAGTGAGATTGAGCCTATTCCACAATAGGCATCAATTACGCGCTCCTCTCCAGTCAATTGCGCATAGTCAAGTGCCTGCTTATAAAGGACCTCTGTTTGAACAGGATTCACCTGATAAAACGAGCGTGCTGAAATTTCAAAGCGGACATTACCAATTGTATCTTCAATTGTATCCTTACCCCAAAGTGTAAATGTCTCATCGCCGAAAATGACATTTGTTTTTTCACTGTTGACGTTTTGAACAATGGACGTGACATTTGGGATAAGCGCTCGTATTTTTTCGATTGCCGCGCTCGCCTGAGAGAATTTCTTGGATTTCGTAACTAGTACGACCATCACTTCGCCTGTTGCCCGCCCTTTACGAACGACAACATGACGCAGCATGCCTTGATGGGATTTTTCATCATATGGACGCACACCTAAAATCTCTAATTCACGTTTCAAGTCTGCCATGACAACATCAGCTTCGCCTGTTTGAATTAAACAACGTTCCATATCAACGATTGAGTGTGACTTCGTTTTATAGAAGCCTGCCACCATCTGCCCCGCTTCGTCTTGAGCGAAAGGTATTTGTGATTTGTTGCGGTAATGCCAAGGCTCTTCCATCCCTTTTACCGGAAGGACAGGTGCATCAATTTTACCAAGACGCTTCATCACATTTGCGACCATATTTTGCTTCCATTTTAATTGTCCCTCATATGAAAGATGCTGTAATTGACATCCCCCACATTGCGAGAAATAGACACATGGCGCTTCTACTCGATCAGATGACTTTTCTAGTATATTTACTACTTTTGCAAAGCCATAATTCTTTAATGTTTTCATTACATGAATCTCGGCAGTTTCTCCAGGAAGTGCCCCTTGAATGAATAATGGATAGCCATCAATTTTCGCGACGCCATTGCCATCATGCGTTAAATCTTCTATATAAACAGTTGTACGATCATTTTTTTTAATTGGTGCTGACATATTCTGTTCTTCCTCTCAATTCAATCTCTTTATTGTACCACGCACCTCATAAATTGCACTCATTATACTTTCGACTACTTTTCCTTATATTGCTTTTTATTACTTTTGGTATAGAAATAAACAATAATTACCTATATAATTTAGCTCATAGAAAGATTTGAAATATTACATATAAGGAGACCAAAATTATGTCGGTTCGAAAAAAACTCAATGTTGGCTTCATTATAATTGGATTGTTACTGCTTTTATCGATTGGGTTTGCTACTATGCAATTTTATCGTATTGGCGATGAAGTTTCAAAAGCTGTAGACATACAAATGGCCCAGGTTCAGCGCATTAATGAAATCCAGCAAAACTTACTTTCCCAAGAGATTTATGCTCGTGCTTATACAGTAGATCCGTCTCAAAAAAACTTAGAGTTAGTAACGGATCATTCTTCACAATTAGTTCAATTAATTGACGAAGTACAAAGTGCTAATACGTTACCAGAAGCGACTTCTATTATTAGTAACATAAAAACTCAGTCAGAGACCCTTATACAACAAATCAGTCAAATTACTTCTGCCGTACAGGAAAGAAATATTTCCGCCGCACTTACAATAGTAAGTGGTGACTATACTTATACAAGTTCATTTATAAGTGAGTTGGCCGAAAGAATCGAGCAAATTGAAAATACCGAGTTAGATAATATGGTAGACAGCACTCAAAGTATGATTTCACTTTCTACTATTTTGTCAGTTATTTTCATACTTATAACAATTGTAGTTATTATACTTTACATGATGTATACAAAACGCGGTATTACAGCGCCTCTTCAAGTTATTACAAATGATTTAGAGGAAATCGCAAACGGCAACATAAAAGTTACGCATAAGCCAATTCAAACAAATGATGAGCTGGGAATGCTTTCTAGAGCCTTTACTTTGTTACAGCACAATTTTGAAGAGCTACTAGTCAGCATTCAAAAAAATTCTGACCAACTTAGCAACTCTGCCGATGCACTAATGAAAAATAGCCATGTAATTTCATCGGAAACAGCACAAATTAATAAGCTGATTACACATACAGCAAAGACTGCTGAAACAATGACAGTTGGAGCAAATGAAAGTGCACTCGCTGTTGATGAAACGACTCAAGGAATTAATTCCATTGCTTTTGCTACTCAAGATCTTCATAGCGGTTCTGTCTCTTTAGCACAGGCTGCCTCTGATGGTGTAATAATCATTGACGAAGCGACACAGCAAATGGAAACTGTATACGAATCTACTCAATCGATTTCTAAGCTTTCTAATGTGCTAATCGAGCAATCCGAACAAATTAGTACAATTACGAACGCGATTACTAATATTGCTGACCAAACAAATTTACTCGCTCTAAATGCCGCAATTGAAGCAGCAAGAGCAGGTGAACACGGAAAAGGTTTTGCGATCGTTGCAGATGAGGTAAGAAAGCTTGCAGAGCAGTCTAAAAATTCCGCAAGTAACATAGCTGTATTAATCGAGAATATACAATCCAATACCCAAAATATGAGTGAAGCAGTAGAAAATAGCCTTCACTGTGCGAATGATGGGGTCATCGTTATTGATCGTGCTGGTCAGGCATTCCGTTCTATTACGAATAACATTCATACGATGACAGAACGTGTTGAACATATTTCTGCAACATCCCAACAGATTTCTGCAAGTTCCGAGGAGGTTTCCGCATCTGTTATCGAAATTTCACACGGTACTGAAAAAACAACCGCTAATGTTGAACAAGTAGCAAATGCTACTAAGCTTCAAGCAGAGGTCGTTTTACAAATGGAAGAACTAGCAAAACAGTTAGCTGAACAAGCCTCACAGCTGCAGCAGAGTATGGAAAAATTTAAACTATAATAAAAGCCTTTCTCTTAACCATATACGTCGTTAAGAGAAGGGCTATTTTTTTAGATATTAGAACCATTACTATTTATTTAACATATAAAAAGATATAAGCTCTCCTCAACATAAAAAACTTACAAGGGTATCCACAACCCTCGTAAGTTCTAAATGTTTATTATTGTGCATCGATTTCCGGTAATTCATCAATTGGTGCAAATACTTCAATATGGCGTTTTAAGTTTTGGAATTTTGCAGGTGCATCTCCGCCGTACTCGCCATCTAAATTCAGGTGAACTTCCTGTTCAGAAGTTACGGAAACCCGGCTTGCCTTCCGGTAGATAAGACGTTCATCCGATAAATGTTCACCGCGTAAGGCAAGTGATGCAATTCGTATGAAATCTGCTATATTGCATTCCTTTAAAATCATGACTGTAAACAGACCATCATTGATTGATGCATCTGGGGCAATTTTTTCAAAGCCGCCAACTGAATTCGTTAACCCACATAAGAACATCATGGCATTTCCCTCAAACACTTCTTCATCCATTTCAATTCTCATATGTGTAGCCTTAATTGAAGGAATCATTTCAATCGCTTTTAAGTAATAAGCCATTTGTCCAAGCAATGTTTTCATTTTACTCGGTACTTCATAAGTCAGTTCGGTAATACGACCACCTGCCGCAATATTAATGAAATAGCGGTCCTCATTTAAAATACCGACATCGACTGGTATCGTATCCCCCGCAATTATAATATCAAGTGCATCTTCTACATTCCGCGGTATATGTACCGCACGTGCAAAGTCATTCGTCGTCCCCATCGGTATTAATCCAAGCTTTGGACGTTTTTCGCATTGGCTAATACCTGCTACTACCTCATTTAATGTTCCGTCTCCACCAACTGCAATTACTACGTCAAATTCACGGCGTACTGCTTCTAATGCAGCTTCTCTGGCATCCCCTTCACAAGTTGTCGCATGACAGGAAGTTTCGTAGCCCGCTATCTCTAATTTTTCTAATACTTCAGGGAGGTGCTTTTTAAATGCCTCTCTACCAGAAGTTGGATTATATATAATTCTTGCTCTTCTCATTTTGATCTCATCCTGATTAGTTTAATTTTCATTCTGTTCAAAGTATACTTCTCAATGTTTTACAAAAGCAACCATAGTTATTCGCTTATCTCTTCAATAATACGTTTAAAATAGAAAAAAGTTCCTACTATAATTATATAGTAAGAACTCCCTTTTAACACAGAAATATTACAAAACTGCATTTACTTTCTTTTTGAAATCTTCGTACACATAGCTCCAAAGCTGTGAGTTTTCTACATATTGTTTGCGCATGTTTTCGTATAAGTCTTTTTGTGCATCTTCAAATGTTGGATCTTCCTTCTCCGGCAAAGTTGCACGCATATCCGTTACAAGCTGTTGTAATTGTGGTGCGCGTGGTCCCCAAGTTGTTATTACTTCCCCGGATTCATTTAAAATTAAATACATTGGAATAGCACGTCCACCATTTGTTAAATAGCGGTCAATTAAATCTGTATCAGCATCACGTAAAGCTGTGCGAATATCTATATTTGCGGCTTCTGCCACTTTGCGAATGATTGGATTGTTAATCATAGCATCTCCGCACCAGTCTTCCGTTATCGCTAAAATATGGAGATTAGCATTTTTCAGTTGCTCAATAAAATCTGTATCTCCTGGTAATACAAAGCTGTCATAAATCATAAAGCTCTGTTCTTTTAACTGGGACATTTCATTCATATAATCTTTCATTGAAATACTTTCTTCAAAATATTGCTGTTCTGTTTTCATCAATAAACCACCTTTCCAATAATTACTCTTATTCTGCCTTTTTTTATAATAAAAAGAAAGTTTTATGAATCAGTAAAAAAGAAAAAAACGCCTTCACGAGGCAATTGTGAAGGCGTTCTTACTATATTATAAGGAAATTTCCAATAACTAACCTATTTAACTAGAATGCTTCTGATGTTGTTTTTGCTTGCATATGCAATGTTAAATAATCCGGGCCGCCTGCTTTTGAGTCAGTACCTGACATGTTGAAACCGCCAAATGGTTGGTACCCAACGATTGCACCTGTACAACCACGGTTAAAGTAAAGGTTTCCAACATGGAACTCTTCACGGGCATATTCTAAATGCATGCGGTCATTTGTAATAACAGCACCTGTTAGACCGTATTCCGTATTGTTTGCGATATCAATTGCTTCTTCAAACGTTTCTGCTTTTGTAATTGCTACAACTGGTCCAAAAATTTCTTCTTTCATAATTCGTGCTTCTGGATCCACATCTGCAAATACCGTTGGGTGTACGAAATAACCTACTGAATCGTCTGCCGTACCACCAGCTACTAAACGACCTTCTGTTTTCCCGATTTCAATATATTCGCTGATTTTCTTGAATGCTGCTGAATCGATTACTGTCGCCATAAAGTTTGCATTATCTGACGGATCGCCGATTGTTAGGGCATTCGTTAATTCTTCTACACGGTTTACAACTTGATCATATACATCCTTTACTATGACAACGCGTGAACATGCAGAACATTTTTGGCCCGAGAAGCCGAATGCTGATTTTACAATTGATTGCGCTGCTAATTCCAAATCTGCATCTTTGTCGACAACGATCGTATCTTTACCGCCCATTTCGGCGATAACACGTTTAATCCAGATTTGACCTGGGCTTAATTTTGATGCACGCTCGTTAATGCGTAAGCCGACATCACGTGAACCGGTGAAACTAATGAAACGTGTTTTCGGATGGTCCACTAAATAGTCGCCCACTTCTGCACCGCTGCCAGGTACGAAGTTTACGACACCTTTTGGCAAGCCTGCTTCTTCAAGCACTTCAATAAATTTATACGCAACGACCGGTGTAGTTGAAGCTGGTTTTAATAATACTGTGTTTCCTGTTACTACAGCAGCCACCGTTGTACCTGCCATAATTGCGAACGGGAAGTTCCATGGTGAAATGACGATTCCGATACCTAGTGGAATATAGTCGTAACGGTTGTATTCATTTGGACGGCTTTCTACTTTGCGGCCGTCTTTCATTTCCAACATTTGGCGACCATAGTATTCTAGGAAATCGATTGCTTCTGCAGTATCTGCATCTGCCTCATTCCAAGGCTTACCCGCTTCTTTTGTTAACCATGCAGAAAATTCGTGCTTGCGTCGACGAATAATTGTTGCCGCTTTAAATAATACGTCTGCGCGAATTTCTGGTTTTACTTTTTTCCAAGATTTAAAAGCTTTATCTGCTTCTTGCATAGCTTTTTCAGCTAAATCCTTGGAAGCCTTAGAAACCGAACCAATAACTTCCATTTTCTTTGCTGGGTTATATGAGACAATTTTATCTTCTGTAGTAATGCGTTCGCCACCGATAATTAGTGGATACTCTGCACCAAGTTGTGACTCTACTTTATTTAAAGCTTCTAAATACGCTTGCTTGTTTTCTTCTACCGAGAAATCTGTAAATGGTTCGTGTTTGTATTCAATCATTTATCATTACCTCCGATATTAAGTGCAATATTAAATTGCATCGTATTGTGTTACTTAATTTGAATTATGCAATATAATATTGCTTAAATCAATTATTTTTTCGAAATTACACAAATTATCTTACAATGATAGACCATGTTAAAATATATACAAGGAGGTTTCAACATATGAACCAGGCAGACCTTACTAGTGTCTTTGAATTTATGATTGAAAAAATAGAAACCGGCCTTTGTGCCATTGACGAAAGTGGACGTGTCATCGTTTATAACAAAAAGATGCGCGAACTAACTGGTGAATCGCTCGACCAAATTACGCAACGCTTTTTATCCCAATCACTCGATTTTAATTTGGAGGAAAATATGCTGCAAAAAGTGTTAGCCTCGGGTCAAGGGTATAAACACATTAAGCAAACATTCTGGAATGCTCGCGGTGAAGAAGTCACGATGATGAATGACTATTATCCATATACCCTAAATGATGGCACAAAAATCGCCATTCAATTTTCCCATGACATTACACAACAGGAGTTTTTAATGGATCGTCCATTAAGTCGTTATGGGGCTCCTTTAACTTTTGATATTATTACCGCCGTTTCAAAATCGATGAAGCAGGTGATTCAGCAGGCTAAAATTGCGGCTTATGGTCGCATTCCAGTCATGCTTGTCGGGGAATCCGGGACAGGTAAGGATATGATTGCAGAAGGCATACACCATGAACTTTCCGAAAAAAATGAACGTTTCATAACACTTATTTGCCGACGCAATGAAGAAACATTGTTGGCGCAAATCGAAAAATATATTGCGTTAGAAAAAAATTACACTTTTTTTGCTGAACGAATTGAGTTTTTATCGGACGAAGCTCAAAACCGTATTGTGGAATTGCTTGAACAGCATACCGATCGCAATCATGTTTTTATCGCAAGCATAGGAGAAGACCCGATTGATTTAATTCACCAAGGGAGCCTCTCCAAAAATTTATATTATTTATTTTCAAATTTAACGATTCAAGTGCCGGCATTGCGAGAGCGTCGTGAAGATATTAAACCGTTTGTTGATGATTACTTTGCTCGCAGACGGGTTGCATACGGGATTTCTGTGAAAGGGTTAGCCCCTGAAGTCGAGAAGATTTTCATGAATTATGATTGGCCAGGAAATTTAAAAGAGCTTGAAGTATTACTTGATGATATTAGTGCTTTACTCACAACGGAAGAATATGTTGAGCTTATACATATTCCGGCATATTTCAAGTGGAAACTTAAACAAGCCGAGCCTGTTACATCAGAGCAGCAAACATTGTTCGATTTTTCCCAAAAAAATATACAGCCACTTGATGAATATATGCGCAAAGTAGAAGACCATTATATTGCCCATGCCTTACAGCTGAATAACGGCAATATATCACAAACAGCAAAAGCGTTAGGCATACACCGGCAAGGTCTTCAGTATCGGCTGAAACGCAAGTAGTTATTATACATGGAAAAATTTTATATTTTTTACCAGTAGGAAGGCCTTATTTACTAGGTCTTTCTTTTTTGATTTGGGGGTGCAATATTAAAATGCACCAAATTAAATTTATGTATTTTATAGCATAATTACGTCTGATAAAGATATTCCACGAAAGTTTTTTTGTATAAAACTCCTTGATATTCCTCATTTTTTCTTCTTACAAACATTTATTTACTCAAATTCTATTTCCTTTTTTGAATATTTTGTTTTATACTCACCTCAATAACAATAAAATAATTTTTTCACTTAGGAGGATTAATCAAAATGTCATTAAAGGACTTTTTTATCGCACTTTCCGAGAATCAGACATTAAATTCCGCTGCCCAAAAGTATGGTTTTAAGTTTGGGGCGCAAAGTGTCGTTGCAGGTACAAATATCGATGAGGTAGTTGCGAGCATTAAGCAGTTAAATGCTCAGGGAATTTCCTGCACAGTGGATAATCTTGGAGAATTTGTTTTTGAAAGATCGGCTGCATTAGCTGCTAAAGAACAAATTTCAGCCGTAATAGAGCGTATCCATAGTGAAAATTTAGATGCACATATTTCGTTAAAACCATCACAACTCGGATTGGATATTGATTATGAATTCTGCTATGAAAACTTAATGGAAATTGTTTCACTGGCAAACAAATATCAAATATTTGTTAACTTCGATATGGAGAACTATGCACGCCTACATCCATCATTTGAACTTTTGGAAAAAATTCATGCTGAATATGACAATGTAGGAACAGTTATTCAGGCATACTTCTTTGAATCAGATGAAAATGTAGAACGCTATAAGGATTACCGTTTACGTCTTGTAAAAGGTGCCTATAAAGAAGATGATTCGGTGGCATACCAAAATAAAACCGATATTGACCGCAAATTTATCGAGCAAATTGAGTATCATTTACTACATGGTAAATTCACTTCTATTGCAACGCATGATCATAATGTTATTAATCACGTCAGACAATTTGTTGCACAACATAATATACCTTATGAAAAGTTTGAATTCCAAATGCTGTACGGTTTCCGCAAAGAGATGCAACTAAGTCTAGCTAAAGAAGGGTATAACTTCTGTACATACGTTCCTTTTGGAAATGACTGGTATGGCTATTTTATGCGCCGTTTAGCTGAGCGCCCTCAAAACCTTTCACTAGTTACAAAGCAAGTATTCACTAAAAAGACAAATACTATTTTAGCAGTCGCTACTGGTGCTTTTTTAGCAGGTCGCTTAACAAAAAGGAAGAAATAGTTAGCGGAGACGCCAAATTATAATGCATTGACGGTATTTCCTAGTGTTGTATGCTGAAATTATTAAAAATTTATCTATAGAGGAGCTGCTTTTATGTCTGATTACAGTTATCAATTATTAGCCATTATTATTTACATGGTAGCCATGATCGGAATTGGATGGTATGCGTTCCGTAAAACGAGCAACTTAACGGATTATATGTTAGGTGGTCGTGGACTTGGTGCGGCTGTAACTGCATTAAGTGCTGGTGCTGCTGATATGTCCGGCTGGCTATTAATGGGTCTTCCTGGTGCAATTTATTTATCAGGATTAGTAGAGGCCTGGATTGCTATCGGTTTAACAATTGGTGCTTATTTAAACTGGTTACTCGTAGCACCTCGCTTGCGTGTTTATACACAAGTAACTAAGGATTCTATTACAATACCAAGTTATCTTGATAACCGTTTACGCGATAATACAAAACTATTGCGTATTGCTTCAGGTATTATTATTTTAGTATTCTTTACATTTTACGTATCATCAGGAATGGTTTCTGGCGGTAAGTTTTTCGAAAGTTCGTTTGGAATGGATTATCATACAGGACTTATTTTCGTCTCGGCAGTAGTAGTTGCCTATACTTTATTTGGCGGATTTTTAGCGGTTAGTTATACAGATGTTATCCAAGGAATTATTATGGTTATCACATTAATCGCGGTTCCTGCATTCGGTATTTTCTTAACAGGTGGTCTTGGTGAAACAATTGAATCCATTAAAGCGGTAGATCCGGAAATGCTTAGTCTCCTTCCATCCACTGCAACGGCAGCAGCTATAATTTCATCACTTGCCTGGGGACTTGGTTATTTTGGACAACCACATATTATTGTGCGCTTTATGGCGATTACCTCTGTAAAAGAAACGAAAAGCGCCCGCCGTATCGGGATTGGCTGGATGATTTTCAGTTTACTAGGTGCGCTTGCAACAGCATTAGTCGGTGTTGCATACTTCCAGCAACAAGGTACAGAATTAAAAGATGCTGAAACGGTATTTATCGTATTAGGGCAAATTTTATTCCACCCGTTCATTGCCGGTATTGTTCTTGCAGCAATTTTAGCAGCAGTTATGAGTACAATTTCTTCGCAACTGATCGTAACTTCTTCAGCACTTATTGAGGATATTTATAAAGCTCTATTTAACAAAACTGCGACAGATAAACATTACGTATTTTTAGGACGTGTTGCTGTACTTTTCGTATCAATTTTTGCTGCAATTGTAGCATGGAATCCGGATCGCACAATTTTAGACTTAGTTTCATTTGCATGGGCAGGCTTCGGTGCTGCATTCGGTCCGATCATTTTACTTTCATTATTCTGGCGCAGGCTTACAAATTATGGTGCACTTGCCGGGATGGTTGCCGGTGCAGCTGTAGCATTTGTTTGGGGGCGAACAGAAAGCTTAAAGAGCATGCTGTATGAAATCGTTCCAGGATTTATTGCATGTCTTGTGGTAGCGGTAGTTGTAAGTTTACTAACTTATAAGCCAAATTCAGAAATTGAAGAAGAATTCAATGAAACTCAACGTATTTTAAAAGAAGAACAAAAATAACAATAGAACGGTATGCACTTTGTAAGATGCATGCCGTTTTTAATTTACTGAAATCAACGAAACCTTTTATGATTTTCCTCGTATATGTAACTATTACAATTAAAGGAGTGCTTTTTATGTTAGTCGTTACAACAAACACAATCGAAGGTAAAACTATTGAAACTTATCATGGCATTGTATCAGGTGAAGCAATTATGGGGGCAAACATTGTACGGGATATTTTCGCATCTGTTACAGATATCGTTGGTGGTCGTAGTGCCTCTTATGAAGACAAATTGGCGGAAGGTCGTAAAATTGCCATTCAAGAAATGACGGATCGTGCACGTAGTATGGGTGCTAATGCTATCATAGCTGTAGATCTTGATTTTGAAACACTGCGTGAAGGCATGATGATGTGTGTCGCTACAGGTACCGCGGTAACGATTCGATAATTATTGATGATAAAGTGATACAATATAAGCGTATTTAGTTATATTCTCTACTAAATTCGCTTTTTCTATGCTTAATTTTGTATAAAAGGAGGCTTTACTATGCAACTTGCACAACTATTTCCTTCCCTAAAAATACATCACATATATCCGGAACAACAAAAAAATTTTGCAACGTCAATCTTTTATGATGCTACGAATACATGTTGGTATGAAATCGCTAAAAGTGAAATAACAGTACGAGATTCCCTATTCCTAAAACATTTTTACACTGAATGTACTGAGCAAGTTGACCCTTGGCTACTTTTATTGATGCAAGGAATAGTTCCTAAGGAGACCCCCTATTCTTCCGTTCGCATTTTACAATATCATGCAAAGAAAGATGCGCATCAATTAAGAGATGTGGTTGAGTTGTACTTTATGCACGATGCTTATTTACTTGAAGTTTCTTCTGATACATTTTGGATTATTTTATTTAAAGATTATTCTTTGGAAGAACTAGAAGGATTTCTAGCAATATTGGAAAATGATTTTTATTTGCATGGACAACTTTTTATCGGGCAAATACTTCCGGTTTCCGAAATGCTTCATACATCATTTAAATCGGAACAAACAATGTTCCAATCCATTCAAAGTCTGCAATACCAAACGATTTATACATTTACGGAAAGCTTCCAAAGCTTGCTACCAATTCATCTGAACATGTCGATACAGCAATATTTAAAGCATACATTGCACAATAATTTGCACGAAGAAATGATTACTACAATTACAACATTATTTATCCATAATGGAAACATGTCCTCGGCTGCTAAAGAATTACATATCCACCGCAATACATTATTATATCGAGTACAGCGTTATTCGGAGGAAACTGCTTTGGATTTAAGGCGCAATGAAGACTTGCTATTAGCCTATTTAGCGGCACAGTTGCATAAATTGACGAAATATTCCTGAAAACATTAAGCACATTGCACAAAGGCAGTCCCCTTTTAATCTTTTATAATATGAAAAAAGGGGGACTGGTTTTTTATGTTAGATTTTGATCATCTTGTAAAGCGTTATCCGGATGGCTATGTTGCCGTTGAAAATTTTCATTTAAAGGTTGAGCCGGGTGAATTTCTTGTTCTTGTCGGTCCATCAGGATGCGGGAAATCTACAACATTGCGTATGGTTGCTGGTCTTGAATCCATATCAGATGGTGAGTTACGTATAGACGGCAAACGAGTCAATGAGGTAGAACCGAAAGATCGTGATATTGCGATGGTTTTCCAAAACTATGCGCTATACCCCCATATGAATGTATACGACAATATGGCGTTCGGCTTAAAGCTGCGTAAATTTTCAAAAGAGCAAATCGATGTTAAAGTACGCGAAGCTGCTGCTATTTTAGGGTTATCTGACTTATTGGATAAAAAGCCAAAATCTCTTTCGGGTGGTCAACGACAGCGTGTTGCATTAGGACGTGCCATTGTTCGTGATGCGAAGCTGTTTTTAATGGACGAGCCATTGTCGAATCTCGATGCAAAACTACGTGTTCAAATGCGTTCTGAAATTACGAAACTCCACTACCGTTTAAACACAACAACAATATATGTAACCCATGACCAGACAGAAGCGATGACGATGGCCTCACGTATTGTTGTCATGAAGGATGGCGTCATTCAGCAAATCGGTACTCCGCGTGAAGTATATGATACACCTGAAAACGTATTTGTCGGTGGATTTATTGGCTCTCCAGCTATGAACTTCCTCCGTGGTAATGTAGTAGGCGACTACTTCGAAATCGCTAATGAGAAAGTCCGAATTCCGGACGAAAAGCTGAAAATACTGAAAGAGCAAAACTATGTAAACCGCGAAATTATACTCGGTATTCGACCAGAGGATATTAACGATGGCAATAAACAGGATTCAAGTACCCTTGTAACAACTAAAGTACAAGTTAGTGAATTAACCGGTGCGGAAATGATTGTTTATGCAACAATCGCCGATCAGCAATTTGTCGGTAAAATTCATGCAGATGCGGATGTTGCTATGGGGCAGGAGCTTCCACTTAACTTCAACTTGGCAAAAGCCCACTTCTTCGACCCAGCGACAGAAATGCGTATTCGTTAAATAACAGCATCACCAAAAAGAAGCATTCGGATTTTCTGAATGCTTCTTCTATAGTTTAAAGCAATGCTGCACCAATCAATCCCGCATTGCCTTTATTTAAACTGGCTTCTACCCTACCCTTTTTATGTTCAAAAAACGGCAAACTAAAGTACTGATCGACCAAATGAGAAATTTCCTCCACAATTTGCGGATGATGATTCATAATACCGCCGCCGAGTACAATGACATGGGGATCTACTAAAAGGATGAAACTATGAATCTTTTGGGCAATTTCCCGTTGCCATTCGTGAATTAGTGGCACAATAAGTTCATCCTGCTTGTAATAACGGACAAAAAATTCCGACAATGTCCCTTCTTCTTTAGTATGACGCTGTAAAATCTTCAATAATCCTGGTCCAGCACATACATCTTCAAAAAAGTCCCCCGAGCTTGATAGCGAAAAGCCGATTTCGCCTGGAACTCCCGCACCTCTCATAAATTGTCCATCATGTATCATACAGCAGGCAATTCCTGTACTCACTGTTACGTAAATAAATGTTTCTTTTTCAAAACCGCGAATTTTATATTCACCGTTAGCTGCAGTCATCATGTCTGTTTCCATAAAAACTTGCGCTTGTGGATACGCCTCTTGAAGTTTTTGAACAAGCGGAAAGTTACGCCAAGGTAAATTTTGCTGATGTACTACAAGTCCCTGCTTTAAATCTAATATTCCTGGTAATCCAACTGCAACTTTGACAACGTCGCCCTCTTCCCCTTCCAATAGCTTATTAAAACCTGAGATCATAGCTTCAAATAAAGTATCGGATTGCTGAGGACTTTTCACTTCCAGTTGCTTTATTAAGTACTCAGGCTGTTCTTGCTTTGATAAAGCAAGTGCTAATTTTGTTCCACCGATATCAGCACTTAAAATCCACATTCAACCCACCTGCTTTACAAAAATTCCATAGTTTTTCCAAACGGTATAGCCTAGTTTTTCATAAAAGGCGATTAAATCTGTCCAGTCAATAAATAATGTCTTTTTACCGCGCTGTTGTAAATAAAATTCTGCTGCTTCGATTACAGCTCTTCCTAGTCCATACTTTCTGTAATCCTCATTTACGCCTAATGGACCAATACCACCTAATTGGTCAAACTGCTCTGCCCAGTTATAGTTCGGTCCCTTCCAGGCACTATATTCGTCATTTATACGACAGAAGCCAACGATCTTACCTTCCCATTTCACAACGACATAATCTCTGCCAGTACCTCCCTGGACAAAATAATCATGTGCTTCAAATGTCCATCTCCCCGGAAACGATTGTGCCATGAATTCTAATAACTGCTGTTGCTCATCCTTCTCTAATAGTACAAATTCGACATTATCTTTTTGCGGAGGGGATAGTGGTTTAGTAATTGACTTTGTGAAATCTACACTTTCAACAACTTGTTTAAAGCCAAACATTTCTGCAAACGCCACACCTGCCTGCTGTGCAAGTGGGACTCCGCATAATAGATGTCCTAAATCCCCACCGATTTGTACTTTTTTTACACCGTTTTTCAAAAGTGCTTGTTCTGCAAATTTGTAAAGCTCTGTTCCAATTTTCTGCTGACGGTAGTCTGGATGCACGAGCAACATTTGAATCCAACCATGTTCCTTATTTAAAGCAATCCCATGTGTTTCATGCCACATTTTTGCAATGACTACACCAACAATTTTTCCATCCAGTTTCTTTATTGCGCTTCCTTCCTGTAAAACATACGGAGATTGCCATGTATTTTGTTCAAGCAGTCGATCTGTCAGCTTAAAATCAGGTAAGCACATATTCCATAAATTTATAATATCCTCGTGAAATTCCTGTGTTACTGGCTTTAGCATTTTACTTCCCCCCAAATGTTTCTTCCATTCGACGCAGTGGGTCGTCAACAAAGCTTTCGTCCCATTCCACAATGTGGCCTTGCTCAATTAGCTGTTGTTTTAAATGTTCATACGAAATGTCCTGTACCGGCTTACTTTCTCGTATTGCAGTAGCTACTGCAGTACCTGCCACTTGCCCGAGCATCATAAATATCGGTTCCATACGAATCGAACCATACGCAATATGAGAAGCACTAAGGCATACTGGAACAACTAAGTTAGTACAGTGTTCTTTTTTCGGTAAAAGTGCTCGTAAATCAATCATAAACGGCTTTACCGGTACTTGTATGTCCCCTTCATTCATTACACGACCATTAACAACGACGCGTCGACAATGGTGTGAATCCATATGAAATGACGCTACTGCAATTGGTTGTTCGCAAATTTCACGCTGTAACGCATGGTGTTCAGTCATTACATATTCGCCTATCATTCGCCGTGCTTCACGAATATAAAGTTGCCGCGGCCAGTTGCCTGTATCGGGGAATTCATCTGCTGCCAATCCCCACTGCCTTACTTCTTCTTGAATAACAGACGGCACCTCTTCATCATTCGCCAGGAAGTACAGTAACCCCGCTACATATGTGACATGTTTCTGATACAGCTCTTCCCTTGTTTCATAATTTGCATCGGGAAATGCATAATTCATTCCGATAAAATCCGTTGAAAATGCCCCGTGATTGTTTAAATCCGTCTTTCCATTCATCAAAGGTGTATGTAACTTCATTGCATCCCAATGTCCTGCCTTTATATAGCGTAACAGTAGTGCATAATGATCGCGCTCATATCCATTAGGTTTTGGGAAAGCTACTTTTTGATCCTTCGTTAAACAAATTCTGAAATTATAAGCTTGAATGCGATGATCGCCTGACCCATTATGCTCTGTCACATTTTCTTCTGAAATCCCGTAGAGTAGTCCGCTTGATGGATTCCCCTCTTCTTTGTATGGATCAATAAAGCTTTCAAACTTATGGTGTTGTGTACCAAATTGAACACCATTGTAAATTTCCTTATACACTGTGCCTGCTTCTCTTCCGACAATGTATTCAACACCTGCGTGTGCCAACAAATCCCCTTCATAGCTTGCATCAATAAACTGCTTTGCTTCATAGGTAGTTCCATCTGTCATTCGGACTTGCTGAATACTTTGATTTTCCAATACAGCCGACTCAATAAATTGTTCTGTTTGAACATCAATCTCCTGCTCTTGTAGCCATGTACTAAAAATATGCTCTGCTACATGCGGTTCAAAACGTACACATTTATCCATCCCATAATAGTTGGCTATCTCATTATAAAATTGCTTTGCTAAACCACCAATTGCCTGTTCCGCTCCTAAATCAGTTGCCCCTAATCCGCTTGTCGTAATACCCCCAATAAAGCGGCTGCATTCGGCAATACGCACACTATACCCGTTCTTTCTTAATGTGATTGCTGCTGTTATCCCGGCTGGTGTAGCACCGTATATTAGCACATCCTGCTTAAAGTGTTGTTCTCTCTTTTCTTTTTTGCGGTAATAGTAAACCGATTCCCACATTTATAAAGCCTCCCAACGTAACTTTGTAGCATTTACCACTTGCTGTAATGCTTCAACATATTTTTGAAGCGGTTCTTCAATTTGTTCCTGTTGCAGCAATTGTTCCATTGCGTTCAGTAAATCCAATACTTCAGTTTTCGAGTTTGGATTTTTTGCCTCAACGACTCGATTAGGAAAGAAACTGGCATTATACTGACTATTTTGGGAAAAAAGCGCTTCAATTTTCGCGGCAAGCTCCTGCATTGATGAAGACAGCAAATGAGGAACTGTTTCTACCCCTTCCCATAGAGAACGTGCAAATACGATATTATTCAATTGCTGATACTGTTGGTAATCATACTCCTCCATATGTGGTTGTGCCTTTGCTACTTTATGCAGTGGAACGACTAAATTGACCATTCCTTCACAGCCAATTTCCTTATAACGCTCTGTATCTGTTTTTATTCGGTTAAATAATAATGGGAAGAGCTCACTTAACATAAAATGATCACTGTAATATTCAAAAATGGTAACTTGTTTGTCTGTTGCCTTCCGCCAGTCCAGTAGGCTATCCCATGCACGCTGATCTCGCTGTGACTTAAAGCTTTGTGCATAATTACGTCCCCAATACGCATATAGAACATTTGCAGAACTTACCTGATGCTCTTTTCGCTCAAGCATTTCCCAGCTTAGACCGGCATTATAGACAATATGCTCTACTTCTACTTGTAGATTTGCCGTTGCTAAAGCTTGCTGAAGTTTTTCAGTAAATGCGATATATTGTGTTAAAAATAGTTTTGCCTCTTCACCTTTTGCCCCTACATCTTCCGGCCATAATGAAATCCTTCGTATAACAGGCTCAGTCTTGCAATAAGACACAATAATTTGTATAACTGCCTGCTGTGCTTTTTCATCTTGTAAAAAGTCATGGTTTTTAAGCGCATTGGCTGCTGTAAATTCCGTTTCCTCACCAATTAAATCATTTACCGCTCCATCTGCCGCTGACTTACTTGATACAGTAACACCATTAGCCTTTGCTACTAGATAGCGTAAACTGTGCCCGCCCAATGTGACATCAATACCGCGCTTTTTTATTTCAGGCAATAACGCTTCCTTAACCTCATCCCATAGGAAAAATGTAAAGAAGGCTTCATTTAAACCATTTTTAGTCCCCACATCCAGCATACTTTTTAAAAACGGGATATCATCAATTGTTTCGAATACATTTCCTCGGCGAGCAAACTTCGGAGTCCCTTCATAAGTACTTGAAATCCCTTCGGCAACTATTTTTTTGGGTTGATGTAAATCAAAAAATACAATGCCTTCTACTTTTTCGATAAATTTATACACTCCGTACAATAAGGAGCGGGGGGTATTCCCACGAATAACATAACTTTCCTTAGTCTGAGTAATTTCAAATTCAATCCCATTTTTCGGTATATCAAAGTATTCAAAATTAACCGGAGTTTCACCTGTATAAAAGCGCTTTAGTTCCTCAAATGCAAATTGTTCAATTTCATTTTTATACGTCAGTTGCTGATTCATTTGCATCGATCCCTTCATCAATTACTTATTGGTTGAACGAAAAGGATACCCAGTGCGAGTATCCTTTGAGGTTTTTATAGTATTACAGCTTGCTTTCTATTATTGGATTCATATGCAGCTAATGCGATTTCTAGCGATTTCAAGCCATCATAACCGGAGATAAGTGGCTTTTCTCCATGCCTAATTGCTTTTAGGAAATCTACTATCAAATCAAAATCAGTATCATTTCCGCTATACAAATGTGTAAGTGACTTATTGCCCTTCCCATAAAGTTGGAGCTTCTCATTAAACACATCCACTTTACGTGTTGCTTTCGTACCGATGATTTCAATCATCACGTCACCCCATGTCGGAAATTCCGGGAACCTTGACCAGCTAGCATCATGTGAAGCGATCACACCATTATCGAATACAATCGTCATAATCCCTGCATCATCTGTTTTAAGCTCGGTAAAATAGTTGTTCGCAAATGCCGTTATTTCTTTTGCTTCACAATTCATATACCAGCGCATAATATCAACCATATGCACAGTATGATCCAGTACTGCACCACCGCCTGCCAACTTCTCATCTACAAACCAACCACCAGGATTTTGCCCTCTGTTAGTAGACCTTATTGCTATAATTTCGCCAAGCTCACCAGCTTCAATAGCAGCTTTTAAATCACGGATCGGTGCACTGTAACGAACTGGATAGGCTATTGAAAGATGCACACCGTTTTCCTCGCAAGCCTTGATCATCTCTTTTGCATCTTCAACATTCGTAGCAATTGGTTTCTCGCATAAAATATGCTTTTTTGCCTTTGCAGCAGCAATTACCATCTCTTTATGAAGCACATTTTCACTGCAAATAAGAACTACATCTAGATTTTCTGCCAAAAATAATTCCATATCGTCAAAAAAAGGAACTTCATATTGCTTACTTGCTTCTTCACCTCTTTTTATATCCGTATCAAAAATAGCCGTTAACTTCGTATCTGGAATACGTTGAATTGCCGATGCATAGCTCGTTGCATGGATATGCGCAAAACTCATAATGCCAATGTTCATTATTGTTCACCTCTTTGTAGGAATTGTTGTATAGTACTAAGCTTTTCTTCGTACGATTCATTCCAATGGATAGCAAACTGAACAACTGCATCAATATTTTTAAAGAGGTTTCGATTATTATCCTTGTCACTACTCATTTGCAAACTATCAAACTCTACAATATGCAGATGACTGCTCCACTCAAATTCAATACGGTCACTACCTGATTGATATTCCAAATGAGCCATAATGGAATCCCCAAATTCACATAGAACGATTGTATAATGCATTTCGCCGCCTTTATTAGAACGAACTGTCAGATTTCGAACATCCCCAAACCATTCTGACAAGGCAAGGATATCTTCTTTTATATATGAGAAATTATTAGTCGTTCTCCGCAATCGAAGTACACCTTTTACAGTATCGTGCGCTTGCAGTACTTGCTTTAGTTGAATGGCAAATGAATAAGACCATAAATCAAAATAGATGTTACCTTGTTTTTCCGATATTGAGAACGGTTGATATGCTTCTGCTGAAGGCTGCTGCAAAATTGTTACGACATTTGGTTCTTCACTATTCTCGGTTGTAAAGCGATACAGCGGAGAATGTGTTAGTAGCTGCTGATCTTTCTCTAATACTATCTTGACCATTATTATCACCTACAATTTGATTTCTTGGTTTGTTGCTGCTGATTCATAAATTGCCAACAACATTTTCGTTACTTCAACCCCATCCCTAACTGGCGAAATTGGCTGCACATTATTAATACAGCAATCAACAAAGTGATTAATTTCATTTACGAAAGAGCCAGCAAAATCAAAGCTTAGCAAATCAATTTGTGGGGTAATATTTAAAATCGTTTCATGTTGCTCCTTTATAATTGCCAACTCCGGCTCTACTTCCGCACCGCCATTCTCACCGTACAGCTTTACTGATATTTCATCCTGTTTGGCATGCAATGTAAAACTCACATCAATAAATAGAGAGGCACCATTTTCAAAGCGAATGAGTCCATTAGCTAAATCTTCAACGTCATTGTGCTCCGCATTATAGTCAGCGGCCTTATAAAAGGATAAATTTTCGATATGGGAGCGATTCCCCAGTTTCTTATACGTATTTCCTGATACGGACACCGGCTTCGGTTTACCCATTAAATACCAGCATAAATCAATCATATGTGTCCCTAAATCGATTAAAGGTCCGCCACCTGATTTTGATATATCACTGAACCAGCCACCCGGATTTCCTAAGCGGCGCAGGCATGAAGCTTTTGCATAATATATTTCGCCGAGTTCGCCTGCATCGATAAATTTTTTCAGTACTCCTACATTCGTTCCAAAGCGGCGTACATTGCCGACTTGTAGAATCTTTTTCGATTCTTTTACTGCAGCTTCCACTGCATAAGCCTCTTCTAGATTGAGACTCAATGGTTTTTCAAGCAGCACATGCTTGTTATTTTGAAGCGCCTGTATGGCAATATCTGCATGTGAATTATTCCATGTGCAAATACTCACTGCATCAATTTGTTCATTTGCTAGAAATTCGCCTACTTCTGTATATAAATTTTCTACTAAATATTTTTTTCCTAAGCCATGCAGTCTTACTTCATTCGTATCACAGATTGCAATAATCTCTACATTGGGATTCTCAAAGTAAGGTCTTAAATGAAACTCCGAAATCGAGCCACCGCCAATTACACCAACCTTTAACATTTTAATTCCCTCCTAAATATTCAATAATGGCTGTTAATGCCTCACTATTTTCCAACATGTTATATACATCCGCTGAATTTTTAAAAGGGATTTGCATTTGTACAAAGTCAGAAACATCTATCGCCTTTCGTTCCAGTAAACGAATATACGCTGCTAAATTACGTCCTTCTGTCCAACGAACATAATGATATGGGTAGTCCATTGCTTCTTTTTCATAGCGAGCATCATAACGACCTGGTCCGCCAGCTCGTGAAATCGTTATTATTGCTTCTTTTATAAACAATTGTTCTCGGTTGAATTGCGGTTCGACATCTCCAACAATTACAATCCTCCCCTGCTTTCGAACCCACTCAAGACTACGTGAAGTTGTTTCGGAATGCTTACCACCCGCGCATAAGAGTACAGCATCAACCCCATGTCCGTTTGTAAAGGTTGTAATATGTTGCTCCATCTTTATTAAATCAGAAAAAACCTCGATACCTGGTGTATGCTTTAACATTTCTGCTCGTTTTTCATTTGGCTCATAGCAAATCACATCATAGCTTGCTGCTGCACAAATTTTTGCAATCATTTGCCCAAGTACACCTAATCCAATAACTACAACCGATTCACCAAATTGCAGCTGCCCTTGTCGTATTGCGTGTATAGCAATTGTACCGTGTGCCGCAAATGCTGCATGCTGCGGTACTACATCTGCAGAGCACTTAGCAACCAATGTTTCCGGAACTACAAGTTGCTCCATATGCCCAACATAAGGTGCACCGTAGCAAGCAACAACATCCCCTACTTGAATACCTTTGACACTTTGGCCAATTTGCTTTACTTTCCCAACCGCGCTATAGCCGAGTTGACGAACGCCATCCTTGCTTCCTTCAATTAATAGTCGCTCCGTTCCTGGAGAAACAGCGGTATAGATGGTTTCAACTAAAACTCCTGTTGCAAAAAGCTCGGGTGATTGTATTTCCACCAACTTTGCTACCCCATTATGTGCTTGTAAAGCTTTCACGTTGCTCACCTGATTTCCACTCTGGTAAATTTTGTTTAATAAATGAATCATCGTGTAAATGCGGATACATTTCATAAACACGCGTAATTTCTTCAGCCTGCCCTTCACTTAGCACTTCATGATCTGCCAAACACCAATTACCTTTCAGCAAACCTTGTCTAGTTAATACTTCATTAATCCCTGCAATGCTCCCTTTAAAGGCATGTGCCGGATCAAAGAATGCTGCATTTGCATCTGTCACCTCTATTGCCTTAGATAACCAGCTTGCATCTATTTGTGCGTTGTCCCTAATTGCTTTTATATCTTCAAAATATTGGACAGCTGTTTTTGCCCATACCGACCAATGCCCTAATAGACCACCAACAATTCGTTTTTTAACGTTTTCTCCATTTATATTAAATTCGTATTCTGTTAACAAATCGACGATGATATTATCATCATTACCTGTATAGAGCGCGATCTCATTTCGACGACTACTATTGCATACTGCACGAACAACATCGAGCGTTTGATAACGATTAAAAGGTGCCATCTTAATTGCATAGACATTTTCAATATTTGCTAGTTCCCGCCAAAAATCATACGTCAATAAACGTCCTCCAACTGATGGTTGTAAATAGAAGCCCACTACAGGTATAATTTTGGCCACTTCTCTCGTTCGCTCCAATAGTTGCTCTTCCGACTGATCCTGCAACCCTCCCATACTTAACAATGCTAAGTCATAGCCAAGTTTTTTTAATATAGCTGCTTCATTCAAAGCCTGTTCTATAGGACCACAAACACCGCCTATTTTAATGAAACATTCAGATACATTCGCTTTATTTATCTCGTCTATCGCTAAGGAAAGTACGCGCTCATATAAGTTGAATTGTGGATCGCGAATTTCAAATTGTGTGGTATGCACTCCTACAGCCAAGCCGCCCACACCTGCTGCAATATAATATTTCGTCAAAGCACGCTGACTTACTTCATCTAATGATTTGTCCTCGTTTAAAGCTAATGGGTGCGCTGGAATAAAGGCACCATCAAACAATGCTTTTCTTACTGCCTCATTCATTTAAAACGCCCCTTTTCTCTCTTGGAAATGCGTTGGTTTATTTAATGTTGTTCCATCTAATTTTACCCAATTCGCAACTAGGTCTAGCATTTGCTCTATAGATACTTTTGGATAGCCGAATAATTTATGGGCATGGGCAGCTGTGTTTAATAGTGCTGTCTCCTGCTCAACACCAATTATTAAAGCTTCCTTATTAAAGCGTGCTGCAAATTCTTTTGCTAACCAACGTACAGATAATGTTTCTGGTCCTGTAACATTCAGTATTTTTACAGGAGATTCACAATGCAGTAGTGAACGGATGGCATATTCGTTGGCGTCTCCTTGCCAAATTACATTGACACTACCCATCGTGACATCGACTGGCTCGTTATTGTAAACCGATTTTGCAATTTCCAATAGAACACCGTATCTTAAATCAATGGCATAATTTAGACGGAACATTAACATTTTCGTCTCGAAGCGGTTGGAAAAGTTCGTGAAAATACGTTCTCTTCCCAAAGTGGACATTGCATATTCCCCAACCGGCACTGGCGTCACATCCTCTCCACAGTTGCCTGCTGCAACAGGAGTAAACGGATAGATGTTTCCGGAAGAAAATACAACAATATTAGAATCCTTATATTTATCTGCAACACGACCTGGTACGTATGTATTCATTGCCCATGTGAAGTGTTCATTATTTACTGTTCCAAACTTATTGCCTGCCATGAAAATAACATTAGGAATTTCCGGTAGCTGAGCCAGTTGCGCTTCATCCAATAAATCGCAAGTAATCGTTTCAATTCCTGCCGCTTCCAGCTCCTCTTTCATCTCTTTATTTGAGAATCTAGCGACGCCGATAATTCGCTTCTCAATACCGGCCTCTTCAGCCGCGCGCTTAGCCATTTTAGCTAAGGTTGGGCCCATCTTTCCTGCTATTCCTAAAATCAGTATATCCCCATCAATTTTTTTAATATCCTCTACCAATGCTGCAGATGGTTTTGTCATAAATTCTTCCAATTGTTGAACCGTTTGCATAAGATCACCTCTTTTTAATTTGAATATTCTAACAAATTTCTGTAAAATTATTATACTATGGATTTTTGGAGGCCTAGACATAATGAATAATCACACACCGTATACCTCACAAAGTTTAATAGGCATTATCGTTCCTGAAATTTTGTTGGAAACTATAAAAGAAACATTACGTGGATTTCCAAATATCCAACCTCATTATTTTATAATTCATGATTTTTCAATGACGAACGATTTACAGCGATTTATATATGAATATGAAATGCTGGTCGTCGCCGATCCTTATATTTTTCAGCAGCTAAAGATTTATGACTCATCACTGCCTCTTTATCAAATTAATAGTAGAGCACTTCGTCTATACGAATTACTATTAACCCATCAATTACAAAATGTACAAAAGCAATATTGTTTCGACTTAATGCAGCAAAGTGACATATTATCGATTACACATCAATTACAGCAAGAAATTGATTTTGTTTACTCAATAGGCGAAACGATCGATGAAATAGTGGATGCACATACAAAACATGCTGAGCAAGGTGCGTTCCCTATTACTACCATTGCCTCTGTCTATACATCCTTATGTGAACGTAATATAGAGTGCCGTTATTTAATCCCGACAAAGCAAGAAATGATCGTTGCTTTTGAACGCGTGCTTTTAGCCTCCAAAGGACGACAAAATAAAGAAAGCCAGATTGTATATGGCATTATTCAATTTGAATCAATCACTAATCAAGTGCAATCCAAAGTAGAACAAATATTGCACTATTTTACACAGCAGTTGGATGGTCATTTAATTATGCTGAACCCACTGCAATATAGTTTTATTACAACTAGGGGACAGTTTGAACGTGAAACACTCGGCTACAAACATCTACCATTACTATCTCGATTTAAAGAAGAGCTGCAAATCAATTGCACAATCGGAATTGGATTTGGTATTAATGCCTATGACTCCGGTCGTCATGCAAAACAGGCACTATACCAGGCAAATGAAAATGGACCAAATCTCTGCTATATTGTGCGCGAAGATAATAGTGTCATTGGACCAATAGACACAACCGTTTTCATTAACTACGAACAGTACCCTCTAGTAATTACAGACTTAAATTTACTGGAACGGGCTGAAAAAGCTGGGATGTCTGCTTCTTATATTTCCAAATTAATGGGTCGTATAATGAAGCACCAAAAACTTGTTTATACTGCGGACGAACTTGCACAAACACTAAATATTACTCTGCGCAGCGCCAACCGGATTTTACTTAAATGGTTGGATGCTGGATTAGTTGATATTATTGGTGAGGAAAAGGTAGCCCATCGCGGTCGTCCTAGGCGCATCTATTATATTCAGTTTTTGGAGGATATAAAAAATCAATGATTTTTGAACGCCGTCATAGTCATCTGCTCCAATATTCTAATAGTCTCCAAACTCTCTACCTGATTTATTGGACTTTCCCGTAATCTAAAAAACTGTTCAATTGCATCAATTAAGTAATCGTAAAACTGAAAATTACCTTCACCAATTTCAAACCATTCACTCTGTTGATGAGTGTGGGTTACAAATTGAAAACTTTGACGACCTTGTAAGTAACCACGAATTGTAGACACTGTACCATCCATAAATGTAAGTGTGATAAAGTGTTGCTGTTCATTGGACGTTACAGCTATGTCTTCGATCCCCATTCCCTTTAATGCACTAATCATTTCGACTGCATGTATACCATAGTAGAAATAATCTACATCACCTAACATTGGCAGTGGGGTTATTATATCCACTGCCTTAATGTACCTCTGGGATTTGGCTATTTGGATTTCTTCTGCAAACCGTAAAGCTGAACAACTCATTATAGGAATCCCATGTTTGTTGGCAAGTTCTATAATAGCCAAAGCCTGCTCATAATTTTGTGCCAATGGTTTATCTATGAAAACAGGCTTTTTTGCAGCTGACAACTCTTCAAATTGTTCAAAGTGCTGTGATGCATCAACTGATGTAATGATAAACGCATCACAAATCTGCATCATTTCTTGTAAAGAATCGATAAATGGAATACCGTTTTCACATATTTGTCCCGAGATTCTTACAATCCTTGTACTGCTTAATTCAATTGAAGATCCACCTCGATAAGCAAATATTTCATGACCTTTATTCATTAATCGTTCACTAAAGGCAATCGCATGAGATGAGTCTGTTCCAATAATTCCTATCTTCATGGCAGCCCCCTACTTAATACCTGACATCGTAATTCCTTCCGTAAAATAACGCTGGAAAAAGATAAATATTAAAAACGTCGGTATAAATGAAATTGTTGCCCCTGCCATTTCGACACCGAAGTTGCCTTCTTTTCCGAGCATTGAGGCAAGACCAACTGTAACAGGGAACATCTTCTCATTAGTCAAATAAATCAATGGCTGGAATAAGTCATTCCAGTTTGAAATAAAGGCAAAGGTACCGACTGTCGCAACAACCGGAAATGAGAGTGGTAAAATAATTTTGAAGAAAATTTGCCAGTCATTTGCCCCATCAATATAGGCTGCCTCCTCCAAATCCTTCGGTATACCTTGTAGAAATTGCCTTACTAAAAATACCCCCATGATTGCCCATAATTCAGGTACAATTAATGCCCAATATGTATTTATCCAACCGAAATCAGCGAACATAATATATTTGGGAATTATAAATAGCTGTTGAGGAATCATGATAACCGCCATAAAAGTCCAAAAAATCGCTTCTTTTCCCCAAAATTGCTTTTTGGCAAATATATAACCTAATAGTGCTGCAAAAAGCATTTGAGTCATAACCGGAATTACGGTAATAACGATAGAGTTCCAAATCCATCGTAAAAAAATGCCGTTTGAAAAAATCGTAATATAGTTTTGAATTGATGGATTGGTCGGTAGCCAAAACAGTGGATCAATTTGTGCTTGCTTTACTTCTTTTAACGATCCGAACACCATGATAATAAATGGCATAATAAAAACGATTGCTAATATTGCCAATGCTGTATAAGAGATTACTTTTTTCATTTATTTGCTCCTCCCCGCACCAGCTTAATAATAATTTGGGTCTTTCCCAATGTATTTACGTTGAATTAACGAGATAATTAAAATAATAAAGAACAACACATACGATAAAACTGCTGCATAGCTCAAATTTAGGCTTGTAAACCCTTGATGATATAGGTAATACACAATTGTAGTCGTTGAATAGTTTGGTCCACCATTTGTTAATAGGAAGGCTGAATCAAAAATTTGAAACGAACCAATCGTTGTTGTAATCGCAACGTAAAAGTGTATCGGCTTTAACATTGGAAAGGTCACTTTCCAGAACATTTTCCATGAATTTGCACCATCAATTCGTGCTGCTTCATATAATTGACGGTCGATGGATTGTAAGCCCGCATAGTAATAAATCATCGTAGTACCAGCTACTTTAAAAATACTTAATCCTGCCAAAACAAGAAGTGCCTGTGATGAACTAGATAAAAACAGCTGTGGGTCAATGCCGACAAAACCGATTAAATAGTTAATAAAGCCATCTTCTGTCCCACGGAATAACCATCCCCAAATTCCTGCAATAATTACGAATGATGTAACAACCGGCAAGAAAAATAGCCCTTTAAAGAAGCCTGAAAACTTAATACCCGAATTAATAATCAGTGCCAAAACTAGGCCAAGCGCCATTGTCGGCAGTATATAGTAGACGGAAAACTTAACAGTATTCCATATTGCTTTCCATGCGATTTCATCATCAAATAGATTTTTCCAATGCTTTAATCCCACAAATTCAGGGTCGCCAATTATTTTCCAATCATGAAAAGTTAAATAGAAGCTAAGAGCAAATGGATAAACTTGAAATATGATAAAGTGAATGAGAACTGGAATGAGCACGATATAGACTAATAAATTTTTATTTAATTCTCTCTTTATTCGTGCACTAAGTGATTGTTTAGAAGTTGTAGAGGTCACATGCCTCACCCTTTCTGTACTTGAAGTAATGAGAGAGTTTGATCATTAAGACCAAACTCTCCTTTAAACTATTTGTTGATCAATTTATCAATCGCTTCAGCTGACTTATCCGCAGCTTCTTGAGGAGATTGTTTTCCTTCTAGCATTGCTTGAATTTCAGCTTGAACTAAAGGCATAATGTTACGGCCTTCCGGATGGATAATACCCGGCTTAGCATATTGAGTGTAGCCTGCTAATTGAGCCATGTATGGTTGTGAATCAAAAATATCCTTTGCATCGTCGCGTGTAGGGATATATTGTGTAATATTGTTAAACGTACGTTGATTTTCAGTGTTTGTTACATATTTCATGAACTCTGCTGCCGCTTCCGGATTTTTGGAAATTGCAGAACCTACGAACATTCCAACAGTACCGTAAGTTAACTGCTCAGCATCTTTTAATGGCGGTGCAATAACAAATTCAAATGGTTTCTCAGCTAATAGACGGTTAACAGAAATACCTGAACCGTTTACTGCAAGTAACTTACCGCCAAAGTATAATGAGTCATGATCAAGTGCTGTAATTGAATCTTGAGGGATCCAACCTTTTGTATACATTTCATTAATTAATTCAAATGACTTAACTGCTTCCGGCTTGTTAATTAAAATATTATTACTCTCATCAATTACGTTACCGCCAGCTTGCCATAAGAATGGATAAAGTGTGTTATTTAACGAACCGCCACCTGCATATGAGAATGCATAGTAGCCCGCTGCTTTTGCTTTTTCTGCTAAAGCTTTAAATTCATCCCAAGTTGTTGGAAGGCTGTTTTCATCAACGCCCAACTCAGCTAAAATTTCTTTATTATAAACTAAAGACTCAGCCGTTTGAAGAATTGGCATACCATACTGTTTACCCTTCCAGCTTGTTGCTTCGATCGCTGTTGGTACAAATCCGCTTAATTCTTCATCTGTCACATATTGTGAAATATCTAAAATTAACTGTTGCTCTGCATATTGAGGCATTTGGTCAGGGATTACATAGAATACATCCGGACCTTGACCTGCTGCTAAAGCTGTCAGGATTTTTTGGTCACGGTTAGCCCATGGAATTTGTTCGAAGTTTACTTTTACCCCTGTTTCACTCTCAAAGTCAGCTGCGAAAGTCTTCCACATGTCACCTTCACCTGTCGTACCGTCTGTATATGGATGTGCCCACACTGTGATTTCTCCAGATAATCCTGTAGATTCCTCTGTCTCACTGTTAGCGCTTCCATTATCGGTAGTCGTGTTAGTATCAGTTGAATTAGTTTCATCATCACCACAAGCAACCATTACAGCAGAAAGTACCAATACTAGAAATAATAGCCCGAACTTTTTAAAAATTGAAATACTCATACCCCATCCCCCTTTTTCTTTCTCATTTGTATAAAATAGCAAATTCGCTATTTTTCTCAGACTACAAAAAAAATCGAATTAACTCAAGTCCATTAAAAGTCCTTAATTTAAATTGAACGATTTTTCTGACTTTTTATCTTATAATAAGGCTAAGGGGGTATTTTCATGTCATTTTGGGACGGCTTTTATAGTTTTGGTGTAAAACTATTAAAAATAATATACTTGAACTTTTTATGGTTATTTTTTTCTGCGATTGGACTTTTTGTTTTCGGACTGTTTCCGGCAACGATTGCTTTATTTACGATTACACGACAACTGTTGCTGGATATTGAGAAGCCGATTACGCAGACTTTTTGGGAAGTCTATAAAAATGAGTGGCTTAAAGGAAATGGCTATGCAGTCATTAGTTATATCATTCTATTCATTTTAGCTATCGATTTTTATGCAATTTATACTTTTGAATCTTTATCAATTCTACTTATACCAACTTTTATTATTGCGTTCATTATTTTTGGCACTTTGTTTTTCTTCTTTCCAGTGTATGTACATTTTGATTTAGCATTTTTTGCAATGATTAAACAGGCGTTTTTATTCACTATTACTTCGCCTTTTACTGTTGTATTGAATGCGTTAAGTATTATTTTTATATATTTTGTTTTTAATATTATGCCGGGTGCAATACCACTATTTATCGGAAGTGTTCTTAGTCTATTAATCATGAAGTTTTCGCTTCGTTCCTTTAAAAAAATCGAACAAAGGAAGTTATCGGAGGCTGTCTCAGTATGAATGGGCTGCACCCTGAGCTGGTTAAAATTTTTAATAGTAAGTTAAAAAATGCACGTACATTTCATCAACTCATAACAAATCGAGCATTCACCCATTTTTCCAAGCAATATTTCCGGACAGAAAATTGCATAGTGGAAGAAATGATGATTAATAATGTACGCGTTATTTGTTTAAAACCGAAGCAAGCGTTACAAAATATGCCATGTTTCGTTTGGTTTCATGGTGGTGGAATGGTATTTGGCAATCCGGATGATAGTATTCCTTACGTCATCGAATTTGTCCATAGTTTCCAAGCAGTTGTATTCATCCCACAATATCGCCTTGCTCCAGAACATCCTTATCCTGCTGCTCTGGAGGATGGTTATGAAACTTTAACATGGATTAGTAAACATGCGAACGCTCTAAATATAGATCCTGGCAAAATAATAGTAAGCGGAGGCAGTGCAGGGGGTAACTTAGCATTGGCTGTAGCATTAAAGGCACGAGATGAAAAAGGACCGCAAATAGCAGCGATTTTGCCATTATATCCGATGCTTGATGCGAAAGAACGATCGTTTCATAAGCAGTTTACTTCACCTGCTATTTGGAATGATGATAAAAACAGATACAGTTGGAATGCATATTTAGGCAATATGAAAACCGTTCCCTCATATGCCTCACCTTTTTATGCCAATGTAGAAAGACTTCCACCAATCTATACTTTTATAGGTACCCATGATCTTTTTTATGAGGAAGTTTGTGAGTTTGTTGATAAATTACGTGAAGCGCATATAGAAGTTCAACTGGATATTTATAGAGGCTGCATTCATGGATTTGATTTAGAGGATATACCAATCGCCCATGAAGCAAAAAAGCGCCTTCTACACGTCACCGCAAAATTATTAGACGTACATACTAATTTTGGCGATTTGCCCGACTAAACTTCTTAAATAGACCGCAAAATGGAGGTCCGGATAACATTTCCGAACCTCCATTTATTATGCTAAACCACTATATGGATACAGTAAATTATTCGGATAGTCGACATCAATTTGATTTTTTACAAACATGGCTCCCTCATCTATGAACAATTCCTGTACAACAGGAATTTTTAAATCATCCGGCGTAAAGCACAGTTTAATTTTAGAGGTTTTAATCGGTAGGCTTTCCAACAATTCCAACAAATCAAAAGGTTCTTTAGAAATTACATCAATTACCTCAACATGCTGAGCTGATTCTTTTAAAATGACATATACCTGGAACTTTGGAACATAGTAGATATATTCCCGATATTGTGTCAACGCATGGAACATAACAATACTTTCATTTTGAACCATACTCATTTTTTGGCTAATTGGTACACGGTTCATCGTCGTATTGTAAAATAACTTTCTTTCGATATTATCATCCATGTTAATTTTTTTTATTTCCGTTTCATTGGATACAAGATCTTTTTTATCCAATGTAAAAGTAGATTGGGTACGCATTTCAAATCCAAACTTCGGATAAAAACCTAATACTGACTTATTTGCAAATAAGTAAAGTATATTGGCATTTGCATGATCCTCCATTACCTTTTCCATTAGCCGCCGTGATAATCCCTTCCCTTGGAATTTTGGATTTGTCATGACAGTCCCTATTTGAACAGCTTTATACTGTTTGCCATCTAAAACCATCAATCCCATACTTGTTGATACATTTGAAGCTATTTCACCATCCACTTCAAAGGCATAGGGACAATATGTATCGTTCCAATAACCAAGCTCATCCCATTGTTCAAATTTAAGACCAAACGTTTCATCAGCCAAATTAAAAAAGCTCCTTTTTAGCTGTAAGTCATTACGTATAGCATCCCCTTTAATAAAATTCACTCGGACTCCCCCTTTAGATTCTCAAAAATTACTTTTCCTTCTGAAACCGTCATTACAACATCCTCTTGTTCATTTATTATATAAAAATCAGCATCTTTTCCAATTTCGATTGAACCTTTATGTTCATATAACCCTAACAGTTTTGCACTATTTGTTGCCGTCAGTTTAGCCAGCGTCAAGTCTGATAGTTGCAACCATTCTTTCATGTTTTTTCTTGCCTTATTTAAATTAAGTGTACTTCCTGCAAGCGCATCACTTTCGACGAGTTTACACAATCCATTCTCTACACGAACTTGCTGTCCACCTAGATCATAAATGCCATCTGCTAATTCAGTCGCCCTCATACTATCTGATATTAATATCATCCGGTCTTCACCAATCGTATCAAAAATAAAGCGGATCATATCTGGATCAATATGTATTCCGTCCGCAATAATCTCTAGCTTACTGTCACTTTGCAATAAAGCGACTTGCAGACCTGGCTCACGGTGATGGATTGGCCTCATTCCATTGCAAAAATGAGTAGCATTTTGAATTAGCTGTTGCTCCAATAAGACCTTTGTTTCAGCATACTTCGCATTAGAGTGTCCGATGGATGCTACAATGTCATTATTTTTCAAGTATGATGCTAGCTTTTCCCCTTCATCCAGTTCCGCTGCAAAGGTTATGAGCTTTATTTGTTTTTGTGAAGTTGTATTTAGTTTTTCAAAAATTTCAGCAGAGGGCTTTATAATATATTGATCAGACTGTGCTCCCTTTTGAATCGGATTAATAAATGGACCTTCTAGATGAATTCCTGCGATTTTGGCACCCTCTACTGAACTTCCCGTATCGGCAATCGTTCGTAAAGCATGTTCAATTTGATTTACTGCGGCTGTCATTGTAGTTGCCAAAAAACTAGTCACACCATGCTTGGCAAGTGCTTTACTAATCGTATTAAGACTACTTTTCGTTCCGTCCATTACATCTGCACCGGACATTCCGTGGATATGCTGGTCAATCATCCCTGGCATTAATTTATAAGTAGCCTTTGTTTCCACAAGTTCAATCTGTTCAGGTAAGTCGTTTTTTTTACAAAACCGGACAATTTTTCTTCCTTCAACAACCGCATAATGTTCCAGTTCTATTTGATGTTCTCGTACAATTTGAATTGGTCCAACACACCAGATCTTTTCCATGATAAATCCCTCCCTCTTCCTCACTTTTTATATTTCCAATTATTAGCTTATGATTATAATTTATCAAGTGAATTCCTATAAAAAAACGACAGTCTATTTATAATAGACTGTCGTTCACACGAAGAAATTATCGTTTATTTATTTCTTCCATTAAAATTTGATTTGTTAATTGAGGATTTGCCTGACCTTTAGAAGCTTTCATAATTTGGCCTAAAAGTGCTTTAATCGCACGTTCGTTGCCGCCTAAGAAATCAGCTACCGATTTTGCATCATTATCAAGAACAGTTGTTACGAAGCCTCGAATTACTTCTGGATCAGAAATTTGAACTAAGCCTTTTTCCTTCACGATTTTCGCTGCATCGCCACCGTTAGTAACTAATTCAGTGAATACTTTTTTCGCGATTTTAGAAGAAATTGTGCCGTCCGTAATTAATTTCACCATACCAGCTAAGTTTTCTGGTGTTAAAGCAGTATCTTTCAGCTCTTTTTGCTCTGAGTTTAAGTATGCAGAAACGTCACCCATTAACCAGTTGGCTGCTAATTTTGCATCTGCTCCTGCTGTTACAGTTGCATCAAAGAAATCAGAAATCTCTTTATTAACAACAAGTACGTTTGCATCATAATCTGTTAAGCCTAATTCAGAAACGTAACGTGATTTACGAGCATCCGGTAATTCAGGAATTGACTGACGGATACGCTCTACCCACTCATCAGAAATAGAAAGACGTACTAAGTCTGGTTCCGGGAAGTAACGGTAATCATCCGTACCTTCTTTTACACGCATTAAAATCGTTTTACCTGTCTTTTCATCGAAGCGACGCGTCTCTTGCTCAATAATGCCACCAGCCATTAGTACTTCTGCCTGACGAACTTCCTCATGCTCTAAACCACGGCGTACAAAGTTAAATGAGTTTAAGTTTTTAAGCTCAGTTTTTGTACCGAACTCTTCTTGACCATATGGACGGATCGAAATGTTCGCATCACAACGTAATGAACCTTCTTCCATACGTACATCTGATACACCGGAATATTGAATAATTGACTTCACTTTTTCAAGGTATGCATATGCTTCATCCGGAGTGCGGATATCTGGCTCAGAAACAATCTCAACAAGAGGAGTACCTTGACGATTTAAGTCTACTAAAGAATAACCATCAGCGTGTGTTAATTTACCTGCATCTTCTTCCATGTGAAGACGTGTAATACCGATTTTCTTTTTGTAGCCCGGCGTATCGCCTTTAGCAGGAATTTCGATTTCAACCCATCCGTTTTTACCGATTGGCTTATCAAATTGTGAAATTTGGTAAGCTTTCGGATTGTCCGGATAGAAGTAGTTTTTGCGGTCGAATTTAGTTTCTTGTTCGATTTCCATGTTTAATGCTAAAGAAGCACGAATCGCATAGTCCACTACTTGTTTATTTAATACTGGCAAAACACCTGGGTACCCAAGATCAATTACCGACGTATTTGTGTTTGGCTCTGCACCGAAATGGTTTGGGGAAGCCGAGAATATTTTAGAATTCGTTTTTAATTCAACGTGAATTTCTAAACCAATGACTGTTTCAAAGTTCATCTTATTTTACCTCCCATAGTGCTGGAGTTTTTGTATTAAAGTCTGTGTTTTGCTCGTAAGCATATGCTACGCGGTAAAGTGTTTCTTCATCGAAGTGTTTACCGATAATTTGTAAACCTAGTGGTAAGTCATTTTCAAAACCACATGGGATTGAAATTGCTGGTACACCTGCTAAGTTAATTGGAATTGTTAAAATATCGTTTGCGTACATTGTCATTGGATCGTCAATGTTAGCACCGATTGCGAATGCAGGTGTTGGCGCTGTAGGTCCAATAATTACGTCATAGTTTTCGAATACTTTGTCGTAATCTGCTTTAATTAATGTACGTGCTTGTTGTGCTTTTTTGTAGTATGCATCATACGTACCTGCTGATAATGAATACGTACCAAGCATGATACGACGTTTTACTTCGTCGCCAAAACCTTCAGCACGAGATTGTTTGTAAAGCTCTAATAAGTTTTTAGCGTTTTCTGAACGGTAACCGTAACGAATACCGTCAAAACGTGAAAGGTTAGAAGAAGCTTCAGATGATGAAAGAATGTAGTAAGCTGCTAATGCGTATTTAGAGTGCGGTAAAGATACCTCTTCTACTGTTGCGCCTAGGCCTTTTAATACTTCCAGTGCATCAAGAACTGATTGTTTTGCTGCTTCGCCAACGCCTTCTCCAAGGAATTCTTTTGGTACAGCGATTTTTAAACCTTTAATGTTACCATCTAAACTTGCTGCATAATTCGGTACTGGCACATCAGCAGAAGTAGAATCCATTTCATCTACACCTGAGATTGCTTCAAGTAATAATGCGTTGTCTGTTACATTACGTGTAATTGGTCCGATTTGATCTAATGAAGATGCGAATGCCACTAAACCAAAGCGTGATACACGACCATATGTAGGTTTCATTCCTACAACACCACAGTAGGCTGCTGGTTGACGGATTGATCCACCTGTATCAGAACCAAGTGAGAATGGTACTTCACCTGCTGCTACTGCTGCTGCAGATGCACCTGAAGAACCGCCTGGTACGTGCGAAAGATTCCATGGGTTTTTCGTTGTTTTATACGCCGAGTTTTCGTTTGAAGAACCCATTGCGAATTCGTCCATGTTTAATTTACCGACTGTTACCATACCGGCATCGCGTAATTTTTTCACGATTGTTGCATCGTAAATTGGCATAAAGCCTTCCAGGATTTTAGAAGCACAAGTCGTTTCTAAACCTTCTGTCACAATATTATCCTTAACTCCGATAGGCATACCGAATAATGGACCGCGCTCCTCAAAAGGAACTTTATCTAATTCTGCCGCTTTAGCAGTTGCTTGTTCTTTATTTAATGCTAAGAATGCTTGTACATCGCCGTCTAACTTTTCAATGCGGTCAAATGCTTCTTTTGTTAATTCCGCAATTGTAAGTTCACCCGACTTTAAGCTTTCTTGTAATTGTGCTGATGTGCGCTCAAATACTGTCATGCGAGTGGTTCCTCCTATTACTCCATAATTGATGGTACTTTAATTTGACCTGCTTCTTGTTCTTTTACGTTTAGCATTACTTTTTCAAGAGGTAAGCCTTCTTTTGCTACGTCCTCACGAAGTACGTTCACTAAAGGTAAAACATGTGAAGTCGGCTCTACATTTGTTGTATCTAATTCATTTAACTGCTCTGCAAAATCAGTAATCTTTCCAAGTTGTTCAGCAAATTTCTCTGCTTCCTCTTCTGTGATTGCAAGGCGAGCTAAGTGCGCTACGTGTTTTACTTCTTCTTTTGATATTTTTGCCATTTATTACACCTCCAAAGTATCGAATCAAATATGCCTCGGCATATGTGTCAGAGTTTTTGAATACGTTCGAAAAACTAAAAATCTTGATTATCTGCCGGGGCTATATGTGGAGTCAGTGATTGTTTCGGACACCCGCTGATTCTACATAAACCATGCCCATAATGATACCATTTTTCCTAATAAAAATCACAGCTTTGCGAAAAAATCGAGCAAACAATCCATTCCTTTGGACGATTTTCCGCCAAATTAACGCATTAAAGTGATAAAGTGGATTTTTTATACAAAAATGAAAATACCACACTTTTAAAAGTATGGTATTCTTCGTTAAATTTTACTCATAAATATGAACAAATGGCTCATCATTATTCGGTTCTTTAATAATTAACACTTCTGGACCATTAACTGAAGTTATACTTACAGAAATATACAGATCAAGTGGTAAGTGAGTGAGCATTAAGCCAGATAAATATTGGGTAAAACCAGTGATTTCAGCTGTGCCGTAAAACTGAATCGGAATTTCGATATCAAGCTTCTGGATTTTTTTGTTCTGATAAAAGCCGGTTGCAAATACACTCGTGAAATTAGAGAAGTATTTATCGACATCCTGTTTAAAGTCTTGGAATTTTTTGTTAAGGTCACGGTAAATATCCTCTGGTGAACTCATCGGGAACGTTACATATCTTTCATCGATTCCTTCCCAATCCCCCAGAGCAGTCGTACCTTTGTCGACAAAATTATAGTCTGTGTATGTGCCTGGTACAATCGCATTTCGCTCTGCCTGTTTAAATAAGGCAATCACAATCGGTACATCGGCTAGTTCTGTACGTGCACGCAAACGATTGACTACTTCCTGAGCAATCTTTTTACCTGCTGCTTCCAACTCATCATCCGGAATCTTCTGCTCGAAAAACTCACCGTACTGTTCCTTTTGATAATAGTAAATTGAATTGAGCGCTAAACCAATCGATACACCGCCCAATTTCACTTTATTGTCATCTGTTTTTGTTAAATAATTCTGTTCGATAATATGTGCTAAATACACCGGTGCTTCTGTCGCTTTAACAGTAGGATCCATCTCCTCACCAGTTTCTTCATCAATACTTGAAGGATTTAACCCTTGGTATTCAGGCCCTTTATCCTCCGTTTGGTTTGGTCGTGCCAACCAGTATTTCAACGTTGTTTCGTCTAAGTATTGTCCTTCTTGAAAATAGTATTTTTCCGTATCAAAGTGATTTTGTGAGATACGCATTAAGCCTGTTTCGACTTCTTTCATATCATATTTCGTATAAATATTTGAAACGACCAATCCTCGACTTGCGCTTTCCTTATAAGGAATTAATATACGATAAAATTTATCGGTAATTTGCATGTTCGGGATAATCGTTGTTTCAACAGCTTGATCCGAGTCTGATTCTTGTGTCAGCTCTGTATCAGGTGTAAGGTTTGGCGCACACGCTGATAACAGTACAGTTGCAATTATCGCAGGTATCCAGCGATATCGTTTCATGAGAACAAGTCCCCTTTACTATATTAATTGTTCGATTAGGCGCACTTCATCCCAAATTTCTATGCCTAAGCTTTGAGCTTTTTCGAGCTTTGAGCCAGCATCTTCACCAACGATTACAAGGTCTGTTTTTTTACTTACACTCCCTGCAACCGTTCCACCTAACTGTTCTATTTTCACCTTTGCTTCGTTACGTGTCAATTGTTGAAGTTTTCCTGTCAGCACAATTGTTTTCCCTGCAAAAGGATTTGCCCCTGCTTCTACAACAACCTTCTTACCTTTAAAGGACATATTGAGACCAAATTCCTTTAAGCGCTCGATTAGCTGTTGCACGGACTCATTCGCAAAATAGGCTACGATGGATTCGGCCATTTTATCACCAATTTCATGAATATCCTTCAATTCCTCTTCTTTGGCATGCATTAAAGCATCCATCGTTTCGAAATGTGCAGCTAAAATTTTGGCTGCCTTTTCGCCTACATGACGTATACCAAGACCAAACAGTAATCGCTCCAGGGAATTATCCTTCGACTGCAGTAGTGCCTCCACTAAATTCGTTGCAGATTTTTGTCCCATGCGCTCTAGCTGAATTAGTTGCTCGACTGTCAATTCATATAAACCAGCAACATCCTCAATATAACCTTCACGAAGCAGCTGTTCTACAACTTTTTCGCCTAACCCGTCGATATTCATTGCATTACGGGAAACGAAATGCTTCACACCTTCCGCGATTTGTGCCGGACATTGTGGATTCACGCAGCGCAATGCTACATCAGTATCAATGCGTACAACTTCTTCATCACACGCAGGGCAATGAGTCGGCATTTTATACGGTACAGCGTCATCCGCGCGCTGCTCTAAAACGACCCCTACAATTTGCGGAATGATATCTCCTGCTTTTCTTACGATGACCGTATCATCGATTCGAATGTCCTTTTCGCGGATTAGGTCTTCATTGTGCAATGATGCTCGGCTTACAGTAGTTCCTGCAACAAGTACCGGTGTTAAAATCGCTGTTGGAGTAATGACACCCGTGCGACCTACCGTTAGTTCAATATCCAATAATTTTGTTACAACTTCTTCTGCCGGGAATTTATAGGCAATTGCCCAGCGTGGCGATTTTGCCGTAAAGCCAAGTTCATCTTGGTGGGCATAGCGATTCACTTTGATGACGATGCCATCAATTTCATACGATAAATTTGGGCGTGCTTCTGTCCACTTTTCTATAAACGCTAAAACGTCGTCAATAGTTTCGCAATACTCACGCTCTTTATTTGATGGAAAACCTAGCTCCTCCAAATACTTGAGCATTTCCCAATGCCCGTCGATGCCATAGCTTTCTCCGTCCCCGCCAACTGCATATATAAACGTCGATAAATTTCTGCTTGCTGCAATCTTAGGATCTAATTGACGCAACGATCCTGCTGCAGCGTTTCGAGGATTTGCAAAGAGCTCTTCTCCATTTTCAGCACGACGTTCATTCAGTTTCTCAAAAGATTTTTTCGGCATATAGGCTTCGCCACGCACTTCTAATGTTACTGGTTCTTTTAATCGTAAAGGTATGGCACGAATTGTTTTCAGGTTTGTTGTAATATCTTCCCCAACTGTCCCGTCACCACGTGTAGCACCTTGTACAAACACCCCATTTTCATAGCGTAGGGAAATAGCCAAACCATCGATTTTCAGCTCACATACATAAGAATAATTTTTACCGATTGCCTGCTCAATCTTCCGGTCGAAATCACGCAGATCCTCTTCATTGAAAGCATTCGACAAACTAAGCATTGCTGTTTCATGGGTTACCTTTTTAAAGCCTTCCAATACCATCCCGCCGACACGCTGAGTAGGAGAATCAGGATAAATAAATTCCGGATTTGCTTCTTCTAAGGCGATAAGTTCATGTAAAAGCTGATCATATACACTATCTTCTACTACCGGTTTATCCAGTACATAATACGCATAGCCATACTCATGAAGAAGCTTATTCAATTCCGCAATTCTTTGTTCTATTTCATTCATCAATGTTCCTCCTAAGCTTTCGTAATCGGTGCAAATTTTGCAAGTAAACGCTTTATGCCGGTTGGTGCCGGGAACGCAATATCCAGCTCCATGCCGTCTCCCTCACCTTTTACGCTAACGACCATACCTACACCCCATTTACCGTGGGATGCTTTGTCTCCAACTTGCCAATTAAACTTATCGCCACCTGTAGAATTTAAGCGTGATGTTTGTGAAGCAGGTGCCTGCACACTTCCTAATGAACGCTTCGGCATACGGTCATAACGGTTCGATTTAAACGGTAATGAATCATCTCGATATGATGTAGTATTTGCTTTTGAAACCTGCTCTAACACATTTTCATCAATTTCGCGTAAAAAACGTGACGGTGCATTGTAGCCTGTACGGCCAAATATCGTACGGGAGCCTGCACAAGATAAGTAAAGGCGCTGTTCCGCCCGAGTCGCACCAACATACATTAAGCGTCTTTCCTCGGCCATTTCATCTTCACTTTCCAGTGAACGTGAGTGCGGGAATATATTTTCCTCCAGTCCAATAATAAAGACAACGGGGAATTCCAACCCTTTTGCGGCATGCATCGTCATTAAAATAATCGTTCCTTTTGCCTTTTCTTCTTCATCTAAAGAATCAATATCAGCAATAAGTGCAAGATCCGTTAAAAATGCTACTAATGACTGATCTTCACTGCGTGCCTCGAATGCCTGTGTTACGGTTAAAAACTCTTCAATATTTTCCAGTCGGCTTTCTGCTTCAATTGACTTTTCAGCCTTCAGCATTTGACGGTAACCTGATTTTTCAAGCACTTCTTCTACAATTTCCGTTACCGATAATTCTTGTTGACGTTCACTTAACGAACGAATCATATTATAAAAATTTTCAGCAGAAGTGGCTGCCTTCCCTGAAAGCCCCATAAATACAAGCTCACCCATCGCATCAAAAATCGAACGGTCGCGCTCCATCGAATAGACAAGCATTTTATCAAACGAAGTCGCACCAATTGCACGTTTTGGTTCATTAATAATTCTTGCTAGTGACAAGTCATCATCATTGTTTGCAATTAAACGTAAGTAGGCCAGTAAATCTTTAATCTCTTTTCGATCATAGAATTTTGTACCGCCAACAATTTGATAGTTCATATTCGATTTTACGAGTACATCCTCTATTACTCGTGATTGTGCATTTGTTCGGTATAAAATCGCAAAATCGTCCAGCTTATAATTCTCATCTTTCATGAGCTTTTGAATCGTTCGTACAACATATTGAGCCTCATCTTGCTCATTGCCTGCTTTATACAGCTGAATTTTTTCACCTTCAGGATTATCTGTTCGCAGTACTTTTTTATAGCGATCTTTATTTTTCTCAATAACGCTGTTTGCAGCTTGTAAAATATGCTTCGTCGAACGATAATTTTGCTCAAGCATTATTACTTTAGCTTCTTTATAATCCTTTTCAAACGAAAGAATATTTGTAATATCTGCACCGCGCCAGCGATAAATCGATTGATCCGAATCCCCTACAACACAAATGTTACGGAACTTCTTAGCCAACATTTGAACTAATAAATATTGTGATTTGTTGGTATCCTGATACTCATCCACGTGAATGTACTGGAATTTATTTTGATAGAATTCAAGCACATCCGGCGCCTCTTTAAATAAACGAATTGTAAGCATAATTAAATCATCAAAATCGAGACTTTGATTTTGTCTTAGGCGTTTTTGATAGCCTTTGTACACTTGCGCAGCAATCTTTTCAAATGGATTATGCGGATTCATATTCGCTTCAAAACCATCTACTGTAATACATTCGTTTTTTGCCGAGCTAATCGTATTTAATATTGCACGCGGATCGTACTTTTTTGGGTCAATATTATCTTGCTTCAATATATTTTTTATTACTGTCAGCTGATCAGAGCTATCTAAAATAGAGAAGCTTTTCGAGTAGCCAATACGGTCGATATTACGACGTAAAATACGCACACACATTGAGTGGAATGTTGATACCCACATACTTTCTGTCGTGCCTGTCCCTAAAATACCATCGATTCGATCACGCATTTCACGGGCAGCTTTATTCGTAAATGTAATTGCCAAAATTTTTGACGGATACACTTCACGCTCTACGACTAAATACGCGATACGATGTGTAAGGACACGTGTTTTTCCTGATCCTGCTCCTGCCATAATAAGGAGTGGACCTTCTGTTGTTTTCACCGCTTCTGCTTGCTGCGAATTCATACCAGCAATTAAATTTTTTGCTATGTGCTCCATGTTGCACCTTCCTATCTAAAGAACATTTGTTCCTATTATATATTACTTCACGATGCTTTTCACTGCTTGTACAGTTTTTAATGCAGCTTTTAAGTCGTCATAAATAATGTTGCCTACAATAACTGTATGAGCATGTGCAGCCATTTCCTTTGCCTGTTCGACAGAGGTAATACCACCGCCATAAAATAGCTTTGTTTTATCTAATACTTCTGCTGTAGCTTTTACCATTTCAATATCGCCATATGCTCCACTATATTCTAAATAGAAAATAGGTAATTTAAAGTAGTTTTCGGCCATTCTTGCATAGGCCACTACATCTTCCACCGTTAAATCCGTTTTAGCATTTGTCACTTGTGCTACTTTACAATCCGGATTTAATACACAATAGCCCTCTGCAACAAGCTCTTCCCAAATTAAAACATCGCCGTATTCTTTAATAGCTTCATGATGTAAATCCTTCACCCATTTTGTATCACGACTATTTAAAACAGACGGTATGAAATAATAGTCATAACCTGGACTAATACTATCAACACTTGAAATTTCAAGCGCAATCGGCACGGAAAAACGACGAACCCGTACTAATAAGTCCAGTACTCCATCAAGGGTTACCCCATCTGTACCGCCTACTAAAATTACATCTGTACCTGATTCGCAAATTAGCTCTAACGCCTCATCTGAAATTTCCTTCGCCGGGTCTAATTTAAACACGTGACGCCAATTTAAGTAATCCATTCTCTCTTCCACCTATTCTTTTAATTTCTTCTAATTTATATTTTAAGTCAGTTCTTATTATTTACGACTATCTAATAGTATAACGAATGTATAAAAAATAATAAAAGACTGAGTGAGAAAATCTACTCAGTCTTTAAGCTACTCATATTTAAACATTCATCTTAGCATAATCGCATAATCACTTTGGTGTAAATGGTTTTTCATCCGGATAAAGACGTCCCAACATCTCATCATAAGTGTCATTTCCATAGTCAAAGCAACGGCGTACACGGGAAATCGTTGCTGTCGAAGCACCTGTTTCCTTTTTAATTGTTTCATACGTCTTTTTTAAACGTAATAAATGCGCAACCTCGAAACGCTGTGCTAATGATTGGATTTCACTGATCGTGCATAAATCATCAAAAAACTTATAGCATTCCTCGATATCTTTTAATTCCAGGACCGCTTTAAATAGCTGTTCCGTTTGATGACCGCGAATTTTTTCAATTTGCATTTAGCCCATCATTTCCTTTCTACTCTGAATATATAACAGATGTTGCTAAACCTGGAGATGATGGTACGAAATGTACCCATGTCTTCCCTTGTACTAACTTTACTTCAGAGCCATCTTCCTCAATAGCGATTAACAAACCATCTGCGTTTTTCCACTTAACTTCCCGTACCACTCCCGCTTGGGCTACGTACGCGTTGCCTCCGCCAGTAATTGTAATATCACGTCTTCCAGCATTATCAATAATGCGGTGCGGCATTTCAAAAAATAATATATTAGCTAATTCGATAGATTCATTTGTTTCATAATCGATTGTCTCAGTATTTGCTGAATATCTCGTATACCGATTTGAGTCTGCATTATATACATACTGACTATTAAATGAACCACTATTATTATATTTCATCAATACTTCATTAGCCGTTGTTCCTATTTTAACATTATCTTCAGCTTCATAGAATGGGTATGATACTTTTTTCTGATAAAGTAATGAAGCGCCTACTTTTTCTGCTCCTGCTCGAACGTTTTCACCGGATATATAAGAGTTGTGAGGTGCTTTGCGTGCAGAAGAACGTTTAAAATAAATCCCATCATAATGCATGCCGTTAATATTTTCTACAACCTTACGTTCAAGCATTGATTTTGCTTCTGGACTATAACCATGCGCAATATAAAAGGCATCTAATCCTTTGGCAATGTCAATGAAGTACGAACGAGCGCTACGGATCGGTCCAATTGATTCCGGGATTTCAGATTGATAAAGCGCTAAAAAACGTGTCACATCCCCTTCAGCCAACATCTCGTACACAACATCTGCCTGCGCTAAGCCCGATTGTGGGCGTGCTTGAGGATGGTTATTAATCGTTGCAAGAATGGGGCGCATTGTAACTTCTTCCGCTACTCTCTCACCCGTAAATGGTGTTACAAAAGGCAGTACTTCTGCACCGGCCACAATAATATCTTCCTTCTCATCCACCTGCTGCTCTTCTATTTCAACTACCGGTTCTTCCTCCGCCTGTTCTTTATTGGAACACCCTGTAATCACGGTCATACTTAACATCGCTAATATCAATATACTGCGCTTCATTCTGCTAACTCCCCTCATTTTATCTATCTCATCACAGCTGGTAACATGACCGTATTTTTCATGACATCAAAAATGCCACGCGTTGTAATTCGAATATATGGTAAATGCGTTGATTGTAAAAATAGTAACGTATAAATTGCATCTGAATGACTATAACCGCGTTTTTTTAATGCGCTTTTTAATGCAAGCTCAAGCGGAATCAAGTCTTCTACTGCGCCATCATATACAGCACCTGATAATTGTAGCGGTAATTTTGTTACAACTTGTCCATCTTCAACAAGCACTATGCCTCCATGCATTTTCTTTAACTCTTTAAATGCGTGCTGCATATCATGCATCGATTTTCCGATTAAGATAATATCTCCCGTATTTGAATACGAGGAGGCAAAACCTTTTACATGTGTTGCAAAGCCTTTAATCATTGTATTAATGCGCCATTTCCCTTTACGGTCAACGAGCATTAAAAAGCTTTCATCATGCTCTGTAGTTAACGAACTATTATGTCCATGATTTTTTATACTATATGGCTTTGTAATTACATCATTGACCATTTCAATTCCTATAGGCATCGAAAACTGAAAATCAGACTCATGTAAGTCAAAATCTATTTCCAAACTCTCAAAAACGGACAAGTCCACGGATGGAAATGCCTTCGTATCCTGATGATTACGCTTTAACCATACACCTTTTGAAAGTACCGCTTCCGGTGTAGGTGAATATTCATCTGTTAGTACATTTAAACTTGCATAGCGTCCTGTAGCAATGAGTCCATGTAAATTCGTCATATTATAATAACGAGCTACATTATAACTTGCCATATTATATGCGTCTACCGGACGTACTCCTGCTTCAAGTGCCGCACGAATACATTTATCTATTACACCATCTTCATGGAAGCTTGGTGTAGAGCCGTCTGTCGTCATCATTAAATGATCAAATATTTCATAGCCTTTATCAACGACTGCTTTTAAAAGTTGAGGTAAATCCGGACGAATTGACGAATAGCGGAGTGTAACGGCATAGCCATGAAGTAAACGCGCTTCAATGTCTTCTATTGTCATTGATTCGTGATCACCATCTACACCGAATAATCTCATTTTTGCTAAAGTTTTTTCTGAAGCACCCGGTAAATGTCCTTCAATCTTTTTCCCTTTATGCTTGGCATTTTGAATCCAGTACAGCATTTGATTATCCCCATGCATTACCCGAGGCCATCCCGTAAGTTCTCCACCAAGCACTACGTCATGACGTTCCAGCCATTCCATTACCGAGGCATTCGAATAAAGCTCCCCTTCATTCTCAAGCTCTGTTTGTGAATCAAAGCGGCTCCACCAATAAAAAGAGAACGGTAATTTTGCAAGCTCGTCCATCAAAGAAAACGCTTTCTTATTTTCGAATAAAGAGACAAATGTCATATTATCGGATATAAATGCTGTCGTTCCTGATTGTGCACTAAATTCTGCAAAACTATGAGGATTATATAATTGAAATGGATGTACATGAGGCTCAATATAACCCGGTACAACAATCTTTCCTGATAAATCTATAACTTCCGTTCCATTAAGGTTTGCAGGCATTTGATTTCCGACATAAACGATACGGTCATCACTAATCCAAATATTACCGGATACCCAGGTTTTAAGTATACTATGCAAATATTTTGCATTCCTTAAAACTAGGTTTGGAGCGTCATGCCCATCAATGATACCTACATGCTTTCGAATATTATTTAATTTCCAGTTTATTTCTGGCATTTTAAACACTCCCTCCAAAAATTTAGTATCTTTTTATTAAAAAAAACCATACTAAATCTATTATATTTTGCTTTATGTAGGCTTTTGCTACAATATTCCTTTTGTGAATTAATCGTATCATAGCACTTTTATAAAGCAAAGTGTTTCCAGAATAATTTTTTAAATTTTCTAATAAAAGGAGGAGCTATTAATGTTAAACCCTAATATTTCTGAAACAAATGCTTTTGTACGTATGATGTGTGGTGTAGCAATGACTGCATTCGGAATTGGCAGAATTGCACGTAAGCCTCAATGTACAGTAGGACGTATGATGATTCTTGCTGGTTCGATGAAGGTTGCAGAAGGTTATTATCAATACTGTCCAGTAGTTGCAATGGCCAATTCCGAACAAATGAATGAAATGATGCCAGTTAATGATTAATCTTTAAAATAAGCCCGAAAAAAAGCTGTGTTAAAAGTCTATTTGACCATTAGCACAGCTCTATTATTATTTAAATGTTCTCCAACCAATATCCTGACGGAAGAAGAAGTTTGACCATTGCTTTTTCGCGAGCTCTGTATAGACTTTTTCCTGCGCTTCTTTTAATGTTGCGGCTTCAGCAGCAACTAAAAGCACTCGCCCACCATTGCCAACAAATTGACCATCTTCAAATTTTGTACCTGCATGGAACACTGGCAAGTCAATATCGGACAGCTCTGGTAATGCATTTCCTTTTTCTACATCACCCGGATAGCCTTCAGCAGCTATTACAACCCCTAACATCGCTTCATCTTTCCACTTTAACTCAAATGGCTTTTCACTCATTAAGCTAATCATAAATTCACCAAAGTCAGATGCCATACGTGGAAGAACAACTTGTGTTTCCGGGTCACCAAAGCGTGCATTAAATTCGATAACCTTTGGACCATTTGCTGTTAAAATTAACCCTGCATACAAAATACCTGTAAACGATACGCCTTCTGTCTCCATTGCTTGTACTGTCGGTTGAACGATTGTATCATAAGCAACCTTTACTACATCCTCAGATATTTGTGGGACCGGTGAATAAGCACCCATTCCCCCAGTATTCGGACCTCGGTCGCCATCATATGCACGTTTATGATCTTGTGCAATGACCATTGGATAAATTTGTCCTTTATGTACGAAGCTCATAAAGCTGAATTCTTCGCCATCCAGGTACTCTTCAATCACTACGCGCGACGATGAATCACCAAAGCGCTGGTTGCCGATCATATCCTCAACTGCTTCAATCGCTTCCTGTTCTTCCATCGCTACAATAACACCTTTACCAGCTGCTAAACCATCTGCTTTAATAACAATTGGGGCGCCTTGCTTTTTAATGTAGGCAACTGCTTTATCTGCTTCTGTAAACGTTTCGTGTGCAGCTGTCGGAATTTGATAGTTGTTCATAATGTCTTTTGCATAAGACTTAGAGCCTTCAATTTTTGCTGCGGCCTTAGTTGGACCGAAAATAACTAAGCCTCTCTCATTGAAGTAATCGACAATTCCTTCTGCCAATGGCTGTTCCGGTCCTACAAAAGTTAGAGCGATATCATTTTCTTTGGCGAACTTTGCAAGTGCCGCAAAATCTAATGCATCAATTGCAATGACTTCTGCATCCTGCCTCATTCCATCATTTCCTGGTGCTACGAAAACCTTTTCTACAGATGGTGCGTTGTTAAATTGTTTAGCGATTGCATGTTCACGACCGCCACTACCAATTACAAGAATGTTCATGATGAGCTCTCCTTTAAAATGAATAGTTTAGTTTATTAGGTATAACTAGTATTTTGCGATGAGTAACCGCTGGAGCAAAAATAATTCTGCGACGAGTAACCGCTGGAGCAAAAATAATTCTGCGTCGAGTAACCGTAGGAGCACCAACGCCTGAAACTCCAGGCTGAGGCTTTGCCCGCAGAAAGCGTCCACTGAAACGGAAATTAATGAGCTTGAAGTTAAAAAATTATATAAAAAAACGCCCGCCAAATTTTAGGCGAGCGTTTTTCATTAATGGTCATTCGCACTGCGATACCCGACCAAAAGTAGTGCTGTGCTTGTTACAATTAATGATCATTTTATTATTAACAATGCATCTCCCGACCAAAGTCGATGCATTATTAATAAATTATTTTACGATGAGGACCCGGCCAAGAATCGCTCAATCGTCTTATTCATCCCTCTCCCAGCCAGAAAGAAGAATAAATAAAGCATTTGCAAACGCTTCTGCTAACGTCCGGCCAGAACATTAGCGAAACTTTATTCTATTATAACGAAAATCCGCAGTTTTCTCTACTAAAATTAAAAGGAATATAATGTTTTTAACATAAAGATACTAATTAGTGTTTGAAATGACGTACACCTGTAAATACCATTGCGATACCATACTTGTTTGCCGCATCGATGGATTCTTGGTCTTTAATCGAGCCGCCTGGTTGAATGATTGCCTTGATGCCAGCTTTTGCTGCTGCTTCTACTGTATCTCCCATTGGGAAAAATGCGTCCGATGCCAATGCCGCGCCTTGTGCTTTTTCACCAGCTTGTTCAAATGCAATTTTAGCTGCTCCAACACGGTTCATTTGCCCCGCGCCTACACCTAACGTCATTTGCTTGTCCGTAACAACAATCGCATTGGATTTTACATGCTTTACTACTGACCATCCAAGCTTTAATGCTTCCCATTCTTCCTCTGTCGGTTCACGGTCTGTAACGACTTTAATAACTGCTTCTCCAAAGCCGAAACGGTCTGGTTCCTGAACGAGTAAACCACCTTCAACCGCTACAACATTGAATTGGTCCTGCTTCTCTTGTGCAAAATCAATTGTTACTAAGCGAATATTTTTCTTTTGCGTTAAAATATGGAGTGCTTCTTTAGAGAATGAAGGTGCAATAATGATTTCTAGGAAAATACCTGATAATTTTTCAGCAGTTGCTTCGTCCACTTCTTTATTTAATGCAATAATGCCACCGAAAATTGAAGTTGAATCTGCCTCATATGCTTTATTAAATGCTTCTTCGATTGTTTCACCTGTACCAACACCACATGGGTTCATATGCTTCACAGCTACAGCAGCCGGCATCTCAAACTCTTTTACAATTTGAAGTGCAGCATTTGCGTCCTGAATATTATTGTATGACAATTCTTTTCCGTGCAATTGTGTCGCGTAGGCAATCGAGAAATCCGAACCAAGGCGTTTTGCATAGAAAGCAGCCTTTTGGTGAGGGTTTTCACCATAGCGTAATGTTTGCTTTAGTTCATAAGTTAACGTTAAGTTTTCAGGGAACTCTTCCCCGATTGCTGTTGTTAAATGATTTGAAATATAAGAATCATATGCAGCAGTATGACGGAAAACTTTTGCTGCTAAACGACGACGTGTTTCTAATGTTGTTTTACCATCTGCCTTTAATTCTTCAAGTACTGCAGTATAGTCATTGCTATCTACGATTACTGTTACATAATCATGATTTTTCGCTGCTGAACGCAGCATTGTTGGACCTCCGATATCGATATTTTCTATCGCATCATCCCAAGTAACATTCGGCTTTGAAATCGTTTCTACGAATGGATAAAGGTTTACACAAACAATTTCGATTGGCTCAATGCCGTGTTCTTCCATTTGTGCAACATGACTTGGCTCATCAAATTTACCAAGAAGACCGCCGTGAATCATAGGGTTTAACGTTTTTACACGCCCATCCAAAATCTCTGGAAACTTTGTTACTTCATCAACTGCTGTAACTGGTACATTGTTTTCTTGTAGTAATTTTTTTGTACCTCCAGTTGAAAGTACTTCATAGCCAAGTGCTACTAATTCTTTTGCAAATTCTAAAATACCATTTTTATCTGAAACACTAATAAGTGCACGTTTCGTCACGATTAGGTCCTCCAATTTTTCATTTTTTTCGGTGAGCAGTGCCCTCACAGGAGCGGCCCAGGCGAAATTACGATTCAAATAATCGTTGTAATGTTTTTGTATAAAGTAAATGTTCTAAATTATGGATACGATTTTCTGTTGCTTCTCGGTCACCCTCTACAACATCAACGGCACCCTGTGCAATAATTTTACCTGTATCCATTCCCGCATCTACGTAATGTACGGTAACACCGGTAATTTTCACACCGTGCTCCATCGCTTGACCTATAGCATCTTTTCCTGGAAATGATGGCAGTAAGGATGGATGGATATTAATAATACGATTTTCATAAGCCGTTAAAAGCGTTTCACCTATCAGGCGCATATACCCCGCTAAAATGATCCATTCAATCTCTTTTTCTTTTAGTAATTCTACAATTTTTGCTTCATAGGCAGCTTTATCTTCAAAGCTTTTTGGTGCTAACTCTGCTACTGGAATATTTAAACTTTGTGCACGTTTGACAACGTAGGCACCAGGCTTGTCTGTTACAACAAGCCCAATTTCGGCCTTAAGTTTTCCGTTAGCAATACTTTCAGCAAGTGCTTGAAAATTACTGCCACTTCCTGATGCAAAAACGGCAATTTTCGTTGTCATTACACTAAACTCCCGTCATGCTCACCGTTGAAAATAACGCCTTCCCCTTTTACAACACGACCGATTTTGTAAGCTTTTTCACCTTCTGCCTCTACTGCAGCGATTACTTTTTCTGCTTCACTTGCTGGTACGGCAATGACAAAACCAATCCCCATATTAAACACGTTATATAAATCTTTGTCCGCTAATGCACCTTTTTCTTTCAAGAAATCAAAGATACGTAATGCCGGCCAACTACCTAAGTCAATTTGCGTTGCTAAACCAGCAGGCATCATACGAGGTAGGTTTTCATAGAAGCCTCCACCTGTTACATGTGCACAGCCATGTACACCTGCAGATTTAAGTGCCGCTAATACAGGCTTTGCATATAGCTTTGTCGGAACTAAAAGCGCTTCTCCGATTGGACCAAGATCTTCATAGCCTTCAACAACAGCGTCTACTGCAAAATTATTATCTGCAAATACAATTTTGCGTACTAATGAATAACCATTTGAATGTACACCACTAGAAGCTAGACCAATTAATACGTCACCTTCAGTAATTTTCTCGCCTGTAATGATATCTGCTTTCTCACAGGCACCTACAGCAAACCCTGCCAAGTCATACTCGTCCTCTTCATATAGACCTGGCATTTCAGCAGTCTCTCCACCGATTAAAGCTGCACCAGACTGAACACAACCGTCTGCTACCCCTTTAACAATTTGCTCAATTTTTTCTGGTACTGCTTTTCCTACAGCGACATAGTCGAGGAAATAAAGTGGCTCTGCACCTTGAGCTACAATATCATTTACACACATTGCTACACAGTCAACACCGATTGTATCGTGCTTATCAACCATAAATGCCAGCTTTAGCTTTGTCCCAACCCCGTCTGTCCCTGAAATAAGAACTGGTTCTTTTAAGTTCAGTGCAGATAAATCAAACATACCGCCAAAACCACCGAATGTCCCCATCACACCTAGACGATTCGTACGCTCAACATGTGACTTCATACGCTTAACTGCTTCATATCCTGCTTCTATATTAACGCCTGCTTGCTCATATGCTTTTGACATAATGCCATGTTCCTCCTTGATTTCTAACAGTCTTTTTCATGTGGCAATACTGTATCAGGGAAAATTTCTGTCGGATATTTCCCTGTAAAGCATGCTAAGCAAAGACCCCCATTTTCATCTTCAAACGGACGATTTGTTGCACGTACCATTCCTTCTAAAGATAAAAACGTGAGTGAATCCGCCTCAATTGCTTCACGAATTTCCTCGACACTATGGTTCGATGCAATGAGCTCCTCATGAGTCGATGTATCAATACCGTAATAGCATGGATCTGTCATCGGCGGTGAAGAGATTACGACATGTACCTCAGCTGCGCCCGCTTCTTTTAACATGCGAACAATACGTTTAGACGTTGTACCGCGTACGATAGAATCGTCAACCATTATGACACGTTTTCCTTTAACAACTTGTACGACAGGTGAAAGTTTCATCTTTACACCGCGCTCACGTAACTCTTGAGTAGGCTGGATAAATGTACGTCCAACATATCTGTTCTTAATCAATCCAAGCTCATATGGAATTCCGCTTTCTTCAGAAAAGCCAATTGCCGCTGAAATGGATGAATCAGGTACCCCTGTAATAACATCCGCTTCAATATGGGCACATTCTTTTGCAAGCTCTTTCCCCATACGTTTACGTGCCATATGAACATTAACCTCATCAATATTAGAATCAGGACGTGCAAGATACACATATTCCATTGCACACATAGTTCGCTTATCTTTTTCAACATAGCTATCTACTTCAAGACCATTATTTGAAATAATGAGCAATTCTCCCGGCTCTACTTCACGAATGAATTCCGCACCAATTAAGTCAAATGCGCAAGTTTCAGAAGCAACAACGTATGCATCGCCCAGCTTACCTAATGAAAGCGGACGTAACCCATTACGGTCTCTTGCCACAATCATCTGATCATTTGTCAGCAAAATTATTGAAAATGCTCCTTTTAATAAAGACAAAGCTTCTTTTACTTTCGCTCGGAAAGGTGAATGCTTTGATTTTTTTATTAAATGTACAACTACTTCTGTATCAGATGTAGAATTGAAAATACTACCAGAGCGCTCTAAAAACTGCTTTAAATGTGTGGCATTCACCAAGTTACCATTATGTGCAATCGCTAGTGAGCCTGTTGAAGACCGGAACAATAATGGCTGAACATTTTCCAGCCCTTTCCCGCCTGCAGTTGCGTAACGTACATGCGCAATTGCTGCATGCCCTACAACTTTACGTAACTTATCTTCATTGAATACGTCATTTACAAGACCTTCACCACGTACAGCCTGAAGCTGATTACCGTCTGTTGTGACGATACCAGCTCCCTCCTGACCACGATGTTGCAATGCGTGTAAACCGTAATAACTTAAGTGGGCTGCATCTTGGTTGCCCCAAATGCCAAATACGCCACATTCTTCGTTTAAGCCTCTGATTTCAGCAAGCATGGGATTGCTCCTTTCCAAGCAGAACGGAATTCCTCCACAGTACCTTCAACAAGTAAGCCAGTTTCACCGTTAATTTTAATCGTTGCGTCAGCTGTTACCGACCCAATTTTTGTTGCATCTTTTACAAATGCTTCAAATGCAGCTGTATTTTCCTCTTTTACCGTTAAAACAAAGCGAGATTGTGACTCTGCAAATAGAGCTGTCGTTGCAGAACCAGTCAAAGCAACATCCAAACCTAGACCATTAGCAGCAAACGTTTTTTCAGCTAAGGCAACGGCAACGCCACCTTCAGAAACGTCATGTGCAGATTGTACAAGTCCTGCTTGAATTGCCTCTAAAATTGCTTTTTGACGAGCTGCTTCTACAGTTAAATCAATTGATGGTGCTTTACCTGAAATACCACCTTCAACTAACTTTTGTAGTTCCGACCCACCGAACTCAGTTTTCGTTTCACCAATTAAGTACACAATATCACCGGCAGCTTTCACTTCCTGTGTCGTTACATGTGCTAAATCCTTTACTAATCCGACCATACCGATTGTCGGTGTTGGATAAACCGCTTCACCTGAACGTTCGTTATACATCGATACATTACCGCCGATAACCGGTGCATCAAGTGCTAAACAAGCTTCTGCGATTCCATCTGCTGATTTTTGAATTTGCCAGAAAATTTCCGGTCTCTCCGGGTTACCAAAGTTCAGGCAGTCAGTAATTGCAAGTGGTTGTCCACCAGAACATACGATATTACGTGCTGCTTCAGCAACTGCGATTTTACCGCCCGTTGTTGGATCTAAATAAATGTAGCGAGAGTTACAGTCAGTTGTCATCGCTAATCCTTTGTTTGTACCACGTACACGTAATACTGCTGCATCCGATCCAGGTGCTACTACTGTATTTGTACGAACTTGATAGTCATATTGATCATATACCCACTCTTTAGAAGCGATTGTTGGTGCTTTTAATAAAGCAGTTAATGTTTCCTTGTAATCTACTACTTTAGGTTCTGCATTTTCCATTGCTTGATACTCAGCAAAGTAAGCTGGTTCAGCATCTGGCATATTGTACACTGGTGCATCTTCAGCAAGTGCATCAGCAAGTACTTCTGCTACTACTTCACCGTTGTGGATAAGGCGCAGCATTTTATCGTCTGTTACACGACCTACCGCTACTGCATCTAAATCATATTTATCAAAGATTGCTTTAATTTCTTCTTCACGACCTGCCTTTACAACGATTAACATACGCTCTTGAGATTCAGATAACATCATTTCGTAAGCCGTCATGTTTGTTTCGCGTTGAGGAACTAAGTCCAGGTTCATCTCTACACCAGTACCAGCTTTAGAAGCCATCTCTGCTGAGGATGAAGTAAGACCGGCTGCACCCATATCCTGAATACCTACTAATGCATCGGATTTAACAACTTCCAAACAAGCTTCAAGAAGTAATTTTTCCATGAATGGGTCCCCAACTTGTACTGCTGAACGACTTTCTTCAGTATCTTCTGTCAATTCTTCAGAAGAGAATGTTGCACCGTGAATACCGTCACGACCAGTTTTCGCACCAACGTACATTACAGTATTTCCTACACCTGCAGCAACGCCTTTTTGGATATCCTTATGGTCAATTAACCCTACACACATTGCGTTTACTAGCGGATTTCCTTCATAACAAGGATCAAAACCAATTTCGCCGCCTACAGTCGGGATACCGATACAGTTACCATAACCCGCGATACCAGCAACAACTTCTTCAAATAAATATTTACCGCGCGCTGACTTTAATTCACCAAAACGTAAAGAGTTCAGCATCGCAATCGGACGTGCACCCATTGAGAAAACGTCACGGATAATTCCGCCTACACCAGTTGCTGCGCCTTGGTATGGTTCAATTGCAGATGGATGGTTATGTGATTCCATTTTGAATACAACCGCTTGTTCATCACCGATATCAACTATTCCTGCACCTTCACCAGGACCTTGTAAAACTTGAGGACCTTTTGTAGGGAATTTACGCAATACAGGCTTTGATTTTTTATAAGAGCAATGTTCAGACCACATAACTGAGAAAAGACCTGTCTCTGTCCAGTTTGGAATGCGTCCTAATTTTTCGATCGCTAAGTCAAATTCTGCATCTGTCATACCCATGTCCGCATATAGACGTTGTTCTTTAATCTGCTCTGGTGATGGCTCAAATTTAGTTGTTGACATGTTGTTCCCTCCACTGCTTCACAATTGATTTAAATAATTTCAGACCGTCTGCGCCACCAACGATTTCGTTTGCTGCACGCTCTGGATGCGGCATCATCCCTAATACGTTGCCTTCTTTGTTAATGATTCCTCCGATATCCGCTAAAGAACCGTTTGGATTTTCACCTTCGTATGTGAATGCGATTTGGTTATTCGCTTTAAGTTCTGCCAAAGTTTCCTCGTCACAATAATAGTTTCCTTCACCATGTGCGATTGGAATATTAATTACTTCGCCAGCTTCATACTGGTTCGTAAATAATGAGTTGTTATTTTCAACTTTTAATTGTACGGTACGGCACATGAACTTCAGGTTCTTGTTTCGGATTAATGCCCCTGGTAAAAGACCCGCCTCCGTTAAAATCTGAAATCCGTTACAAACACCTAACACAGGTTTGCCTTGTCCTGCAAATTCCTTTAAAGCTGTCATAATGTTTGATTGGTTTGCCATTGCACCACAACGTAAATAGTCTCCGTATGAGAAGCCACCTGGAACGAGTACCCCATCAAAACCGTCTAAACTTGTTGCTGTATGCCACACATATTCTACTTCTTCACCTAATTCGTCCTTGATCGCATGATACATGTCGATATCACAGTTAGACCCCGGGAAAACGAGTACTGCAAATTTCATAGTATTATGCCTCCTCGATTTCGTAACGGTACTTCTCGATAACCGTATTTGTTAATACTTTTTCACACATTTCTTTTACGATTGTGTCAACGTCACGGTCAGTATCGCTGATTGTAACTTCCAAATATTTACCGATACGTACGTCTGATACTTCGTTGTAACCGATTTTTTGTAAGGAGCCTTGAACCGCAGAACCTTGTGGGTCTAGAATACTTTCTTTTAATGTTACATATATTTTGACTTTCTTCATGAGTTAATTGCCTCCAAGTTTTTGTAAAATAATTTCATATACTTCAGTAATACTCCCTAAATCACGGCGGAATACGTCTTTATCAAGCTTTTGATTGGTCTTAGTGTCCCATAAACGACAAGTGTCTGGTGAAATTTCATCGGCTAATAATACATTGCCGTGGTTATCACGACCGAATTCTAATTTGAAATCGACTAATGTTACACCAACTGCAGCGAAGATTGGACTCAGCACTTCATTGACATGCAGAGCTGCGTTATATAATTCTTCCACTTCCGCCAGTGTTGCAATGCCTAACACATCGATATGCTCCGTCGTAATAAGGGGGTCGCCTAATGTATCGTCTTTATAATAGAATTCAACGATAGGACGTTTAAGCGCCGTACCTTCTTCAAACCCCAGGCGTTTCGCCAGGCTTCCTGCAGCGATATTTCGTGTCACAACTTCAATTGGAATAATTTCTACTTTACGTACAAGCTGCTCGTTATCTGAAAGACGTTTAACGAAGTGTGACTCAATGCCGTTAGCTTGTAATTTCTCGAAAATTAGCGTCGTAATTTGGTTATTTAAATTTCCCTTACCAGCAATATCAGCTTTTTTCTCGCCATTAAATGCTGTAGCACTATCTTTATATTCAACGAAAAGAACTTCCGGGTTTTCTGTTTCATATAATCGTTTTGCTTTACCTTCGTACAAAAGTTGACCTTTGTTCATGACGTATTTCCCCCTGATTAATGGATTAGTTAGTTAAGACCTAAACGTTCGAAAATCATATCAACATTTTGAATATGGTAGTTGTAGTCAAAGCAATCTTCAATTTCAGATGCTGATAGATAAGAAGTGATTTTTTCACTTGCTTCTACAAGCGGACGGAATTGAATTTGCTCATCCCAAGCACGTGCCGTTAATGGTTGTACCGTATCGTACGCATCCTCACGCGATAAGCCTTTGTCAATTAAAGCTAGTAAAATACGTTGTGAGTAAATTAGACCAAATGTGCGTTCCATATTGCGTTTCATGTTTTCAGGGAATACTGTTAAGTTTTTAAGAATGTTACCGAAACGATTTAACATATAATTCAATGTGATTGTTGCATCAGGAATAATGACACGCTCCGCCGATGAGTGCGAAATATCACGTTCATGCCATAATGACACGTTTTCAAAAGCTGTTAACATATAGCCGCGCATTAGACGTGCCATACCTGTCATATTTTCAGAACCAATAGGATTACGTTTATGCGGCATTGCTGAAGAACCTTTTTGTCCTTTTGCAAAGCCTTCTTCAACTTCACGAGTCTCCGATTTTTGTAAGCCTCGAATTTCTGTTGCAAATTTTTCAATTGATGTTGCAATCAGTGCTAAAGTAGAAAAATATTGTGCATGACGGTCACGCTGCAATGTTTGTGTAGATATTGGTGCAGCAGCTAAACCTAGATGCTTACATACATAAGCTTCAACACGCGGATCAATATTGGCATATGTTCCTACCGCCCCGCTCATTTTACCTGTTTCAATTACGTTTGCCGCTTCTTCAAAACGCACTAAATTACGGCGCATTTCTTCTAGCCACAATGCAAGCTTTAAACCAAATGTTGTTGGTTCTGCATGCACCCCGTGTGTACGACCCATCATAACTGTATTTTTGTGCTCTTTTGCTTTTTCAGTAAGGATGGCAATGAAATTATGTAAATCTTTCCGTAAAATTTCATTTGCCTGTTTGATTAAATATGATAATGCTGTATCTACAACGTCCGTAGAAGTTAATCCGTAGTGAACCCATTTCTTCTCATCACCAAGTGCTGGCGTTTCTGAAACTGCACGTGTAAACGCCACAACATCATGACGTGTCTCCTGCTCAATTTCATAAATTCGATCCATATTAAATGATGCATTTTCACGTAGTTTCACAACATCTTCTTTTGGAATTACACCGATTTCAGCCCATGCTTCACAAGCTAAAATTTCTACTTCCAACCATGCCTTAAATTTGTTCTCTTCAGTCCAAATGGCACCCATTTCGGGACGTGTATAGCGTTCTATCATAAATTTTCTCCTTCTATTCCGGCCAAATACCGGAATCCTTAATTTGTTTTATTGTTGTATTGATATCATCTGTCATAATTGTTACGTGACCCATTTTGCGGTTTACTTTTGCTTCTGATTTTCCATAAAGGTGTATAGACCAATCAGGATATTTCGAAATAGAATTTGTTAATGAAACGACATGCTGACCGAGCACATTGACCATAATCGATGGTCCCCATAATTTTGGCTTCCGTAAAGGCCAGCCACATACAGCACGGATATGCTGTGTAAATTGGGATATATTGCACGCCTCTATTGAGTAATGACCTGAATTATGAGGGCGCGGTGCACATTCGTTAATAACAATACTGCCATCTTCAAGCACAAACATTTCTACTGCCAATGTACCAACTAATTGTAAATGGTCCGCAATATTCATTGCTGCCTTTTCTGCTAATTCAGCCGTTTTAGTATCAATCCTTGCAGGCACAATTGTCTCATGTAAAATGTGGTTCACATGTACGTTTTCCCCTACTGGCAGGCAGTATGTTTCACCATATCCATTGCGCTGAACAATAACGGAAATTTCTTTTGTAAATGGAACAAAGCCTTCTGCAATACATTGTGAATGTACAAATAAATCTTTTGCTAGCAGTAAATCATCCGCAGACTTCAACAACTGCTGACCTTTTCCATCATAACCGCCTCTTGCTGTTTTCACGATACATGGGAAGCCAATTTCTCCAATGCTTTCTTGAAGTTGTTCATATGTAGTAGCGACAATATACGGTGCTACCGGACAACCCGCATCAACAATCATTTGTTTTTCTGTAATACGGTTTTGTGTAATACGTACAAGTTCCGCGCCTTGTGGAACGTAAGCAATCTGTGTAAGACGCTTTAAACCATCGTAATCTATATTTTCAAATTCATAAGTAATTACATCACTTACTTCTGCTAGTTCTTCCAGTGCTCCCTCATCATCATAGGCGGCTACAATGCGAATATCTGCCACTTGTCCACAAGGTGAATCCATCGTAGGTTCAAGTACCGCGATTTTATAGCCGGCTTCTTTCGCCGCTACTGCCATCATGCGACCAAGTTGGCCACCGCCGATAATACCAATTGTTTGTCCAGGGTAAATCATTTTTGTCACGTCAAGTCACCTGTGCTTTCTAAAACCTGCGCTTTTGTCGCTTCACGTCGCGCTTCAAGCTTTGTAGCAAGGTCGTGATCAAAGGCACCTAATATTTGTGCTGCAAGCAATCCTGCATTTGTTGCACCTGCTTTACCAATTGCAACCGTTGCTACTGGTACACCACCTGGCATTTGCACGATAGATAATAATGAATCAAGACCATTTAATGCACGGGATTGTACAGGCACACCAATTACAGGTAATGTCGTTTTCGCAGCTACCATGCCAGGTAAATGTGCTGCACCACCTGCCCCAGCAATAATTACTTGAATACCTCTATTACGGGCACCTTCTGCATATTCAAACATTAGATCCGGTGTACGATGAGCAGATACCACTTGTTTTTCATAAGGTACTTGCAGTTCTTCCAAAACGTCACAAGCATGCTTCATCGTTTCCCAGTCACTTGAACTTCCCATTATAACGCCAACTTTTGGTTCCATGAGTTTCGCTCCTTTAAACATCTTCTCCACTTGCGTAATTATTAACGAAAAAAATCCTCAAATAAACTACTCTCTGCGCATGAGAAAGCAGTTTACTTGAGGACTGTTAATAAAATATGTAGATATATGCATTTGCAATCCACACCCTTTTTATAATCATACCAAAAGTTGCTTTCCCACATAGTCCGGTATTTACGGTGCCGGGTAGAGACACTAGAGCCATATTCTCTAGCATATATGAGGGATTAAATGTTTTTCCTTTTCACATTTTAACAAGGGTTGGTTATAAAATCAACGCCAAAATGCGAACAATATTTTTTGAGTAAAACTAATTGTTCGTGTTTTTAACTAAATCATTGTCAATCTTCCATTAATATACCTTTAAATCGTATTTTTTGACGTAAGTAAACTGGTTCTCCATTTACTTCTTCAAATACTGGCTCTTCTTTCCGCCCAAACGCCATATAACCATCTTTCTTCATTCTTTCTAGACATTGCTCGATTGTTTCATTTTCTTCTACTTCATACCAAACTTGCTTTTTAGTCAACCTGGTCACCTTCCACATCTTAAATATCGCTCTAACTATACCATGTAAGTTTCGAACCTTCCTAATGGAAAAAATTGCATTTGTGAACGATTTGTCACAATTAAAAAATAATTTAAAAATAAAAGTAATTTTAGGGCACACCCATAAAACGAAGATGGGCACAATTAAATTCATTGTAAAGCACTCATACGACAAGTGAAAGTAAAAGGCTATGTTACAAGTCCATTTGACTTTTCACACAGCCTTTACTAATTATTATTCTGTTAGCTCCATTTGCTCTGTTAGTTCCAATACTTCCTCAAATGTTAACGCTGGATTTTCAAAAATGATGTTGTAGCGTAAACCATTTTCATCCCATTGTAAAAGACGGAAAACTTCCATATCCATTTTCGTTCCTTCTTGCCCGCGAACTTCGATACGCTCTTCCTCTTCACCGAATGAAGCTTGTGGCTTGAACACGGAAAGCGTGAATTGTGGCTCTTCATTTTTAAAATAGCGCAGCGCAATTTCATTAGTTTGTGGTACATTCAGATCTTCAATTGATTCTAACGTATAGCCTGTTGATTTCGGCGCAATTAAAAACGAACCTAACTTTTCTGTTGCTTCTTCTAATGTTAGCTGTTTTGGTAGTTCAACTTTTTCTTCTTGAATAATGACATCTTCCGGTAAATCTGCTACAAATAATGCGTCATCAATTTTAGCATTCGGCTCGAACTTTTGGAATTCAATCGTTGTTTCTAAGCCGCCACTTTTTGAAACAGATTTCAATGTCATCCATGTTTTCTTATCCACCCATATTTCCATGTCGCCAATTAATGTATTTGGCTTTTTCGCTTTTGCAATTAAATGGTAAGTATCATGACCTGCAATCTTCTCATCCTGACCTACTGTAATATCATGGGAATTTTTAATTATTTCTAATATACGAAGTGCCTGCTCTTTTACTGAAATTTTTTCGAAGCCTTCCCCGAGATCACCTAATTCGAAGACAATTGCTGTATTATTAGATTTTGTATAAGAAATAAATGACGTTCCATCATTAATTGAAAAGTTTTCCTCACCATTTGTATCAGTAGTTTCTACACGTATTTTCCCGTTCTTTTCCCAATGCTTCGTTTCACCCGTTCCCTCATCTCCCATATCCACTGTATACTCTGCATAATATGAAGACAGTTCAGATGTCTCTTGCATTGCCGTCTCTAAAATTTCCTGTGGTGAATAGCTAACTTGATCATTACAAGCCGCTAATGATAGCGATAAAATAAGTGCACTTGAAAGTATTATTCTTTTCAATTTGACCTCTCCTTAGGTAGCCATATAACAATAGCTGTTTTATTTTGATCTGAAATTGCTTGAATCGTGCCGTGATGCTTTTCAATTATTTGCTTAGCAATACTTAAACCAAGACCTGCCCCTCGCTGACCTAAACTACTGCGTGCTTCATCTACCTGATATAACGGCTCAAACATTTTTTCGCATTGCTGTTTTGAAATCGTTGCCCCGCTATTTTCAATAACGACGTATACACCTTCATTGATGCATGTTTCAGCCAATTTTTCATTGCACCATTCAGGTATGTTCGATGCTTCAAAAGCTGCGATATGAATGGATCCCCCACTATTTGTATACACCCAGGCATTCGATAGAATATTATCCATTACACGCATAAATTGTTTTGGATGAACAAGATAATTATCTTGAACTTGAATCGTCGTTGTAGAATGGAAACCTTTTTCCTTACTAATGTGCTCATAGTCCCCTAAGAGCATTTCAAAAAATTCATTACCGTCCACTGATACGAGTTCAAGTTCATACGTAGGGGATTGTAGTAAAGTAAACATCATTAAATCATCAAGCAACTGTTTCATATAATCCGATTTAGAATGAATAACGTGTAAATATTCCTGTTGCTCATCTTTCGTAAGTTTCCCTGCAAGTAAACTTTCTGTATAAGCTTGAATGGACGTTAACGGTGTTTTTAAATCATGAGAAAGACTAGCAATCATAAAACCTTTTTGACGTTGTTCTTCCTCAAGATGTTTACGAGCTGCTTCGATTTCTTGCTGCATTGCCTGAAAGTTTGCTGTCAGTTCGCCAAGTTCGTCTTTTCCGATTGGCAACTGTTCCGTTTTTTCACCTTTCGCATACGCTCTCATCTTTTCAATTAATTGCTTCACTGGTCGATTCAATCGGATATTCAAAAAATATATAACGGCACTATACAAGACAATGAGTACTACCCCTAAGCCAGCTCCAACAATGATTGCTTTTTGATTTACTTGCTCCACCCACTCAGTGCGAGTAAGTGTTATTTTATAAACACCCTTTATTCCCCCACCTTCATAGACAGGCTCTTTATAAACAAACGTTTCATAATTTTGCTGAAACTCATATAGATTTTTATATAATCTATCTCTCATTTCAAAGCCCGTAGAATTTGTAAATGGATTGGAACTATAAAGTGTAGCTCCGTTTGCACTGTAGAGCGTAATCATTAATTGATCGGATGTTAACTTTTCAATCTCTTCAAAAGTATTTGTCCTGTTGTATAACGATGTATCATTTAAAATCTCCTTTAAATCCGTAACCGTGTTCCATTTTTCAAAGTACTCTTCTACATTTTTATCTTGGTAATATGCATTAATTGATACATATAATCCGTATACCGCAATAAGTGGAATAATCATAATAAGCAAATAGGTTATTAGTAACCATGACTTAATCTTCATACTTGTTCACCAATAAAACGATAGCCCTTCCCCCAAACAGTTTGTATAAAGTAAGGAGACTTCACAGGATCCTTTAATTTTTCACGCAATGCTTTTATGTGGACTGTTACAGTATGTGTCTGATCTAACTCTACTTGCTGCCAAACATGGGTGTATAACGCTTCCTTTGTAAACAGCTCAAATGGATTTTGGGCAAGTACTTTTAATAAAGCAAACTCTTTTTGGGTTAAGTTGATTTCATGATCTTTTAAATAAACGCGTTCTTTTAGCCAATCAATTTTTAACCCATGAATAAAGGTAATTACTTCATCGACAGCCTGAACTTTGTTATATCGCTGCCATCGTCGTAATTGAGACCGAACTCGAGCTTTCAATTCTTCTAAAGAAAACGGCTTCGCTAAATAATCGTCTGCACCCTGTAATCCTTCAACTTTATCAGCATCATTATTTTTTGCGCTAATCATAATTATCGGAACATCACTTTTTAGACGTATATGTTCAATCATTGATAAACCGTCCATTTCGGGCATCATCCAATCAACAAGGATTAAATCATAGTTGCCGGCAGAAAAATCCTCTAATCCTTCAATACCTGTCGTTGCCCATGTAACCCCATAATCTTCTTTTATCAACGTATCTTTAATAATGCGCGCAATTTCACGATCGTCTTCTACTAAAAGAATTTGTTGTTTCAATCCTTCCGCCTCCTATATAAACTATAACAAGTAATTTTTTGAATTTATGTAACTTTATAAATCCTTTATATTTTATCTTATAAATTGGACTTTGTTTATAAAATGAGGATTATATAAAAGAAAGTGCAGGCTGTTTATATAAAGAATTGTTTGAGCTAGGTAGGAAAGGACGGGGATTTCGGTTAATAAAGGTGTAGCACGTGTAGTTGTTGGCATACAAACATAAAAAGGCTGCTTAGCGACCGTATTGTAACGGTGCTACGCAGCCTTTTAAGCGCAACTATTAAAATGCCTCATTTTATACGCTAACCACTCGTAATCATGATTAACAAAGCTTTACAGGAGGAAATATTAAACGAAATAAGTGCACAAAAAAACCACTGAGAAATCAGTGGTTTTTTTGTGCGAAGCGACGTCCTACTCTCACAGGGGGAAGCCCCCAACTACCATCGGCGCTAAAGAGCTTAACTTCCGTGTTCGGTATGGGAACGGGTGTGACCTCTTTGCCATCATCACTTCACTATTTTCGGCTTCCAATACAGCTTATGTCTTGGAACCCTTTGAAAGAATCATTCTTTCAAAACTGGATAAACGGTTCATTGAATTTGTGCAATAAAATGTGGTTAAGTCCTCGACCGATTAGTATTCGTCAGCTGCATGCGTCACCGCACTTCCACCTCGAACCTATCTACCTGATCGTCTTTCAGGGGTCTTACTTACTTGCGTAATGGGAAATCTCATCTTGAGGGGGGCTTCATGCTTAGATGCTTTCAGCACTTATCCCGTCCACACATAGCTACCCAGCGATGCCTTTGGCAAGACAACTGGTACACCAGCGGTGTGTCCATCCCGGTCCTCTCGTACTAAGGACAGCTCCTCTCAAATTTCCTACGCCCACGACGGATAGGGACCGAACTGTCTCACGACGTTCTGAACCCAGCTCGCGTACCGCTTTAATGGGCGAACAGCCCAACCCTTGGGACCGACTACAGCCCCAGGATGCGATGAGCCGACATCGAGGTGCCAAACCTCCCCGTCGATGTGGACTCTTGGGGGAGATAAGCCTGTTATCCCCGGGGTAGCTTTTATCCGTTGAGCGATGGCCCTTCCATGCGGAACCACCGGATCACTAAGCCCGTCTTTCGACCCTGCTCGACTTGTAGGTCTCGCAGTCAAGCTCCCTTATGCCTTTACACTCTTCGAATGATTTCCAACCATTCTGAGGGAACCTTTGGGCGCCTCCGTTACTCTTTAGGAGGCGACCGCCCCAGTCAAACTGTCCGCCTGACACTGTCTCCTACCCCGCTAAGGGGCATGGGTTAGAAGTTCAATACAACCAGGGTAGTATCCCACCGACGCCTCCTCCGAAGCTGGCGCTCCGGGATCTCTGGCTCCTACCTATCCTGTACAAGTTGTACCAAAATTCAATATCAGGCTACAGTAAAGCTCCACGGGGTCTTTCCGTCCTGTCGCGGGTAACCTGCATCTTCACAGGTACTATAATTTCACCGAGTCTCTCGTTGAGACAGTGCCCAGATCGTTACGCCTTTCGTGCGGGTCGGAACTTACCCGACAAGGAATTTCGCTACCTTAGGACCGTTATAGTTACGGCCGCCGTTTACTGGGGCTTCAATTCACAGCTTCGCTTGCGCTAACCGCTCCTCTTAACCTTCCAGCACCGGGCAGGCGTCAGCCCCTATACGTCACCTTACGGTTTTGCAGAGACCTGTGTTTTTGCTAAACAGTCGCCTGGGCCTATTCACTGCGGCTTCTCTAGGCTATGCACCCAAAGAAGCACCCCTTCTCCCGAAGTTACGGGGTCATTTTGCCGAGTTCCTTAACGAGAGTTCTCTCGCACACCTTAGGATTCTCTCCTCGACTACCTGTGTCGGTTTGCGGTACGGGCACCTCTCACCTCGATAGAGGCTTTTCTTGGCAGTGTGAAATCAGGAACTTCGCTCATAAGAGCTCGTCATCACAGCTCAACGTTATAGTATGCGGATTTGCCTACATACACGCCTTACTGCTTGAACACGCGCAACCAACGGCGTGCTTACCCTATCCTACTGCGTCCCCCCATTTCTCAAACGGTGAGGAGGTGGTACAGGAATATCAACCTGTTGTCCATCGCCTACGCCTATCGGCCTCGGCTTAGGTCCCGACTAACCCTGAGCGGACGAGCCTTCCTCAGGAAACCTTAGTCATACGGTGCATGGGATTCTCACCCATGTTTCGCTACTCATACCGGCATTCTCACTTCTAATCGCTCCACCAGTCCTTCCGGTCTGACTTCAACGCTATTAGAACGCTCTCCTACCACGCATACTCAAAGTATGCATCCACAGCTTCGGTGAATCGTTTAGCCCCGATACATTTTCGGCGCAGCGTCACTCGACCAGTGAGCTATTACGCACTCTTTAAATGATGGCTGCTTCTAAGCCAACATCCTGGTTGTCTAAGCAACGCCACATCCTTTTCCACTTAACGATTACTTGGGGACCTTAGCTGGTGGTCTGGGCTGTTTCCCTCTTGACTACGGATCTTATCACTCGCAGTCTGACTCCCGTGTATAAATATCCGGCATTCGGAGTTTGTCTGAATTCGGTAAAGCGAGATGCCCCCCTAGTCCAAACAGTGCTCTACCTCCGGTATTCTCAATCACGAGGCTAGCCCTAAAGCTATTTCGGAGAGAACCAGCTATCTCCAGGTTCGATTGGAATTTCTCCGCTACCCACACCTCATCCCCGCACTTTTCAACGTGCGTGGGTTCGGGCCTCCAGTGAGTGTTACCTCACCTTCACCCTGGACATGGGTAGATCACCTGGTTTCGGGTCTACGACCACGTACTAATTCGCCCTATTCAGACTCGCTTTCGCTGCGGCTCCGTCTTCTCAACTTAACCTCGCACGTAATCGTAACTCGCCGGTTCATTCTACAAAAGGCACGCTATCACCCATTAACGGGCTCTAACTACTTGTAGGCACACGGTTTCAGGATCTATTTCACTCCCCTTCCGGGGTGCTTTTCACCTTTCCCTCACGGTACTGGTTCACTATCGGTCACTAGGTAGTATTTAGCCTTGGGAGATGGTCCTCCCGGATTCCGACGGAATTTCACGTGTTCCGCCGTACTCAGGATACACTCTGGAGGGAATGAACTTTTGACTACAGGGCTTTTACCTTGTTTCGCGGACCTTTCCAAGTCGCTTCGTCTAACTCATTCTTTTGTAACTCCGTATAGAGTGTCCTACAACCCCAAAGAGCAAGCTCTTTGGTTTGGGCTCTTCCCGTTTCGCTCGCCGCTACTCAGGGAATCGAATTTTCTTTCTGTTCCTGCAGGTACTTAGATGTTTCAGTTCCCTGCGTCTGTCCTCATCACGCTATGTATTCACGTGTAGATACTATCCGATTAAAGATAGTGGGTTCCCCCATTCGGAAATCCCCGGATCAAAGCTTACTTACAGCTCCCCGAGGCATATCGGTGTTAGTGCCGTCCTTCATCGACTCCTAGTGCCAAGGCATCCACCGTGCGCCCTTATTAACTTAACCAAAAGTTAACACTTGGATAAAATCCAAGATTTAAGTTTACACGTCAATTGCTTGACTTGTTACATTTCTATAAAATAGAAATTTGTTTTATTGCTTTCAATGTCGTTTTATCCAGTTTTCAAAGAACGAAGTTTTGAAGTATCTCATTCAATTAAGAATGAACCTTCAAAACTGAACAGCAAACGTTAATGTTTCATTCCCCGAGGGAATGATTCCGAAATAATCCTTAGAAAGGAGGTGATCCAGCCGCACCTTCCGATACGGCTACCTTGTTACGACTTCACCCCAATCATCTATCCCACCTTCGGCGGCTGGCTCCATAAAGGTTACCTCACCGACTTCGGGTGTTACAAACTCTCGTGGTGTGACGGGCGGTGTGTACAAGGCCCGGGAACGTATTCACCGCGGCATGCTGATCCGCGATTACTAGCGATTCCGGCTTCATGTAGGCGAGTTGCAGCCTACAATCCGAACTGAGAACGATTTTATCGGATTAGCTCCCCCTCGCGGGTTGGCAACCGTTTGTATCGTCCATTGTAGCACGTGTGTAGCCCAGGTCATAAGGGGCATGATGATTTGACGTCATCCCCACCTTCCTCCGGTTTATCACCGGCAGTCTCCTTAGAGTGCCCAACTGAATGATGGCAACTAAGAATAAGGGTTGCGCTCGTTGCGGGACTTAACCCAACATCTCACGACACGAGCTGACGACAACCATGCACCACCTGTCACCGTTGCCCCCGAAGGGGAAACTATGTCTCCATAGTGGTCACCGGGATGTCAAGACCTGGTAAGGTTCTTCGCGTTGCTTCGAATTAAACCACATGCTCCACCGCTTGTGCGGGCCCCCGTCAATTCCTTTGAGTTTCAGTCTTGCGACCGTACTCCCCAGGCGGAGTGCTTAATGCGTTAGCTGCAGCACTGAGGGGCGGAAACCCCCCAACACTTAGCACTCATCGTTTACGGCGTGGACTACCAGGGTATCTAATCCTGTTTGCTCCCCACGCTTTCGCGCCTCAGTGTCAGTTACAGACCAGACAGTCGCCTTCGCCACTGGTGTTCCTCCAAATCTCTACGCATTTCACCGCTACACTTGGAATTCCACTATCCTCTTCTGCACTCAAGTTCCCCAGTTTCCAATGACCCTCCCCGGTTGAGCCGGGGGCTTTCACATCAGACTTAAGGAACCACCTGCGCGCGCTTTACGCCCAATAATTCCGGACAACGCTTGCCACCTACGTATTACCGCGGCTGCTGGCACGTAGTTAGCCGTGGCTTTCTAACAAGGTACCGTCAAGGTAGCGCCAGTTACTACGCTACTTGTTCTTCCCTTGCAACAGAGTTTTACGAACCGAAATCCTTCTTCACTCACGCGGCGTTGCTCCATCAGACTTTCGTCCATTGTGGAAGATTCCCTACTGCTGCCTCCCGTAGGAGTCTGGGCCGTGTCTCAGTCCCAGTGTGGCCGATCACCCTCTCAGGTCGGCTACGCATCGTTGCCTTGGTGAGCCGTTACCTCACCAACTAGCTAATGCGCCGCGGGTCCATCTTATAGTGACAGCCGAAACCGTCTTTCAACTTCCAAACATGTGTTTAAAAGTATTATTCGGTATTAGCCCCGGTTTCCCGGAGTTATCCCAATCTATAAGGTAGGTTACCCACGTGTTACTCACCCGTCCGCCGCTAAATCAGAGAGAAGCAAGCTTCTCTCATCATCCGCTCGACTTGCATGTATTAGGCACGCCGCCAGCGTTCGTCCTGAGCCAGGATCAAACTCTCCATAAAAGTAGTTTGAAAGCTCATTTGCTTTGCTAGCGATTCAACTTAATTAAAAGTTAAAATCTATTGTTTGCTTCATTTAAGAAGCTTATTTCATTAACGTTGCTTGTTCAGTTTTCAAGGTTCATTTGTCAGTCGTTTGTGCGACTGTTTCAAATTATAACTGAGTTGTTTTTACTTGTCAACAACTTTATTAAAATTTGTTTTTCGTTTGTGTTGCTTGCTTCAGTGTGTCGCAGCAACGTGATTAACTATACACCCGTATGTAAGCTTTACGCAACCCCTTTTTAAAAGAAAAAATTTTCTGATATTTAGACCGGCATTCATATAGAGTTTCTTCCTATTATACATAACGTAAAGTTCTTTTGCTTGTCACCCCCAAATTCATCTTTTTCCCCCTCCCATTTAGAAGAAAAAAGTTATGTAATATCGATTCGCATTCTTCTACTAATAGCTTTCATGCCTTGTTTCTCATAAAATGCTAATGCATCTTCATTAAATTCCCACACATTCAACTCCACTGACGTTACATTTTTTTCTTCCGACCATTGAATACACCTTTCAAAGAGCTTCGAACCGATTGATCGACGTTTCTTTCTTTGATCAACGCCAAAATCATGTATGTAGGCATAATTCCGAGAAACTAACGAAGGGAATGGCGGTGATACTTCCAAACTTATTATTGCAAAGCCAACCGTCTCTTCTTCTAATTTTGCAATAAATATTTTACTATTATCATTCTTTAATAGTTCATTGTAATAATCTTCAGGCATCACCGTTTCCACACTACGGAAAATAGACCGATCCCCTTCTACGTGTTCCTCATGCCCTTCCCTTACAATTCGGTTTACTTCTATATAGTCAGATGTACTGGCTTCAATAATTTTTACTTCCATAATCTATTCACCCCTTATACATTATCTTCTACCTCGATATTGATTGTCCTTCTAATCATCCGTAACTTAATTTGTAATCGGGAGGTACCGCCGAATAAAAAAAGCTACTTAAACGAATTGTCTAAGTAGCTAAGATTAAATTTTATTAATGTGCTGCAGTGCCTAAGTAAAGCAAGAATATAAATCCGAAAACGTACATAATTGGATGAACTTCTTTTGCACGGCCTGCGACAATCATTGTTAATGGGTAGAATACGAAACCTACAGCAACACCTGTTGCAATCGAGAATGTTAAGGGCATCATTAACATAGTGAAGAATGCCGGTACTGCAATTTCGAATTTTTCCCACTCAATTTTACCAAGCGATGCAACCATTAATACCCCTACAACGATTAACGCTGGAGCCGTTACTGCTGAAGTTACAACACTTAGAATCGGTAAGAAGAAAAGTGCTAATAGGAAGAATACGCCTGTCACAATTGCTGCAAAACCAGAACGAGCACCAGCAGCTACTCCGGAAGAAGATTCAACAAAAGAAGTTACTGTTGATGTACCAAAAATAGATCCGGCAATCGTTGCAATCGAGTCAGAAATTAAAGCTTTACCTGCACGAGGTAGTTTATTGTCCTTAACAAATCCTGCTTGGTTGGCTACAGCCATTAATGTTCCGGCATTGTCAAAGAAGTCAACGAATAGGAAAGTTAAGATAACTGAAAGCATTGCTAAAGTATAAAACTCCGCGTCTCCAAAAGCCGAGAAAAGCGCACCGAATGTTGGTTCTAAAGATGGTGGCATCGCTGCAATTTGTGATGGTAATTCCACTAGTCCAAAGATCATGCCAGCTATAGCAGTAATAGCCATTCCGATGAATACTCCGGCTTTCATACCACGAACTAAGAAAATAACTGTAATAACTATACCAAATATAGCTAACAATACTTCTGGATCTGTTAAGTTACCAATACCCACAAATGTTGCTGGATTCGCTATAACAATTCCGGCATTTTTTAAACCGATAAATGCGATGAATAAACCAATACCTGCACCAACTGCTAACTTTAATTCCATTGGAATTGCATTAATTAATTTTTCACGTAAACCTGTTAAAGTTAAAATCAAGAAGAACACACCTGAAACGAATACCGCCGCCAAAGCATGCTGCCATGGACTTCCGTTTGTTAAAACAACTGTATAAGCAAAGAATGCGTTTAGTCCAAGTCCCGGTGCCAATGCCAACGGATACTTTGCCAAGAATCCCATTACAAACGATCCAACAGCTGCTGATAAGGCTGTTGCTACGAATACTGCACCATAATCCATACGCATTGCATCCGGAAGATCAGGTACATCCGCTAATGTTAATGTTAATGGATTGACAATTAAAATATAGGCCATCGCTAAGAATGTAGTGAAGCCACCTAATATCTCTTTGCGATAATTTGTACCAAGTTTATCAAACTCGAAATACTTTTTCATAATGAAATTTTCCTCCGTGTTGTCGTCTTACAACTATCGAGGGTTTCGATCCTATAAAACAAAAAGACACGCTAAGCTGTTAAGCTGCATGTCTACGATTTATGGAAATAAGAATAGTTTCTATTAGTTAAATAGAATCGAAACTTATTTTAAATCGTAGTCGAATCATTTACGGTGATTCGGTAGAAACTTACGGGCCATATTCCCGACATTATACGACGACATATTTAATTTACGCTAGTAATATAACATTTCATTTTTTAAATTACAAGCCCATATCCGAACATTTTTTAATTTTTATCGAAAAAGGTTCGTAAAAACATTCATAATTTAGCCAAGTCTTTCCGCAAAAATTACTAAACGCCTTTTTACCGACTTGGTATATACTGTAATCCAGTCTACTTTTTCTATTACTCACATTTACTTTGGAGGGGATTTTTTGAATGAAATAAAGGTTGTTGTAAAAGGCGTTCTTATTAGAAATAATAGAATATTAATTATCCAACGATCACATACCGATTCTTTCGGCGCAGGAACATGGGAGGTAGTAGGAGGAAATTTAAACTTCGGCGAATCATTGGAAGAAGCACTTAAAAGAGAATATCTCGAAGAAGTAGGATTGAAAATAACCGTGAAAAACCTTTTATTTTCGACCACCTTCTTTACAAGTAATGACCGGCAAATTGTTTTACTTTCCTATTTATGCGAGAGTGAAGAAAGTCAAATATCTTTATCAAGCGAACACGAGCAGTATCTTTGGGCATCAAAAGAGGAGTTGCTCACTTTATTACCTCAAGAGATATTAGCTGATTACAAGCTATATGATGTGTTAGATTTACTGGAATAATAGAATATTTTCTCAGGAAAGTTTATAGAGATGTCATATTACTCTTTTATAGTTAACTTGAAATGAATTTTTTTGGAGGGATTTATTTGTTACAACAACGAATATGGGCGATGCGCTTAATTCGCTTCGCGGCAATTTTTGGCTTTTTAGGTGTTTTAATTGGCTCTATTATGAGTGGAGAAATGAATTATGCTTTACGTCCAATTCACGCTCACTTTGTATTAGTCGGATGGTTATCGGTATTTGCGTGGGGAATTTTCTATTATTCTGTACCAATCCGCAAACTACTTTACGTAAAGATTCAAAGTATTTTAGGTATGATTGGTGCCGTTGGGTTATGTATAGGAATGTGGCTACACTACTTAGATCCATTGAACACTAACGAAACAATAAATATGATATTCTTCATTGTAGGCGGATCAATTTTATTAATCGCATTCTTCCTATTTTTTATCGTAACGTTCTTCATCGAAAAAAAGGAAAACTAATCACATTAGCCTGAGTATGCCTATAAGCTGCTTAGGCTTTTACTTATTTTGTTAACTTCACCAGCTCTAAATTGTACATTCTATCTTTTTAGTATGTTAAAATAATATTTGTTAAAGATAGTTTAAAGGAGGGCTTTAATTGCCGTATTGGTTGCATAACACATTATTTGTACTTTTATTAATCGTGACATTAGGTTGTGTATCTAGTGGAATCGAGTGGAAATCCCGCCCAAAAGATACTATTGAAGAGTAAATAATTTTAAACATAAAAAGGAAGCCTATACAATATAGACTTCCTTATATTTAATTACAGCTCTTAATATTGACGATTTGTTCGATTTAACGACTCATCTAAATTTGTTGAGGTATTATGAATATCATTTCTTTCTCGTTGTAGTAACTCTTCCTCATGAAGGGCTAAACGCTCTTCTTCAGTTTTATTTACCCCATAACTATCTGTACCTTCATCGAAGTAAGTTCCATAGTCTTTATCTACATACAATAGATACTTACCTTCCTGTAAATCTTTATAATAACGATTTCGTTCATCTTCTGTTAAACCCATTTGTGTGAAATACTTATCACGCACTAAATCTTCCCCCATGATGAATGCTTTGAAGCGATCCCACCATGAACCTTCTTTTGCATCATTATCATATGAAGATGATCCTCGATACATTGAAAGCTGTTGGTTATGATTCGACACGATGTACATATCCTCTTCACCATATCCTTGTGTACGAAGGCGATCCATTTCTGCTTGTAATTCCATTTCCGTATTGTAAATACCATGTAATTTTTTGTTTTCACTTGTTTCCATGTTTCATTCCTCCATTTTTAATAGTTTAGTTCATACCGCTCGTTTATCTTGATTATAGGTATACTAATCAATACCTTTTCTCAGAAATACTAAACCCGAGTAATATAAATTTAACAATTCGCAATAAAACTGAAAGAATAAAAATGTTTATTTAACCGCTATCTTTTTCAGAGCCCTACTTGTTTAAAAATAAGAAAAACATAGGGGAAAAACTATCCTCCTATGTTTACATTCATCCTATTTATCTGTTTGTTCTTGTTTCTTCTTCAAATACTCTGCACGTATTTTTTCAAGTTGTTGTTTTTTATCAAATTTGGCAGGTTTGTTTTTTTCATGATACTTTGTCACAGCTACCTTGCCTTTTGTATCCAATTGATATTTCCCCACTTTGTTCACCTACTTTTCTAATCCTTAAAGAGAATCCATCCAACAAATATACTATACCTTATTTTACTGAAGTAAACCTTATAGTGCACTGCTAACCTTACATATATTCGTAAAAAAATTTAAAACTAAGTAAAAAAGCTCAGCAGAAACCCTATCAAGTAAGGCTCTACCAAGCTTATTACGTTGTTCATAAATTTATTGTGCTTCTGCGGTGCAGTCGCTCCTCGAAATTTGGCGAGCGTTTATTCCCACTCAATTGTTGCTGGTGGCTTAGAAGTAATGTCATACAGCACACGGTTAACGTGCTTAACTTCATTTACGATACGTACAGAAATCTTCTCAAGTACATCGTAAGGGATACGTGCCCAGTCAGATGTCATGCCGTCGATTGATGTTACACCGCGGATACCGATTGCGTAATCGTACGTACGACCATCGCCCATTACGCCTACTGAACGGATGTCCGGTAATACGCAGAAGTATTGCCAAATATCACGGTCAAGGCCTGCTTTTTTAATTTCTTCACGTAGGATATAGTCAGCTTCACGAACGATATCCAGTTTTTCTTCTGTTACTTCACCAAGTACACGGATACCTAAACCAGGACCTGGGAATGGTTGACGCCATACTACCGCTTCTGGAAGACCTAGCTCTAATCCTAAAGCACGCACTTCGTCTTTGAATAATGTATTTAAAGGTTCGATTAATTCAAACTTCATGTCTTCTGGTAATCCACCAACATTATGGTGTGATTTAATTGTTTGAGCAGTTGCTGTACCTGACTCGATAATGTCCGTGTAAAGTGTACCTTGAGCTAAGAAATCCATATCTTTTAGTTTTGATGACTCTTCATCAAATACGTAAATGAACTCATTGCCGATAATTTTACGCTTTTGCTCTGGGTCAGAAACACCTTTTAACTTGTTCATGAAACGTTCACGAGCATCAATTTTGATTAGTTTCATATCAAAGTCTTCCGTGAAAGTTTTCATTACTTGCTCAACTTCACCTTTACGGTTTAGGTTGTGGTCAACGAACATACAAGTTAACTGATCACCAATAGCTTTGTGGATTAATACCGCTACTACAGAAGAATCTACCCCGCCTGATAATGCACAAAGAACTTGCTTATCGCCAACTTGCTCACGAATTTTCGCAATTTCGATATCAATGAAGTTAGCCATTGACCAATCGCCTTTTGCTTCACAGACATTGAATACGAAGTTTTTCAGTAAATCATTTCCGTATACAGAGTGACGTACTTCCGGATGGAATTGTACTGCATATAAGTTACGAGATGTATCAGCCATTGCTGCTATCGGACATGCTGGACTAGTCGCGATTACTTCAAATCCTTCTGGTACAGCTGTTACATGGTCACCGTGACTCATCCAAACAACTTGATTTTTTGGTAATTCCGCGAAAAGTTTATTATCTGAAGGTACGTTAATTTCTGCTTTTCCGTATTCACGAGTAATAGCACCTTCTACTTTACCACCCTGAGTGTGTGCCATTAACTGCATTCCGTAACAGATACCTAAAATCGGTAGCCCTAATTCAAAAATTGCCTGATCAACATGAAACGCTGATTCATCATACACAGAGTTTGGACCCCCTGAGAATATGATACCTACAGCATTCATTTCTTTGATTTCTTCTGCTGTAACCGTATGTGGATGTAATTCTGAGAATACACCGAATTCACGGATACGACGCGTAATTAACTGGTTGAACTGACTACCGAAATCAAGAACGACAATCTTTTCAAGTTCTTTTAACATAGGAGTTGACACAATTTCCACCTCTTCTAATTTTTTGCGGCCTATAATTAAGAAAAAAAACGCGTAAGAAAGTAATTTCTACGCGTTCATATTTCATCTCTTCTTCAAGTGGGTATACCTATCCCTATTAAGGGATATAGTGAAACCCACCGTCATAGATAAGTTATTTAGGGTAACTTAGTAGAAACATCTGGACCATATTACCAGACTTATATGAAGGCACAATACTATTCATTTTTCTAAATTTTACTCTTTCAATGAGCTAAAATCAACCACTCGTGCGATTGATTAAATATTCCCAAATTTCTTTCATTTCTGTCGTGTCTAATTTTTTGGTTTGTTTGTCATAAATCAGTTTCTCATAAAAGGCAGTTAATTCTCTCATCTTAGTTGTATTTAACTGATTATCAACACGTAGCGCAAATTGTTGTAATGTCTCATCTTGACGACGTTTCAAATGAATACGCTCCAATTGTTTTAACAATACTAAATAACCCTCCTCAAATGTATCCGAGTGATTTAGTTTTGAGCGGTTCATTTTCACAGCAAGTTTCGGTTGCCACGTGCCGCGCTTTCTCCACATAATGATAAACCCTATAATTAGTATGGCTAATAATCCATAAAATACCCATTTAAAATTAGACCAGTTGATTGTATTTGCAGCACCATTAACAGGCTGCTGCGAATCTTGTTCTTCCAGTTCTGGTTGCACGACTTCTGGTTGTTCTTCCATTTCCGGTAATTGTTCTTCTTCCGGCATTTCTAAATCAACATCATAATTAATATTCATTGGGTTACTAAAACCAATTGTCGGCTCAAAGGGTACCCAGCCAATGCCGTCAATATATGCTTCCACCCATGAATGGGCATCATTATTTGTCACTACATACGTATACATACCATCGTTTTCTTGTACTCGTTCTCCACTTGAGAACCCCTTAACCCAACGTGCCTGGATCCCTACCGAGCGAAGCAATACAACCATTGAAGTTGAGAAGTTATCACAGTAGCCGAGTTTTGTTTCAAATAAAAACTGGTCTACGTAATCTTGATTCCCTTTAGGAACTTGTACGTTTGTCGTTTCATATTGAAAGCCACTTCTCGCAAAGTAACTTTCCACTGCACGCGCTTTATCATAAACACTTTCGTACATATCCGTAATTTCATACGCTAAGTCTGTAACTCGCTGCGGTAAATTATCGGGAAGCTGCAAATAGCGTGAATCATTTTCCGTGGAAGATAAAGAATCTTTTAATGCGGTATAGCTATATTCTGGTTGTTGGAATGTCATTTCATACGACGAAGGGGAAACCACATTATTATTTATAACCGGAACCATTTTTTCGTTGCTCGCATCAAACCTAATCAAACTTTGCGGATCATAGAGTTCATAGGATGTCGTTCCATATGCCTGTACCAAAAATCGGTAAGCTGGATTTACCGCTAGTACCTGTATAGATTGCGGGTCTTCCGGTCCTGGATTAATGGAAAGCGGTAACTTATCCGTCATTTGCAGCGTCTGCTGCATAGAATCGTCACCAGAATGAATCCACCCTTTTGATGTGTAAAAATCTTTCGTTTCCACACGCCAATATTGGCGAATCGGTGTTTGAATTTCATAGACAAGTGTATTATCACCAACAAACGGACCTCCAAGACTTTCATCATTATCCCCGTAACCTACTGTGGCAAATGATTGTGAAGAAGATCCCCCAATCCCAGCAACCCCCTTCATATACGGTACTGGATCCGGCCATTGCGGCTCTGATTTTGGTAAATAGATTGCTATAATCCCTGCTATTGTTACAAAAATAATAATCGGGGTCGCATAAACTAAATAGCTCGTCCAATCCTTTTGCATATTAGCCGCTTGCATCAATCGTTTTATGAAAAGGAGAGCTGTAAGAATAAGCCCTAAAATCATTACTTTTATAATGGCCATCGTTCCATCATATTCGGTAAAAGTATCAAGTGTACCGATGAAAAACACTGTAAGCAAAAGGAAATAGTATATACTAAAGCGCACACTTACCCAATGCTGAATTAAATAAATCAGCATCCAAATTAAAATGAAAAACAAGCTTGTACGGAATGGATCACTTACATAAATCCATTCACCCGCTAAAATTGTATTCACATTATTTTTTAGTTCATTCGATAAAAATTGCATTGCCGTTAATTGACCATCATTATAAACACTTACAATAAACCATGTAATATAAACTAACTTAATAATCCAAGATACGACAAACGGTAATGAAAAAACACCCAATATTAAACAGATGCCCATAAAGACTAAAAACTGCATGAAATAGCCTGTACTTGTCAATTCCATAATTGGTAAAAGCCATTCTCTTAAAATCAGGAAGATAATAATATAGAAAATAGTGAATTCAATCTTTTCGGAAGTACTGCGTCTCATGCGTGCTTCACCTCCGAATATATTGACTGCAGCTCATCCGAACCTACGTAATGAACCTCATTGTTTTGACTAAAGAGCTGCACGGAATCTTTTTCATCATTTACGACAAAGCAAATAATTTTACGGGCATATTTTGTTCCTGAATTCAAAATTTCCCGCAGTTCCGGCACGAGCTCACCCGTTACAATAACTACTACTGAGCGGCTCATGAATTTTTGTTCTTCATATAGCAGACGCTCAATACCAAACTGCGCATCAGGCTGTACAGTTACCAAGTGTTGAAGCACCTTCTCAAACTGTTTATCTGTTTTTATGATCGGCGCAAAATATCGATCGTCACCTGCACTTAAAAAAGAAACATCACCATTTCCTTTTACGATTTTATTAATATAGGATGCTGTATAATCGATTACTTGCTCGAAATTTTTTTGAACAGCACGATCTATTAATATAAACATATTTTGCGATTTACGATCTTCGAACTCTTTCGTCCGTAGCTCGCCATTTTTCGCAAAGGATTTCCAATGTATCCAGGAAAAACGATCCCCCGGTATATATTCTCGTACTCCGGTTGCCATCGTTGTGTCCTTTACTAAAGAATAGCGCGACTGACTGGAACCTTGATCATATTGCATCCCTATTGGCAATACGTTCACATCCGAAACTTTCGGATAAACTAAAAAGAGTTGAGGATGATTTACTGCTACTTTACGAATCGTCCATCCAAAAAAGTCCGTACACGTAAACTCCAAGCCTTTAAAATGATATTCCCCGCGTTTTAATGCTTTCAATTCATATGTCCATTCGAATTCACGTTTCCAACCAACTAAAAATAACTTTGTCACATTTCCGTTTGGTCTTTCATAAAGCCCATTGTCCATCGGCAACTCCTGTACCATCATAAACACGATTGGGAACCAACTCGTATTCCGAAATCTTACCGTCACCTGCACATCGTTCCCTCGTTCAATCCGATCCTTCGATAGTGTTCGGGATATCTCTTTAAAATGAATGGGGAAAACAGCAAGTAATACTGAATAGAGCAAAAAGGGTAAGATTGTAAAAAAGACAAACCAGCTGACAAAGCCCCCTTGGAACATCGCATAGCAATACGTTATAACGAGCAATAAAATAACGGTAACTAAGCGACCGCTATGCCGGAAAAACTGTTTGAATCCCCTCATTCCGGAACATACCTTTTCACGGGAACATGGGCATAGTGAAGCACATTTTCAATTACTTGCTCTTCTGTAATCCCTTCATAGCGCGTTTCTGGTTTTAGAATGATACGGTGACTGAATACGAATTTTACTAAATATTGGACATCATCCGGGATAACATAATCTCTCCCTTTCATAAATGCATAGCTTTGTGCAGCACGCATTAATGCAATAGAAGCGCGGGGACTAACTCCTAAATATACATTGTGATGCTGACGAGTATTTTGAGCGAGTGACACTATATATTCTTTTATATTATTTTCTACATGCACTTCTTTTACTTGCCTTTGCAATTCCATTAATTGCTCAATTGTTATTACAGCCGAAATATCGTCAATTGGTACCGTTCTCTCGGCACGGCTCAATACTTCAATTTCCTCTTCTTTTGTCGGATAACCCATTTTAATTTTGAGCAAAAAGCGGTCTAATTGAGCTTCAGGAAGCGGGTATGTCCCTTCATATTCAATTGGATTTTGTGTAGCCATAACGAAAAATGGCTTTGGCAGTTGAATCGTATCACCATCCACTGTAATTGATGCTTCTTCCATACTTTCCAATAAAGCTGCCTGTGTTTTCGGAGAGGTACGGTTAATTTCATCCGCTAAAACAATGTTTCCTACTATCGGTCCTGGACGAAACTCAAATTGTAAAGTTTTCGGGTTGTATATTGAAACACCGATTACATCAGATGGCAGTAAATCCGGTGTAAACTGAATTCGTTTAAAACTAGTACCTAAAGATTTCGAAAGGGCACGTACCATCATCGTTTTCCCTACACCTGGCACGTCCTCCAATAATACATGTCCTCCAGCGAGTAATGAAACAATACTTAACTCAGCAATCTCTCTTTTTCCTATCATCACTTTTTCGATATTTCTGATTATTTTCTCGATTTGTTCGTTCATGAATAGTCCTCCCAGCTGAATGTACCATATATTACATATAGTTTAAGCATAACCAAAACAAAATGTTAGTACAACTAGTTTACTTTATAAATGGAAAATCACCTCACTTATATTTCAAAGTGAAGTGATTTATATAGATGTTTTATAGGTTGCTATCCGGCGATTGGCATTATTAAGGGTAGTTACCCGCTCAGAATACCGCAATAAACGCCTTAAGGTTTCTGCAGAATTCGCATTGTACTGCATTCCTTTTATAATATAGTGACCCTTGTTATGTATAAGCTTTTTAGGACGTGACTGCGGTTTCTTTTTTTGTTTCTTTTTGGTTAGCTGCTCGCGAGGGTCACGAAAATGATCATGCATTCCACTGTTGATTGCATCCGCAAAATGCGTATCGGATAACATAGCACGCGTCGAGTTGCGATAAATACTACTTGGTGTAGCGGCAACTCTAGAAGTCCTCATAGTATAGTCCCCCCTTCCTCCCTTTTATATCGACTTGTTCAAAAATTATTATATTTACAAATAAAAAAAGCTGCGTCACTTTTCCCGTGACACAGCTTTAATTATCATTTCCAAAAATCATCAAAAATTGTAATTGGCATATGACGTTTATGCATCGAACGCAAATAATGTCCTTCCAGCGTAATACGCGCCTGTTCAGGAATCTCTTTACCTTCTAAATAATCATCAACCTGATCGTATGTGATCCCCAATGCCACTTCATCCGGTAATGCTGGACGATTTTCTTCCAAATCAGCGGTTGGGACTTTTTCATACAGATGAACTGGACAATTTAAATACTTCAATAGTTGACGGCCTTGTCGTTTATTCAAACGGAAGATTGGCACTAAATCAACGCCACCATCTCCATATTTTGTATAGAATCCTGTTACCGCTTCAGCTGCATGGTCGGTACCAATTACGACCCCATTATGCATAGCCGCAATTGAATACTGCACCTTCATACGCTCACGGGCTTTTTCATTCCCTTTCGCAAAATCACTCAGCGTTATCCCCGCTGCTAACAAAGCGTTGACACTCGCATCAACAGCTTCTTTAATATTTACCGTATAAATTTTTGTCGGCTGGATAAAGTCGAGCGCATCTTGGCAATCTTGTTCATCCTTCTGAAGTCCATAAGGAAGTCGCACTGCCCAAAATGAATATGTGTGTGCGCCGGCTTCTTCATTTAACTCATCCACCGCCATTTGTGCAAGCTTCCCTGTTAGCGTAGAATCCTGTCCGCCACTAATGCCTAGGACAAACCCTTTTAAAAACGGATGCTTTTTTGCATAATTCTTTAGAAAATCAATGGATTTACGGATTTCCTCTTCAACATTAATTGTTGGCATTACTTTTAATTCTTCAATAATTTGTTGTTGTAATAATGACAATGTACACACCCCTTAACGTTATTCGAGTTCTGTTACCATATCTCGCACTTCTTGAATGTTGCGCATTTTATTGTCCCAGCATTTTTGACTCAAATCTACTGGATATTCTTCCGGGTTTAAGGAACGTTTATATTCATCCCATAATAAATCTAAATTGGCATGAGCGTATTTACGTATATTTGTTAACGATGGGTTATCATATACAATTTCCCCATGATCAATAATGAGTTGGTGAAGCTCTTTCGCTTCAAAGTTTGTAACGAATTTAGAAATGAATGTATGAACCGGATGGAACATTTTAATACGTTCTTCTGCCGCCGGGTTCTCATCCGCCATCGCGATGTAATCACCTTCCGATTTACCGCTTTTCTTATTAATAATACGGTAAACTCGCTTTAATCCAGGTGTTGTAACTTTTTCGGCATTAGCAGAAATCTTTATCGTATCTTCCATTTCACCACGCTCATTTTCAATTGAAACCATTTTATAAACCGCACCTAAAGCCGGTTGGTCGTATGCAGTAATGAGCTTTGTACCAATACCCCACATATCAACTCGTGCACCCTGCGCTTTCAGGTTTAGTATTGTGTATTCATCCAGATCGTTTGAAACGATGACTTTCGCATTAGGGAATCCAGCTTCATCAAGCATACGGCGCGCTTCTTTTGAAAGGAAAGCAATATCTCCACTATCCAATCTAATACCAACAAAATTGATTTTGTCCCCAAGTTCTTTCGCAACTTGAATCGCCGTCGGTACACCTGACTTAAGCGTGTTGTACGTATCGACTAAAAACACACAGTCTTTATGACGCTTCGCATACGAATGGAATGCATCATAGTCGTTTTTATACGCTTGAACTAAAGCATGCGCATGCGTGCCCGATACAGGAATATTGAACAATTTACCTGCACGCACATTTGAAGTAGATTCAAAACCGCCTATTACTGCGGCACGAGCTCCCCAAATTGCAGCATCCATCTCTTGTGCACGGCGTGTTCCAAATTCCATTGCAATTTCATTGTGGACTACTTGCTTTATGCGACTTGCTTTTGTTGCGATAAGCGTTTGATAGTTGACGATATTCAATAAAGCCGTTTCGATTAACTGTGCTTCAACCAATGGCGCTTCGATGCGCACAATTGGCTCATTAGCAAATACAAGTTCTCCTTCCACCATGGAATACATCGAACCTGTAAAGCGGATAGTTTTTAAATACTCAATAAAATCGTCTTTATAATGGAGTTCTTCACGTAAATAGTCGATATCTGTTTCACTGAATTTAAAGTCTTTCAAATAATTTAACATGCGTTCCAGTCCTGCAAAAATAGCGTAGCCATTCCCGAATGGCAACTGCCTGAAATAAAGTTCAAATACAGCTTTGCGTTCATGTATACCGTCTGCCCAATAGCTTTCCGCCATATTAATTTGATATAAATCGGTATGCAAAGCGAAACTATCATCTACATACTTTTCATTCATCGTGAGTTCCCTTCTTCCAAAACATAATTAGTCATAGTATACACTATCTTGAATTAATTCGAAGTATGAAGATTTTTTATTTTCGATATCTGCATTTTCACACACATTTTAGTTTCAATTCCTTTTAGTTTTCCCCAAATGAATCAATAAAAAACGTTCGTTATGTAAAGCTTCTGTTAAATCACTCCTCCTATTCTTTTATAAAGCCATTTCGAACTATTCACCCCCTCCATCTTCACTTCATCTCACAATGCGATTAAACCCATCGAATATACATGTCATTTTTCCTAACATAAGGTATTGATTTATTATGAAAATCGATTTATCATGTTAGATAACATAACACAAGGAGTTGGGGAGAAATGAAAAAGATCGAAGCAATTATTCGTCCTGAAGTTTTCGCAAGAGTGCGAGAAGGTTTAGCTTTAGAAGGTATTGATGGGCTGAGCATTTCCGAAATTGCCGGTGCAGGTCGACAAGAAGGAAAAATCGGATTGTTTCGCGGCAATTCCTTTTCAATGGAGTTCTCTCAAAAGCTAAAGCTCGAAATGGTTGTAGACAACGCAAAAGTTCAAGCGATTATCGATGTTTTATTACGCGAAGCTTCTACAGGAGAAGTTGGTGACGGTAAAATTTTCATCTATCCGGTAGAGCAGGCGATTCGTATTCGCACGAAAGAACTCGGTTCCATTGCAATTGATTAATTAACCGTTAACTAAAGGAGGATATTTTTATGACAAACGAAGCTTTAGAATTATCGATTAACTTAGTATGGGTAATGCTTGGTGCATTTTTCGTTTTCTTCATGCATGCTGGGTTTGCAATGGTTGAAGCAGGCTTTACTCGTTCTAAAAATGCGGTCAATATATTAATGAAGAATATTTTAACAATTTCAATCGGCGGTATCGTCTATTTCGCAGTTGGCTACGCCATAATGTTCGGTGACTCAGCCAACGGACTTATCGGTACTACAGGTTTTGCATTAAGCGGTGTTGATGACATTGCCTTCTTCGTATTCCAAGCTATGTTTGCTGCGACATGTGCCACTATTATTTCCGGTGCTGTTGCTGAACGTACCAACATTGTTGCCTATATGGCATTAGTAGTAGTTATGACAGCAATCATTTATCCTGTTGTTGGGCATTGGATTTGGCAAGGTGATGGTTGGTTAACAGCATTAGGCTTCACTGATTTCGCAGGGTCCACAGTCGTTCACTTAACTGGTGCAGTTGGTGCATTAGTCGTTGCAGCAATGGTTGGTCCACGTGTAGGGAAATATGCAAAAGGCGTCGTGAATGTTATTCCAGGTCATTCTATTCCACTTGGCGCATTAGGTGTATTCATTTTATGGTTAGGTTGGTACGGCTTCAATGGTGCTTCAACTTTAGCTGCCGACCCAGCATTAGTTCCAGGTGTTATTGCAAATACATTTTTAGCTGCATCAGCTGGTGTTATTGCTACAGCATTTTACACTCGTTTGCGTTACGGCTTTATCGATGGTTCTTTAACATTAAACGGAGCTTTAGCAGGTTTAGTTAGTATTACAGCAGGTGCTGCAAACTTAAGCATCGTCGGCGCTATTATCGCTGGTGCAATCGGCGGTTTCATTTTAGTGGAAGCTGTCCGCTTCATTGAACATAAATTGAAAGTTGATGATCCAGTAGGAGCAGTAGCAGTACATGGTGTTGCCGGTATTTGGGGAACATTAGCTGTTGGTTTGTTCGATATTACTGGCGGTGGTCTTTTGTATGGTGGTGGCGCAACACTACTTGGCGTGCAGGCATTAGGCGTTGTTGCAATTATTGCTTGGACTGCTAGCACAGTCGCTGTTGCCACTCTTGTCATTAAAGCTTTCGTCCCATTACGTGTAACTCACGAAGAGGAAGTACAGGGCTTAGACATTGCAGAACACGCTGCCTATGCATATGAAATGCAAGATACATTCAAAGGTGTTACAAAATCAAATGATAGCTTTGCCGCACGTTTAACAAACTTAGGTAAAGTATCAACTCCTACCAATGTACAGGATAGTGGCTCTAAAGGGTTTCCGAAATCTTCTTTAAGCTCTCCAAAGAGTTAAAAGCAAAAAGGTGTGCCCCCTTCCCCCACACACTTTCGAACCATATAGATACTTAAACTGAACAAGGAGCTGTTCTGAAAAGTTTTTCAGACAGCTCCTTGTTATTTTGCTTTGTTTACTAATGGCATTAACCCTTAGCATCTTTTATTAGTTTTGGTGATTTCGTTAATTATTTTGGCAGCTACGTTAAATGCGCTTAAAAAAGGGGAAAACATTAAAAGGTATCACTAGGAAATTAATACTTACATTCATCACGGTTGAAGCCGTTATAATGAGCGTTCTGCGGAATCAAAATGCATGTAAAATAATTCAAGCTTCATACTTTCCGCAAATAGCGCTATGGTATAATTTTAAGAAAATAACGAATTTTAGGGAGATGTTATTATGGCAGCATTACGTGATTTTTTCATTTCATTATCCGAAAACCAAACACTTTCAAACGCCGCTCAACAATATGGTTTAAAGTTAGGGGCACAAAGTGTTGTCGCTGGGACAACTATTGAAGAAGTAATCGACAGTATTCGTAAATTGAACGAACAAGGAATTTCATGTACCGTTGATAATTTAGGTGAGTACGTTATCGATGAATCTGAAGCAACAAAAGCAAAAGAAGATATTCTAGCTATGATTGAAGCCATTCAAGTTGAAGAACTGGATGCGCATATTTCATTGAAACCTTCAAAGTTAGGGTTGGATATCGACATCGATTTTTGCTACGACAACTTATATGAGATTGTTGAGCGCGCCCATGAGTATGGTATTTTCGTCAATTTTGATATGGAAGATTATGATCGTCTGCAACCATCATTCGATATGTTGGAGGAACTTTCAAAGTCTTTCGATAACGTGGGGACTGTTATCCAAGCTTACTTCCACCGAGCAAAGGAAGATGTCGAGCAATTTAAAGACTTCCGCCTGCGTATCGTGAAGGGAGCTTATAAAGAGCCAGAAGAAGTTGCCTACCAAGACAAATTAGATATCGATATTAACTTTATTGAGCTAATTGAATACCATTTAGCTCATGGTCATTTCACTTCCATTGCAACACATGATCACAATATTATAAAACACGTGAAGTATTTCGTTGAGCAATATGATATTCCGAAAGAAAAATTCGAATTCCAGATGCTTTACGGCTTCCGAAAGGACTTACAGCTGGAGCTTTCACGCGAAGGCTATCAAGTTTGTGTATACGTACCCTATGGTGAAGATTGGTACGGGTATTTTATGCGTCGCCTTGCTGAGCGCCCGCAAAATATTTCACTCGTTACAAAGCAAGTATTCAATAAAAAGACGAATACCTTATTAGCTGTAGCAGCTGGTGCATTCGTCCTTGGGCGCTTAACAAAAAAAGATTAATGCTAAGAGCAAAAAATGCTTCGCCTACCTGTTAAAAGTAAGCGGAGCATTTTATTTATTCCAGCCCTTTTCTTTAAATCGGGCTATCGCTTCAATTCGATTCCCGACTCCCAGCTTATCAAGGATTGTAGAAATATAGTTACGTACTGTACCAGCAGACAAGTAAAGCTCAGCTGCAATTTCCTTCGTCGTCTTTCCTTCTGCAACGAGTTCAAGCACTTGGCTTTCACGTTCAGTTAATGGGTTTTCACTATCATCTTCATATACAAAGTCCACAAGCTCCGGTGCATAAATTCGGCGACCGTCCATAATAATTCGAATGGAATTGACAAGGTCCTCAATCGGACTATCCTTCAGCAAATACCCGCGTACGCCTGCCTTTCGTGCCCTTTCAAAATAACCGGGACGTGCAAAAGTCGTTAAAATGATTATTTTACAATCGCTTCCTCGTAAAGCTTCAGCAGCATCCAACCCTGTTTTGATCGGCATTTCAATATCCATAATACAAATATCCGGCTTTAATTCCGTTACCATCTCAATTGCTTCTTCACCGTTTTTCGCAAGACCAACCACTTCCATATCATCTTCCATACTAAGCAGTGATTTCATTGCTCCAAGTAGCATTCCCTGATCTTCCGCAATAACAATTCGAATCATCTCTTGTTCTCCCCCTTTTGATGCGTAATAGCTAACGGTATTTTTAAAACAACCGTTGTCCCATCACCGTTTTCTATTTCAAGTGAGCCATTTATAAATTCTATACGCTCCTGCATCCCCTTTAAACCATTACCGCCTTCTAATTCATGGGAACGTTTAAAACCAATACCATTATCTTGAATCGTCATTTTAAACTCATCATCACTTTGGTAAAAACTAATTCGGCAAATTGTCGCCTTACTATGCTTTACAATATTTGTTACAGCCTCTTTTAAACACATGCTAATAACATTTTCCGCCAAAGTAGGCATATGAATTTCGCTTTTATCACCATTTAATCGAAGTTTAATTTGTGCGGCTTTTAATATTTGTTCGACTCTGTATAACTCTTCCTCAATACGAACAGCCCGCATATCCGCGACTAGCTCTCGCACTTCTTTTAAGGCTAGTCTTGCCGCTTGACGAATATCCTTTATTTCCAAAATCGCCTGCTCTGGATTTTTTTCCACTAACCTTGCAGCTAAGTCACTCTTCAGACCAATCATTGAAAGCTTTTGACCTAGTGTGTCATGTAAATCACGCGCAATACGCTGACGCTCTTCAAATACCGTTAATTCTGAAATGCGTTCTCGCGCTGTTTCCAGTTCACCTTCTAAATTTTCACGTCGCGTTCTCGAATATAATGTAAATGGCAATAGTACAACCCCAAGTACATTAATAATTATGAACGGGGTTTGCGATATAAATAACTCAAGGAAAATAAAATATCCTCCAACTATCGATAGAACGGTAAAACCGATATGTAAACCGTACATAATATAAAATCCAACTGCCTGCTTTATATTACCAATAAAAAATGCAGTAAATAAGGATAGATACACATAACCAAAAACAAGAGTCATTACGATATTGAGCACCATTTGGAAACTGATCCACATATACTTGAGTCCAGGCTTAGCCGTGAAAGAAAAGTAATGGCACAGAAAATAGGCCAATATTAAATTGATTCCTAATATAATTTGCCACAACGTGAAGGATTGGATAATAAAGAAGAATGGCATAATACAAAAGATTATCCATATATAAATACTTAACATCGGACTTTTCGGGATGATACTATACCAAGTTTGCATAATAACCTCTATTCTCTTTTTCTTTATTCTATAATAAAACAGGTATCTCAATCCATGGTTGAGATACCTGTTTTTTAATGAAGTTAGTTAGTAAGTGTTTTATTACGTGTTTTATCACGCTTTGTTTCGCGTTCTGCTGCTTCTTTAAATGTAACAAAACGGTAGTTGTCCGGATCATATAACTTGTAGCGAATTGATTCTAGACTTGTCTTTAATGTAATCGTTGTCGCCTGCTGAAGCGGTTTAATCGACTCATGTGCATCTTCAAGCTTGTAGTTTGGTACACGCGGTGATAAATGGTGCACATGGTGGAACCCGATATTACCAGTAACCCATTGTAGGATTTTCGGTAATTTATAATATGAACTTCCTTCTACAGCCGCTTTAACATAATCCCACTCAGAATCTACTTCAAAGTACGAATCTTCGTAAGTATGTTGGATATAGAATAACCAAATCCCTAAAGCACCTGCGATAAATAGTGTTAATCCGTGTACTAATAAAAACGTCGTCCAACCAAAGATTAAAATAAGGGTTGTACAAATTACCAATAATACAATGTTTGTAAAATACGTATTTAAACGCTCTTTTCGTTTTGCATCTTTGCGGTTTACACGATTTAATACGAGTACCATAAATAGTGGCCCTAGACCAAACATAACAATTGGATTACGGTATAAACGGTAGCCTAAACGACCTAACTTTGATTTTTCGAGGTATTCGTCCACTGTAAGCATATCGATATCGCCAATGCCACGCTTATCCAAGTTCGAACTTGTTGCGTGATGAATCGTATGCTCACGTTTCCATTTTTCATATGGGAATGATGTTAAAAGCCCAGTGATATTCCCGATAATTGCATTCGCTTTTTTATTCTGGAAAAATGAACCGTGTGTACAATCATGGAAAATAATAAATGCACGAATTACAAATCCTGAAGCAAGAATACTACAAAGCGCTGTGAACCAAGGTGAATATTGCAACAATACATAGCCTGCTCCCCAAATCAATAAAAGTGGTCCTAGCGTATTGATTAGTTGTTGAATACTAAGTCTTGTTTCTGATTTTGCGAACGGCGCTACATCTTTTCGTAGTTGCTTTGTTTTCTCTGCATGTATGTTTGCCATGTGTTAATCCCTCTTTCCTGTAAAAATAATTAATTACATCGTACAAAAAAGACACACATGACGAAACGCTTAAATATCACAACTTTTTTATGACAGTTGTCATATGACCAGGTGACAAACCAAATTATAGTTAACGTTCCTGGGGGTTTTTAGGCCCTTCTAAATCAAGCTGATAAAATACTAAATCCAACCATTGTCCAAATTTATATCCAGCATTGCGAATTGTGCCACTGTACGTAAATCCTAACTTCTCATGAATTTTTATACTTGCAGTATTTTCTTTATCGATACATCCAACCATTGTTTTTACGTCATTCGCCTTTGCCTCTTCTATTAGCGAATGCATGAGCTTGCTCGCAATTCCTTTTTTATAATGGTTTTTATGCACATATACAGAATGCTCTACCGTATATTGATAGGCAGGATAGGCACGGAAACTTCCGTAGGTGGCATAACCCGCAACTTCCCCATTACTATCAAACACAAGTAACGGCTCACCGGAAATCTGTTTTTGTTCAAACCAGCGTAATCGGTCTTCTAATGTTTGCTCTTTATACATATAAATGGCGGTTGAATTTAAAATATTGTCATTAAAAATTGCCAAAATCTCAGGTACATCTTCTTTTGTCGCTTGTCTAATCATCTATTTCATCCTCCAGGTAGCAAAAGCCGCTTCACCCTAACTTCGGTAAAACGGCTCTTGAATCATATTATACGTTGAAGTAGCGTGCATCCGGATGTGCAAATACAATCGCCGATACACTTGCTTCAGGTTCCATCATAAAGCCCTCTGTTAATTGTACACCAATTTTTTCTGGCTTTAATAGGTCAAATAGCTTTTCCTGATCTTCTAAATTTGGACATGCTGGGTAACCAAAGCTGAAACGTTGCCCTTGGTATTTGGCAGCAAACCGGTCACGCATTGTAAAATCTGTCGCATCCGGGAATCCCCATTGGTCACGTATTTCCTGGTGAATACGCTCCGCAAAGCCTTCAGCTAGCTCGAGTGCAGTTGCCTGCAATGCATGGCTCTCCAAAAATTTTCCTGCTTCTTTTAACTCATTTGCCTTTTGGCTGACACCTTTACCTGCTGTCACAACCATTAATGCGATGTAATCCATCTCTCCGCTATCGACCGACTTCAGGTAATCCGACAAGCATAAGAATGGCTCTACTTGCTGGCGCGGGAATGTAAAACGTTGAATTTCTGTTTTCGCATCTTCAGGACTATATACGACTACATCATCACCATCTGATTGAGCAGGGAAAAATTGATACATGCCTGATGCACTTAATACATCACTTTTCAAATATTGATTTACTAAATCATTTAATAAAACAGCACGATCATCCTGGTCAGCTAGCATTTGTTCTAAATTGCCCTTTAACCCTAAATGATGTCCGATTAAAGTACGCATATTTACATATGGGTGTAAATGGGCGATCGAGTAGTCCGGTTTAATATGCGGCACTAAATCTTTCGGCTTCCATACGTCAGCTTCCTTCACTGTGCGAACAGGCTTAACGGCAACAGCCACAGGTCGTGCCGCGCGTTTTGCATCTGATTCTATACGTTTTTCCCGAGATTCACGTAACTCTTCCAACAGTGCTTCACGCTCGTTTACATTCATTAATCGGTTTGCCTGTTCCAACCCTTGCATCGCATCTTTTGAATAAATGACCGGTCCATCATATTGAGCGGCAATTTTTGTTTCCGTAAAGCGCCGCGATAATGCTGCACCACCTACTAAAATTGGCACATCAATTCCTGCTTCTTTAAAGTCCTGTGCTGTAATGACCATTTGCTGAGCTGATTTCACGAGTAATCCTGATAAACCGATAAAATCGGGCTTTTCTTTACGAACAGCTTCAATAAGTTGGGCTGGGGTTACTTTAATCCCTAAATCCACAACACGGAAGCCGTTATTACTTAATATAATATCGACTAAGTTTTTTCCGATATCATGGACATCACCTTTAACGGTTGCTAAAACCATCGTTCCTTTAGTAGAACTCGTATCGCCTTTTTCCATAAATTGCTCTAAATGAGCTACCGCCGCTTTCATGACACCTGCGCTTTGCAGTACTTCGGCTACAATTAACTGGTTTTCATTAAATAGGCGACCAACTTCCGCCATTCCCGCCATTAATGGCCCATTAATGATATCCAGTGGTGCATCAAATTTTTCCAGTGCTGCATTTAAATCTTCAATTAACCCTTCTTTCGTACCTTCTAATATGTAATACGCAAGACGTTCTTCCACTGTCGCCGGTAATTCTTTCACAACTGCATCTTTCTTTTTATCGCGGTAAAAGTCAGTAAATACAGCGAGTGTTTTATCATTTGTATTGAAGATTAAATCATTCGCCAGCTTGATCTCCTCTTCAGGAATCGACGCATAGCGCTCCAGTTTTTCAGTATTTACAATCGCATAGTCCAAGCCTGCTTGTGTACAGTGATATAAGTACACTGCATTTAATACTTCACGTCCAACTGGTGGTAAACCGAACGAAACATTACTTACACCGAGCACTGTTAAGCAGCCAGGTAAATGTTCTTTAATGAGGCGAATCCCTTCGATTGTTTCCTCAGCGGCACCGATATATTGCTCGTCACCTGTACCTACCGGGAACATTAACGGGTCAAAGATTATGTCTTCTGCTGACATGCCCCATTTTTCTGTTAACAACTTATAAGAACGCTTCGCTACTTCAAGCTTTTGCTCACGTGTAATAGCCATTCCAGTTTCATCAATCGTACCGACAACAAGTGAAGCCCCATATTTTTTCACGAGTGGCATAACAGCATCGAAACGCTCTTCTCCATCTTCCAAGTTAATCGAGTTAATAATGGCCTTCCCTTGCGAAAACTTCAGTGCGACTTCCATTACATTTTCATCTGTAGAGTCAATTACAAGCGGCACTTTAACTTTTTTCACAACTTCCTGCATGAAGTTTTTCATATCTTCTACTTCATCACGGTCAGGGTTTGCTAAACAAATATCGATGACATGCGCCCCGTTTTTCACTTGTGCACGCGCAATTTCCGCTGCTTCTTCAAATTTGCCGTCAACAATCAGGTTTTTGAATTTACGAGAGCCGATTACATTCGTACGCTCTCCGATAAATAACGGACGCATAGATTCATCATATTGCAAAGGCTCGATACCCGATACGACATGTCCGTGTGTTACATCTTTCGGCTCACGCGGTTTATAGCCATCTACAGCTTCACGGATCGCCGCGATATGTGCTGGCGTTGTACCACAGCAGCCGCCCACAATGTTCAGCCAGCCTTTTTCTGCGAAGCCTTGCAGTTTTTTCGATAATGAATCCGGCGTTTCATGATAGCAGCCTTCCTCGTCCGGTAAACCTGCATTCGGATAACAGCTAATATAGCCATTCGAAAGTTCCGCCAATGAACGGATATGATCGGTCATAAATTCCGGACCTGTCGCACAGTTCAGGCCGACAGACAACGGTTTAATGTGCTCAATAGATATATAAAATGCTTCGATTGATTGCCCGGCAAGCGTTGTTCCCATCGGCTCAATTGTCCCTGAAATCATGACAGGCAGCTCTTTGCCAAGCTCTTCGAATGCACGGTGAATCGCAATCGTTCCTGCTTTAACATTGAGCATATCCTGGGAAGTTTCCATTAAGAGCAGATCCGCCCCAGCTTCGATTAGCGCTTTTGCCTGTATATAAAAGTTTTCTTCTAGCTCTTCAAAACTAATACCACCTGTTACCGACAATGTTTTTGTCGTTGGGCCGATTGCACCTGCGACAAAGCGGGGCCATTCTGGTGTCGAAAATTCTTCTGCCGCCTCTAGTGCAATTTCAACCGCCCGCTTATTAATTTCAACTGCCTTGTCACCTAAGTCATATTCATCCAATACGAGTGGTGTTCCACCAAACGTATTGGTACAAATAATATCAGCGCCAGCAGCTAAATATTCACGGTGAATTTTGCCTAAAACATCGGGTCTCGTAAGTACCAGGTTTTCATTACAACCATCTAAGTCTTCTCCGCCAAAATCTTCATATGTTAGGTTTTCTGCCTGAAGCATCGTCCCCATAGCACCATCGATGATTAAGATTCTTTTTTGTAATTGCTCATGAATTGGGTGATTATACATTCGACTGAACTCCTTTACTTTCCACATCATATTGTTTTACATAGTTCATTAATTCCAGCGTCATATCATAGCGTAAAAACGGTGTAATTAAATAAATACCGTTAAAGTATTTACATGCCGTATCGAGCAGCTCTTTGGCAATCGCGATTCCTTCTGCTGTCGATGCTTCTTTGTCATCCCCGCAAGCAGCCATGCGCGCAAGTACTTCATCGGACAATTTAATGCCCGGTACTTCATGATGTAAAAATTCCGCGCTGCGTGAAGATGTAAGTGGCATAATCCCGATATAAATCGGTGTTTCCAAATGCTTAGTCGCCTCATAGATTTCGATAATCTTTTCTTTCGTATATACCGGTTGTGAAATAAAGTAATCTGCACCATGCTCGATTTTCTTCTCTAAACGTGCTACAGCACGGTCCAATACACGGACATTTGGATTAAATGCAGCGGCCACCGAAAAATCCGCCTGTTTTCGCAGCGATTTCCCAGTAAAAGAGCTACCTTTATTTAACTGCTTTATAAGTGAAATAAGCTCCATTGACGAAACATCATATACGCTCGTTGCCCCAGGGAAATCCCCCACTTTTGTCGGGTCCCCTGTCACGACCAGAATATCATGAAGTTCAAGTGCATCAAGTCCCATTAAATGTGACTGAAGCCCAATTAAATTGCGGTCACGGCACGTTAAATGCGGCAATGAACGAATTCCATGCTCTTTTAAAATCGCAGCCATCGCGATATTACTGATGCGCGGGGATGCAAGTGAGTTATCCGCCATCATAATGACATCGGCTCCCGCTTTTGCCAGTTGTTTTGCCCCATCGACAAACCCGTCAATTTCCAGATGACGCGGTGTATCAAGTTCCACAATAACAGAACGTTCACGTTTTGCTTTTTCATGGAGTGGCTCTTGCTTACGTGGTTCCGGAATACGGACAAATTGTGTAGACCTGTGTTTTTCTTCTTTCGTTTCAATTGGTTGCATATTCGCTAGACGTTGTTTTACCGCCGCAATATGCTTCGGTGTCGTCCCACAGCAACCGCCAATTAAACGGACTCCTTGATTTACGAGTTCAACGGCTGCACGAGCAAAATAATCGGTTTCCGATTCATAGACAACACGGCCATCTTCAATATCTAATAACGATGCATTTGGATAAGCTGATAAAAAAGCTTTGTTCGGTAAGTTGACCCCTTCAAACGCCTGAATTGTATGGAAAGGACCTAACCGGCAGTTGCTCCCAACAATATCTGCACCTAACCTTTCCAATTCATGAAATGCTTCATTTAAAGACATTAAATTTTGAAGGATACCTGGTTCCTGCATCGTCACTTGGGCAATGATCGGTAAATCGGTCATTGATCGTAATAGGTGAACACAATGTGATAATTCTTCAAAGTCGTAATACGTTTCCAATAAGAAGCCATCCGGTTCACCAGCTAGTAATACTTCCACTTGCTCTTGAAAGGCATTTAAGATTTCATCTAATGTTGCATCACTTTTTCGAATCCCTCGAATGCCACCGATTGTTGCCAGAACATACTGCCCCCCCGGAGCAGCTGCACGCTTCGCAATCTTCAGCGCAGCTTCGTTAAATTCCTTTACTCGATTTTCAAAACCATATCGAGCTAACTTGATCGCATTCGCTCCATATGTATTTGTTTGAATAATATCTGCACCTACAGCAATATATTCACTATGAATTTTCTCGATAATTTCTGGTCGTGCAATATTCATTTCCTCATGGCAGTAATCCAACCCATAGGAATAAAGTAAAGTTCCAATTGCTCCGTCCGCCGTTAAAACGCGTGTTTTTAAATCTTGTAGTAAACCCAATTATTTCACTCCATTATTCACAGTATTTTCAGTATATTTTTAATACAAAAAAGCCTTCTTTCACTAAGCAAAAGAAGGCTTGATAGTTGTCAGTCGTCAACTTAATCCCTTCTCATCTTCTGGCTATCGCCACTGGATTTAGCACCTGACATAATGTTGGTTGCTGAAGTTTCAACGGGCCAGTCCCTCAACTTCTCTCGATAAGAAATTTTATGAATTTTTCTAAAAATTTAAAATTATTTAAGCTATCATATCGTTATCTAAATAAGACGTCAATACCCTTTAGCCTAATAAAGTATTTCTTTACATAATTCGTGCAATAATTTGTTCCGCTGTTTTTTTACCGTTTTGAATACAAGCACCGATCCCTACCCCAAAGTATGAACATCCAGCTAAAAGCAGATTCGGATAGTGCACTTCTAAATAGTCGATAACTTTAGATAACGCTTCATTATGTGCTAAATCATAGCGAGGCATCTGATTAATCCATTTCGTTACATTTACGACGGTTGGTTTCGCTTCAATACCTAAACTTAAGCGAATATCCTCCATTGCGACTTTCTCCAACTCTTCATCAGACATGGCTGCCAGTTCTTCATAGCGTGGATTAATATTTTTATAAAATAAACGAACGAGCAGATTCCCTTCTGCTGAAGTATGCTTCCATTTACGACTTGTCCATGTAGATGCATTACATACTAAATCACTATTATGGGAGACGATAAAACCTGTACCATCTGCTGGTAAAACACTATCCGGTACATCAAAGCCAACATACATCGTTAATGCAGATGCTGTTGTAAACTTTTCTAACTGTCCATCTAATTTTTCGTCTTGCAATACAGTACGTACTGTATTATTCGGTACAGCAAGGACCACAATATCCGCGATAATCGTTTCGTCCTCTAATACAACTTTATACTGTTCCCCTACTTTTTGTATTTGCTCAGTTGCGGCCTTTTTTATGAATTCCACTTCCGGCAATTGCTCTTCAAGGCGGTCAATTAATGAAGATAACCCCTTCTCGAAAGAAATAAATTTCTTATCCGCTGCTTTTTCAAACTGCTCGCGATTAGCTTCAAAACCTTTCATAATCGACCCATAATTATTTTTATAATCGACTAAATACGGTAATGTTGAAGCTAAGCTCAGCTGGTATAAATCTCCCGAATATACCCCTGCCAATACAGGAGCAATTTGTTTTCGCACTATTTCTTCCCCTAAAAAATATTCCAAAAATGCACCGATGGAACTTTCCTTCGTAAATTTTGTATTTGGAATGTCTATATCCTTTAATGCTCTTTTCTTTCCTTCTTCTGAAATTAACGTGCTCGACATAAGTGATTCCACGCTCATTGGAATCCCGAATGTTGACCCCGCGGGAATAGCATGTAGCTCATTATTAGTATGAATGTAGGATATACCTGTTTCGTTATAAACAAGCTCCGAATCAAAGTTAAGCTCTTTTACGAGCTCTAGGACATTTGGATGGCGGGCCACAATGGAATCCGCGCCGGTTTCCATAATAAACCCTCCTTCATGTACGGAATGTATCTTTCCGCCTAAATAGGGATTTTTTTCGATTAATACTAATCTTGCTTCGATATTCTTTTCATGCATTTGGTTTTTTAAATAATGCATCGTACACAATCCGGTAATTCCGCCACCTACTACAACTACAGTTTTCATATTAATTCGCTCCTATTTCGTTCACTCTCTCCTAACAGTATAATCTTTTTCGTTCAAAATATGGTCATAACGATATTACAATTTTCTAAATTTATATTGAATAAAAAAAACACAAACCTCCTCTGGTTATTTGAGAAAGTTTGCTTCATAGTTCTATTTAAAGGATAATTGCTGTGTCAGTGAAATAATCTCCGCTTCCAACGAAGCAGAACGTTTATCAAAATAACGTATGCGTTCTAAACTACGATTTTCGATATGTTTATTGGAATCTAACATATTAATAACATCACATGTGAAAAGTTTTAACGTACGGAAACCCGATTCAATTTTCCTTACTTCTTTTCCAAATGTTAAAGCCGTGTTATCAGTAGTTTTACCTTTTTTTATTTCGATAATATTTTTATTAATGAGATGATCAATCTCATTATAACGATCTGTTTGTTTATACGTCATCATTTGGATTCTTTGATTATATTTTATGACATCTTTATTATCTAATCCAGTTTGGACATATTCCCTTAAATATTCAACAATTGTACAAAGCATTGTTAAGTTTTCCCGTTGCTCCAATAGAATTTGCTGTAGTTTTTGAATAACATCTTCATTGTCATTAGAAGAGATATGCGGTACGGCAAACATGAACATAAAAATTCCCCTCCTTATCACTTTTCCCTATTGGTTATATTCCCAAGTTTACTGGAAAATTAAACATATAAATTACTAAGAAGTATAACTAAATTCCATCCTATTCGTTAAGGTTTTCAAGGCTTTTCAATTTTTCATGCCACTTAGCAGCTTCTATAGAATTTGTTTTTTCATAATAGTCTACTACCCTTTTTGTAGCTTCGATATCCCCTAGTATACTGGCCTGCTTATAATAAGTCATGGCTCTGTCTACATCCTGCATGACGCCATGGCCATGCTCATAGCAATAACCTAAGTTATAAATCGCATCGACATGGAAATGCTCGCCCGCTTGTCTAAACCAGTTGACTGCTTCTCTATCGTTCTGCTGCTGGTTAAGTTCCCCTGAATAGAAAACCATACCTAGGCGATATTTAGCCTCTACATATTGAAGATCGGCACTGCGCTTATAATAGTCCAAAGCTTTGGATGCATTACATTCGGTTCCCAAACCTTGTTCATACATAATTCCCAGTGTATACATCGCTTCTGGTACCCCGAGCTCCGCTGCTTTTTCAAACCAAAAGAACGCTTTTTCCTCGTCAACTTCTGTAGCTTCACCATTGAAGTACATATCAGCTAAATTATTCATAGCATCACTGTGACCTAATTGTGCAGCACTTTTATACAAGGATAAAGCTTGATGCTCACTGCCCTTTCCACCAAGACCTTCAATATAACAGTTCGCTAGCGCATACATCGCCTCTGAATTTTTTCGTTCACTCATCTCATTGAGTAAATCGTACATTTCACCAAAATTACCATATTGTTTATATAATAAAGCAATATTGATTATTGCTTTTTCGCTACCTTTTTCCGCTAACTCGAATTCCTGTAACCAAATCGCTAAATTGTCTACTTCCCGTTCCTTAAGCCACACTATAAATTTTGCATACTTGTCCATCATTTCAAACTTCCCTTTGCTGAAAATAATCTAATAAATATTGTCTAAATTCAACAACAGCAGGCGGTAGATAGCGGTTTTTTGCCCAAGAAACACCAACAGAACGATAGCATGGAGGCTCTACCTTTAACCTCTTTACCTTATAATGGTCAAGCCCTTTAATATTTGGAATGAGGGAAATACCCATCCCCGCGCCTACAAATCCCGCAACAGTATGCATTTCTTCAGCAGCAAATGTTGTATTAAGTTCAATTCCCGCATCTAAAAAAAATTCATCGACTAACTGTCGTAGCGAGTTGCCTTTTTTTATTGCGATAAATGGTTCATTTTTTACTTCATCTAGTTTTACGGATTCCTGCATAGCTAATGGATGTGTTGTCGGAACAATTACGAAAAGTTCCTCGACAAATAATTCCTCAGTTTCTATTTCAATTACCTTTGATTCTATTTTTTGAGATAGGCACAAATCAATAGCCCCTTCTTCTAGTCTTTTCATTAAATTTAGTGAAGTAGCCTGTGTTAAAGAAAAATGCATATTTGGAAAAGCCGAGCTTGTTGAAGCGATTAATTCGGGAACTACTTCCATACCGAGTGTATGAATAAAACCAAATGATACTTCACCTGAACCTGGCTTAATAATATCTTCAAATTCCTCTTTAATACGATCATATTCATCTAAAATTACATTTACACTTTGCAAAAAAAGCTCACCAAATCGATTTAAATAAATCGAACGACCTTCACGGTTAAAAAGTGGCACACCGAGATGCTGTTCGATGTTCGCAATTGATTTACTTAATGCTGGCTGGGAAATAGCTAAAACTTCTGCCGCACGTGTCATATGTTGCATTGTAGCAACGGTTTTGAAATATTGAAGCTGTTCAATCTCCATAATTCAACCCCCACATTATTCATAACTTTTTCGAATCAAAACAATAAGAATAATAAATTGTACTTATATATCTATACTCTTTATAATAAGCGATAGCAGCAAGTTTTCATAACAAAAATAATTTAAAATTTCAATAGTTTTTATAAATTTTTATAAAATGGACATAATTAATTTTACAAAGGGGTCTAATAGACAATGAAACTCATCGCGCCGAAACCTTTTACAATGGAAGCCGGTAAACGTGCTGTTTTATTACTGCATGGATTTACTGGAAATACAAATGATGTAAAACGTTTAGGAAAATATTTAGCGGATCGTAACTACACAGTTCATGCACCATTATATAAAGGTCATGGCGGTGGTCCTGACTTATTAATCCAATCTCAACCAACTGAGTGGTGGGATAGTGTAATCGAAGGCTATGATGATTTACGTAATCGTGGCTATGAAGAAATCGCAGTAGCAGGTGTTTCTCTTGGGGGCATTTTCTCCTTAAAGCTTGGAGAAGAACGACCAACAAAGGCAATTGTTACAATGTCTGCTCCAGCAATGTCAAAATCGACGGATAGTCTGCAAAATCGAATTGTTGAATATGCGATTAACTATAAAAAGTTATCAGGTACGTATGATGAAACAGTGGATAGCCATACTAAAATTGCTGAACTCATGAAAATGCCTTCTTTAAATTATTTACAGAGTATGATTAATGAAACAAGCGAAAAGTTAAATGTCATTGAAACACCTGTTCATATTTTACGTGGTTTTGAAGATGATGAATATTATTGTGAAAGTGCCGATCTAATTTATAGTTCAGTAAATTCACGAATTAAATCAATTAAAACTTTCATTAATTCCGGACATATATTAACATTAGGTAAAGAACGTGAATTAGTGTTTGAAGAAATTTACCGTTTCTTTGAAGGTTTAAAGTGGAAAGAGTAGAATTACTCGAAGTAAGTGTATTAAGATAAATAGTGTCCCCTTGCAAAAATCCCCGTTTTTGCAATGATATATTTGAAAGACATTCCATGCTCTTCTGGGTGGGAATGTACCCTTTCTTGACGAGTGGAGTTTTATTTACTCGTCACAAAAAACGAGCGCCAAATGGATCCCCGTCCATTTAACGCTCGTTTTTCTATTCTTTTGAATTTGCGAGTACGAGAATTTTTGCTAATTGCGCACGTGTAATATTGCCTTTTGGCGAGAATGTAGTAGCGCTAGTCCCTTGTACAATACCACTATCAAATAAATAAGTAATTGCTGCTTGTGTTTCATAAGCATAGTTCTCGATATCCTTAAATGGAGCAAGTTCTTTTGGTTCAAACTCTTCTCCAGCTAAAGTATTTGATAGGCGCATTAAAACTAAAGCTAGCTGTGAGCGTGTAATATTGCCTTGTGGATTGAAATAGCCATCATTTTCAAGGACTAATCCCGCTTCATATGCTGCAGCAATTTCATTTTGTGTTTGCTGAGCATAATGGCTAATGTCTTTAAATGGGGCAGGTTTTGTTGCCTTTAATTCAAAAGCACGTGAAATAACCGATAATACTTGGGCACGTGTCATATTTGCATTCGGCTTAAAAGAACCATCTTGGAACCCACTCATAAAGCCTTGAGTATAAGCGATATCAATATATTCTTTACCCCAATGATTTTTAGTATCCTGAAATGGTGCTTCTTTCAATACCTCTTCTGGAGTCATTTCTTCTACTTCTTTAATGATGGAGTTTAAATAATCATTCATCATCTTATCTGCGACCACTTTATAGCCCGCTTCACTTAAATGAATATTTGCAGGGTTAGGAAGGTACGCTTTCGAATCAGCTGCAATTAATTGGGCTACTTCTGAAAAAATACCTTTATTAGTTTCTACTATATTTTTAATTGAATTGTTTATCGTTGTTACAAGCATATTTAATTGTGTTTGGATAACTGGGTCTTGAATAGCGGGAAATGGATTGTAAAGTCCCATTACGATAATATCAACATTCGGATTAATCGAATAAATAGTTTTGAAAATCTTATCATAGTTCGATGATACTTCCTGTACTCCTTTTAAAACACCTGCTGCATCAAATGTAATGCTACCTGTCTCTGAGCGAGTCACATATTTCAATATATCATTTGCACCTACACTTAATGTAATTAGGTCGGCTTCCTGAATTGCCTGTTTAATAGAAGCTGTTTTTTCTGACGGACCATTTAGATCATAAATTGGCTTTGTAACATTTTCAACAATATCGTTTAATACATTTACAGTTGTATAGCCCGGGTAAGAAAACCCTTTGTTAAACTGGATTCCCTCTTGCTCATCCATATAACTTTTAGCGATTAGATCGGCATACCCGAGTCCAATTTCACTATTTTCATTCACCCCTGCTGCTAATGAATCACCAAGTGCTAAATAGTTCAATAAATCACTTTTTTCTTCAGCACTTACCGTTGTAGAAAAAGGCAGTATTAGTTGCAATACCATTAGTAGTACTACAAAAACCGAGAATCTTTTCATCCAATTTCCCCCTTATTATGTAACTTGTTCATATTATAATTTATTGGTTATTAAAAAACAAAATCTTCTTATATTATTTATTTTAGGCTTATAACCATAACATGGTGTTGCTTTTCTAATAAAATTCCACTTTGATTGGTGGGCTGCGGCAAGACAGCGCTAAAGCCACGTGATACGTGTCTTTATCACTGCCTTTATTGCCGTTTGGGAGGCCCACCAATCCCAAAATTTTGCCCTCGTTATAAAGTGAAGTAAAAAACACCTAATCAAGCCGCTTGTGCTATCGCGAGTCGGCAATTTTGTCATCCCCAACTTATGGTGATGAACCTTATTTTAGACAAAAAACATCGTATGACTTCATAATCATACGATGTTTTAACTCCAATTAAGGTTTTCTATATTAATTTCGGATAATGATTAATTACGAATTACATCATCCCTGGCATACCCATGCCGCCCATATCCGGCATACCGCTGCCAGCTGGTTCTGGAATATCTGCAACTACTGCTTCAGTTGTTAAGAATAGTGAAGCTACAGAAGCTGCATTTTGTAATGCTGAACGTGTAACTTTTGCTGGGTCAACTACACCTGCTTCAATCATGTTTACCCACTCGCCTGTTGCTGCGTTAAAACCGATTCCAATTTCTTCACGTTTTAGGCGGTCAACGATAATTGAACCTTCTAAACCAGCATTTTCAGCAATTTGACGTACTGGCTCTTCTAATGCACGTAAAATAATACGTACACCTGTTGCTACATCGCCTTCTACTTGTTCTAATACTTTTTCAACTGCTGCGTATACATTTAGAAGTGCTGTACCACCACCTGATACGATACCTTCTTCTACTGCTGCACGTGTTGAGTTCAATGCATCTTCAATACGTAATTTGCGCTCTTTTAATTCTGTTTCTGTTGCTGCACCAACTTTAATTACTGCAACACCACCAGCTAATTTTGCTAAGCGCTCTTGTAATTTTTCTTTATCAAATTCTGAAGTTGTTTCAGCAAGTTGTGCGCGGATTTGGTTTACACGACCAGCTACTGCATCTGTGTTACCAGCACCTTCAACGATTGTTGTGTTATCTTTTGATACGATAACTTTAGCAGCACGACCTAAAGATGATAAATCAGCTGATTTTAAATCTAAGCCAAGATCTTGAGTAATTACTTGTCCACCCGTTAATACAGCAATATCTTCTAACATTGCTTTACGACGGTCACCGAAGCCTGGAGCTTTTACAGCTACTGCGTTGAATGTACCACGTAATTTATTTACTACTAATGTTGCAAGAGCTTCCCCTTCAACATCTTCAGCAATAATTAAAATTGGACGACCTTGTTGTACTACTTGCTCTAACACTGGTAAAATTTCTTGAATGTTAGCGATTTTTTTATCTGTAATTAAAATGAATGGGTTATCTAGTACCGCTTCCATTTTATCTGTGTCTGTTACCATGTAGTGTGATGCATAGCCACGGTCAAATTGCATACCTTCCACTACATCTAATTCTGTTGTAAAACCTTTTGATTCTTCAATTGTAATAACGCCGTCGTTTCCTACGCGCTCCATCGCATCTGCAATGTATTGACCGATTTCTTCATCCGCTGAAGAGATTGCCGCTACTTGTGCGATTGATTCTTTATTTTCTACTGGACGTGAAATCGCTTGAAGCTCTGTTAATGCAGCTGCAACCGCTTTGTCCATCCCTTTACGAATACCTACTGGATTAGCACCAGCTGTTACGTTTTTAAGACCTTCACGAATCATAGCCTGTGCTAAAACTGTTGCAGTAGTTGTACCGTCACCAGCAATTTCATTCGTTTTAGAAGCAACTTCAGCTACTAATTTTGCACCCATATTTTCAAATGCATTTTCTAATTCAATTTCTTTGGCGATTGATACACCGTCATTTGTAATAAGTGGAGAACCGAATTTTTTCTCTAAAACAACGTTACGTCCTTTAGGTCCTAAAGTTACTTTTACAGCGTTAGCTAATTTATCTACACCAGATGCCATTAATGAACGTGCTTCTTCTGAAAACTTAATATCTTTTGCCATAATTCATTTTCCTCCTAAAATTTGCGATCTATTATTTAAATATATTTTTTATGAAGATGAGCAGCTAGCAAAGTTTAATATGTAAAACTAGCTGCATAATTACGTTTTAATTTGGAATTATCCGACAATTGCAAGTACATCGCTCTCACGTATAATTAAATATTCTACGCCGTCGTACTTCACTTCCGTACCAGAGAATTTAGAGAAGATAATTTCGTCGCCTTCTTTTACGTCAAGCTCAAGACGAGTGCCGTTGTCAAGAACACGACCTGTACCTACTGCCACTACTTTACCAGTTTGTGGTTTTTCTTTTGCTGAGTCGGGTAAAACGATACCAAATGCCGTCTTTTCCTCTACCTCAACAAGTTCGATAATGATGCGATCTCCTAATGGTCTTAACAATTGAAACAACCTCCTAAAGAAATTTTCTTTTTAGCACTCTCAATTGTCGAGTGCTAACACATTTATTAGTTTAATGAATTCTATATTTTTTTGCAAGTATGTGCTTTAAAAAATTTTGTTTTATTGCTAAATTCCTCTACAATAAAGAAGTAATGTATGCTAATGGCTATATCATAATAGTCCTTAGTTAAATGTATAATAAAAAATACGGCATTTCACACGATTTTTGTGTAGAATTTCATGCTGTAACAATTAGAAAGAAGGTTATTAATCCGTGACGTCTACCTCATCTTCTAAGTTTAAAACACAGAAAACTGCATTTTATGTGTTATTAACTTATATCATTTGTCAATTATCAGTCTTATTACTTATATTCATTCCTAGTTTAAAAGATTCCCTTTTACAACTTTTTTCTGGTGTATCTGAGCAAGACCGTATAATTAAATTACAGGCTTGGTGGACAACAATAGCATTTGGGGTCGCATTTGTCGTGAGTTTTATTTTGATCTCCCGCAATAAGCAATTTTGGGATGTTTTTAAAGGGGAAAAAGCGTCGATTGGGTCATCCATCGGTTGGGGGATTATTGGATTTTTCCTCGTATTTTTAGGGCAAACTATTGGAGCGTATATAGAGCTCGCCTTAGGAATTGATATGGGTTCAGAAAATACAGAAGCAATTATGAATGTCACAAAAGTAGCACCTATCATGATTGTTGCTACCGTATTTCTAGGACCAGTTTTGGAAGAACTCGTATTCCGTCGCGTTATTTTCGGTTCAATTATTCAAAATTATAACTTCTGGATTGCGAGCATTATTAGTGCTATCATCTTTGCAGCCATTCATATGGACTTCACTCACATTTTACTTTATACCATTTGTGGTATGATTTTTTCATTTTTATATTATAAAACAAAGCGACTTCTCACACCGATTATCGCCCATATTCTTTTAAATGGGTTCGTGACATTTGTGCAGATGAATGCAGATAAGTTTCAAGTGTAATTTTTCAAACCCGCTATAGATTGAATAGCGGGTTTTTCAATTCCATAAATATGGACTGCAGTATTTTACAATAAAAAAACGCTACCCCTTTTGATAGCGTTTTACCTTAACTATTCATTTGCTCCATTTGTCGACGTTGCTGTTCAAGCAGCTCTTCTACTTGCAGCTCACGTTCACGTTCTTCCTCTTCCAGTATACGTTCCTTTTCGGCCGCTTCGTATTTCCGATAGCCGATACGCGAAATGACAATGCTGATCTCATATAAAATAAAAAGCGGAATCGCAATTATAATATTCGATACTAAATCAGGCGGTGCCAACAGTACTGAAATAACGATTAATACAAAGTAGGCATACTTACGAAACTTTATCATGAGCTTAGGATTAATAATGCCAAGACGGGATATAAACAATGTAACAACAGGCAATTGAAATAGTATACCAAACGGTACTACCAGCTTGATTAAAAAAGAGAAGAATTCGTTAATACCAATTGTTTGTGTAATATTCAAGTCTGCCGATAAATCCGTCATAAAGCGCATAATAAATGGGAATAATATATAGTAGGCAAAGGCAATTCCTCCAATACCTAAAACAAATGCATAAGGGATATACTTCAACGTCGCTTTACGTTCCATTTCATGCAAGCCAGGAGTAATAAAAGCCCATAGCTGATAAAGCAAAAGCGGAGACACAATGACTGCTGCCACAATAAAGGTTACTTGTAAATAAACAGTTAAAGGATCTGCCGGACTAAATGCATTCATGGAAAAACTAGCAGCTAAATCGCTACGTTGAATGTGTCGAATTAGTGGTTTAGCTGTATAAAACCCTATAAAAAGAGCCATTACAAAGAAAATCGCCACGAAAAACAAGCGCTTTCTAAGCTCCTCCATATGTTCAACTACAGTTAATTCTCTTGAATTCATAGTAAGACTTCCTTATTTACTTAACGTCATTTTTTTCATTATCTTTATGTTCAATAACTTTTTTCTTGTTATCAAAATCATCATCGTCATCTGTCAAGCCTTTCGTAGCGCTACGGAACTCGCGTAAAGTAGTCCCCATCGCACGACCTAATGATGGCAATTTTTTTGGTCCAAAAATTAATAAAGCAATAAGTCCAATGATAATTAGGCTCACCGGTCCAATCGCATTTAAATGCACAACCACTATAGCCACCTCCTCTATTATTATGTACATTTTACAGTAATTAACTAGAATTTGCTATTTATAGTAATGTGAACAATTTGTTACTAACCTGAATTTCGCACTAAATAAATAAGTGCCTGTAATTCTACCGATAAATCGATGTTCATTACTTTTAATGTATCGGGTACGGATAATCGTACAGGCGTGAAGTTTAAAATCCCTTTTGCATTCATTTTAACAAGACGGTCTGTCATCATTTGGGCAGATCGTGATGGGACAGTAAGAATGGCTAACTCTGCGCCAAATTCTTCATACATTTCCTCTAAACGATCTGGATGGAATACAGGGATGTCGCTAACTGTCGTTCCTTCAAGAGGTGCTTTCGTATCAAATGCGACAACAATACGTGTATTATGATTTTTTTGGAAATTATATTTTAGTAGACCATTCCCTAGGTTACCGACTCCTATTAACGCGACATTCATCGCTTCGTCCTGGTCCAATGTTTGACGGAAAAACTCTAGCAAATATTGTACGTCATAGCCATACCCCTTTTTACCGAGTGCCCCAAAATAAGAAAAATCACGTCGAATCGTTGCTGAATCTATTTTCATCGCATCACTTAATTCTTGTGATGAAATACGCTTTTTACCTTCATTTGAGAAGTTTTTTAAAAACCGATAATAAAGAGGAAGTCTTTTTGTCGTTGCTTGTGGAATTTTTATATCTGGTTTCACACATTCTCCTCCTATGTACATTTGAAAATTGTTAGGCCAACATTATGTTGGTCATTCAGGTGTTGCTACATAATCCAGCACTCTTTGCCTGAGCTCTCCCTATTTGAGCAGAAGCAAGTTAATCTTACTAAACTACTAGCAACAAGTAAAGTATCCATCGTTGCGTACGATGTTCCCATCCATTAAACTAAATAGGAGAAACTGAGGTGTAAAAATGATTGTCTTACAAGTAAATCAATTATATAAATCCTTTATTACCGATGAAATTTTAAGTGGTGTAAAGTTGGAAGTTCAACACCGTGATCGTATTGCATTAGTCGGTCGAAACGGTGCAGGGAAATCAACGTTATTAAAAATAATTGCTGGGCAAATGAGTTACGACTCAGGTGAAATTATTATTCCGAAAGATATACGACTCGGCTACCTGGAGCAACATGCAGGAATCGATTCAGAACTATCAATTTGGGACGAAATGATGACAATTTTTTCAAGCCTACAAAATCAAGAACAGAAGCTGCGCCAGTTAGAAAAACAAATGGCAGATCCAAGCATCTATGAAAACACTGAACAATATACACGTGTTACTGGAGAATATGACCAATTACAGCATGACTTCAAAGATGCAGGTGGCTACCAATATGAAGCCGATACACGTTCCGTATTACATGGGATGCAGTTTTTTCCTGAGGACTATGATAAGCCGATTCGCTCACTTTCCGGCGGACAACGGACACGCCTAGCCCTTGCGAAGCTTCTTTTATCAAAGCCGGATTTACTGATTTTGGATGAACCGACAAACCATTTGGATATTGAGACATTGTCATGGCTGGAAGGGTATTTAAAAGGGTATGAAGGTGCAATTTTAATCGTTTCCCATGACCGATACTTTTTAGACCAGGTTGTGTCGATCGTTTATGAAGTATCACGAACGAAAGTATCAAAATATGTTGGGAATTACAGTGGTTATTTAGAAGAAAAGGCAAAAAATTATGAGCGGGACTTAAAAATGTATGAACGCCAAATGGATGAAAAATCAAAGCTTGAAACATTCATTCAAAAAAACTTAGCTCGTGCCTCGACAACAAAAATGGCCCAGTCCCGTCGTAAAGTATTGGAAAAAACAAATTGGATGGACTCTCCTGATGGCGATGAAAAAAGTGCGAACTTTGGTTTTACTATTGAGCGTCAAAGTGGAAATGATGTACTATCCATTGATGATTTATCAATCGGCTTCTCCCAAAAGGAAATTTCGACAAATATTCGAATGCGCGTATTTAGGGAAGACCGCATTGCCCTTGTCGGACCGAATGGTGTCGGCAAGTCTACCTTATTAAAAACAATCGTTAAAGATATACAGGCACTTGCAGGAGATATTCGTTACGGTACGAATGTCCAAATTGGCTACTATGATCAGGAACAGGCAAAACTCCATTCCAATAAATCTGTATTAAGTGAACTTTGGGATGAATGGCCATTATTAAACGAAAAAGATATCCGCAATATTTTGGGGCGCTTCCTTTTTAGTGGCGATGACGTGGCGAAATCTGTAAACTCACTGTCCGGTGGCGAAAAAGCACGTCTTGCACTGGCAAAATTAATGATGCAAAAATCTAACTTTCTTGTACTAGATGAGCCTACAAACCATTTGGACTTAGACAGTAAAGAAATATTGGAAAATGCATTAATCGATTATCCAGGGACGCTTCTTTTCGTTTCACACGACCGTTACTTCATTAACCGGATCGCAACTAAAGTTATTGAACTATCCAGCACAGGTTCTTTTGAATATTTAGGAGACTATGACTATTATTTAGAGAAAAAAGAAGAACTTCAAGAGCTGGCTGCTATGCAAACACCTGCAACTGAAAAAAATGCGGCAGAAAAAAATACTCAAATGAAATCGACATCTATGATTGATAAAGATACGAAAAAGAGAGAACGCCAAATTCGCCGTGCTGTCGAGGAAATCGAAGTAAATATGGGTGCATTGGCTGACACTATTGCAACATTTGAAGAGCAACTTTGTGATCCTGCCATTTACTCAGACCATGAAAAAACATTATCGATACAATCTGAATTAAATGAAGTAAAGCAGCAACACGAGGAACTTGAGATGGAATGGCTTGAACTAAATGACGAACTAGAACAACTATAGTAAAGGAGTGTCCAAAAGAAATTTTGGGCACTCTTTTTTACTGTAGCCTCTTTTGTAAGTAACTCTAGTTCTCATTATTATTGTATAATACTAATTCTATAATTTGCCTATCAACATAATAATCATATATATAGGTCAATACGCCAAATTTCTACAAATTTCTCCACAATTTTATACACATTACAAATCTAGTTCTACCAACATATCAACATAGTTTTCCACATTATCCACAATTAAAATCAAAGTTATACACAATCCGATGTGAAAAAGACACCACTATATATAGATAAGTCACATGTTTTCCACAAGTTATTAACACTTTGTGCATAAGTACGCATGTTCGTACAACTTTTTTGTGATTAATTAACTTTATCTGTGGATAATTTTCAGAAAAATTCAACATTGAATAAAATCTTGTTATAAATGAGATTTATCTACCATAAATTATTAGTTTCGACTTTCTTATATTATTGCAATACACTAAAACAATTATCCCTTTATTTTTTCCCATAAAAAAAGCATGATAGAACGGAAATAATATAATTCCGTTCTATCATGCTTTTGGTCCTTATTTCCAACTATTTAGTTCCATACCAGGACGGCCATTCATAGCTAAATCCCCACGAATACCTGCTTGATACATTTGATAGGCAGCTGCACCAATCATAGCAGCATTATCTGTACATAATTTTAACGGTGGTACGAAAAACGGAATACCTTCTTCTTTAAATGCTTTCTCCAATGCTGTACGTAGCCCTTTATTTGCCGATACGCCACCAGCTGCAATAACTTGCTTCACATGATATTCTCGTGCCGCGCGTACTGTTTTCGCTGTTAATACTTCCACAACACTATCTTGGAATCCTTTTGCGACTTTTTCAGGAATAATTTCTTCCCCGCGCTGATCCATATTATGCTTGTAATTAATAACAGCCGATTTTAAGCCACTAAAGCTAAAATCATAGGATCCTTCCTCCAACCAAACACGAGGAAAAGGTACAGCCTCAGTTGCTTCGTGAGCCAAACGGTCAATATGGGGTCCACCTGGATATGGCATATTTAATACACGTGCTACTTTATCATAGGCTTCTCCAGCCGCATCATCACGAGTTTCACCGATTACTTCAAATAAGCCATGTTCACGCATTAAGACCAGTTCAGTATGTCCGCCTGACACAACTAATGCTAACAATGGGAATTCCATCGGCTGTACTAAATTGTTTGCATAAATATGCCCTGCAATATGATGAGTTCCAATTAACGGTAAGCCGTGAACAAATGAAAAAGCTTTTGCCGCATTAATCCCGATTAATAAAGCTCCTACTAGACCTGGACCTTCTGTTACCGCTACAGCAGTTAAATCTTTTGGTTCCATATTTGCCTGATTTAATGCTTCTTCTAATACAATTGTTACCTGTTCTACATGATGGCGTGACGCAATTTCAGGTACAACACCTCCAAAGCGTTTATGACTGTCAATTTGCGATGACACGACATTTGAAATAATTTCTGTTCCATTTTTAATGATTGCTGCTGCCGTTTCATCACAGCTTGTCTCTATTGCTAATATATAGTTATCCATTATAATTTCACCCACATTACTAACGCATCTTCATGATTATCCGTATAGTAGCCTTTACGAAGCCCACCCTCTTGGAATCCAAGCTTGCGATATAAATTTTGTGCAACCGTATTTGTTACACGTACTTCTAAACTCATGACGTCCATATTAGCTTCTTTGGCTATTCGCATCGCCTCACGCATCAACCCTTCACCGATACCTTGACCACGTACAGAGTTCACAACAGCTACATTTGTGATTTGAGCTGCATCAATAACAAGCCAAATTCCACAAAAGCCGATAATGTCACCTGTCTCGTTTTCGGCTATTAAGTAATGAGAAAATTGATTTTCTGTCATTTCATAATAAAACGACTCCAACGTCCATGGTGTTGGAAATGTGGCAAGCTCTATTGCATGGACAGCTGGAACATCGTCAATCACCATTTTACGATACTGTACCATTAGTGTTGCTCCTTTTTTTGTTCCTTAATCCAGTTCGCTTCTGCTTCTGCAATACGGCGATATTGGGGAACAAATGTATGAGTGGATTCAATGTTCGGTAATGGCATTTGCTGAGCTAATGCTATTAGCTCGGAAGCTCTCGGTAAATCCATTGTATAAGGTGCTCTTATGGCTAAATCACCTAATACATGATGAATTTTTTCAAAGTATACTTCAACATCGCTCCCTATAAATAAAATTGGACGATTAAGTTGTTGAAGTTTAAGTAATAATCCGTCTATATGATCGTGATAATCTTCAATCACTGTATTTAAACTACCTGATTCATAAACCGCTGCATATACATTTTGACGGCGCGCATCGATTAAAGAACAAATCGCATAATTAGAAATACGGGCATTGGCAGCCAGCACTTTTAAGCTGGAAACTCCTACTAATGGTTTTTTTAGTGACCAAGCTAAAGTTTTGGCAAGGGTAACACCAATACGGACACCGGTATAGGAGCCAGGTCCTTCCGAAACAGCAACAGCCTCGATATCTGCTGGTACTAATCCTGCCTTTTTTATTACTTCTTCAATTGCGGGCATTGCTCCAACTGAATGTGTTAACTTTATATTTTGTACCACTTCTACTAGCACTTTATTTTCCTTTACTATTGCAACTGAAAGCGGTGCATTTGCTGTTTCAATTCCTAACCAAATCATTTTAATAACTCCTCACAAAGGCGAATATATTTTTCGCCAATTGGTTTCAATACAAATTTACGTTTCGTTTCATCAATACGTGTAATTTCTATTGCTAAACGTTCTTCTGGTAAATCCTCTTCAATCAAATGCGCCCATTCAACTACTGTTACCGCATCACCAAAAAAGATTTCCTCCCACCCTAAATCTTCATCGCTATCGGCTAAACGATAGACATCTAAATGGTTCAGTGGAATTCGTCCTTCATACTGTTTCATAATCGTAAAAGTTGGGCTATTAACTGTACGTTTTACACCAAGACCTTTTGCAAAGCTCTGTGTAAAAGTCGTTTTACCAGCACCTAAATCGCCTTCAAGCGTAATTGTATATTGAGATTGAACTAAACTCGCCAGCCTTATCGCAAGTGCTTGCGTCTCCTCAAGTGTTTCTATATATTTTTCGTATATCATTTAAAGTTGCTTCCTTCCACAAAAAAATCCATTACCTCTAGTTTACTTGAACTGAGGCAATTGTTCAAAATGTATCACTTTTAGATGGATGTTTACAGGATAAATCTATATAAAAAGAAAAATCTTATAAGCAAAATGCCTATAAGATCCATTTTAACGTGAAGAGTTACCTTTTCGTTCTACTATTTCTTTTTGGACTAAACCATCCTCTTTAAATTGCAGACGATAAGCCTGTGTCATTAAAAATTCATCATTCCATTCAAAAACTCCATTATCTATTTCTTCACCGGCACCTCCCGTAACCCTCACTACCTCCAGATACGACATACCTTCTTCCAGCTTATTAAATTCCTCTTCGTTCATGTACTTCTGCCACGTAAACGCATTACCTTCTTCAATTTCCAAAATTTCATCAGTACATGCAGAAACGAGCATCATTAGAAAGAAAACCAGACAAATAGATAGGTAGATAATAAAACCCTTTTTATTCATCAGTATCCCTCCTTTACTTATGTATATAGCGGACTTTTCCCGTAATATCGCACTATAAAACATTTCTGTAGCATAAAAAAGGTTTAGTAAAGGAATTCCCCTTTTACTAAACCTCTTGTAATAAACTAAATGAACTTTGATTAAAAACCTGGTACCCACCCTGGTCTAGATTGCAGTCTTTTCAGTAATGGGCTTGGAAGTACAGTATCAACGTTTTCATTGTATGCTGTATTAACCTTCTCTCCCTTTTGCACTTTTTCAACCCAGTGAGGTTCAATAAGTAATGCACGACCGAGCGCAACTAAATCTGACCCTAGCTGTAATGCATGCTCTGCCTCTTCAACAGTATAAATGGAACCAACACCAATTAAAGGTTTTCTTCCATCTAATAAGCTTTGAATAGCGGAGATACGATTTTGTTGTCCTTTTTCATAGCGGTGTGTCTCAGAGCGGAAATCACCAAGTGAAATATGCAAGTAAGTTAGCTCTGTTTTAGCTAATTCATCTACTAACATAATTGTATGATCCATCGTAATCCCATCTTCCTCTGGCTCTTCTGGACTGAATCGATAGCCAACTATGAACGACTCATCTGCATACATATTTTTATTCTTTAGAACTTCTTCCACTATCTCTAAAGGGAATCGCATACGTTTTTCAATGGTACCACCATATTCATCGGTTCTTTTATTTGTAAATGCTGAGTAGAATTGCTGAATTAAATACGTATTCGCTCCATGGATCTCAACACCATCAAAGCCTGCTTGAATTGCTCGTCTTGTTGCTTCTCCATATGCCTTAATAATTTGTTTCGTTTCATCGAGTGTTAATGGTCGAGCTTCATTTTTTTCTATTGTAATTGCTGCACTTGCGCTTACAACATCGCCATTTGGAACTAAGTGCTGAAGTGACTGACGACCGCCATGATGAATTTGCAGTACCGCCTTAGCACCACCTTGTTGAATAGCTTGTGCAATCCTTTGTAAGCTTGGGATATAGTGATCCTCATGAGCTGCTATTTGCCCCGGAAATGCCTTTCCATTTGCCGCAACATAAGCACATGCCGTAATAATCATGCCAGCTCCTGAAGCACGTTCTTTATAATAAGCAATCTCTTCATCAGAAACTGTATCATCTTCGTTAGCCGAATATGTTGTCATTGGGGCCATTACAAAACGATTTCTAAGTTCAATCTTTTCATTTAACTTAACCTTTTCAAAAAGTGCCTTCATTACTTTAATTCCTCCTTTTGCTATGACTATGACTTTAACTAAACAATCAATTATTTTCAAGCAACAGCTACTAAACTTATAAGTTTGCTTTTGGAGTGTTTTATATTGGCACTAGTGGATGGGGATATGATCCTGCCATCAACAGAAAATAAGATAAGATAAGCGACGTTTTTCCGGTTATTTGTAGATGGGCACTAGTTTAAGCTATAAATAAAGGTCAAATTTCCGGTTATTCATGGAAAAAGTGTGTGTAATTCTATTTTTGTGATCAATAGGCGGAATTCTTCCGTTTATTTTCGTCTTTTTATATTTTAATTTCTAAATAAGCGGAATTTCTCCCTCTATTTTTTGTCGACAAAAAAACCACTGAAAATTCAGTGGTTTTGCGTGTGCGAAGCGACGTCCTACTCTCACAGGGGGAAGCCCCCAACTACCATCGGCGCTAAAGAGCTTAACTTCCGTGTTCGGTATGGGAACGGGTGTGACCTCTTTGCCATCATCACTTCACTATTTTCGGCTTCCAATACAGCTTATGTCTTGGAACCCTTTGAAAGAATCATTCTTTCAAAACTGGATAAACGGTTCATTGAATTTGTGCAATAAAATGTGGTTAAGTCCTCGACCGATTAGTATTCGTCAGCTACATGCGTCACCGCACTTCCACCTCGAACCTATCTACCTGATCGTCTTTCAGGGGTCTTACTTACTTGCGTAATGGGAAATCTCATCTTGAGGGGGGCTTCATGCTTAGATGCTTTCAGCACTTATCCCGTCCACACATAGCTACCCAGCGATGCCTTTGGCAAGACAACTGGTACACCAGCGGTGTGTCCATCCCGGTCCTCTCGTACTAAGGACAGCTCCTCTCAAATTTCCTACGCCCACGACGGATAGGGACCGAACTGTCTCACGACGTTCTGAACCCAGCTCGCGTACCGCTTTAATGGGCGAACAGCCCAACCCTTGGGACCGACTACAGCCCCAGGATGCGATGAGCCGACATCGAGGTGCCAAACCTCCCCGTCGATGTGGACTCTTGGGGGAGATAAGCCTGTTATCCCCGGGGTAGCTTTTATCCGTTGAGCGATGGCCCTTCCATGCGGAACCACCGGATCACTAAGCCCGTCTTTCGACCCTGCTCGACTTGTAGGTCTCGCAGTCAAGCTCCCTTATGCCTTTACACTCTTCGAATGATTTCCAACCATTCTGAGGGAACCTTTGGGCGCCTCCGTTACTCTTTAGGAGGCGACCGCCCCAGTCAAACTGTCCGCCTGACACTGTCTCCTACCCCGCTAAGGGGCATGGGTTAGAAGTTCAATACAACCAGGGTAGTATCCCACCGACGCCTCCTCCGAAGCTGGCGCTCCGGGATCTCTGGCTCCTACCTATCCTGTACAAGTTGTACCAAAATTCAATATCAGGCTACAGTAAAGCTCCACGGGGTCTTTCCGTCCTGTCGCGGGTAACCTGCATCTTCACAGGTACTATAATTTCACCGAGTCTCTCGTTGAGACAGTGCCCAGATCGTTACGCCTTTCGTGCGGGTCGGAACTTACCCGACAAGGAATTTCGCTACCTTAGGACCGTTATAGTTACGGCCGCCGTTTACTGGGGCTTCAATTCACAGCTTCGCTTGCGCTAACCGCTCCTCTTAACCTTCCAGCACCGGGCAGGCGTCAGCCCCTATACGTCACCTTACGGTTTTGCAGAGACCTGTGTTTTTGCTAAACAGTCGCCTGGGCCTATTCACTGCGGCTTCTCTAGGCTATGCACCCAAAGAAGCACCCCTTCTCCCGAAGTTACGGGGTCATTTTGCCGAGTTCCTTAACGAGAGTTCTCTCGCACACCTTAGGATTCTCTCCTCGACTACCTGTGTCGGTTTGCGGTACGGGCACCTCTCACCTCGATAGAGGCTTTTCTTGGCAGTGTGAAATCAGGAACTTCGCTCTAAAGAGCTCGTCATCACAGCTCAACGTTATAGTATGCGGATTTGCCTACATACACGCCTTACTGCTTGAACACGCGCAACCAACGGCGTGCTTACCCTATCCTACTGCGTCCCCCCATTTCTCAAACGGTGAGGAGGTGGTACAGGAATATCAACCTGTTGTCCATCGCCTACGCCTATCGGCCTCGGCTTAGGTCCCGACTAACCCTGAGCGGACGAGCCTTCCTCAGGAAACCTTAGTCATACGGTGCATGGGATTCTCACCCATGTTTCGCTACTCATACCGGCATTCTCACTTCTAATCGCTCCACCAGTCCTTCCGGTCTGACTTCAACGCTATTAGAACGCTCTCCTACCACGCATACTCAAAGTATGCATCCACAGCTTCGGTGAATCGTTTAGCCCCGATACATTTTCGGCGCAGCGTCACTCGACCAGTGAGCTATTACGCACTCTTTAAATGATGGCTGCTTCTAAGCCAACATCCTGGTTGTCTAAGCAACGCCACATCCTTTTCCACTTAACGATTACTTGGGGACCTTAGCTGGTGGTCTGGGCTGTTTCCCTCTTGACTACGGATCTTATCACTCGCAGTCTGACTCCCGTGTATAAATATCCGGCATTCGGAGTTTGTCTGAATTCGGTAAAGCGAGATGCCCCCCTAGTCCAAACAGTGCTCTACCTCCGGTATTCTCAATCACGAGGCTAGCCCTAAAGCTATTTCGGAGAGAACCAGCTATCTCCAGGTTCGATTGGAATTTCTCCGCTACCCACACCTCATCCCCGCACTTTTCAACGTGCGTGGGTTCGGGCCTCCAGTGAGTGTTACCTCACCTTCACCCTGGACATGGGTAGATCACCTGGTTTCGGGTCTACGACCACGTACTAATTCGCCCTATTCAGACTCGCTTTCGCTGCGGCTCCGTCTTCTCAACTTAACCTCGCACGTAATCGTAACTCGCCGGTTCATTCTACAAAAGGCACGCTATCACCCATTAACGGGCTCTAACTACTTGTAGGCACACGGTTTCAGGATCTATTTCACTCCCCTTCCGGGGTGCTTTTCACCTTTCCCTCACGGTACTGGTTCACTATCGGTCACTAGGTAGTATTTAGCCTTGGGAGATGGTCCTCCCGGATTCCGACGGAATTTCACGTGTTCCGCCGTACTCAGGATACACTCTGGAGGGAATGAACTTTTGACTACAGGGCTTTTACCTTGTTTCGCGGACCTTTCCAAGTCGCTTCGTCTAACTCATTCTTTTGTAACTCCGTATAGAGTGTCCTACAACCCCAAAGAGCAAGCTCTTTGGTTTGGGCTCTTCCCGTTTCGCTCGCCGCTACTCAGGGAATCGAATTTTCTTTCTGTTCCTGCAGGTACTTAGATGTTTCAGTTCCCTGCGTCTGTCCTCATCACGCTATGTATTCACGTGTAGATACTATCCGATTAAAGATAGTGGGTTCCCCCATTCGGAAATCCCCGGATCAAAGCTTACTTACAGCTCCCCGAGGCATATCGGTGTTAGTGCCGTCCTTCATCGACTCCTAGTGCCAAGGCATCCACCGTGCGCCCTTATTAACTTAACCAAAAGTTAACACTTGGATAAAATCCAAGATTTAAGTTTACACGTCAATTGCTTGACTTGTTACATTTCTATAAAATAGAAATTTGTTTTATTGCTTTCAATGTCGTTTTATCCAGTTTTCAAAGAACGAATATGCTTCCTGTCTTACTTCTTCGCATATTTGCGACGAGTAACCGCAGGAGCAAGTGTTTTGAAGTATTCCATTCAATTAAGAATGAACCTTCAAAACTGAACAGCAAACGTTAATGTTTCATTCCCCGAGGGAATGATTCCGAAATAATCCTTAGAAAGGAGGTGATCCAGCCGCACCTTCCGATACGGCTACCTTGTTACGACTTCACCCCAATCATCTATCCCACCTTCGGCGGCTGGCTCCATAAAGGTTACCTCACCGACTTCGGGTGTTACAAACTCTCGTGGTGTGACGGGCGGTGTGTACAAGGCCCGGGAACGTATTCACCGCGGCATGCTGATCCGCGATTACTAGCGATTCCGGCTTCATGTAGGCGAGTTGCAGCCTACAATCCGAACTGAGAACGATTTTATCGGATTAGCTCCCCCTCGCGGGTTGGCAACCGTTTGTATCGTCCATTGTAGCACGTGTGTAGCCCAGGTCATAAGGGGCATGATGATTTGACGTCATCCCCACCTTCCTCCGGTTTATCACCGGCAGTCTCCTTAGAGTGCCCAACTGAATGATGGCAACTAAGAATAAGGGTTGCGCTCGTTGCGGGACTTAACCCAACATCTCACGACACGAGCTGACGACAACCATGCACCACCTGTCACCGTTGCCCCCGAAGGGGAAACTATGTCTCCATAGTGGTCACCGGGATGTCAAGACCTGGTAAGGTTCTTCGCGTTGCTTCGAATTAAACCACATGCTCCACCGCTTGTGCGGGCCCCCGTCAATTCCTTTGAGTTTCAGTCTTGCGACCGTACTCCCCAGGCGGAGTGCTTAATGCGTTAGCTGCAGCACTGAGGGGCGGAAACCCCCCAACACTTAGCACTCATCGTTTACGGCGTGGACTACCAGGGTATCTAATCCTGTTTGCTCCCCACGCTTTCGCGCCTCAGTGTCAGTTACAGACCAGACAGTCGCCTTCGCCACTGGTGTTCCTCCAAATCTCTACGCATTTCACCGCTACACTTGGAATTCCACTATCCTCTTCTGCACTCAAGTTCCCCAGTTTCCAATGACCCTCCCCGGTTGAGCCGGGGGCTTTCACATCAGACTTAAGGAACCACCTGCGCGCGCTTTACGCCCAATAATTCCGGACAACGCTTGCCACCTACGTATTACCGCGGCTGCTGGCACGTAGTTAGCCGTGGCTTTCTAACAAGGTACCGTCAAGGTAGCGCCAGTTACTACGCTACTTGTTCTTCCCTTGCAACAGAGTTTTACGAACCGAAATCCTTCTTCACTCACGCGGCGTTGCTCCATCAGACTTTCGTCCATTGTGGAAGATTCCCTACTGCTGCCTCCCGTAGGAGTCTGGGCCGTGTCTCAGTCCCAGTGTGGCCGATCACCCTCTCAGGTCGGCTACGCATCGTTGCCTTGGTGAGCCGTTACCTCACCAACTAGCTAATGCGCCGCGGGTCCATCTTATAGTGACAGCAAAACCGTCTTTCAACTTCCAAACATGTGTTTAAAAGTATTATTCGGTATTAGCCCCGGTTTCCCGGAGTTATCCCAATCTACAAGGTAGGTTACCCACGTGTTACTCACCCGTCCGCCGCTAACGAAAATTCGGTGCAAGCACCAAAAATTCGTCCGCTCGACTTGCATGTATTAGGCACGCCGCCAGCGTTCGTCCTGAGCCAGGATCAAACTCTCCATAAAAGTAGTTTGAAAGCTCATTTGCTTTGCTAGCGATTTAACTTAATTAAAAGTTAAAATCTATTGTTTGCTTCATTTAAGAAGCTTGTTTCCTTAACGTTGCTTGTTCAGTTTTCAAGGTTCATTGTATTGTCGTTAGCGACAACTTTTATATCATACAACATCCTTTTGTGAATGTCAACAGTTTTTTAAAAAAACTGGAGCGGGTGATCGGAATCGAACCGACAACATCAGCTTGGAAGGCTGAGGTTTTACCACTAAACTACACCCGCATTTTATTATTTTATGTTTTTTGGCGCGCCCGACAGGAGTCGAACCCATAACCTTCTGATCCGTAGTCAGACGCTCTATCCAATTGAGCTACGGGCGCAAGTTAAAAGTTACTTGGTGCGGCCGAGAGGACTTGAACCTCCACGGGGTTGCCCCCACTAGGCCCTCAACCTAGCGCGTCTGCCATTCCGCCACGACCGCTTCATTCGACTTTAATTATTATACATCTTTAAAATAATTTGTCAATATGAAAACTGGTGAGCCATGAAGGACTCGAACCTTCGACCCTCTGATTAAAAGTCAGATGCTCTACCAACTGAGCTAATGGCTCCAAAATGGCTGGGGTACCTGGATTCGAACCAGGGCATGACGGAATCAAAATCCGTTGCCTTACCGCTTGGCTATACCCCAATAAATGGCGGTCCCGACCGGGATCGAACCGGCGATCTCCTGCGTGACAGGCAGGCATGTTAACCGCTACACCACGGGACCATAAGTAAACTATAATTATAATATGAAATTAAAAGTGGTGACCCGTACGGGATTCGAACCCGTGTTACCGCCGTGAAAGGGCGGTGTCTTAACCACTTGACCAACGGGCCTACAATGGCTCCGAAGGCAGGACTCGAACCTGCGACCTGCCGGTTAACAGCCGGATGCTCTACCAACTGAGCTACTTCGGAATAATAACTTCTTAGCGACATCATCTTGTCGACTTTTACTATTATAGATATCGAAATAAGTTTCGTCAACACTTTTTAATAATTTTTTTTAAAAATAATTTATTTCCTATTATATATACAAAAAAACATATTCATCTGAAAAGCTCACAATTAATCTTTTCCTTTATCTTCTACTATCTAAACATCTTATTAAGTTAAAGTTCACTTCGCAAAAATTTAATTTTCCCTCGGCAAATGCTACAAGAGTACTTTTTTACATCCATCTTTTTTTTCCTTTTATAAATCTGCCCACAATTTACACAACTATACATATGAATTGCCTTTTTCTTTAGAGGTTTATTTGGCTGCTCTATTGTAGAACAAAATCTTGGCGCTCCGACCTTTTTCAATAAATTTCGGAAATCCGCATCTCGATGCTTATAGCCCATTCCTAAAATATGTAAATGATAATGGCAAAGTTCATGTAAGATAATCCCCTTGAGCTCTTGTAAACCGAAATGATCATAAAGCTTTTTATTGAGCTCTATATTATGACTACTTAATAAATACCGTCCACCCGTTGTTTTTAAACGACTATTAAAATACGCTTTATGAACAAAAGGTCGGTTAAAATATTCATTAGATAACTGTTCTACAAGTTCTTGAAGTTGTTCATCTGTCATACGCTACCTCCCCACACATAATAAAAAAGCACATATTAATTTATGCGCTTTTTATTATAATTGATATTTATTTACTTTACACGTTTAGTTGATTTTCCGGTGAGAGCATCGTTAATGAAATACGCCCTTTACTTGCTTCTACCTTTTCTACCCATACCGTCACAATGTCACCTAATGATACGACATCTAACGGATGCTTTACCCGGCCCTTCTGCAATTTAGATATGTGAACTAGACCGTCTTGTTTTACACCAATATCCACAAACGCTCCGAAATCCACAACATTTCGAACAGTTCCTTGCAATTCCATTCCTACTTGTAAATCATCCATCTGCAATACATCCGTTTTTAGTAAAGGCTGTGGAAATGCATCTCGAGGATCACGGGTTGGCTTTATTAAAGTATCAATAATGTCCTTCAAGGTTACTTCTCCGACATTTAGTGTTTCACTTAATGTCGATAAACTTAATTTATTAATAGCCTCTTCTGCCTTTTGCGTACCTACATCTTTTTTTGTTACCCCCGCTGCCTCCAATATTGCTTCAGCCAATTTATAGCTCTCTGGGTGAATGCCGGTTGCATCCAATGGGTTTTTTGCTTCTGAAATACGTAAAAAGCCAATTGCTTGCTCATAGGTTTTGGCACCTAAACGCGGTATCTTTTTAAGCTGTGTCCGTGAAGAGAATGATCCATTTTCACTTCGCATAGCTACAATATTTTCAGCCACTGTTTTGGATAGCCCTGATACATATTGTAAAAGTGATGCAGATGCCGTATTCACATCAACCCCCACTTGGTTTACTGCAGTTTCTACAATGAACGTCAATGATTCAGCTAGCTGTTTTTGAGATACATCATGCTGGTACTGACCTACACCGACAGCTTTCGGATCAATTTTCACCAACTCGGATAGTGGATCCTGTAAACGGCGTGCAATTGATACGGCACTACGTTGCTCTACTTGTAGATTCGGGAATTCCGCACGTGCCACTTCCGATGCTGAATACACCGATGCCCCTGCTTCATTTACAATAACATAGGCAATATCCCCATCAGTTTCTTTCAATAACTCCGCAATAAATTGCTCTGTTTCACGAGATGCTGTACCGTTCCCTATCGCAATAATACTAATTGGATATTTTTTCAGTAATGCTTTAACAGCCTCTTTTGCTTTTGATGGATCTGATGTTGTATGCGGATAAATAACCCCAACTTCAATCATTTTCCCTGTCTCATCAACTACCGCTAGTTTACAACCTGTACGGTAAGCAGGGTCTACACCTAGAACAACTTTTCCGCGCATTGGAGGCTGCAATAATAGATTTCTCAAGTTTTCCGAAAAAATGTGAATTGCTTGTGCCTCAGCTTTTGAAGTAAGTTCCGCCCGCAATTCGTTCTCAATGGATGGTTTAATTAAACGTTTATAGCTATCAGTAATCGCTGATTTAACTTCATTCACAGACGGGCCTATAAAGTTTCTAGGAATAAAATGATTTTCCATTTGAGCAGTGGCTTTATCTACAGGTACTTCAATTGAAACTCTTAATACTTCTTCTTTCTCCCCACGATTCACCGCCAATGTACGGTGCGGGGCCATTCGGTGGACAGGTTCCTCATATTCATAATACATTTCAAATACTTGCTTCTCATCCTTATCCGCATTTTTCAACATAGTCACGAGCTTTCCTTCTCGCCAAGAAAGAGTACGTAGTTTTTCGCGAACTGTAGCATCATCTGCAAATCGCTCCGCTAATATGTCACGCGCACCTGTCAATGCGTCTTCAATCGTTATTACACCTTGTTCTTCGTTTAAAAACGGATTCGCAAGCTGTTCTAAAGATTGCTTACTAAATTTTAATATTTGTTCTGCCAACGGTTCTAAGCCACGCTCTTTTGCAATTGTCGCTTTGGTACGGCGTTTTTGCTTATACGGACGGTATAAATCTTCCACTCGTTGTAAAACTGTTGCTGCATTAATTGATGCTTGTAACTCCTCGGTTAACTTCCCTTGCTCATCAATCAAGCGAACTACTTCTTCTTTACGTGTTTCGAGTTGTTGTATGTAATGGTAGCGGTCTTCTACTGCCTTAATTTGAACTTCATCCAAGGAACCTGTAACTTCTTTTCGGTAGCGTGCAATAAAAGGTACGGTATTGCCCTCTTCTAATAACCCAATAACTGCTTGCGCTTGTTTTGGTTCTACATTCGCATCTTTGGCGATTATCTGTAACATTTTTTGTTGCTCCATTATGCCACTCCTTTAAATTTTAAACTGCCTTTAGTGTATCACTTATGGATAAGTATTTTCCCAATTATCGATCAAATTCCCGTAAAAAAAGAGCCTACTTATCTAGTAGACTCAAACTTTTTTATAAAGATACGCCACCACTTGCTGCAATGGCATCCTGTAATTTTTTCACAGCTTTTCGCTGAATTCTTGAAACATGCATTTGTGAAATACCGAGTCTTTCTCCAGCTTCCTTTTGACTTAATTGTTCTAAATAGGTTAACTGGATAATTTGTCGCTCACGCTCATTTAATACATTCATCGCATCCGCAACAAGCATTCGGCGGTTTGTCGCTTCATATCCGACATCTTCTCTTCCGACAACATCAAATAATGTTACTGTACTTCCATCCGAATCAGATTCAATCGAGTGATCCATTGATAACGCTTGATAGCTTCGTCCCATCTCCATTGCCTCTAATACTTCTTCATCCTGAACCTCTAAATAATCAGCAATCTCAGTAATTGAAGGAGAACGTTGTAGCGAAGTAGTCAATGCTTCTACTGCCGCTTTAATTCTAGGTCCTAATTCTTTTATTCGTCTAGGAACATGCACGTCCCATGTTTTATCACGTAAAAAGCGCTTTATTTCCCCCACAATCGTTGGAACTGCAAACGCCTCAAAACTCCGGCCAAAAGAAGGGTCAAAACGTCGGATTGCACCTAACAAGCCAAGCATACCGACTTGTACAATATCATCATAATAAGATTTACCATGGGAGTATTTGCGAGCAATCGACTCTACCAATTGTTGATAATGAAGCACAAGGTTTGTCTGTGCTTCTTCACTGCCATTGTCTTGATATTCGGCAATCCAATTTAGTACTTCTTCTTTTGATGAATTTTTAGGTAGTGATTCTTTCGACATTTCCTTTCACCTGCTCTCTCGAGACATACTTCGTCATGAAAACAGTGACGCCACCTTCGTTAGTTAATTTCACTTCATCCATTAAAGTTTCCATTAAAAAAATTCCTAATCCCCCTTCACGTAAAAGGGCTACGTTTTCATCTTCGTGATATGGACCAATCTTTGATTTTACTTCTTCAAAATTAAAACTTACACCATAATCAGCTACCATTATTTCAATTTTGTTTTCAAATAATGCACATCCAATTACAACTTCACCATCTTCGTTGGCTTTATATGCATGGTGGACAACATTTGTTACCGCTTCACTTGTAGCTATTTTTAAATCTTCAATTTCATCATAAGTAAATCCAACTCGCATCGCTAATCCTGAAATTGTCAGACGGATTACACTTACATATTGCGACTTGGCAGGTACTCGAATTTCAATATAGTCAAATGCCTTCATTATTTCAACTCCAATTCCTCGTCTGTCTCAATACTCATCAGTTCACTTAATCCTGTAATTTCAAACAATCTAACTAAACGATTTGATAAGCCCACTAATTTAAGTGATGCATTGTCCCTTGTCACCTTTTTATAAAACGCAACAAAAATCCCTAAACCTGTACTATCCATATAATTTACTTTTGATAAGTCCAACTCAATTACACGGCCTTCAACAATTTGCACCGTTTCCAATTCTTCACGCAATACCGGAGCTGTATAAGTATCGATTTCACCCTCGATATAGCCTCGCAAAACATTACCATCTTCTCTAAATTGAACATTCACATTCATTATTAGACACCTCCATCTATAAACTTAATTACATTACCCAAAACCCTAGGTAACTAAACATATAATTATTTATTTTTTAAAAATGACGACTGTAAAATCATCCTCTAAATCAAACTCCGGCAGACTCTTTAAGTATGCATACATTTTTTCACACATTTCCTGAGCCGTAAAGTGACGATAACTCAATGCTATGTTTTTAATTACATCCCGTGGATCCAGTTCCCCCTGTTTCCGGAAATCTGTTACGCCATCTGTCATCATTACGATGAAATCGCCTTCATCGAGCTGAACTTCGTATTGTGGATATTTAACTTCGGGCATAACACCCAAAAGTAATCCTTTTGATTCTAAATCGAAAAAAGTTCTTTTACTGGAATTATAATATAAAGAGGGCTCATGACCAGCTGAACCGTATGTAAATTTACCATTTTCGACATTGTAAGTTCCATAAAACATTGAGACAAACATACTATCATCTACACTTTTTTCAATAATTCGATTTAACACTCCCAAAATATGAGACGGTGCATTATTAGAGCATTCAAGTGTATCAAGACCGTACTTTACCATCGACATACAAAGCGCTGCCGGAACACCCTTCCCTACAACATCCGTTACCGCTACACTCACATTCGATTTATCTCCCAAAAAATGAACATAATCACCATTCATCTTCCGTATCGGTATTGATACCATTCCGATATCAATATCTTTAAATTTGGGAATTTCCGTGCTCAATATCATATTTTGAATTTTTGTAGCAACATTCATCTCCATACGCAGTTCTTCCTGCTGTTCTAACAAACTTTGATGCTCTTTTAAGGTTAAACCAAAATGGACCATAATCTCAATTAAAAAATCATAGCTATGCGAAATATATTCGGGTAAGTCAGGATAGAGTTGCTCCATCGCATGTTTGTGAATATTTATAACTTCTTCCGGAGCTACTTTCTTCTGGATTAACTGGCGAATAAAGTTTTGGCCAATATATAAATTCCTTTCCGTTTGATTTGATAAAAAGTCCGATAATATTTTTTGATATTGCATTTGCAGCTCTTTCAAATTTTATCACATCCTACTAAACCCATTTTTCAATAATTATAGTCGTTCCTTTTTCAACAGAGGATTGGATATCCATCGTATCCATTAATCTTTTAACACCTGGCAGCCCTGCACCTAGCCCCCCGGAAGTGGAATAACCATCTTCCATTACTTTTTTTATATTATTTATTCCGGGTCCTTTATCTGCCGCTGTAATACGAATACCAACTTTCACGCCCTCGCTAATACGCTCGATTGTCACTTCCCCTGCCCTGGCATATAAATATATATTTCTGGCAAGTTCACTAATTGCAGTCGTAATTCGAGCCTGATCTACCGCGCCAAAGCCAATAGCTTTCGCTTCGTTTCGTCCAAGTTGGCGTGCAGCTACAATATCCCATTCTGTTATAATCTCTACGGTAGATTTCGTCTTCATCATAGTGCCTCCAATTTCCTACATTTTCATTATAAGGAGTTAATACACATTATCAATTTTCGGAATTATTAATCTTTTTTATTATAGCATACGGTATGTTTATAACTTAAATTTGATTTCAAAATTATTTTTAATTAGAAGTATATCTATATAAATACTCGATGTATTTATTGTAAACTATTTGTTATATTTTTACATGATTACAGCTACTATTTATAAAATAATATTATTGTGAAGATAATAAAAAGCATCGAAACCATAAGTTTCGATGCTTTTTTTATGTATTAAAATTTTACGAGTCCTAAACTAATATTGAGCGCGATATCGACTTCCTGCATTAGTTTTGTGTCAAGCTGAGTAATCCGATCTGTTAATCGTGACTTATCAATTGTACGCAATTGCTCAAGCAAAATTACCGAATCGCGTTCAAAACCATACTTTTTCGCATCGATTTCTACATGTGTAGGTAATTTTGCTTTTTGAATTTGCGCAGTTATTGCAGCTATTATGACAGTTGGACTGAAACGATTTCCAATATCATTTTGTATAATAAGCACGGGTCTAGTCCCGCCTTGTTCTGAACCTACCACTGGTGATAGGTCAGCAAAAAAAACGTCTCCACGTTTTACAATCAACTTGTCATCCCCCGCTTACGAGACGCTCCACCATATGTTCCGCTTCATACTCTGCATGCAAGCACTCACTGCAAATTGTCAGATTAATTTGCGACATTTCCACATAGCCCTTTATTAAAGCTTCCCGTATTTGATTTGGTTGCATATGCTTTGTATATTTTTGAGTCGCCAAATACGCCATCATATAACCACTCTCAGTATTGCGTCCAAACGTTCTTTCAAATTGAGTAACTAGCTCATTTGGTATGTCAATTACCACTTCTTCTACTTCTACCAATTCCTTCGCGTACAAAACAAGCACCTCCACCGAACATCCCATTTCCCATTAATTCTATCATTGATTACCTACAATGAAAAGACAGGAAAATAAAAAAACTGACAATTCTCGCTATTAGGGGGATAAATGTGAACATATTTGTTTCGATTTTTTGGAATTTTTTACAGTAAAATTACATCGAAATTTATTTGTATACCCTAGGAACTCTAGCTGTAATCACGCATGGTACTTCATAATTAATCGTTTGGAGTTTAGTTGCCCAATCATCCATTGTGATTTGTTCATGCTGTTGGCGACCAATCAATACAACTTCTTCTCCTACATTATATGCTGTTGGCAGTAAAATCATACTTTGATCCATACAAATTCTACCGACAATTTTCGCCTTTTTTCCTCCAACAAGCACTTCTTGACCTTCGAGCTTACGAAGCATGCCATCCGCATATCCAATCGGAATCGTACCAATGTAGCAATCTTCCTCTAACGTATAAGTTGCACCATAGCCAACCGATTGCCCTGCATGCATTTTTTTTATATGTATGAGTTCAGTATGTAGTGAAAATGCAGGTTTAATTGGAAACGGCATTTTAGAACCAACAAAAGACGAAGGTAATAATCCGTACATCGAAATACCGAAGCGAACCGCATCATACTGTAAAGACGGCTCTTTAACTAAAGTGGTAGCAGTATTTGCCACATGGACTAGTCTTGGTCTTTTTGGCAATACACTCAAAAAGTCCTTAAATAGGGTTACTTGGTTGTCAAAGTACAATGAATCTTCTTCATCTGCTGTAGCAAAGTGTGTAAAAATACCATCCAAAATAAAATCATCGGACATAACAATTGCTTCGTACAATTCCAGTAAATCTTCTTTCGTAGAGACTCCAATACGCCCCATACCTGAATCAACTTTAATGTGAAGCTTTAATTGATTTGCCAAAGGTATATATTGTTTTACCGTTTCTATCCAGCTTGTTGAAAATACGGTAAGGATAATATTTTCCTGGGAAGCATAAGGAGCAAAATTAGGTGGTGTAGCACCCAACACTAAAATATCAATATCCTTAAAATTTTCCCTCATGTGTACAGCTTCATCAGGTGTTGCTACAGCTAGCATCGTTGCTCCTGCCTGAATAGCTGTTCTTGCCACTTCTACATCTCCATGCCCATATGCATTCGCTTTTACTACCGCAATAATTTGAATGTCTTTGCCAATATATTGGCGTAATGAAATGAGATTATGTTCGATTGCTTGTAAATCAATAATTGCTTTTGTAGGTCGGTAATTTATTGGTTTTTCCATTTTGACTTTACCCTCTTTTTAAAAGTATAAACACCCCGTAAATGTTAAGAAAATTATGGCATACATTTCACTTCGAATAAAGCTAAAATTAATACAAAAAAATAACATCTTGCACAAGTATGTGCAAGATGCATCTTTTTTAGAAGACATATAGCTAGGTTCGCAATAAATCATCTGTCATGGCAATTTATTTCATACTACTTTGCTGCACACTAGCTGCCACTTCCAATAATTCCTCTTTAGATAATTTTGTAGATGCGATAAAGAATGTCATGCCATCCTTATCCCACTGAATAGAATGATCTGTAATTGCGCCAATCGTGTAGCCTAAATCAGCTGGATCCCCAGGTGAGAATACAGGCAACACCATGTTGTCATATTGAATTGGTTGCTGCATTAATGTAAATGGTTTTTCACCTTCAAACGTTAAAATAACACGGGAATTGCCATCTTCTTTAACCTCATACTCTTCTGTCAACTTAGTATGTGCCCAGTCAATTGTTGGATAGTATACACTGAAATCTGTATTTACAACATCAGCTGATGCTGCCTTTTTCTCTTCTTTTTCAGTGAACTTTTCTACTTCATAATCCTTTGCGGTATGTTGTACACCTAACTTAATTTCTCCAAATGTAATAACAACCTGCTCTTGTAAAGACTCGTCTAACACACTAACTTTTGTCGGAAGCATTGTTTTCTTATCAACCATAATTTGCTGGATAGGTAAAGCTGTTTGATCTACATTCCGTGTAGCCAGCTCAAATGTATAAGTTGAATCATCTTCTGTCATAACAGCTTTTGAATCCGCCATTAAATCATCTGCAAGCGTTCCAATAATATAGGCTTGACTATTTTGTTTCGGCCACTCACTCTGGAATTTATGCGTTTTTCTAAGAGCCGGAGTTACAACAAATACCCCTTCTTCATTACGAACAATTAACTGCTGTTCCGTTTCTCCTTGCGGGTTAACTGCTACTCGATAAAAATCCGGTTTCGTATGCCATACTTTCACATCATAAATTCTCGGCTCAGCCCCAGTACGTACTTCCATCGAAGCACTTAATTCATAACCCTTTGCCTCATTCCATTTCTTGTTTACATCTTCAATCACTTCATCTTTCGTTGCTTTCCCACACGCCGCCAAAAATAGACAACAAACGACAACAACTAGCAGTCGGAGTTTCAAAGTTTCATCCTTTCGATTAACTTTTTCGATAAATTACTATATGAACGAATGAGGGCATGTATGTATTATTGCATTAAGATTACTTGAGCAGCTGCCGTTGTTCGAGTATGCGTAATAGAAATAAAGCCATTTACCAGTTCGCCATCAAAATAGAGGACTGGTTTTCCTAGCCCATCCTTTAAAATTTCCATTTGATGGAGTTCACACCCTTTACCAATTCCTGTACCGATAGCTTTTGAATATGCCTCTTTTGCAGCGAAGCGCCCAGCCAAAAACTCCACTTTCCGAGCTGGTGATAACTCATCGAAAATAATTAATTCGCGTTCCGTTAAAATACGTTGTGCAAATTTTGCAGAACGCCCTAACATCTTTTCAATTCGATCCAATTCTACTAAATCTAAACCAATACCTTTAATCAATTAGTAGCTCTCCCTTTCATTTGAACATTAGTCCAATGTATAATGAATATTAATTTGTATTATTTTATATCGACATAATTGAGGTGGAAAATGTTTATTCGCAGAGAAAATTTCAAACAATACATTACGTTATATCCAATTGTCTCGTCAATCATTGCGATTAATTTAATCGTATACACCTTGACATTAATTCCCTCATTAGGAAGGGAAATACTTATTGCAGGCGCTAGTGTGAATGGTCTAATTGCCGCTGGTGAGTGGTGGCGTATTATTACGTCAATGTTTTTACACGCTGGATTTATGCATGTTCTTTTTAATATGTTCTCACTATTTTTATTTGGTCCGGAGCTGGAGAAAATAGCTGGTAAAGTTCGTTTTTTAACGATTTACTTTTTAGCAGGAATTTTCGGTGGTGCTGCTACATTTGTAACACAGGCCCCAGATTACGCTAGTGTAGGGGCTAGTGGTGCGATTTATGGTATATTCGGTGCGTTTGGGGCACTCATTTATTATACGAGACATTTATTCCCACAACTAAAACAAATCATGCTACCATTAATCGTCATTAGTATTATCATGACTTTCGTAACGCCTAATATTAATATCAGTGCTCATTTAGGCGGGCTTGTTACCGGCTTTATTTTAGGATTTGTTTATTTTAATCCCAAAAATATGGTTCGTTGGCGCAACAACTCTATAAAACGAGTAAAATAAAAAATAGGATGTGTGAAAAAGGAACCACCTTTGCACACATCCTATTCTTTTTAATATTCGTACCAAGTTAATATCTTTTCAACTTCTTTTTGGTCTATATGACGAACCGTCGCCGAAGCCCCTGTCATCCCAGACATAACTATAATTTTCGCAGAACCAATTTTACGGCGTTTTTGGAAATAGGTTTGACTCCCCTGCGTTACCTGTACACGTTTTTTTAAAGCAAAAAAGGTAACACGGCTAATCATGCGAGATACAATTGTAATTTGCTGACCTTCAATTGTATAGCCCGTTGTTTTAAACTGCCATCTTCCTAACAAAATTATCGGTAATACCAATAGTAAGGACAGTAATCCATATGGATAGAAAAAATAAGAAATAGCGGCTATCAATGGTACGAGCCAAATAAAATCTATCCTGTAGAAAAAAGGTAATGCTTTTTTAGGAGGCTGAATTGCTTCCACAAGGTGAAAATCATATTCAGGAAATAGCTCAGCCAATGGTTTTAAAGCTTCCTTTTTTGCAATTAACGGAAATAATATAATTTTCTTATCTGCTTCCCCACTAAATCCTCCACCAGCACTTTCCACTGCAATCGATGCTAAGCCCAGCATTTGCTGGAATGGATTTTCCACTAGTTTAATTGCCTGTACACGATTTAACGGGATTGTTACACGTTTTTTTTCAATTAACCCTCGAGTAATAATTAAACGATTCTGCTGTTTACTCACCGTGAAGTTATAATAATTTAAAAATGTAATCCCCACGGATATTATCCACGCTACCATGAGCGCAAGAGCAATCAGTATCATTGCCGCGATAAAGCTGTATTCCATTAAAAATGCCACTTCATCATATATCGCATCAAATGGAATAAATTCCGCAAATTGCGAGAAGACAGCAAAAACCCCGGCCAGTACTACGCCGATTCCACTTGAAGTGCTTGCCAATAATAACAGTTCAGGGACCTTCATTTTGTGTAGAATAGTTGAAGGCGGTTCTTCCTCTTCTACTATTTCCATTAATTCACTTTCAATCGGTGTTTTTTGCTTCGCTTTTTTCATTTGGATTTCCACATCATCCGCCGCTGCTCTCGTAACAGCAGTTAACTCAGCTTCAGGCTTACCACTTTTGCTCCCCGCCGTTTCTACCTGCACTTGAACAAGCTTAAAGAGGCGATGGAAAATCCCTTCTTTGTAATTTAAATTTTGAATTCGATCGAATGGAATGTAACGCTTTTTCTTTACGAATAATCCGTATTCAACCCGCAGTTCGCTATCTTCATACCAGTATACAAACGTCCACCATTTAATAAGACCACTCACCATCGTACCGAAGACGACAATCACTAAAATAAAAAGTGGAATCATTTCACTGAAAAATGTTTCACTGCGATAATCCAAATTAATATTAAAGCCATTTGCAACTAAGATAATCACAATCGGAATCAATAGGTCTTTTAATGCTTTTACCACGTTAATAATAGCTGTAACAGGGTGAAGTTTAAATTTTTCGTTAGACATCATCTTCCGCCACCCTTGCAAGTTCAGAAATTTTTGTCCGTAGTAAGTCGGCTTCCTCTACTTTTAACATCGGAATCGTATGTACAGTTGCAGCTGAAGAAATGGAAATATTGGCTAACGTATATTTTTTTAAAATCGGACCTTGTTCCGTATCTACATGCTGAACACGCACCATTGGTATTAATGTTCGTTTTACGACAAATAACCCACTTTGAATCTCGATTTCCTGCTCTCTCACTTCATAGCGCCAAATCCTCCAACGTACACGAGGAAAGACAGCGATGGAAAAAATAATGGATAAGACTACAAATGCAATAGCAACCCACATAATCCATTGGGGCCAATCAAATGTCACCACTAGAAATATAACTCCCGCGACAAGAAGAGCAATGAATATAGTTTGAATTAGCCCATATAATCGCCAAACAGTTTGTGCTTTTTTCGGTAATTGGTATTTCGGTTGTTCTCTCACAAGCTTTACACCTCTTTCTTTCTATTATGCTATACGGTTCAACCTCTTAATTGTTTCATAGTTCCCATATAAATGATGTTAAAAATTTTCCATTACCTTATATAGTATAGATAAATGGTACTTTTGTTAAATAATTTATGAAAAGTTTATATTCCTATCGTTTTATGTAAAAAAAACACACCAACGAAAATTCGTTGATGTGTTTGAATGATATTAGTCTTCGCGACGTGGACGAGGACGGCGATCACGAGATCCTTCACGACGAGCGCCACCTTCACGGCGACCTCCTTCGCGACTTCCTCCGCCACCACTACGGCTTCCGCCACCGCCACCTTCACGACGGCGATCTCCTCCGCGACGGTCTCCACCACCACTGCGGTTACCACCACCACGGTTACGGTCATTGCCACCGCGGCCACGGCCACCACCGCCGCCTGAACGCTCACGGCGCATTGGGAGTGGACGCTCTTCAGATAATGATACTGGAGTTGCATCAGGTTCTTTTGTAATTGATTTTAATGCAGCTGCCACTAAATCTAACGCTTCGTTATTTTCTAATAACTTAGCCGCTAATTCACGGTAACTTCCTAAATCATTATTTTGAACTAGTTCCACCAACGATTGCATTGCATCTTCTTGTAAGCCTACTAATGCTTCTTCTGATGATGGTGGACGTAAAGGAGTCATACGTTTTTTCGTAGTTTCTTCTACGATACGTAAGTAACCCATTTCACGAGGTGTTACGAATGTTACTGCAACACCCGATTTACCTGCACGACCTGTACGGCCGATACGGTGAACGTATGATTCCGGATCTTGTGGAATATCAAAGTTATAAACATGTGTTACACCTGAAATATCTAAACCACGAGCCGCTACGTCTGTTGCGATTAAAATGTCGATTTTACCTTCTTTGAACTGACGTAAAACAGAAATACGTTTTGCTTGTGATAAGTCACCGTGGATACCTTCTGCTAAGAAACCACGTAAACCTAACGCTTGGCTTAACTCATCAACACGGCGTTTCGTACGACCGAAAATGATTGCTAATTCTGGTTTTTGAGAGTCTAATAAACGAGATAATGCATCGAATTTTTCACGCTCTGTTGCTTTTACGAAAAATTGTTCAATATTTTCCATTGTTAATTCTTTTGCTTTAATTTTTACTATTTCAGGGTCTTTCATAAATGTCTCTGCAATTTTACGGATTGCTGGAGGCATTGTCGCTGAGAATAGTAAAGTTTGACGAGTCGATGGTACATTTTCTAAAATCGCATTAATATCATCAATGAAGCCCATGTTTAACATTTCGTCTGCTTCGTCTAATATTAATGTTTGAACTTCGTCTAATCGTAATGTACGACGGTTAATATGGTCTTGAATACGACCTGGTGTTCCTACAATAATTTGAGGATTATTTTTCAGTGCACGAATTTGACGGCCGATTTCTTGACCACCGTAAACTGATAATAATTTTACACGTTTATCATAGCCTAATTTATAAAGTTCTTCTGATACTTGAATTGCTAATTCACGAGTTGGAGCAATTACTAACGCTTGAACATTTGGGTTTTTTGGATCGATTTTCTCGATTAATGGAATACCAAATGCAGCTGTTTTACCAGTACCTGTCTGTGCTTGACCTAATACGTCACGACCAGCCATTGCAAACGTAATTGTTCCTTCTTGGATTGGTGTTGCTTCTTCAAACCCCATACGCTTAATAGAGCGTAATGTCGATTCACTAATGTTTAATTCTGAAAAATTTGTCAAACTCTTCAATCTCCTTTTTCCTATATAAGTTGACAAATGGTTACATTTTCAGATGAAATGGCGGCAAATTTCGAGCCATTGTATGTGGAACGTTTCCGTTACTTAAAAAATTCTCTCTGCTTCACATGCAGAGTCTCTTATATGAAAAGGAAAGCCCGGTCATTGCCGAGCGGTTCAATTCTACCGTTGTTATTTGTTCTAGCTTTTTTAAAAAAATAGAATAAAACCGTTTATCAAAAAAAAGTACTCTTCATCAAAAAGTCTGAAGAGTCTTCGCACAAAATGTATCCATTGCTCTTAATAGTCTAACATGGGTTGTAACGGTATGCAATGATAATGCTTGTATCGAATAGTCTGACATTTATTCACGTTATAAATTTGAACACCGCATCGAACCATTCGTCACAATCATCACTATAACAAATATGGTGCTTTCCACAATCTGAAATATACATTTGCTTCTGCAGTGAGGGAATTTGGTTGTATAAAATCTGTGCAGTCGTATTCGGTACGATGCCGTCCAGCCTTCCTTGAACAATAAAGGTTGGGCATTGAATGTTTTTTATATAAGGTTCCGTCTTTTTGACGACTTTCATAAATTCAACCGTCGCCGATAGTGGGACATTTTTGAATTTATCTTTATAGCGTGCAAACAATTCGTTTTCTTCCAGCTTTTTATGAACCATATCTTGAGCAATTGCCCGAACATCTTTCACTAGCTGGGGTGGGTCTATATACTTAATCGCAGCACTCAATAACACTAATTTCTTTACTGGATAGCGGATTGATAAATACATACCAATAACTCCGCCCATTGAAAAACCAACAACAATTACTTCATCTACTTGCTTTTTTAGCTGACGATAAGCAATTTCCGCTTCCATCATCCAATGCTCAGCTTTATAGCCTTTCATCGATAAATGTTCTGCATCCCCGTGACCTGAAAATGTAGGAACACTTATAACCCAATCTGTACGTTGTTGTATATAATGCACAAAAGGTTGCACTTCATACGGTCCACCAGAAAATCCATGTAAAAAAAGTACGCCTGTTATCATCAATTCACCTACTTTTATTGATGTTCTTATAAATATAATAAGCGACTCTTTCCGTAGAAAAAAGCTTCCGCGCTTTTAATAAAAAAAAAAAACGAGTTAGCTATGCCAACTCGTTTGATTGAATAATTTTCTCCAACTGCATTCCTCGTGAGCCTTTTACTAAAATTATGGACTCACTCGTAGCATTTAATTTAATTTTATTTATAATCGGATCATAGTCTCGCTCAGAATATATTAAGTGCGTTGCATCAAATTTAGCTTGCAGCTTTTCATATAGCCATTTCATGCGCGGACCATATAGACAAACATAGCTGATTTTCTGATCGTTTATATAGGCAGCCACTTCTTCATGCATCGACTGCTCATCATTCCCTAACTCCAGCATATCACCGAGGACAAGCCATTTTTCCTTACGAATTGTCGTTTGCTCGATAAATTGAATAGCAGCGTGCATCGAAGTCGGTGCGGCATTATATGCATCATTAATAAATAATAGCTCACCTACTGAAATAAGCTGCATACGCATATCCGTCAACACAACTTGCTTTAATGCTTCTCGAATTTGCTCATCCGTTAACCCTAAAGCTCTACTTACAAGCATCGCATTTAATGTATTTTTTACCTGATGCTCTCCTAAAACAGATATAAAGAAGTCTCCATTAATGGCTCCTTCTACATGAAAGCTACTGCCTTGTGCTGTCGCTACAATATTAGAAGCCACTAAATCTTGGCTTCGTGTAAAACCGAACGACTGCGTTTTTAAATTTGGCGTTTTGGCAACAAGACTTTGCAATAATGGCTCATCTCCATCAAAGAAAAGCAAACCTTCCTCATTTAAACCTTTTACTATTTCAAACTTCGCTTTTGCGATACCTTCTCGCGACCCTAAATCTTGCATATGGGCTTCACCGATATTTGTAATAATTACATAATGCGGGCGTGCAAGTTTAGTTAAAAATTCAATCTCTCCGAAGCCACTCATACCCATTTCCAAAACGGAGATTTCTGTATCTTCATCAAGCTGTAAAATTGTTATCGGCAAACCTAATTGGTTATTAAAATTACCAATCGTCTTTTGCACTTTAAAATACGGAGAAAGAGTTCCCGCCAAAATGTCCTTAGAGGAAGTTTTCCCATTTGAACCAGTAATACCGATAAATATTGCTTTATGCTCATTACGATAACATTCCGCCATTTTTTGCAGTGCCTGTTCCGGATCATCTACAAATATTAACGGTAGATTCTCCGGTGGGTTAGGTTCATCTTTCATCCACAATGAAGCTGCTGCACCTTTTTCAAATGCCTGTTCCACAAAGCGATGTCCATTTACAGCTTCACCGCGAAAAGGAATAAATAAATCACCTTTAGCGATGGTGCGTGTATCAATGGAAATACCTGTGACAACCGTATCAGGAAATGATTGATTTTCTATCGTTAGCCATGTTGCAAGCTGTTGTAATTTTTTTTTCACTTTTTATCCCACTCAATCTCTATTGTATTGAAGCTGTTGTTTTTCAGTATGGCGCTCTAACGCTAAGTTAATAAGTTCCTTAACTAGTTGAGGATATGTTAGATCTGTATGCTGCCATAGCAACGGGTACATACTAACCGGTGTGAAACCTGGCATAGTATTTACTTCGTTAATGTAAATTTCATTGTTATCCGTTACGAAGAAATCCGCTCGGACTAATCCTGCTCCATCAATTGCTTTAAACGCTCTTTTCGCCATATCCACTAAGTCTGTATAGACATTTGCTTGCAAATCGGCCGGAATAATCAAGGCTGTTGAGCCGTCCTTATACTTTGAATCATAATCGTAAAAATCTGTCATTGGCTTAATCTCACCCGCTACAGAAACGTTTGGAGTATCATTCCCTAAAACGGCAAGCTCGATCTCACGTGCTTTAATACCTTGTTCGATGACAATTTTGCGATCATACTGCAATGCGAATTGTACTGCTTTTTCCAACTCTTCCGCATTAGTTGCTTTACTGATTCCAACACTAGATCCAAGGTTAGCCGGTTTTACAAACATAGGGTAACCTAATGCTTTTTCGCATTTATTAATCCATGCTGTTTTATCATGCTCCCACTCACTACGAATAAAAGATTCATATGGTACTTGGGGTAAATTCGCCATTTCAAATAACTGTTTCATTACTACTTTATCCATACCGGCTGCAGAACCAAGAACACTATTTCCTACATAAGGAATATTCAAAACTTCTAAAAAGCCCTGTACAGTTCCATCCTCGCCGTTCGTGCCATGCAATAATGGGAAAACTACATCGAATGGATTTTCCATATGAGCATTTATGAATTGCGTTATATTATTTTCAGATTGCTCTGAAGTCGTTGTAAATTGTAATTGTTCAATTGTTTGAGCGGGTTCTGTTAATTGAGGTCCAACACGCCATTCACCCTTTAATGTAATAAAAATCGGAAAGACGTCAAACTCATTAAAATCTACCGCCTGCGTTACAGCCTTTGCAGTAGATAGTGATACTTCATGCTCGGCAGACTTACCACCATATAATAAACCGATTCTTTTTTTCATTCTTTTGACCTCCAGTTTTTACTAACGTTATTTTATCACGAATCTCCTGTACGCTGAAATCGGATAAAAAACACTCACTGCCTGGTTCGCTGTGAGTGTTAACTAATTTGTATTAATTCATCATAGCCTTGTTTTAATATTTCATCTAAATCATCCCAAACTTCATCGGGATAATCATAGTCACTTAACACTCGAACTTCGATTGCATAATGGGCATTTGGCTTATCTAATTTATATAACGAAAGCAATGCACCCTCTTTTGCAAATGGTCTATATAATCTTAATGTAGAAGGATCAATTGTAGGGGAATTATTTTTGTTTTTTCTTCTCCAAAAACTTCCTCCTCCTTCTTTTTCTCTTATCATTTGATTAAATAAATTCGATATGAGTATTTCAGAATCGCCAATGAAACGATAATATACTTTTGTCATTTTGTCCGCCACAGATGAATAATAAGCGTACCGATTTTGCAACTTGCTGAAAAAAGGTGATGCTAATGGTTCACGCTTATGACTTAAATAGAGAAGCTCTGCCTGTTCCAGCGGCGTCAATGCATTAACATTTTTTTCTGCCGCGAAGTCTACCCAGCATATATCCTGTTTTAAGTCGCTTTCTCTTTTCAAAAAATCCCGCATATCTTCATTAGTAACAAAATCAAATTGTGTATGCATGTTAAAAGAGCCATTGTCGTAGGCATGCCTTAATAGCAAAACATTCTTTACCGGTTCTACTGAAGCCATAAATTCCCTCAGTGTAAGCCCACTATAAATAACAAAATTTTCCACATCGTTCATATGGACATATAAATGATGCATAAAATCTTCAGCAGACTTCAATTTCTTTGCCACTACTTGCACGCCCCTTTAACATGAATAATATGATTATTATATGACTTCTTATTCAAATTTGAAACATTTTCTCATATGTTTCGTCGAACTTTTAAATTGGACTTACTAAAGTAATTTTTTTAAGAATATGATAAAGTTAATAAAGCTTAAAATATTACTATATTTTAAGCACGATACTTTCTTGAATGGTAAAACATTTAACCATTCTCATATTAAATACCTTCAATTTGTTGGTATCTTCTAACCCCTAGATGGGTTAAATTTAATAATTTAAGGTGAAATGAATGGATACAAACAATTATAATTTTAATAAGCGCTTCGACTGGCCGCTTACAATCATACTATTCATATTTTTTGGTGTAAGCTTACTGGCTATCGCTTCTGCGCAAACTTCCGGTCAATACGGGACAAACTTTGTTCCGAGACAAATGCTTAACTATGCAATTTTCGCCTTTATAGTCGCAGTTGTCATGTACTTTGACCCAGATCAATACAAAAAGCTGGCGTGGCCGCTTTATGGTTTTGGACTACTCTTGTTAATTGCAGTTGTAGCCATTCCACCGTCAACAAATATAACAATTTATCGTAATGGTGCACAAAGTTGGTTTAATACACCAATTGGAAGCATTCAACCTGCTGAGTTCATGAAAACATTTTTCATTTTAGCTACTGCTTATTTAATAAGTAAGCATAATGAAAGATATCAAATTAAAACGATCAAATCAGATTTCATGTTACTCGGTAAAATTGGATTAACACTTATTGTGCCTCTTTTCTTAATTATGTTGCAGCCTGATTTAGGTTCGGGGTTAGTATTTTTTGCGATTACCGCGGCACTTGTTATTGTTGCCGGTGTTACCTGGAAAATAATTGTACCTTTATTCGGCGGAGCCGCTGTTATCGGCGGATCTTTATTATGGATGGCACTGTACATGCAGGATTTCCTTGAAAAAACATTTGGATTCCAGCCATATCAATTTGCCCGTATCTATTCTTGGATTGACCCGTACTCATATGCATCTTCAGACGGATATCACTTAATTACCTCACTTAATGCGATAGGTTCAGGTGAGATTTTCGGGAAAGGGTTTATGGCACGTGAAGTATATGTTGCAGAAAACCATACAGACTTTATTTTCGCAGTAATTGGTGAAGAATGGGGCTTTGTTGGTGCGAGTGCTGTTATTTGCTTATACTTTTTGTTAATTTACCATTTAACGAAAACGACGCTATTACTTAAAGATCCATTTTGTACTTATGTATGTGCAGGAATTATTGCCATGATTACGTTCCATGTTTTTGAAAATATCGGGATGACGATACAACTATTACCTATCACAGGGATTCCTTTACCTTTCATTAGTTACGGAGGAAGTTCGATGATGGGGAATGCTCTTGCAATCGGACTCGTATATAGTATGAAGTTTCATTACCGTACGTATATGTTCACTACGAATGATCCCGACGACGAATAAAATGAAAGGACCCATTTTATTATAAAGGGTCCTCTACTACTTAGAGATTCAGGTAGGATGAAGATAACTTTCATCCTACCTGAATTTCTTTAATTTTGTGTTTGTGGAGTTTGCGTTGGTGGTGTTAAAACTTTTAAAAGCTCAAGACGAGATTTCGTAACTGTCGCCGTAACACCTAATTTTGATAAGTTTGTAACAATACGCTTTAAATCAATCTCTTTCGCCATTTGATTACACCTCAAACTTTCCTTTTCTAATATATATAACGATTTTAGGTTTTAAAAGTTTCATTTTTCAAAGGTCAGACCTTCTACTTCTATAGAGTACCATGTAAAAGCTTATTTATACTTTTCAGTTTCATTACAAAAGTTAAATATAGTTAAACTTAACCTTTTCCCATAATAAATAAACCCTTAAAAAAACATTTGCGGGAATTTTACTTGTTTCCTAACAATTTATTTATGTTTTTCATTTACATATTAAAAACAATTCGCATTTAAATTTTAGGCATGTTTAGCAAATTTTACAAGTGGAAATAGTGTTATTATCACGAACAGTTTTGAAGTAATATTGACTATTTCGAATTAAATTACTTCAAAAGGAGGAACATCAAAATGGCACATTTAGATAAAAATATATTTATCCCTAAAGAGTTAATTAATTTTCATACGAGCTTAAGTCATTCTGCTGAACAGGTGGCCATATTAAAGCCTGTAATGGAGCCGGCTTTTCTGCACGAAAGTAAATTTGCAGGTTTGCCTTTCTTAACCCATGAAATGGAGCATCCTAAAGATAGACAAAATCGATATATGCTGTTTTTGGCACAGCTGAACTTCTCGGAAATACAGCTAGGCCATCCATTTCCTGAAAAAGGTATTTTACAATTTTATATTGCTCAACACTGTTATGAAAAAGTAAAGTCACATTCGGAATATTGTCATTTTAAAGTTCAATATATCCCTCATATTGCACACTATAATCAATTTATTCATGACTTTACCTATTTAGAAGACGTAAATTTAAATAATTTTCCAATTCAGCAGGAAATGAAGCTTCTCCCTACTAAACAATTTGAACCTGTATCAGCCATGGACTATCGGCTACATAATTATTTCAAGCCTGAAATGATGAATACGTCTATTACATTAGATGAGCGGTCATTCCAAGATGTTTATCTGGAAAGTTATTTAGCAGCAGAACATAAAATTGGAGGCTACCCGTATTTTATTCATCAGGATTTCCGAAAGGGCTCTATGTATTTGCAGCATTATGACACATTATTGCTGCAGATTGTTTCTAACGATGAACAAAATATAATGTGGGGAGATAGTGGGATTATTAGCTTCTTTATCAACTCAAAAAAATTAGCGCAATGTGATTTCTCGGATATATACTTTCATGTGGAAGAGTATTAAGAAAATTAAGATACACTCGCTTTTATAGAATTGTCGAGTGTTTCTTTTTTTGTTTAGCCTCCGTACGCTATAATGGAGATAAGAAGGAAGGTAGGTGAACTTTTTGAGCTCTCTTATTCAAGGCTATTTTTTATTCCCTATTATAATGGTTTTAAATATTCTTTTTGCAATAACAGTTATCTTTTTAGAGCGTAAAAAACCTTCATCCACTTGGGCATGGTTACTCGTACTTTTTTTCCTCCCGTTTGTTGGATTTTTCCTCTATTTATTATTGGGAAGACAGTTAAGGAAAAAGCACTTATTCCGGTGGGACGGAAGGAAAGATATTGGAATTGAACAACTCATTAATTATCAAATTGAAGCAATTGAGAATAATGAACTGGAGTTGCGTACTGAGCATATAAAAAATTATAGCCATCTTATTTATATGAATTTAAAAACAAATAATGCTGTTTTAACACAGGATAATGATGTGAAAATTTTCGATGATGGTAGTGACAAGTTTGAAGCACTTATTAGTGATATAAACCACGCAAAAAATCATATCCACATTCAATATTATATTTTTAAACTGGATAATTTAGGGCAAAGAATTATAAATGCATTAATAAAAAAGGCTAAGCAAGGTGTGAAAGTACGGGTTCTATTTGATGAAATGGGCTCCCGGGGCATTCGCAAACGTCATTTTAAAGAACTGATTGAAGCAGGAGGAGAAGTAGAAGTATTTTTCCCATCCATCCTTCCTTTAATTAATCCTCGATTAAACTTCCGGAATCATCGTAAAATCGCTGTTATAGATGGTAGAATTGGCTATATAGGTGGGTTTAACGTAGGGGACGAATATTTAAGCCTATCCGATCGATTCGGTTATTGGCGGGATACCCATCTTCGTATTGAAGGTAGTGCTGTTCATCCATTACAGACGCGATTTATATTGGATTGGAATCAGGCGAGTGCCAAAAACGATATTATCTATGCAGAGCGTTATTTCCCTATCATTCCACAAAAGGGAACGGCCGCCCTTCAGATTATTTCAAGCGGACCTGATACAGAATGGGAAGTAATCAAAAATAATTATTTGCATTTAATAGCAAATGCAAAAAAATACGTGTACATACAGTCCCCGTATTTCATTCCAGATGAATCATTTTTTGATGCCATCCGTATTGCAACTCTTACAGGTATTGATGTGCGCATTATGATTCCAAATAAGCCGGACCACATGTTTGTCTACTGGGCCACTTATTCATATGTAGGTCCACTTGTTGAAGCAGGTGCGAAAGTATATCATTATGAAAAAGGCTTTATTCATGCAAAAATGATTGTCGTTGATGATGAGATTGCTTCTGTCGGAACAGCCAATATCGATGTAAGAAGCTTTAGTTTAAACTTTGAAGTGAATGCCCTTATCTATGACCGTTTATTGGCCCATCGTCTTGCAGAAATATTTGAAAGAGACATAATGGATTGCTCCGAGCTTACATTGGAGCTTTATAAAAACCGTTCGAACTACACTAAATTCAGAGAATCGATGTCACGATTGTTATCACCGATTTTATAAAAAATGGGATGCGCTTATGAACAGCACATCCCATTTTTTAATTTATCCCTAAATATTCTTCTAATGTAACTCCTGCTTCATAAACCTTTGTTGCCAAATCTCCTTCTAAATAACGGAAATGCCATGATTCATGCATGAAACCGGTAACCTGCTCCTTACCTTTAGGGTAACGCAATATAAAGCCGTATTTATGGGAATTTTGAGCCAACCATTGCCCCGCTGTTGTTTCACCGAAAGCATTCGTCAACCACAGATCTTCTTTACCCTTCTCGCCAATATCAAAGGCTAAGCCTGTTTGGTGTTCGGAATACCCAGGTCTCGCACTGTATCGATCGGCAGCATCTTTCCCATCTCTTTTCACATAACGATCATATAATGACTTTTGATACTCATAGGAACGGAAGCCACTAAATGCTACTAGCTCCATCCCTTCTCCCTTGGCAGCATCAGCCATTTTTTCAAATGCTGCACGTGCTTTGGAATCCTCGCCTTTATTATATGAGGCCGGTAGAGGTATTTTTTTATTTACTATTAAAACACCTTTTATAAACGTAGGTTCTGTTGCAGGTTTTTGTCCTACAATATAGCCATTTTCTAATATTGTTTCTTCTTTAGTATCTACTGACGGCGTTTTTGGATTTTCCTCAACCGGTTTTTCGTTTTTCGTACCTGGCACAGTTGGAGGTTTTTCCTCCTGTAGTTTTGTATCGGAATTATTCCCTTCCAATGGAGAAGGAGTAGATGGTTTATCTGACTCCGCTGTTTCCTCCTCCATTGGGATGACCGGTTGCTCCGGTGTCTGAGCACTATTATATTTATAATAAACGGAGCCCAGAATCGCGATTAATAAAATGATGGAAATGGAAAAAATCAAAGCGATGGGACTCTTTCTTTTTGCTTTGTAGTTCATTAAAGTTCGCCTTCTTCTTTTATTGTTATCCGCTGACAATGACTAATAATACAACTATCGATAAAACTGCAAACAATGCAGACATATTGCGCATCCATTTTGCTTCTTTTACATGACCTTTTTCTTTAAATGTCCTTGAACGGAAAAAATTTGTGAATGTAAACATAATCGTCATTGATAAAATCGCTGCTTCCATATTTTGTTTTACGATAAAATACAATGCTGATAAACTTGCTCCTGCAACTAATACAAGCGATACTGCTTTTTCATACTTTTTCATCATTATCTCCTTAAACTATGATTGCAAAATTTCCTATTCGATTAAGGCAACCTATTTTTTAACCTCTAGTTAGTATAAAACTAGTTTGAATGAGAATCAATTTTGAAAATCTTAATCAATCGCTTCATTATTAGCAAAATAAAAACTCTACATGTAAAACGATAATCCATGCAGAGTTTTTAAATATTTTTCTTTTTTTTCTGAAACTTCTCGTTAAAAGTTCTTAAATAAAAGTGCATTTTATTTATGTTGATTAGTATTTAATGTTGTAGATTTAAAACATCATACATTTTCATAAACGACTTCTGCCATTTCAAAACGGAAAAACTCATGATGCAACTCATCACGGAAATGCTTCGGTGTCACACCTGTATATTTTTTAAATATTCTTGTGAAGTAACTTTGATTACAAAAGTGGAACTGCTCGGAAATTGATGTAATGCTCTTGTTTGTATGACGTAAATAGTATTGAGATTCCTCTACTCGACGGACATTTAAATATTCCACTAATGTTATACCTACATGCTCGCGGAATATTCGTGATAAATGACTCGTACTTATATGGAAGTTTGCTGCAATGCTTTCAACTGTCAAATCATTTTCGAGCTCATCATTTATGTACATAATTACTTTGTTTACTGTCTGATGGCGGAATGTTGGCTGTTTACGATCAGCAATAAAGTATACATAAAATTCTACTAAATCATCTGCAAATTGCAGAAACTCGGCGTCTTTCATTTTGTTTTCAACCATATCCGCACATGCTAAGTTGAAGGCAAATGCTTTTTTAGATGGAACCTGGTTGTCTAATAGCTTACGTGCCACAATTGATGACAAAGTAACAAAATATGAACGGACAACTTTTATCACTTGTTTGCCAAAGCGTGCAGATAGGATGTCTATTATTTCATGTAATGTCTTTTTCGCCTTTGTTGCCTCTAGATGATAAATCTCAAAAATTAATCGAGATTCCAATACAAAAAAATCTTCAATACCTGCATATTGATTAATATTGTCAATCTCCTGAAAATAGCGCTTTGAAATTGTTTCCGAAATCGAATACTGATGTAGTTGCATAAATTACCCCATCTTTCTTCAGAATAGACATTCTGTTTCTAAACTTTTAAAGACAACTTTAATCTGTGATTTTGTCCTTACACTGCAGATAAAGATGCCTACCGCTCCATCCAATCTGCCAAATTTCCTATAATAAATTACAAAATATTATGTAAAGTAATTATTTTTTTGCTGTTTGAGTTCCATTAACTATAATATATTTCGTATATATTTGTGCATTTATTAGTAACTATAGTGAATATTAACATATTCTAACTTTTCCTTTCAACCTAATTTTAACAAATAGTATAGTTCAAAATGATTATGATACTTCCCTTTTTTAGAAATAGTCTCCGTAAATAATTTTATATTCCTAGAAAATCAAACCTTTTTTATATTATTACTGGAATACTTTCCACCAATAAAATCTTCTAACAAAATTCACTTTACTTTTATCCAAAAATTAATTATTTATAAAATAAATCTTCTTAACCTTAATCTCTTTTAATATGTAGCAAAATAGTTCATAATTGTATAAAATGCTTATGAAGAGGTGTTATAAAGTGGAGCCAAAACAAATAGAAGAAATTATGGAAGTCATTAAAGAATTTTTCCCTGAAAATACTTCCATTGCTATTTCAGATACGAATGAGTATATTTACTACCAACCAAGCAAAAAAGTAGATTTAAAAATTAAGCCGGGTGACCCTATTAAAGAAGGATCAGCAGCTTACAAAGCATTAACGTATGGACAGAAGATTAACTCTTACATTGAGTCGGATGTATTCGGGGTTCCTTATTACGGAATGAGCATTCCCCTCATTGAAGAAGGCGAAACAAAAGGTGCCATCACGGCCATTTTCCCTCAAAAGCCCTCACCGTTTTTAACAAATTATATTACAGTGAAAATTGATGATTGCTGGTACCCAATCAAACATAACCAAGTTATCTATTTGGAGACTCAATTACGTAAAACTTTTGTTAAAACAATGCACCGTGAAGGTTACCACCGTTTGAACCTTAGTGACCTGGAATTATTCTTGGCACCAGATTCATTTATTCGATGCCACCGTTCATATATTGTGAACATCGATTATATTGAAGAAATCCAACCGGATTCACATTCTACTTTCTTATTAATTATGAAAGACGGCACACGCATTCCTGTTAGCCAACGCTATGCGAGCTACTTCCGCCGTTCTTTAGGTTTCTAAACGAAACTTTCTAAGCGACTTGTTATAAACAGGTCGCTTTTACCTTTTTACCACTTATTACTTTCTCCTTTTCAACCATTTTTTCATCTAAATTGTAAAAATCTGCTCATTTTTAGTTTCGGTAAAATAATAATAAAACAGAATTTATCTACTCTACGCAATAAAGTTCTCGATTAATCGTTTTTTAAGCGCTTTTATGTTATGTGTGAAGTTAATGTGACAATTTGGTGATATTATTAACATAAATGCCGGTTTAGTACCTGGTAAAAAAAACAGAAAATTCTAATATTATTTTCTGATTAATCAAACGATTAAAAAACTTTTTAGGGGAGGATTTTTAAATGGATCCACGAGTTGAGAAACGTTTAGGTTTAAAAGGGTTAGCAGATAAAATCGTAACAGCTGAACAAGCAGCTGCTTTAATTGAAGACGGTACAGTAGTAGGGATGTCCGGATTCACACGTGCAGGGGATGCTAAAGTAGTACCAATGGCTTTAGTTGAGCGCGCTAAAAATGAAAAAATTAAAATTGATGTATATACAGGGGCTTCATTAGGTCCTGAAGTTGATAACCATTTAGCTGCTGCTGGTGTTATTAACAAACGCGGTCCTTTCCAAGGGGATGCGGTAATGCGCGGTATGATTAACAAAGACCAAATTTCTTATGTAGACGCTCACCTATCTCACAATGCTGAGTTAGTGCGCCAAGGAGTTATCGGTCCAATTAAACACTTAATTTTAGAAGCTGTAGCTATTACAGAAGATGGACTTATTATCCCATCAAACTCTGTAGGTAACTCTCCAATTTTTGCTGAGTATGCTGAGAACATTATTATCGAATTAAACATTTCTCATCCAGAAGCATTAATCGGTATTCACGATATTTACGTTCCAGGTGAACAAGGTAAGCGTGATGCTATTCCAATGACAAATGCTGAGCAACGTATTGGTGAAATTGGTATTCGTGTAGACTTAGATAAAATCCAAGCAATCGTTATTTCTGAAGAGCCAGATGCGCCTTCATTAATCGTACCTCCAGATGAAGAAACACAAAATATGGCGAACATTTTATTAGACTTCTTCCGTTCAGAAATCAAAGCGGGTCGTTTAACAAATGAATTAATGCCGTTACAATCTGGTGTAGGTTCTGTAGCAAACGCAGTTTTAGACGGTTTTGCTGATTCAGAATTCGAAAACTTAGTAGTTGCTTCTGAAGTACTACAAGATGCAGTATTCAACTTAATTGATGCTGGTAAAGTACGCTTTGCTGCTGCAACTTCTATTACACTTACTGAAGAATTACAGAAAAAAGTTTACGGCAACTTAGAAAAGTATGCTGATAAAATTTGCTTACGTCCACAAGAAATTTCTAACCACCCAGAGCTTATCCGTCGTTTGGGCTTAATCTCAATCAACACTGCTCTTGAGTTAGATATTTATGGTAACGTAAACTCTACACACGTTTCAGGTACTAAAATGATGAACGGTATCGGCGGTTCTGGTGACTTCGCACGTAACGCTCGTCTTGGTATCTTCGTAACGAAATCATACGCAAAAGGCGGCGCGATTTCTTCAATCGTACCAATGGTTTCTCACGTAGATCACACTGAGCACGATGTAGATGTAATCGTAACAGAACAAGGTATCGCTGATTTACGCGGACTAGCTCCAAAAGAGCGTGTTAAGTTAATCATCGAAAACTGTGCACACCCTGATTTCAAAGAGCAATTATGGGATTACTACAACCGTGCTTTTGAAGCTACAGGCGGCGCGCAAACTCCTCACATTTTAGAGGAAGCTCTTTCTTGGCACGTAAACCTTGCTAAAAACAAAACAATGAAAAAAGAAGTAACTAAAGCGTAATTAACACAATATATAGGGTTTGTCCGAAGTCTTGCGACTATTCGGACAAACCCTTTTTTATATTTATTTTAAGAACGTTTATCCTGTTCTTCATTGTAATAATCCGTTGTTGTTTGGGCACCTTCTTCAACCATCTGGTTACCCTCTAAAGTATGATCTGCAACATCGCCCGCTGTCATTGCAACCTCTTCCAGCGTTTCTTCTTCATAAGCATCTTTGCCGACAGAAGCAGACTTAGCAATATTTGTATTTAAATCTTTCGTAACCGGAGAGTGAGCAGCATCGTTACCAGTTACTTTTTCTTGTGCTTTCTGCATTAAACCTTGCACGCCACCACTTTCATCTACTTTACCTTTTGCTTTATTTAAATAATCCATTGCTTTATCACGGTTTTCCTTCTTACTTAAGAAAGAAGCTGCTCCAGCTATTAATCCCGCCATTACAACGCCTTTACCTTTTAATTTAGCCATAATATTACCTCCAGTATCATTTGATTTTGATTTCCATTCATATAATCTAATATACCCTGTGAATTTCTTTTAAAACCTTAACTATTTAGGATTAGAAAATCCAAAAAACGGATAATAATAATTAACTAAAGAAAAAAGGGGTGTTGGCTATGATTCAAAAAAAGGAAATTACATATAAAGGAACTGAGATGCTCACTCTTCTTGGCGTCTCTGGAGTCATTACTTTTATAATTTCACTTTTTGTAGGATTTTAATCGATATTAATTTCACTTAAATATGTATAAAGAAAAACACGATTCCCTATCGTAATAGGAATTCGTGTTTTTGTATTTTTTATACTTTTACATCGTCATATGCGTCACTATTATCAAATGAAGATACGACATATGAGCAAAGGGCTTTCATCTTAAAGTTATTTTCTCGGGCATAGTTTGCCGCTTCATCCAAAAGTTTTTTAGCTACACCTTGACCGCGCAATTCATTTGATACATACGTATGATCCATAACCATGACTCCATCGCGTAGCACCCAAGTAATCTCTGCTAGACGTTCTCCGTTCACTTCATATTCAAAAGCTCCATTGTTATTTCCATTGTCTTTGTACGTAAATTCCATTTTTCACCCTCCTTTATTATTCACAATAATATATCATAGTTTGAATTTTCATGAAAAATAAAAGCACCCAATGATGAGTGCTTTTAAATACTACTATTCTTTTTTAAACCAAGTTGATATCGTATCAATTAGATTAGTGAAGAAGTTTTTGACACCTTGCCAGAAACCTTCATCTTCTAAAATGCCACCGAAAGTTTCATCAAATTTTGCCGTTAAATCTGAAAGCTGTGAAGATAGTTTACTAAAATCGATATTTAAATTACTAATGCGATCCATTAAATCTACCAATAATTGACGGTCTTTCTCGCTTAAATTAATTTGTAGCTTAGCCAATTGTTCTTCAACAATTTGTTGAACTTCCTCTTTATTAGCCGGCTTGTTTTCAGCAATCGCTTTTTTGATTTGTGTTAATAGCTCTGCTACCTGTTCATCTGTAACACCTGCCGACTCGGCAATTGAAGTGGCAACTGATAATTCGTCATTGGCAACATCTGTACGTTCAATATCCAATGTTTCACCTGTTTTTACTTCATACGCTTTATAAATTCCCACTAACGCAGAGTGACCTGTTACCGGTTTTGGTGCCGCAATTTCCACAATCGCGTCTTCAATACCTGCAGTTAACATTGCATTTGCATACATTTCTGATGTCACTTGTGTAATATTAGTTGGAGTGACAATACTAATTGTCAGTCCTTTCCCTGCATCTTGACGCGTAATTTTAGCAGATGAAAACATGCGGGAACTAGGGTTACTGTCTTTTATATATTTGGCTAAATCTTGGCCAGAAATAGTAATTTCATCAACTTCTGTTTCTTGGGAGACACGTAATGCAGTTTTTACAATCTCCTTTTCACTATCGGATAAATTCGATCCATAAACTACGATTGGTACCCCTAGCTTTTCATTGATTGGATTTTTTTGCTCTGTTGCTGCTGCAGACACACTCAATGGTAATACTACCGAGATTAATAGTGCAAACATCGCAACTAATGCAATCCATTTTTGTTTCATTATTAAGTCCCCCTTTTTAAATGTATATTCCCATTTTCACTTAATCTTGTCCTAATTTCATATACATTCTCTATTAATACGTATAAAAAAAGTAAAAGGTTGCAAATTTTAATTCACCTTTTACTTTTCAATGTACTTTACTCTTTTTTAATCTCTGGCGATTTCCGTCCAGCCATCTTTTTGTGTAATTTTACGAGCCTTCATTAATGTACCAAGCGCACGCTTAAATGAACCTTTACTCATATTGAACATTTCCGTAATTTCTTCCGGCGTTGACTTGTCACCGAACGGCATTTTACCACCGACACTTTCTAAATACGCGAAGATTTTTTCTGCATCTTCTCCTAAACGTTCATGTTTTCGAGGTAAAAATGACCCGTTTAGTGATCCATCTTCCTTCACATCAATGATGCGTACCTGTACATCTTGTCCTAAGCGAGGTTCAGCTTTCATTTCTGACTCATGTACGAAAATACGATATGGTTTTTCAACACCTAGCAAAAATGACCCTACTGGTAATAGACGATATGGGCGAGCTGTAATGTTTTTATTGAACAGTTCTGCTTCAGCACCTTCATACATGTCATTTACCTTTTCTTCAGTAACGAGACGTCCGAACAAATCACCATTGCGATCTGTACGCAATGTCATATACAAATGGTCACCTGACTCCGGCCATACTTCGGAAATAGCTGGTAAATCTTCTGCACGGACTAAAACTTCACGAGATGTGCCAATATCACAAAAGGCACCTTCTTTTGTAACTTTTAAAACGCGTGCCCAACCATAATCGGCTTCTGTAATATGTGGAATGGCTGTTGTCGCTTGAAGGTCCCCACGTCGATCCGTATATAGGAAAACTTTTACTAAATCCCCAATCGCTAATGTTTCTATAACATCCGATGCATTTAATGGGATTTCTAAATCGCCATTCGTTAATACATATCGTGATCCTTGTTCCTCTAATACAGTTAATTCTACTACTTGTCCTGATTTAATTAATTGATTCATTCAATACATTCTCCTTTTTCTCGTCAATCATTACATATTATGATTTGATTTCATTTCTTCTAGCTTCCTTGTCATGTCGGGCTCTTCTTCTAAAAGCTGTACTAAATCAGCTATACGGTCAATCGAATTCCAACTTAAATGATGTTCAATACCTTCAACATCTTCATAAATATGTTCTTCATTTACCCCAATTAAACGCAAAAATTGTTCCAGCAATTCATGACGCTGAACAAGTCGCTTTCCTAATTTTTGCCCTTTTGGCGTCAATGTTAAGCCTCTATATTTCTCATACAGTAAATATCCATCTTTATCTAATTTCTGCACCATTTTTGTAACGGAGGAAGGTAGAACAGATAAAGCTTCTGCGATATCGGACACACGAGCATACCCTTTATTTTCGATCAATAAATAAATTTGTTCAATGTGGTCCTCCATGCTAGGTGTTGGCATAACTGTTCCCTCTCTTTCAATTGCTCTTTTAAGTTTACTACAATTTCATGCAAAAAGTTAACTGAAAACAGTGAACGTTAAAAAAGGGATATTCAAATTAGTTTGTCCCTAATTGAATACCCTTTTATTTCAAATCTATGTTAAAGCTTGCCATACAGCTACATGATTTATACATATGAATAATTATCCCCAAGGAATTATGAATGACTTGGATATTGTTTAACAAGATGAAGTGCACGGATAATTTGCTTGTTAATTTCCTCAATGCTTTCTGGTGTGTTCATTTGGTTGAATGCTGCATCTCTTGATTCTTCTGAAGCGACATATCGAGCAGGTAAAGAATTCAATGCTATAGCAGCGACATCCATTTCACACTGTTTACAGTGACAAAATGTCTGGTATTGAACGCCATGCAGCAAAAAACTTACAAGTCCCATTACAATCTCTTCTGTAACATTTACTAATTTTATATTGGACATTTTTATATTTCGACCTTTCGCCTCATTTCATTAATATTCACTTAATAATATAACTTTCGTTAAAATAACTCAAGAACTCCGTCGTTTGATACCTATTTATAGTGTTTGTCTAGTCTACTTTACTTTCAGTAATCGCAATGCATTTAAAATGACTAGCAATGTTGCACCCATATCGGCAAAAATTGCAATCCATAAAGTTAACCATCCCGGTATAATCAATAAAAGCGCAATAAGCTTCAACCCAAGTGCAAAAGCAATGTTCTGTTTAATTATTTTCATTGCCTTTTTACTCAACTTCATCGTATACGGAAGCTTTGTAAGGTCATCCGCCATAAAAACAATTTGAGCTGTTTCAAGCGCTGCGTCTGTTCCTGCTCCCCCCATCGCAATACCGATGTTAGCCGAAGCTAAAGCAGGAGCGTCATTTACCCCATCTCCAACCATTGCGACTGAGTGATATTGCTGTTGCAAGTCTTTCATAGCCTGTAACTTGGACTGCGGTAAAAGATTTGCCCTTACGTCATTGATATGAAGCTGCTCTGCAATTTTTTTTGCAGTTAAAGATTCATCGCCTGTCAACATTACAGTGTGCTGGATGTCATTTTCGTGAAGCGCTGCAATCACTTCTTTACTTTCCGGTCGAAGCTGATCAGCTATCGATAGTATCCCTAAAACACGCTCCTCATTTGCGGCTACGATTACCGAATGACCGCTCGATGCATGCTGTTGAACTCTTTGTAATAAGGACTCAGGAATAGTTACAATCGATTGAATCCATTTTACACTTCCTACATAAATTACTTCACCATTCACTGATGCATAAGCACCTTTTCCTGTTACTGACTGAAAATATACAGCATTGGGAATAAGTATCTTTTTATCAAATGCTTTTGCTAAAACCGCTCGAGCTAAAGGATGCTGTGACATCTTCTCAACAGCGGCAATTTTTGCGAGTAATATATCCGCATTATCAGTATTCCCTTCTATTTCAATTGCCACTACTTCCGGTTGCCCTTTTGTTAAAGTTCCCGTTTTATCGAACGCAACTGCTTTAATGCGGGCTAATTCCTCTAAATAAACCCCACCTTTAATTAATACGCCGTTGCGAGCTGCATTACCAATTGCTGTAACGATTGCAACTGGTGTGGAAATCACAAGCGCACAAGGACATCCTACAACCAAGACTGCCAAACCTTGATAGACCCAATGTAGCCAATCCCCCGTTATAATGCTTGGCACAATCGCTACTAATAAAGCGACAACTATAATTGCTGGCGTATAATATTTTGCAAAGCGGTCAACAAACTTTTGTGATGGCGCTTTTTCAGCCTGTGCTTCTTCAACTAAATGAATAATCTTAGCAATTGTTGTATCCTCTACCCGCTTTGTCACTTTAACCTCTAAAGCACCAGCTTCATTTAATGTTCCTGCAAATACCGGATCCCCCATTTGTTTTGCAACGGGAAGTGGTTCACCTGTAATGGCTGCTTGATTGACGGTTGAAATACCAGTAATGACGACACCATCCATGGCAATTTTCTGTCCCGGTCTAACAATTAAAATATCACCAACTTGAATCATCTCAGTCGGGACTACCTTTTCATCATTGTGACCATCCTGCACTCGCTTAATAGTGGCTGTGTCAGGTGCTAAATCGATTAGCTGGGAAATGGATTGACGAGCTTTATTCATCGAATACGCTTCCAAAGCTTCACTTACCGCAAATAGAAAAATGACAATTGCAGCCTCTTGCCATTCACCTATGATGGCAGCTCCGATTATCGCAATTGTTATTAATGTTTTCATATCAAATTCCAAATGGATTAAATTCTTTATCCCTGTTATGAAAGTAGTGTAGCCACCCACAACAATTGCGACCGCATAAAGGCTATTTACGATTATATGCCCTTCATGAAGAACGAAACTGCAAATGACTCCTATTAATACAAACAGCAATGCAAATGCTGCAAGTTTATTTTCTTTACGTTTATAAAATGGGATCGCTTCAGCCATTAATCGCTCATTCGCCCGGGAAACTTTAATACCATCAAAAGCCCCAGCAGCTTCTAGTTGATCAAGTGTCGCTGTACCGGTTACCGTTAACTTTGCTGCACCGAAATTTAAAAGTACATCTTCAACTGTATCAATTTCCCTTACATTTCGTTCGAATTTTGCAGCACAGTTTGCACAAGATAAATTTTCCAAGCGATATTGTTCTGTTTTTTGCCCCATGTGATTCACTCCTTTGAATGTTCATAAGCAATCATGACAATTTGATGCACATGGTCATCTGCTAACGAATAGTAAACTAATTTTCCTTCACGTGTCGACTTTGCCAAACCATGTTCTCTTAAATAACGTAAGTGGTGGGATGCAGTTGCCATACTCGTACCGATGATTGCTGCTACATCACAAACACATAACCGTTCTTCAATTGTCAGCGCAAATGTAATTTTCAAACGTGTTTCATCTGCAAGCGCCTTTAAAAATTTCGCTACCTTTGAAAGTTCGGGCATTTGCTCTCTTACAGCTTCCACTGCCTGTTCATTCACTTTTGTTATATCACAAGTATCCTTCAATTTTACACCTCATTCAAATATCCGTTTGAATGTATTATAGCTTATGTACTTTTTACATTCAAATGATTGTTTGAATGTAAAAAACCTCCCTTTATCTAAAAGGAAGGTTTTTCATTCTTTATTCTGCTTTCAATATTAACTCGTATTTCGTGTTAATAGTGCCATCGATATTAGTTTTATGGTAACGACCGTATACCCAATTCGATGTTTGATTGTCATACCATTTTGACTTCATATGTCCACTTTGACCCGGACCGACAATATGATGTGCTGTAGACAAATTATTCAAATCAGCCACAAAGCGCCAAGATGCACCATGCTTTACATTTCCGTTTCCATCTTCTGAAGCAGCTTGAACTGTTACACTCGATCCGCCTACTGCCAATCTTTCAGGATTTACGTAATCTGCTAAAAAGTCAGACGCACTTGCCAATGGGTGGTTGAAAGTTAACTTATTGTAACTTCCCCACTTCCATTTTGATACCGCTGTCCCAAATTTACCTTGAATTTTCGTTACGGCATCTTCAAACGCAGTATAAACGAATTGATCTAAACCGCCCTCTTCAGTAATCCAAACACCTGGATTACCGGCATATGCATCACGGAGCATTTGGTCAGTAATCTGGGATTTCCCTGGCATTAATTTGAAGACATCTTCCGGCATGGCATCTTTGAATAAGGCATTTTCCATATTTTCAATTAGGAAATGATACACAAGCGGTGCACCCTGATCTTTATCATCATAATACTCCCACTCTTCTAACAATGTAATAACCCTGTTATATTTGCCTTCTGTATCCTGTGCTTTAATCGTTTCTAGTAGACTCGGTAAAAACTCTACGGCATGCAAGTTTTTCTTATCCATTTGCATACCTTTCATTTCCGCAGCCGTCAGCTTTAATAATTCTCCCTCGTCGTTATAAACAGGCGTTTCGATCATTTCCACAATTCGTTCATAACGATATGGCTGTGCCCAAAGGTTGGAAATATGGTATGGATATTCTTCACCTACTATTTGATTGTTAGCTGTTGCAATATAACCTTCTTCCGGGTTAATGACAGTCGGTAACTCATTAAATGGGATATAGCTTTCCCAACCATATTCAGAAGAATTCCCCGGTACTGGTAATGCCCCTGTACCTTGTTTACGTATCGGTACTAAACCGTTTGCTTTATAGGCAATCGTACCGTCTGTTGAAGCGAACACAAAGTTTTGCGCAGGTGCTTTGAAGTCTTCTAACGCAACTTCAAACTCTTCCCAATTTGATGCTTTATTGAAGCCTAATACTGCTTTTAATTCCTGTGTAGATTGAAGCGCAGTCCACTGCATTGAAAACTGCTCTTTAACTTCTGTTTCTTTTAGCATTATATTTGAAATAATTGGACCGTGACGTGTTTCCACCACTTCGAAGTCAATCGTTTTACCATCTTTTACTTTAATAGGTTCTTCTCGAACAGTTGCATCTTCCCATTTACCATCATATTCAAATTGATATGGGTTCTCCGGGTTTGGCTTTTCAATATATAAATCTTGGACATCAGGGTTTACATTTGTAACTCCCCAGGCAATCTGTTCGTTATGTCCTAAAATAATACCTGGAATCCCTGCAAATATAACACCGCTCACATTTTGTTCAGGGGACTTCAAGTGCATTTGATACCATACAGATGGTGTACTTAAACCTAAATGCGGGTCATCCGCAAGTAGCGGTTTCCCTGATTTCGTAAACTTCCCGCCAATTACCCAGTTGTTACTTCCGTTAAATTCATTAGGTAAATAATCTGTAGTAAAGGCAGTTGTAATATCTGTCTCTATATTTAAATTTGCCTCAATAATTGATTTTGCATTTTCCGGGTATTCTACAAATAATTCTTTAGCTTGCTCTTCTGTATAATTCTGTAATGCCCATGAACGGAATGCTTGTTGATTCCAGTTTCCACCCAGGTCATATGCCATATATTTTCCGATCACTAATGAATCGATTGGTGTCCAAGCTTCTGGTGTATAACCAAGCAGCTTAAATTCATAGGAAAGCTTGCTACTCCCTTTCACTTCATCAATAAAGGCATTTACACCTTCTGCATACCATTCTAAAATTTGTTTAGATTCCGCATCATAACCATCCCATGAATTCTCTGCTGCATGACGCAAGCTGAATGTACGGAAGAACTTATCGGTATTAACTGCAGACGCACCAACTACTTCCGCTAAAGTACCGCTTGCCTGACGACGAGCCAAATCCATTTGGAACAAACGATCCTGCGCCTGGACATAACCTTGGGCGCGATAAAGATCGGCGTCTGACTTCGCCACAATATGTGGAACCCCTACACCATCCCTCGTTACTTCCACATCTTCATCTAAAATCGTAACGATTTTCTCACCTTCAATTAAAGGCTTCGAATTAGATACGTATAAATGCAACCCAGCAACTGCTGAACCGCCAAGAACAATCAAAATCCCAATTGTCCAAATGACAATGTTAACAATTTTGCGCCCTTTTGCCTTTGTAGCCTGTTGTGCCATTAGATCCACCTCTTTATCTTGTTTTTTGCAAAGTGCGATTTGTTCTTTACAAAAAATAGTTTTCTATAATTCTCTTTATCTTACACTGTTTTTAATTTTAATACGATAGGGCAATGATCGCTACCTAAAACTTGTGAATGTATGGACGCTTCTTCAATTTGTTCAACGAGACGGTTCGAAACAATAAAGTAATCAATTCGCCATCCAATATTTCGCTCACGCACTTTTGCCATATAGCTCCACCACGTATAATGGTCCGTTTCATTCGGGTGGAAATGGCGGAATGTATCTGTAAATCCACTATTAAGTAAGTCGGTCATTTTTCCACGTTCTTCATATGTAAATCCGGAATTGCCAATATTGGATTTAACGTTTTTTATATCAAGCTCGCCGTGTGCAACATTTAAATCCCCACAATAAATGACGGGCTTTTTTGAATCAAGTTCCCTTAAATAATCCGCCATACGGTCTTCCCAAAGGAGGCGTTCTATTAAACGCGTTAAATCCCGTTTTGCGTTCGGTGTATACGTATTTACTAAATAAAAATTCTCGTATTCTAATGTAATAATGCGTCCCTCATCAGGTGCAATTTCATTTTCAATACCGTAAAATACCGCTAATGGTTTATGTTTCGTAAATACCGCTGTACCTGCATATCCTTTTTTTACTGCTGAATGCCAATACTGATAATACCCTTTGAGTTCAAGGTCCATTTGTCCTTCCTGGCATTTAGTTTCTTGAAGGCAGAAAAAGTCAGCTTCCATTTCATGAAAATAATCTAAAAAGCCTTTATTTACACATGCACGTATACCATTGACATTCCACGAAATAAATTTCATCTTTGAACTCCTTCTATGTTATATTCTGATTTATAATAGCTACAAATTCAGCCAATATGATTAGTAAGGTGGAGGTCTTAGTAAAATCAAGCTCACCACCTTATCACTTTCTTATCGACAAAAAGATAACCCGTGCCAAATGAGCACGAGTTGGGTCTTTTTATCTCCTAAGATTAATCTTCACCGACGATTTTTACTTCCATCTCTAAGTCGATATCAAACTTTTCCTTCACAGCACGCTGTACCATTTGAATTGTTTCAATATAATCTTTAGCTGTTGCATTGTTCTTATTTACGATAAATCCGGCATGCTTCGTAGAGACTTCGGCACCACCAACGCCTTTCCCCTGCAATTCGCTGTCTTGAATAAGTTTACCTGCAAAATAACCTGGGGGACGTTTAAATACACTGCCAGCAGAAGGGTATTCGAGTGGTTGCTTTGATTCGCGTTGGTATGTTAAATCAGCAATTTTCTCATCGATTTGCTTTTGATCGCCCTGTTCTAATTGGAACGTAGCTGACAGAACGAAATAGCCCTTTTTAGCAATAATGCTTTTACGGTAAGAAAGTTCAAGTTGCTCGTTGTTCAGCTCTAGAAGCTCTCCTTCCGGTGTTAGTACTTTACAAGATGTGACGATGTCTTTAACCTCACCACCGTAAGCGCCGGCATTCATTGCCATTGCTCCACCGATTGAACCTGGAATACCGCATGCAAACTCAAAACCGGTTAAGCATTGAGCTGCAACTTGTTTTGATACTTCTTTAATTAATGCACCACTTTGTGCATAAACCGTTTCGCCTTCAATGCGTATTTTGTCCAGTAAAGCAAAATGCAGGACGATTCCACGGACACCGCCATCACGTACAACCATATTGGAGCCATTCCCCAGCATGAGTAGCGGTACATTATTTTCATATGCATACTTAACGACAGCTGCTGCTTGCTCTTCTGTTTCAGGCAGCACGAGAATATCCGCCTTACCACCAAGTTTTGTCATCGTATATTTTTTTAACGTTTCATTTGTTTTTATATTATTTGAAGGTATCCATTGTAATAAATCATTTTCCCATTGTTGAATTGTCATAAAAGCCATTTTCCTTTCCTCAAAAGCTGACATACCTTTTTAGTATCTGTTTTTGACGCGCTTTTTACAAGTAAAACAACATGATTTATAACCAACTTTTCGCCCACTTTTCAATTTCTCTAACCGTCTGTTCAAGTGATTTTCCTTTTTCTGTTAAATTATATTCCACACGGATCGGTACTTCCGAAAATACTTTTCGTTCAACAATGCCCTCTTTTTCAAGTTCCTTTAAGCGTTCTGACAATAATCGTCCACTTATCGGCAATGCCGATTCAATCGCGTTAAAGCGTTGTGGACCCTCCAGTAGTTGATAAATAATTAAAGCAGTCCACCGTTTCCCTACAAGCTCCATAGCCTTGGACAAACGTGGACATAATGCTGATTCCTTCATTTCTTCACCTCAAATTTATTGCTTAAAATAAACTTTATTTAACTCCTTAATATTATATTACCACTTTTTATAGATTACGAAAAGTAAGTAGCTTACTTAGAACTTAATTCATGTTGTAAAAAAATATCTTCTATTTTATGATGGAATTAAAACATTGTAATATATTGGAGGTGAAACTATGACGACTTATTCAGTAGATTTTTTTCATTCATCAATTAACTTTTCCATTAAACACATGATGATTACAAAGGTACATGGTACATTCGATTCTTTTGCTGCACACATAGAGGCAAGTAAAATAGAAGATTTTAATGATTCATACATACGTTTTGAGATAGATGTAGCGAGTATAAATACTCGGGACAGTTCAAGGGATCATCATTTAATTTCTGCAGATTTCTTTAATGCGGACCGTTACCCTAAGATTACATTTATAAGTAAAGAAATCACAAGAGACCCACATCAAATTAAATTACATGGAGACTTAACTATTAAAGACGTTACACGACCTGTTACTTTCGAAGTAACATACAATGGTTGTGTTAAAAATCCATGGGACATCGATACATACGGCTATACATGCCAAACCGAAATTAATAGAAGCGATTTCAATTTAACATACAATGACTCACTTGAATCGGGCGGACTTTTAATCTCTGAACAAGTACAAATATCTGTGGAAATACAATTAAATAAAAACTGAAAAAGAGGCGCTCACCAAATGATGGGCGCCCCTTTTTCAATATAAAATAATTATGCTGTTACTTTTACTAAGTTTTTAGCTGTAGCTTTTACTTTCCCTAAACCTTCAGCAATAATTTGTTCAGCACCAGCTGGATTAGAATTATGACCTTCGATAATTACTTCATCAATTTTCTCCATACCGTATACGCCACCAATAACCGCATTAATGTATGTTGCAGCCATTTCTAGTGGTGCAGTTTCTGGTGTAGAGTAAATACCACCACGTGCACTTAATACGATATATTTTTTGTCAGTCATTAAACTTACTAATTGACCTTGTTCATTATATTTAAATGAATATCCAGCACCGTATGTGTAATCGATGAATGATTGTAATGCAGCTGGAATTGTTAAGTTCCATAATGGGAATGCAAATACAACTACATCTGCAGCTGTTAATGCTTCACGTGATTTATTGAATGCAGCTAAAGACCCTGCTTCAATTGCTGATAATTCTTCGCCTGCTTGTGCTTTACCGAATGCATTGAATAGTTCCTGACCAAAATACGGCATATTTTCTTCAAATACATCAAAAGTTGTTACGTTGACACCTTGTACATTAGCTACTTCAGCCATGAACGTTTCATACATTTTTGTTGATACACCATCTGGTCGGTTATTTGCTTTTACTACTAATACGTTTGTCATTTATCTATATCTCCCTACTAATTAGTATATTTATTTTCTGAATTTTTATCCTATTTTTAGATATCTCAAATTCGAGGTACTTTACTATAATAAAATAACTTCCAAAGAAAATCAACATAAATGCCCTCATACTTTCGACCGAAAATTCATGGCATCATTTATTTAGGGAGTCTTAGACTTGTTACTTACGGTAGGAATAATTAAATTTCGCAGGAACCATCGGTACATGCTGCACCATTATTGCCCTGCATTTTTAAAGGTTTTCGTAAGCCCAATTCTTGTGCTGCCTTTTCGATACTTTGTTCAAATACTTCTTGTGGCTGTGCACCTGAAATACCATACTTATTATCGATAACAAAGAATGGTACACCACGTACACCTAAGTTTTGGGCAACAGCGATGTCTTGCTCTACCTCTTTTATATAATCATCGGTTTCAATTACTTGTTTAGCCTTTTCTATCGGTAAATTCACTTCATTTACTAATTCTAGGAGGACATCAGTTTGACCAATTGCCTTCCCTTCCAAAAAGTACGCTTTCAAAACTCGCTCTGTGAAATCTTTCCCTTTGCCCTCTGTTTCAGCCCATTTTGCCAAACGATGGGCTTTTACAGTGTTGGCACTTTTCATTTCGTCAAAATTGTAATCTAATCCAACTTCTTTTGCCCGAGTTTTAACATTAGCTGTCATTTTCTTTACTTCATCCAAAGAAATTTGATATTTACGTTGCAGCTCTTCATAAACTGAGCTGTTCGTATCCACTGGTGTAGTAGGATCCAATAAATAGCTTTTATACTCAACTTCAATACTATCTCCATATCCCAATTCTTCCAATGCGATTTCGAGTTGTTTTTTGCCGATATAGCAAAATGGACAAACATAATCAGACCACACTTCTATTTTCATGTTAATCACTCTCCTTGTCTTGTATTGTAACGAGCTACGATTAAAAAGTACAATTATTCAGATCCTATGCATACGTATAGAATTTTCGATATTCACTCTAGTTGAATAAAAAATTAAAAAATATCCTAAGCTAAAAATAAAAAAGGTGATATTTTGAAACAATCGCTATGGCTCCCAACGGATTCAGGTTTTTCCTCTCCGTCCATTCAACAACCTATTAAATGTGACATCTGTATTATTGGAGGTGGGATTAGCGGGGTGTATACCGCTTATTTACTTGCTAAAGAAGGATTTCAAGTTGTACTGATTGAAGCACTTCCACAATTTGCAAATGGAACTACTGCCTATTCTACAGGTAAATTAACTGTGCAGCATAATCTCATTTATTCGAAATTGACACCAGAAGATGGGAAAATCTATTATCAAGCAAATAAATTTGCAATTGAAAAAGGCATCTCTGAAAATAATAGTGGATTTACAAGGGCTACTTCCTATTTATACACTTCCACTTCCAAAGGAAAAGAACAGCTATTAAATGAAGCCGAGCTTTATAAAAAAATCGGCATTCCATTTGAAGCAACGAATGAAACTGAACTTAATCTTCCTGTAGAGTTGGCCATTGGTATAAAGAATGAAGGACAAATTAATCCCGTACAATTCACAAATTCTTATGTTCACTTAGCAAGAAAATACGGGGCACAACTTTATTTAAATACCCGTGTTACAAATATTGAACTCCGTAATAATCAGATTCGTACGAGCAATGGCTACACGGTTCAGTATAATAAACTAATTTTATGTACTCATTACCCAATCGAATCAATTCGCCAACTTTATTCGATTAAACTACAAATAAAACGTTCATATTTAACTGCTACAAAATCTTCGCAACTGTTAGAGGGGCAATATTTAAGCATTGATGATCAAAGTCGTACAATCCGAAGTGCACTTATCGATAACCAACCTTACTTCATTTACGGTGGACAGTCCCATTTAGCAGGGTCCACTGGTGATACTGATCGTTTTTACGAAACATTGCAGCATGAATTAACTACGGATTTTGAACTACCTTCATACGAATATGCATGGAGTGCGCAGGATATTATGACAGCTGATCAAGTCCCTTATATCGGACAACTTTCTCCAGATGATGATAGCCTTTATGTGGCAACGGGCTTTAATAAATGGGGATTATCTTCTTCACTTGTTGCAGGGAATCTTCTTACGGATCTTATAAAAAATGTACCAAATGATGCAGCAAATCTGTTCTCTCCACATCGGTCAAGTTTTGGTAAGAACCTTTATTTCATGCTTCAGACAGGTGGGGTTATTGGCAAGGAGTTAATTGGAGGATATATAAAACGGCCTAAAGCACCGCGCTGTACCCATTTAGGTTGTAAAACAAGATGGAATGAAGCAGACCAAACGTATGATTGTCCATGTCACGGGTCACGATATAATGCAGAAGGACAAGTAATAGAAGGTCCTGCCGTTTATCCTCTAGATATAAAAAAATCCGGTCACTCCAATTAAATGGAGTACCGGATTTTTTATTATTTTAAGCCTTCAGTTAATACTGGAACAATTTGCTTCTTACGTGATACAACACCAGGTAAATTAATGCGGCCATTGACGATTGCTGTTCCAAATGCTTTCGCTGCATTTTCCGCAACTTGTCCGGCAGCTACCGCGGTTGAGTCGTTATTTAAAATATCCGTTACGACGAAGAAGAATAAATCTAAACCATTTTCTGCTATATTTTTGTTCAATAAGTTTACAAGCTCTTCCTGACGACCAAGTACATCTTCAATATCGACAGCGTTTACTTGTGCAACAGTTGCTTTATATTCCCCGAATTCAAAGCCTTTGGCATCAAGTGATAATAATTCTTCCAATGATTTATCAGAAAGGTCGGCGCCCGCTTTTAGCATCGCTAAACCATATTCTGCCGAATCAACATTTGCAATCGCTGCTAATTCAGCACCCGCTTTAACATCTTGCTCTGTGCATGTAGGCGATTTGAATAGTAACGTATCCGAGATGATAGCAGAAAGCATTAGGCCTGCAATATTTGCCGGTATTTCAACATTATTTTCTTTAAATAATTTATTTAAGATTGTTGCTGTACATCCTACAGGTTCAGCACGGAAGTATAACGGATCTGATGTTTGGAAATTAGCAATACGGTGATGGTCAATTACTTCTGTAATTTTTACTTCCTCTATACCATCTGCCGATTGTTGAAATTCGTTATGATCGACCAAAATCACTTGGCTTGCTTCCTCTTTAACATTTCCGATTAGGCGAGGTGCTTCAAATCCGAACTTCTCCAATGCAAATTTAGTTTCGTTATTTAATTCTCCAAGACGGACCGCCTCTGCATCGACACCTAACTGTTGCTTTAAGTATGCATAAACAATCGCCGAAGTAATTGTATCTGTATCAGGGTTTTTATGTCCAAAAACTAATGTTTTACTCATAATTGAGCCTCCTATATAAAATACTGTTCGCCCTTCATTTTAACATAATGGTATGAAAGTGAAAAACAACATTTCTCATTGACTAAGGATGTACAAAAGGGGATCGGACAGATCAATTTTTCATGCCAGAAAAAAACGCCATTTTCCTCATGGAGAATAATGGCATTTTCAGGTTATATCGCAGTCTCTTACTCAGCTAATTGCTGTTAAATTAATTTGCTTTTTCGAACTATTATTTTCTTTAGAATATTTCTCTGGATATTGCATTACCATCGTTTCCACTAAAATATGTAATAGAGAATATATAGCAATTGTGCATGTGGCCCCGCCTTCTTTTGCAGAAGGAACAATCAGCACTGGATTTGCAGGCTCCTTTAGAGAAGTCAGCTTTTTATCCCGAATCGCAACAATTTTTACATTTTTTCTCTTAGCAATCTCTACTGTTGTTGCCAGATCTTCATACTCATCATCCAATGAAATAATAAATAGTAAAGAGTTCTCATCCATAAATGCTAATTGTTGAGCAATTTTTTCCGTTTCATGTTCAATAAAATATACTTGATCGCGCAGCATCTTCAGATTGCTGAACATCCAAAAAGCAGCAGGTTCCGAGTGTCTAAATCCTAAAAAGTGTATTCTTTTTGATTGATGCAGCAATTGAATAACTTCTTCGACATCGCGCTCTTTTAATTCATTAAAAGTTTTGGAAATACCGGCAATATCCTGCTTTACAATATCAGCGCCAATTTGCTGTCTAATTCTATTCTTCGCAATTGCTTTTTTCGCTTCTACTGTTTCCCCTTTTTCCATTAAGTAACCTTTCACTTTGTCTTGAAGGTCACTAAAACCCGAGAGGTCCATTGCATAACAAAATCGAATAACCGTTGATTCACTAACATCTGCAAGCCTACCTACTTCAGAAGCAATTTGTGTGGCAACTACATTTGGATTATCAATGACAAACTGGGCTACCTTGCGTTGTCCTTTTGACAATCGAATATACCTTTTTTTAATATCATTACATATACTCAAACTCCACATCTCCCTTTCTTAAAATCATCTTATATACCTATTAATTAGTTGACATGGTTATGGCAACTAAAATAGTGATTAATAACTATTACGATGTAAATTCCGCGCAGTAATTTCTAATAATAAAAAATACATTATCATGAATATTAATAGAATACAATGAGTTTTCTGAAAAAACTTTATTATGCTAAAGAACTGTATGTTTTATGTATAAAATAGACATATTTTTGTAAATTTATTGTATTTTAGTAAATATACTTACTATAAACTTATTATTCAAATTAAATTAGTTGGGTATAATTGAATGTATAAATTATGTTTAAAAGGACCCGTGCAAATTCAATCTGCACAGGTCCTTGATTTTTACATTTATTGTAATTCCGTCTGTTTTGTTTCTTTTCCTAAGAAAATTACAGCTAACACCCCTATGACAATAGCACCACAGAAAATGGTAAATATATAGCTAATATCATAACCTTTTGTTAAAAGTGTACCGACTAATAACGGACCAAATATTCCGCCAATACGTCCTACCGCCGCTGCCATTCCAGCCCCTGTACCACGTACAATTGCTGGATATTGCTCTGGTGTGTAGGCATATAAAGCTCCCCATGCTCCTAAGTTAAAGAACGAAAGCAACATACCTGCAATCAGCAAAGTTGTAATTGTTTCTGCACCTCCAAAAACAAATGCACTTGCTGCAGTACCTAATAAATATGTAACCAAAACAAATTTCCGCCCAAATTTTTCAATAAACCATGCAGCAGTGAAATAACCCGGTAATTGAGCTAACGTCATTATAAGTACATATTTAAAACTCGATATTAAATCGAACCCTTTTCCAACCATTACACTTGGCAACCATAAGAACATACCGTAATAGGAAAACACAACTGTAAACCACAGTATCCATAGCATAACGGTAGAGCGAGCATACTTTTTTGCCCAAACTTCAGCAATGTTCTGAAATACAGATCGCTTTTTAGACTCTTCTTTTACCCTAAACTGCGGTGAATCAGGTAATTTCATTCGTATATAGATCGCATAAAATGCTGGTATTGCAGTAATTAATAAAGCAACACGCCATCCTTCAATTGGCCAAAAATCTGCAGGAATTACAAAATAAGATATGATTGCTGCCAATAACCAACCTGCTGCCCAAAAGCTCTCCAAAAGAACAACGATTCTTCCTCTTTCTTCTGCTTTCACACTTTCAGATACTAATGTAGAAGCAACCGGTAATTCTCCACCAAGTCCCATCCCAACGAAGAAACGCAATATTAGAAAGAGTGTTAATGTAGTTGTAAACGCAGACAGTCCACTCGCTACAGAAAACAATATAAGTGTCCACATAAAAATTTGCTTGCGGCCCACTTTATCTGCGAGTAGTCCAAAAACTAACGCACCTACCATCATACCGATGGAGTTTACACTACCAATCCACCCCATTTGACTACTATTTAAACCCCAATCCACTGCAAGTGCAGCAATGATAAAAGAGAGAATGCCGACATCCATAGCGTCAAACATCCAACCGACACCAGCAATGCCCAATAATTTATTACGTGATAAAGGCTTTTGTTCATTTACTTCCACTGACATTTACTATCCCACCCTCCATGTGTCTTTACACTTGACTTAACAACACTCCTATCATACATTTCTTTCTTAAAAGTGACAACATTTTTTTTACTTAACGAATTGTTCCGACAATTTATCGATTCCTATTGAAATAAGAGGCGCATAGGTTTAAAATGTCTTGTATACAAAAACAAATGTTCATCTACCGAGAACAGAAGGAGTTAAATTGTCTATGTGGAAAGGTCTTATTGAAGAATATAAACAGTATTTACCTATTACTGAAAATACACCTGCTCTCTCTTTAAATGAAGGAAATACTCCCTTAATTCCTTTAGTGAATTTATCGAAGGAACTAGGGGTTGAATTATATGGGAAAATAGAAGGTGCCAATCCAACTGGCTCTTTTAAAGATCGTGGCATGGTATTTGCCGTTGCAAAAGCTATTGAAGAAGGTTCAAAAGTAGTTATTTGTGCCTCTACAGGTAATACTTCAGCTGCGGCTGCAGCCTATGCAGCACGTGCAGGCATCCAATCAATCGTTGTAATTCCAAAAGGTAAAGTAGCACTTGGAAAATTAGCACAAGCTACGATGTATGGCGCTAAAATTATCGAGATTGATGGTAACTTTGATGATGCATTAAATATTGTGCGCAAAATTGGAGAAACTACTCCAATCGCGTTAGTAAATTCCGTTAACCCTTACCGTATTGAAGGACAAAAAACAGCAGCATTTGAAATAGTTGATCAATTAGGCCAAGCACCGGATTACCTATGCATTCCTGTTGGGAATGCTGGAAATATTACAGCATACTGGAAAGGCTTTAAAGAATATAATGAAGCAAAACAAAGCGGTCTGCCAAAAATGTATGGCTTTGAAGCAGAAGGTGCAGCTGCCATCGTTAACGGAGCTCCAATTGCAAATCCAGAAACAGTTGCGACAGCAATTCGCATTGGGAATCCTGCGAGCTGGAAATATGCAGAAGCAGCACGTGATGAATCAGGTGGTTTAATCGGGGCCGTTACAGATGAGGAAATTTTGGAAGCCTATAAGTTAATTGCCCAAAAAGAAGGAATTTTCATTGAACCAGGCTCTGCTGCATCATTAGCAGGTGTCATCAAATCCGTTAAAGCGGGTAAGATTATTCCGGGCAGTAAAGTAGTATCAGTATTTACAGGCAATGGTTTAAAAGATCCTGATACAGCAATGAATGTTTCAACTGTTGACTTAGTGGCACTTAAAAATGATGAGCAAGAAATCCGCAGCTATATTGAGGGCGTTTTCAGTTTATGAGCAACAGTTGGCAAATCAAAGTCCCAGGCAGTACAGCAAATTTAGGACCTGGATTTGACTCGATTGGTCTTGGACTATCACTTTATTTAACTTTGGAAGTAACTTTACAAAATGAGTGGGAATTTGTTCATATTGGAGAAAATGTCCCTTCAGATACAACAGTTGAAACACATTTAATTTATAAAATTGCCCAGCAAGTGGCTAATCAGTACAATGCTTCATTACGACCATGCAAAGTGGAAATGAAGAGCGAGCTTCCTCTAGCAAGAGGACTCGGCAGTAGTGCAGCAGCTATAGTTGCGGCCATTGAATTAGCGAATATTTTAGGAGAGTTAAATTTATCGACTCAGGACAAGTTGAATATTTCTTCCCAAATTGAAGGACATCCTGATAATGCTACTGCCTCCGTATTAGGGGGACTAACTATTTCTTCTATGGATGAACAAGGGAATGTCGATACTCTTCATATTCAGGAAATGGATGCAGCATTTGTAGTGTTTATTCCAAATGTTGAGTTAAAAACATCTGATTCACGAGGTGTTTTACCAAGCCAATTAGAGCGGGGCTATGCTGTCCGAGCAAGTGCAAATGCGAATATGTTAGCAGCTTCTTTAATCGCGAAGGATTATGTTCGTATCGGTCGTTACATGGAAGCAGATTTATTTCATGAGCCGTTTCGCGCGAAGCTTATACCAAATTACAACGAAATACATGAAGCAGCAAAATTGGCTGGAGCATACGGAACTGCTTTAAGCGGAGCGGGACCAACATTAATTTCAATTATCCCACTATCGATAAAGCAACAATTTATTGAAACTATGCAAAAACAATTTTCTACACATCAAATTGTTTTAACAACGGGAGCTTCCGCAGGGATACAAGTCACTACTTATTCAAATAGTAAATAATTCTAAAGGGTCGCAAATTTTAAATAAATTTGCGACCCTTTTATTGTGTATCTATTGCATAGAGTATTTCAAAACCAATGATTTATATCTGACATTTACTCTTCAATTTATCCCAAAATATGCATAATTCTATTCCATTTTGGGTATATTAATAAATCTACTGTTAGAAAGGGGTAATGTTTATGAAAATTGCAGTTATTGGTGCTGCTGGTAAAGCAGGGACTCATATTATACGTGAGGCTTTAATGAGAAACTTTGATGTAACAGCTATTGTGAAAAATAAGGCGACATTACAAGAAAATAATATTTCGATTATTGAAAGCGATTTGTTTAATTTAACAAAAGAACAAATTGAACCTTTTGATATCTTAATTAATGCCTTTGCCCCACTACCAGGGGACGAACATTTGCATGTAACGGCGGGAGAATATTTGATTTCCTTATTGGAAGGAACGGATAAGAAGCTGTTAGTTGTAGGTAGCTCAGGCTGTCTATTTGTGAACCGCGAAAAGACCGTTCGCCTTATGGACCTGGAAGATTATCCAGAAGATCTTGTTGACACAGCAAGAGCACAATTACAAAATTTACAGGATTTAGAAAGCTCCTCAATTCAATGGACATTTGCGATTCCTTCAGCTATGTTCGATTCCGACGGACCACGTACAGGTCATTATATTAAAGGAGCGGAAAAAATTTTAGTAAACTCACAGTTTAACAGTTATATTAGCTATGCAGACTTCGCTGTAGCGTTACTTGATGAGATAGAAAAGAATGAATATCCAAATACAACTTTTACGGTTGCATCTGAAAATGTAACAGCTGCTTCCTAGAAACAAATACAATTAAGCCAGCATCCGGTTAATGGTGCTGGCTTTTATACTGTCTTAATTAAGTTAACATTACTAGGCTTATTGCCATAACAGCCATACCTGCCACTAACCCATAAATAGACGAATGGGCTTCATCATATTTCTTGGCAGCCGGGAGTAGTTCATCAATTGAGATGAATACCATAATACCTGCTACACCCGCAAAAATAATACCAAACAATGTATCTGTCATAAACTGCATCAGTACAAAATAAGCAATTAATGCACCTAAAGGTTCTGATAACCCTGAAGCGAACGACCATTTAAACGCCTTCATACGCTTCCCTGTTGCATAAAAAATAGGAATGGCTACAGCAATACCTTCCGGGATATTATGAATTGCTACGGCAATAGCAATGGCAATTCCTACATTTGGATCTTGTAGAACTGCCATGAAAGTAGCAATACCTTCCGGGAAGTTATGAATTGCAATCGCCAATGCTGTAAAGAGCCCCATTTTCATTAGACGATCAGCTTCTATTTCTTCATTGCCTATTATTTGTGCCTTTTGAACATCTTCTACCGATTTTACTTCGTGAGGATTGTTGCCCTTTGGAATAAAGCGATCAATTAATGCTATTAATAGCATCCCCCCGAAAAATCCAAACAAAGTATACCAATAACCAGTCGTTTCCCCATGAACGTTTACTAATGAATCTTTTGCCTTCACAAAAATTTCAATTAGCGATACATAAATCATGACACCTGCCGAAAACCCTAATGCAATTGATAGGAATTTTTTATTTGTACGCGTTGTAAAAAAAGCAATTAAGCTACCTATTCCTGTAGCAAGCCCTGCAAACAACGTTAATCCTAATGCTAATAATACATTCTCATCCATAACATTCTCCTTTGGATTTTATTCATTTATCAAATTATATGCGAGAAGTTTCCTTTATGCAACTTTTTTTGTTAAGGTAACATCTTATGTCATAAACCAACTTTCTGTTATAAAAAAGAATCCCTATTATTTAGGAATTCACTTTTTTCTCCAACGTTTAGGCGACTCATACCATAATACACAAATAATAAACCAACTATAGCCTATACTCCATCCTGCTAAGACGTCTGTAGGAAAATGCCGACCTTCTGCTATACGTGCTAAACCAATAAAGAAAGCCAGTACAATAGCTATACTCCATATAGTCATCGCCTTTTTTCTACTGCCAATCATATTGGAAAATAGGTAAGCTAAAGTAAACAAATACAACAAACCCATTTGAGAGTGCCCTGATGGAAAGCTATATGTAATTAGTTGATCGGCAATATCAGGTCGAGGCCTTTCAAAGTAATGCTTTAAGAGTTGATTAATACCGTTTCCCACTCCAATTGATAACAAAACAAACAGCACACTGCGGTAACTTTTTTTCCAAATCCATAAAAAGAGCAAAAGTAGGATAGTAATCATTACAATAAAACGCGTTTCACCTAAATAATGAAATAAAATAATCATCTCATTACCACGTAATAAGGATTGGATTTTCGCATCCAATACTTCCAAGCTTACGCTATTATAATTCAGCGATATTATGGCGAAAACAGCCAGAGTGATGAGTGCGGAAAAATATGCTTCTTTTTTCATTAGCATCCCCCTCTTTCTTATACTTCTATTCTTTTACCCAAAATTATATGCGCTACGTAAAAAAACAAAAATCTACTTTGCTATTATTTTCAGCAAAGTAGATTTTCGTAAGTTTTCATTATTCTACAACAGTGTAATTTCCATGCTCCATCGAAATGACGAATTCTGGTTTCGGCGGTTTACCACCATGTTCTTTTATTTTCGCTTTATGGCCAGCGATATGTTCAGGGCTCTTTTCCCAAGCCTTCCATGCTTCCTCTGATTCCCAACGGATAATCATAACCACTTCTTCTTCACCGCGGCGGACATTTTTCACCAATAGTTCGCGACCAATAAAACCCTCGCGTTGTTCTAATTTCGATGGACCTTGATCCGGCTTCCTACTAAAACGTTCAATAATTTTTTCAGAGTTACCCTCGGTTACAACCCATTTACGTATTTGTACAAACATAATCTATCGCTCCTTTTTTTAAAAAAAGCATGCCTCAAAATGAGACATGCCCTATTTATAATATTATTTTAATTCGTTTAAAATTTCATCTAATTTTTCTGCTTCAGTTGTTACACCGTTAGAAGAGAAGTACCAGTTTACGCCATCAAGATAAACGATTTTACCTTCTTTGTAAGCACGTGTCTTTTTAATGATATCATTTTCGATGTCAGCTTTAATAGTATCTACATCAGAAGCTGTACGGTCGATGATTAATAATACTTCTGGATCTACAGAAAGGATTGACTCATAAGAGAAGTCTGAACCGTGTGAAGATGCTTTAATATCTGTAGTAGAAGGTTTGAAACCAAAGTCATTATATACATATGCAAAACGAGAATCTTCACCGTTATCGAAACCAGAGATTTTTTTGTCGTTGTACATTGCTACTAATGCATTTTCATAGCCAGCCGCTTTTTCTTTCACTTCATCAACTTTAGCTTGTAAGCTTGCTTTTAACTCTTCAGCTTTTTCTTCTTTACCGAAGATTTTTGCTGCTAAGTCTACAGTTTCAAATACACCATCAACGTAGTTCGAGTTATCAGAACCGATGAATACTACGTTTGGAGTGATTTCTTTTAACTCTTCATAGAATGGAGCCTGACGACCAGAAATGAAAATTGCATCTGGGTTAGCAGCTGCTACTTTCTCAAAGTCGATTTGCTTTAAAGTACCAACGTCTGCTACTGAGTCTGTTACGTATTTCTCTTTAAGATGCGCTGGGATATTCCCTTTACCGCCGTTTGCAGCGATACCAACAATTCCTTCAACGCCTAATGCATCAAGTGTATCTAAGAAACCGTAGTCAAGTACTACGATGTTTTTTGGCATTTCTTCAAATGTTACATCTTCAAAGGAAATTGATTTTCCATCCTCTGTTTCACTACCTGCTGATAATGGAGAAACTGACATTGGGAATGCTGCTGTTTCTGTTGATGCAGATGTTTCACTGTTTTCAGTTGCAGCTGGTTCATTTGTTTCATTCGCCTTTTCTTCATCTGAACCACATGCTGCTAGCATTAATGTTAATGCTGCTGCCGTTAAAAATTTCCACTTTTTCATGTTAAAATTTCCTCCTACTTTTCTCTCAATCGAGAGTGATAATCGTTTTCAATTAACTAACGTAAGTCTAAATCAACTGTTTAAAGTTGTCAATTGTTTTTATGAAATTAATATTCATTCTCATTTAAACTTAGAAAATAAATGTATAAGCGAGAATAACCTATACATTTACTTATCTTTAGCTATGAGAATTAAAATATACACAAATTCTACAGCCATCTTGTTCTTGAACCGGAATATGCATGTCATATACTTCCCGAAGTGCTTCTGAATTAATAATGTCATGAGTTGGACCATCTTTTACAAGGCGTCCATCTTTTAAAGCGACAATACGGTCTGAATACACAGAAGCAAAGTTAATATCATGCAACACAATAACAACTGTTTTGCCTAATTCGTCTACAAGCTTGCGTAAAATTTTCATGATTTGAACCGAGTGCTTCATATCCAGGTTGTTTAATGGCTCATCCAATAAAATATACTCAGTATCTTGTGCAATTACCATCGAGATAAAAGCACGTTGCTTTTGACCTCCGGATAATTCATCTAAAAATTTATGTTCCATATCGCCCAATGTCATATATTCAATTGCACGATCAATATGTTCTTCGTCTTCTGCTGTTAAACGCCCTTTTGAATAAGGATAACGGCCAAATGCTACGAGTTCACGTACAGTTAATCGTACATTTAAATGATTTGACTGACGTAAAATAGCCACACGTTTAGCAAAATCATTAGATTTCATTTTTTTAACATCACTTTGGTCTAAAAATACTTCCCCTGTATCTGAATCAAGCAATCGGCTTACCATGGATAATAATGTTGACTTACCGGCACCGTTTGGTCCAATAAATGAAGTGATTGCTTTTGGCTGGATAGTTAATGATACGTTTTCAACAACTGGTTTCTTTCCAAAGCTTTTAGAAAGCCCTTTAATTTCAATCATCCTGCTTTCCTACTTTCCTTCAGTATTAGATAGATAAAGTACAATCCACCGATAAAGTTTATAATAACACTTATCGTGGTACTTAATTGGAACACATGCAGTACTAAAAACTGCCCACCGACAAGTGCAATAATACTAATTAGGCTCGCACCCACAATTAAAACAGAGTGCTTATACGTAGCAAAAAATTGATACGCTAAGTTTGAAACGATTAATCCTAAAAACGTAATTGGACCTACAAGCGCAGTAGATGTTGCAATGAGCACGGAAGATAAAATTAGTACTTTCAATACAATTTTATCGTAGTTTACACCTAAGTTTATTGCATTTTCACGTCCTAATGACATTACATCTAAATCCCTTAATAAACGATAACCGTATATAAACGAAGCCACTAATATAACGATAGCAATAAGTAAAAGCTCAGTTTTAACATTCATAAAGCTCGCAAATAAACGAGATTGTAAGCTTTCATATTCTACCGGGTCAATAATTACTTGTAAAAATGTTACTAAGCTACCGAGCAGTGTCCCTATAATCATCCCTGCTAGCAGCAGTAGGAAGATTGGATGCTTATCTGCCCTGAATAGAAATCTGTATAAAATAAGTGCGAAGATAACCATCGCAACAATTGATAATCCAAAATTCAAATAACGGCTTACTACAAAAATAGAGGCGGACCCCGCAAAGAAGAATATGACCGTTTGGACGACTTCATACATCGAGTCAACACCCATCATTGAAGGAGTTAATAATCGATTATGTGTAACGGTCTGGAATGTTACTGTCGCATACGCAATGGCAGTACCGGTAATAATCATTGCCAATACGCGTTCTACACGTTTTGGAAAGGCGTAGCTAAATCCACCTTGAATATTATATAGACAGAATAACAGTATACTAATAAGCGCGATTACCGCTAAAACAATAAGTTTCGTCCTATTTTTTCGCATATGCTTTCCCCCTAAATAACATTACTAAGAAGATTGCACTGCCGATTACCGCAACCGTTGTGTTTACCGGAATTTCAAACGGATACACAATAAGACGACTCAAAATATCACACATCAATAGGAATGCTGCCCCTAAGAAAATGGTATGTGGAATTGTTTTACGTAAATTGTCACCCATATATAATGAAACGATGTTTGGTACAATTAATCCTAAGAAAGGAATAATCCCTACTGTTAATACTACAGTTGTTGAAATAATCGCGACTAGCACTAAACCGAGATTTAACACAGTCCGATAGCTCAATCCTAGATTTTTCGCAAAATCTTCACCCATCCCTGCCACTGTAAACTTATTTGCATATAAGTAAGCAAGAATAATCGCAGGTACAGCTACATAAAGCAACTCATAGCGTCCTGAAACAACAAGTGTAAAACTTCCTAAAAAGAATGTATCCACACTTTGCAAAACATCTGCTTCATAAGCAATAAATGTGGATATAGCGCCAATGATATTCCCGTACATAATCCCGATTAGAGGCACGAAAATTACATCTTTAAATTTAATACTTTCCAGAAGGCGCATGAAAATCATCATACCAATAAGTGCAAAGGTAAAACTAAAGAGAATTTTCTCCATATAACCTACACTTGTGAAAAATACCATCGATACTACAATACCTAGTTTAGCCGCATCCAACGTGCCCGATGTTGTCGGTGATACGAATTTATTACGGCTTAAGCTTTGCATAATTAAGCCTGAAATACCCATCCCTGCCCCAGCAAGTATAATCGCCATTAATCGTGGCACTCGACTCATCAGGAAAATTTGTGTTTTATCTGAATCCCAATCCAATAAATCAGATGGTTTAATGTCGATTGCCCCAATAAATAATGATATAAAGGACAGAACGATGGTTGCTGCAACGAGCATCCAAAGTCTCATTTCATTTTCCCACTATTCTTTATATATTTTATTTTAATTCCAATAGCCAAACGCTGTTGAATTTTTGAGTGAACTAATAAATCTGATGGAATACACTAAAACGTATTCACTAATTCTCAATGAAAATGAGAATCATTTCTTTCCCTACATCATTATATAATTGCTAATAATGAAAATCAAACACACGATTTAAAAATAAAGCATCTTTGAACAGCGAATATATTGAAATTAGTATTTTAAGAGCAATTAGCCGTTTTATTTACAAAGTACAGTATATATAGGAAATTAGACGAAATAATAAAAAACCACAAATATAAATTCGTAGTTTCAGACTGTAAACAAATTCTTAAAAAATTTTTGTTTAAAAATATCACCTTAACACTGAACCGTTGATTTCCATTCCGGGACCGATGCTTTCCCCGGGCACGGCTCCAGCTAACTAAATTGTTCCTACAACGGCAGGCACAATTTAGTGGATCTTCCGCGCGGTGCTCCTGCGATTACTCGTCGCAAAATAAATTTTGCTGTTCCCGGTGGAGTCACGGTCCCTCCACTCCAATCAACTTATTAATCGCTTTAAATAAATTGAGTTAGGATTTCTCTAATGAATAGTAATCAAACAATGAACGTGAACAAATTGTTCCGGCTAACCATCTAGTTGAAATTTATAATAAAAAGACAAAAAGTCTCGAGAGTTCATCTCTCCTGGCCTTTTGTCGACAATCTCAAAGAGGGGAAAGAATTAGTTCCAGTTCACGCAAAAAGAGAAATTGCATTGTGCAATTTCTCTTTTGCGCTTATAAGGGAAATATTCGGAGAGGTAACACTTCTTTCGTTTAAAATTTGGTGGTAGGATACTTAAATTTTTACAGAGAATGTCCTTTTTTCATGCCTGAAATTATGCAGAGATTTACTTGATATAGATGAAAAATTAGTTGTTCGGAGTGAAGGCGGCGACTCCCAGGGGAACAGCACGAGGGAGAGACTACAGGCTCGAGCCGTGCCCCTAGGAAAGCGTCCGCCGTAACGGAGAACAACGGCTACGCAGTTGACACAATAAGTAAGCCATTCAAATTTACTAATCTTAAAGTTTGCAGGACTTTTGATTTTGGGCGGGTTTTGTCCCAGCCACTTGTATCTAAATCCGATATGTTGTTTTATTGACACTGTACTTTTGCAATATTGCACGATTTACTTCATAGCCGATTCCATTTTTTTGAGGAACTTTAATGTAGCCATTTTCTACTGTTACTTCCGGGCTAATAATATCTTCATACCAATAACGACTTGAGGCAGCAGTATCTCCAGGCATTATAAAATTAGCAAGACTTGTAAGGGCAACATTCTGTGCCCGTCCTATTCCTGCTTCAAGCATCCCTCCACACCATACGGGTATATGGTGCTCCATACAGTAATCATGAATGCGCTTCGCCTCACTAATACCGCCTACTCGCGCAATTTTAATATTGATTACACCACAGCTCCCCAGCAAAATCGCCTTACGTGTATCCTCAAGAGAGGTAATGCTTTCATCTAAACAAATAGGTGTCTTAATTTGCTTTTGTAATAAGGCATGGTCGATTAAATCATCATGGGCAAGCGGCTGTTCAATCATCATTAAATTAAACTTATCCAGCTTTTTTAAACTTTCCATATCTTCTAATGTATACGCGGAATTTGCATCTGCCATTAAAGGGATATTAGGAAATGCTTGACGAATTGTATGTAAAAGTTCGATATCTTTTCCAGGCTTAATCTTTACTTTAATTCTTTTATAACCTTCATCTAAGTAATGTTGAATCGTTTTTATAAGCTGTTCATCTGTAGGCTGTAATCCAATACTAATACCCACTTCGATTTTATCCTGGGACCCTCCGATGACATTCGCTAACGGTTGATTCATTAATTGGGCATAAATATCCCATACTGCGCCTTCGATCGCCGCTTTCGCCATATTGTTGCGACGTATGGACCGAAACATTTCAAATACATCATCTGGATGTTTCAATTCAGCTCCCAATAACGTTGGAATTAAAAAATCCTCCAATATATGACGCATAGTTTTAAAAGTTTCTTCAGTGTAGGATGGTTCTTCAAAAGCAACGCCTTCTCCCCAACCGACAACACCACTTTCATCCTTCGCCTCCACTACTAAAAATCGTTTATCCTGCATTGACCCTAAGCTCGTTGTAAATGGTGTTTTCATCTTCATTACGAGTTCATGCATCGTGACTTCGACTAATTTCATGTTCATTTCTCCTATTGATAGTTACATAAAAAACTTTCAGCGGGTAATGACGCACCCGCTGAAAAGGAATTAAAGGGCAAATAAGGAACGCTTTACAAGTAAGTAATGGCTTATTTGCTCATCTTTTTTCATTAAATAAATAATTTTATAATTTTGGTCAAACATTGATTGTAATATATTTCTTGTTTTATACCGCCAATCTTCTGCTAAAGCGACACTCTCCACTTTGATTTTTTGAAAGTTTGTTGGAATAGGCAATGTATATGCATCGTGGATAAGTGTTTCCTCTTTACTAAACTTTTGTTCCTTATCCAATGTAGGCAACCCTACAATATTTGCTTCCCAATCTACGATAGGTTTTGCCTCATCAAGCAATTCTTCTACTTTTGCATCCCAACGTAAGTAATCATTATCAACAAGCTGCCACTCTACACAAAGGCGATCTGTAGGCAATAATTTATTAAATGGATCTTCCATTTCACCATAACAGTTCTCTATATAAGTATCGCTATAACTGCGCAACTTCGAAAAGTTTAAATGGCCACTACGCGCTTCAAGCGGGTCAAACGTCCATCGACAAGTTCGATAGCCGCGTTCAATAGCGATATCTTTCAAATAGTTTTTTAGTAATTCTCCTACACCTTGCTCACGGTAATTTCGTTTAATACCGATCATATGGGAATATAAATACACTTGCTCATCCATATATCCAGGACAACTATAGTTAAAGCCAATAATCTCGTCATTTAAATAAGCTCCAAGAACAATTCCACCATTACGGATTGTTGCAATGGTTTGATGAACAGGGATGCTACCGACTGCCCAAATCTCATGTTCTAACTCACGTGCCTCTTCAATTTGTTCAATTGTCGTCAATTCCTTAATCGTTACTGATTCTAACATAATGTTTGCCTCCCCTATAGTTACTTTTTCATCGTGCCCTTAAAACTGTTATTAAAATTATTTGCACCTCTCAGCCGTTTACACTGCTTATTGAGATCCTTGTAACCATCGGGAATGTTCTGCATATTTCAAGTGTTGTATTTGTCCTTCCCAACTAAAATTTTTTGGAGATTTTTTATTTTAGTAAGGATTCTCCCAATTCCATTATATACCACAAGCTACCTTTTTAAGTAGTTAACTTTTATTATTCCTTTTTTTCCAAAAAAAAAAACCTTAATTCGTAAAAAATTCTACAAATTAAGGTTTAAAAATTATTTTACACCGCGCATTGCTTTCGTAATGATTGGTGAAATGATTAAGATAACTATACCTAATACAATAGATAAAATACCTAATACACCGAAATAAGCTGTTTCTGAAACTTGCTCATATACACGAACTAATTGTGCGTTAATTGCTTGAGCTGCTGCTGCCGCCAAGAACCATAACGCCATTGTTTGTCCAGCGAATGCTGCAGGTGCTAGTTTTGTTGTCGCAGATAAACCAACTGGTGAAAGTAATAATTCACCTAATACAACTAGGAAAATCGAGAATACAACCCATAATGGATTAACTAATGTGTCCGCAGGCGTTAAAACGATTGCAGCAATCATTATTAGGAATGATGTACCTGAGAAGAATAACGAAAGCGCAAACTTCTTCGGTGTTGAAGGACCACGATCCCCTAACTTTGTCCAAAGAACCGCAAATAATGGTGCGATTAGAATAATGAACAGTGGATTAAACGATTGGAACCATGCTGCAGGAATTTCAAATCCTAAAAATGTTAAATTTGTACGTGTATCAATAAATGTCGCAAGAATTGTTGAAGACTGCTCTGCAATTGCCCAGAACATTACCGCACATAGGAATAATGGGATATATGCCAACAAACGAGACTTTTCATCCGCATTTGTTTTTGGGCTACGGTACATATAAGTAATAAATACAGTTGGAATTAAAATACCTAATGCTGTAATTAATAATGAGAAGTTTTCGATATTTGCATTACCTGTTTGATATGCAATGAAGCCTAAAATTACAATGATTAAACCACCAATTGTAAAGTTACGTACTGATTTTTTCTTCTCTACGTCAGTAAGAGGGTTTGGTGCAAATGAACCAGCTAAGCCTAGACTCTTCTGAGACATTAAATATACAACCAATCCGATGAACATACCTACTGCAGCTACTGCAAATCCGGCATGGAAGCCCCAGTTCTTTTGGAATAGTCCAACTAATAGAGGTGCTAAGAAACCACCCATGTTGATACCCATATAGAAAATGGAGAAGCCTGAATCACGACGTGCATCTGTTGGCGCATATAAATCACCTACAACTGATGATACGTTCGGTTTAAGTAAGCCTGTACCAATGATAATAAAGAACATTGATGAATACAGCGCTGTTACACCAAGCGGTAATGCCAATAATATATGACCGACCATAATTAATATACCGCCATAGAATACAGCTTTACGTGTACCCGTTATACGGTCAGCAATCCAACCGCCAATAATACCTGACATGTAGATTAATGAACCATATATTGACATGATAATGTTTGCCTGCGTACGATCTAATCCTAATCCACCATCTTTAACAGCATAGTACATGTAGAAAAGTAGAATGGCACGCATTCCATAATATGAGAATCGTTCCCAAAACTCTGTAAAGAATAATGTAAATAAACCTTTTGGTTGACCGACAAATCCTGTTTGAGGAACAGATTTCACTATTTCTTCTTTTGAATACATTTGAAATCCTCCGATTAATAAATATTCCGACAATTAAGTCTGTTGTCTGACATTTGAAATAATACACTTGAAACACTTTAGCGCAATAGTTGATTAAAATCAACAAATAATCAAAATGTTATAATAATGTCATTTTTCGTTATTTTCTAACAATTAAGATATATTATTATATTTTAGACTTTTGAATTATAAAGTAATTAATTATATAAAGAAAACATTTTGACTCTTCCTCTTTTTGGATAAATAACCACAAAAAAATTTAAGAGCCTGGGACAAAACGAAAAACATCCATTTTTTCAAGGAAAAAATAGATGTTTTTCTGCTTCTGCCAGAATTGATTTCCGTTACGGGGACGCTTTCCGGGGGCACGGCCTGAGCCTGTAGTCTCAGGCGTCGTGCTGTTCCCCCAGGAGTCGCCCCTTCACTCCAATCAATTCATATAATATTCATTTCTTAATAAGAGTATTTTCCTTATACAAAGAAATTTCTACTTATGTCCCAGCCTCTTAGATTAATTATTTTATTTCAGGACATAGTTGTCGTATTTTTGATAGTCCGCTTCTTTAAGCTCGAGCGTCAGTAACGTACCATTTTCTTCATATGCTGTTTCAATAATGGTAGCTTGTTCATTTAAATAAGAAACCACAGCTCCTTGATCGTAAGGAATTAACATTTGACAAGTGATATAGTTGGCGAAAATTTGTTTGCGAATAAGCTGCAGCAATTCATCCAAGCCAACATTTTGCTTCGCAGAAAGCCAAATATTATCGCCACTTACTAACGGATATTCTAAACTTGCCAAATCAGATTTGTTGTATACATAAATGGTAGGAATATTCTCAACATCGATAGCCTTCAATGTTTCATTCGTCACGTCCATCATGAAGCGGTATTCTTCATTTGATACATCGACAACATGCAAAAGTAAATCCGCTTCACGTGCTTCTTCCAAAGTCGAACGGAAAGCCTTCACTAAATGGTGAGGTAATTTACTAACAAAACCTACAGTATCCGTAAGTAAAAATGACTTATTGTCTTCAAGTTCGATATTACGGACAGAGGTTTCTAATGTTGCAAAAAGCATATCTTTTTCAAAAACCTGCTTTGTAGTATCCTGGCCTGCCTTTGCAAGCAGCTGGTTCATAATTGTAGATTTCCCTGCGTTTGTATATCCTACAATAGAAACAACTGGTACAGCATTTTTACGGCGTTGCTTACGTTGTGTCTCACGCTGTTCTTTTACTACTTCTAATTCTTTTTTTATTTTCGAAATTTGATCTTCTATCTTTCGACGGTCCAACTCAAGCTTCGTTTCACCTGCACCACGGTTTTTAAAGCCTCCACCTGTGCCACCTCCCTGACGTGATAATGATGCATGAAGCCCAACTAGGCGTGGAAGCATATATTGTAGTTGAGCAAGTTCCACTTGCAATTGCGCTTCACGTGTTTTTGCACGACGACTAAAAATATCTAAAATCAACATAGTACGATCAATTACTTTACATTCTAAATCCCGCTCTAAATTTCGAATTTGCGAAGGGGACAATTCATCATTAAAAATAACAATGTTTGCATTTGTTTCTTCAAAGAATGCTTTAATTTCTTCAATTTTCCCAGTGCCTACATAATGTGACGATGTTACACGCTCTAAATTTTGCGTTACCATACCGACAATTTCTACATCCAATGCTTCTGCTAAATTCGCCAATTCTTCCATTGAATAATCGAAATGCTCATTCTTTTGTAAATTGACTCCGACTAATACACCGCGTTCAACTAATACTTCAACATCTTTCAAACTGTTGCCTCCTTGCTTACATTAAAACTTTTTCCCATCGTATCACACAATTCAAAAGCCTGTACAATGAGACGACAAAGGCGCATTATTATATTATACGAACATGATTATTTTGAAAAAAGAAAAGGCGGTTTTTATGGAATTTGAACAAATGAAAGTGCAGCTTCTCGCACTAATTTCTAATAAAACATTAATCCAAGCAACAATTAGCCAACCTCGGCAAAAATCAAATGACTTAAAACGCGTTAAGCTAAAGCCAGTCGAAATACGCGAAGAATATATGATCCAGCTTGAATATCAATATGAAAGAATTTTAAAGCATGAAAATATTACGGTACAGGATTTGACTGCTAAGCTCGACATGCTTTTTGAACAATTCAGGCAAGTACATGCTGAGTTTCAGGAACAGACGATACATGTACAGCTTTCCAAAAAGAACAAAGTACTCTGGAAATCCAGTCAAAATGCGACGGCAAAACAAGTTGATTTATCACATAATCGTAAAAAACAATACTTACTGGATGACTCCAGAGTACACCCGTTTTTAGTCCGTTTAGGTGTGCAGGCGGAAGATGGGAAGATCAAAAAGCAAAAGTACGATAAGTTTAAACAAATCAATCGATTTGTAGAGTTTATTGATGATTCTTTAGCCCATTTACCAAAAGACAAAACAATTCGTATTTTAGATTTTGGTTCTGGTAAATCGTATTTAACATTTGCGCTGTATTATTATTTAAAAGTCGAAAAAGAACTTGATATTCACGTCACAGGTCTAGACCTAAAGAAAGAAGTAATTGATGAATGTAATCAGATTGCCCAAGATTTAAAGTATGAAAATCTACAGTTTTTAGTAGGAGATATAAATGACTTTAATGAAGAAACTCAGGTCGACATGGTTGTAACGCTACATGCATGTGATGTTGCGACAGATATGGCATTGGCACGTGCAGTGAAATGGGGAGCAAAAGTAATTTTAAGTGTTCCTTGCTGTCAGCATGAGCTTAACCGTCAGCTTCAAGCACCAGCTCTATCAGTCATGACTCAACATGGATTAGTGAAAGAGCGCTTTGCTGCATTAGCAACAGACTCCATTCGTGCTGAGTTACTATCACTTGTTGGCTATGACACACAGCTATTAGAGTTTATCGATATGGAAAATACACCAAAGAATATTTTAATTCGTGCATATTTCACGGGGAAAAAGCCAACAAATGAACAACGAGTAAAATATGACGAATTTGTGCGCTTTTTAAATGCAAAGCCCTTTTTAGAAAACGAACTACAAATATTATTGAAATAACATAACTATATTCTCTATTTGCTAATAATTTTCTCTTTATTGACTAAATATAAGCAAATATTCACTTATTCCTTATGTTACAGAATTGTAAAGATTAACTCATACAACGTAAATTTTGTATAGATTTTTTTAAGTTTTTGTTATGATAATTGAGGTTAATTTTTAAAATAATTTCTATTATATAAATTCAGGAGGCAATTCCATGTTTAGTTCAAAGAAGCAAGATCCGTTTTTCTCGGCGTTATTAAAAATTGCTGAAAATATGCGTGAGGGCATTCACTATGCAAATGATTTCCGTATCGAAACGGTTGCAGATTTAAAAGAGATTAGTATTCGTATGAAACAATACGAAACAGCGGGCGATAAATTGATCCATGAATTGATCGTTATGCTGAATAAGTCGTTTATGACGCCAATCGAGCGTGAAGATATATTATCATTAGCCATTCGTATGGATGATGTGTTAGATGGCGCAGAAGGTACGATTGCACACTTCGAAATGTTTTCATTAACAGAAATCGATGAATCGATGCGTGATTTCCTAGCCTACATTGCCAAATCTACAGATGAAATTGTAAAAGCAATGGAACTATTAAACAAAAAGGATCTTGTTGGTATGCGTCAGCATGCGATTTTAATTAAAGATTATGAACGTGAATGCGATGAAGTATTACGTTCTTCTATCAAAAAACTATTTTTAAATGAAAAAGATCCAATTCGTTTAATTAAATTCAAAGACATCTATGAGCAGTTAGAAGAAATTGCTGACTACTGTCAAACAGTGGCAAACACAATTGAAACAATCATTATGCGTAACGCGTAAAATTTAGGGAGTCCTTTTATGAACACACTACTTATCATTACCGTCTTAGTAGTCTTTTTTGCACTTGCATTTGACTTCATTAATGGTTTTCATGATACTGCAAATGCTATTGCAACATCTGTTTCTACACGTGCCCTACCACCTCGAGTAGCGGTAATCATGGCAGCAATCATGAACTTTTTAGGTGCCATTACATTTGTAGGCGTAGCTAAAGCGATTGCATCAGATATTGTTGATCCATTTGCATTATCAACTCCGGATGCACCATTAATTGGTTCTGTTGTTATACTAGCAGCATTATTATCTGCAATTACTTGGAACTTAGTCACTTGGTATTTTGGAATTCCATCAAGTTCTTCACATACATTGATTGGTTCAATTGCCGGTGCAGCCATTGCAGCATCAGGAATTGGTGTTTTAAATTATGGTGGCTTTTCTAAAATTCTTATCGCTTTATTAGCTTCACCAATTATTGCTATTACTGTCGGATATATTATGATGACACTTATGAAGTTCCTTTTTAAAGATATGAATCTTTATAAAACAAATAAGGGCTTCCGTATTATGCAAATTTTTACGGCTGCGATCCAGTCATTTACACACGGTACAAACGATGCGCAAAAAGCAATGGGTATTATTACAATGGCACTTATTGCAGCCAATTGGCAAACGACTGATGATGTACAAAGCTGGGTACGTTTCGCCTGTGCTTTAGCAATGGGTCTCGGTACATCAATTGGTGGTTATAAAATTATTAAAACAGTTGGCGGGAAAATCATGAAAATCCGCCCTGTAAATGGTGCAGCAGCCGATATTTCTTCTGCATCGATTATTTTTGGGGCAACACTAATCCATTTACCAGTATCTACAACACATGTTATTTCATCTGCGATCATGGGTGTTGGTGCAGCTCAAAATGTTAAAGGCGTAAACTGGGGAATGGCTCGTAAAATAGTCACTACTTGGATTATTACAATGCCTATCTCTGCTGTCATGGCAGCAGTTATTTACACAATATTAAACATATTCTTTTAGTTGGAGGGTAGGTATGTTCCGAAATTTCATTCGGGCAAACCTCCCTCTTTTCTTTTTTCCCAGGAATCTATTACACTGTAATTACTGAGAAAGAAAGGCGGTATTAGATGAAACAGTTCGCAGCATTTGTCACAAGGTTCGCAAAGCCCATAGTTATTATATGGTGTACGCTTTTAGTCATTCTTGCCTATTTGGCACTACAACTTCCCGCTAAACTGCAAGGGGATGGATTTTTTTATGATGGGGATCATTCTTATGTAACAGATGAGCTTTCCGAAACTTTCAACCTACCTGCAAAAACGATTTTCATATTGTTTGATGATAAAACCGACGAAGAAATCAATACAGCACTTGAAAGTTTAGAAGCGATCGAGGAAATACAAACTATTACCTCTCCAGTAGGTGTGGAAGAATTAAATAACAATGAGTATGCTTACGGTCTTTTGGAATTCGATAACACAGTCGTTGATTACTTCCCCATTATTGATGAACTGAGAGAAAAGCTCGGTGAAAATAATGGCATTTCCATTACGGGCGAACCTGTTATTTCAAAAGATATTAATCTAGCTAGCCAAAATGATTTAATTAAAGCAGAGACAATTGGTTTACCTATTGCATTGATTGTCCTACTCCTTGCATTCGGTACTATTGTTGCCTCATTACTGCCAATTTTTGTTGGTGGTGCAACGGTTGTAATGACACTCGGTATTTTAACACTTTTAGGGGATTCAGTTAACCTATCCATTTTCGTGTTAAATATTGTGCCAATGCTCGGTTTGGCGTTAAGTATCGATTTCGCTTTATTATTAATCAATCGTTATCGTGAAGAGCGCAATACACAGTCAATTGAACACTCTGTACAAACCGCTATTCAAACAGCAGGGCGCTCGATTATATTTTCCGCACTTTGTGTAATGATTGGGCTCGGTGCAATGGTTGTCATTGATGTTGAGATTTTCATGAATATCGCTTTGGGCGGAACAATTGTTGTGCTATTGGCAGTATTAACAGGGCTAACTCTTTTACCTGCAACTCTTATTCTGCTCGGAGACCGTTTAAATAAAGGACGTATTTTCCGTATCAAGCCAACTGCCTCTCGTTGGCAAAAGTTTGCCGCTTTCGTTATGAAGCGTCCCGTCACGATTATTTTCGTTGCCGTTATCCTTCTAAACATTGCAATGGTACCGATTAAAGATATTGAGTTAACGATTCCTTCAACGGAGTCATTACCGACTTCTTATGAATCTCGCCAAACTTTCGATAAACTGGATGAAGAATTTGGCATAGCTGAAAATACACCTGTCTTCTTACTTGCTGAAAACTATGATGACTGGGATACGACAGATGGACGCGAAAAAATATTCGATATTCAACAACAGCTATTAGATGATCCAATGGTAGACCGAGTAACTTCTATGTTTACGGTGGCAAATATTGAATCTGCTGAAATGTGGGAAATGGCAAATAGTAACCCACAAGCACCGGGAGTACTCGATGAAGTTGCCGAAAACTTTATTAAAGAAGATAAAATGTATATGGTGGCCTATTTAAATACAACTGGTGCAACTTCAGAAGCACAGGATTTTGTACGCAACTGGATGGATAAAGATTTAGGTGTTGATTTCGCATTGTCTGGACAAGCGAAGTTCAACCAGGAAATATTTGATGAAATAGCAAATAAGGTACTTATTGCAATTGCGATTATCATCGTTTCAACATTCTTTATTTTAATGGTGGCTTTCCGATCGATTTTAATTCCATTAAAGGCGATTATCATGAACATTTTAGGGCTTGGTGCAACGTTCGGGATTCTCGTCTACATATTCCAATATGGACATTTCGGTTTGGAGGCAACAACACTTGTGTTGATAGTTCCTGTTCTTATATTCTGTTTAGTATTCGGATTAAGTATGGACTACGAGGTATTTTTAATTTCCCGTATTCAAGAGGAATATTTAAAAGGTTCAACTAATACAAAAGCAACAATAGATGGACTTGTCTCAACAAGTAAAATCATTACTTCAGCCGCACTTATTATGATCGTCATTACTGGCGCATTTGCATTTACTGATGTAATGCCTGTTAAGCAAATTGGTGTCGGTATTGCAATAGCTATTGCCATTGATGCAACAATTATCCGACTCATGCTTGTTCCTAGTTTCATGAAGCTGTTCGGCGATTGGAACTGGTGGCTGCCGTTTAGAAAAGACACAAGACCGAAATAAAGAGAAAATGAGAATAGCCATCTATCCTGATTTATGAGGATAGATGGCTATTTTAAATTCACTGTAAATGGTAGATGTAAATTTATTTGAACAAATCGAATGGAATTTAGAACACCTTGAGATGATTTTAGAACATCCATAACCTATTTTAGCATTTCTCTAACACTTATTAGCACAACACATTAGGTTATTAGAAAATTACAATTTTATTAGATGTTTTAAAAATATATTAAAACAGTCCCTTATTTATTAGAAAATAACCTATATACTATTGTTAAAATTCCCTCTCGCCGTAGACACAACAAGAGGGATTAGCTCATTATATTAACCTAAATAAAGTAGCTCTTCATAATAATGATGTGCCGATTTCGAATAGCTTGGCTGCTCATCTTTTTGCTGTTCAATTTGCTTCGGCTCTTTAGGCTCCCACAGCATATAAAATGCTTGAATTGCAACAACGATAATAATAGAAGCGACTAAAATTATAGCTATGATAATTTTTACCATTTTATTCCCCGACATCTCTTTTGATTGCTGCTCCTGCCCCATCCTTCATATCCCCCACTTATCTATTTTGAAAGTCGGAAACCATCTTCACGTAAATAAGCGACAGCGTCTTCACGCGTACCGAATGTTTCCTCTAAATTTCCTTGATGATAAATATTCCAAGAACGATCGTTAAATTCGAGATTCAGCTTCGTACCTTCACGAGATACCCATGTCTCGATAATAGGCAAGTCCTCTACTTCTTCTTCCGATAAATAGTCGATGGCATCACGTACAATTTCACGTAACGCTTCTTCGTCATAATCACGAATGTTCACAAGTCCATTGTCGCCTGCTTCTTTTTCATATTTTAATAAGTCTCCTACGAAAACAAAACCATTGCCGTTAGGGTGCAACTTTTCTACAACAATTGTTTTTTCGTAAAGGCTTCCTTCAAAGTGATAATTCACACGTTTTAATGAAATTTCCTTTTTAGTCAACTGAGGAAATGATTCGATAATTTCTTGTTTTTGTTCAAATGTTAGCATTGTATGCTCCTTTTAAATGTCTTTTCAATTATTTAGTATACCGTGTTCAGTGAAAATTAAAAAGCGAAGCATATACTTATCATATATGCTCCGCAATATTAACACTATTAAATATAGCTATACCGTCTTATTGGCTGTCTCTTTAATTTGTTTACGTTCTCCATAAATATTCTGAACGATTACTTTAATGACGCAGTACGTAGGAATGGCGATTAAAATTCCGATAAATCCGGCAATATTTCCTGCTGCCAATACAATCGAAATAACTGTCAGTGGATGAATATCCAAAGATCTGCCCATTACATTTGGTGTAATTAAGTTACTTTCTACTTGCTGAGCCACAAGTGTGATAACAGCAACCCAAATAACGTCAAACGGATCATAAATCATTGCCACAATCACAGCCGGTAAAAGCGAAAGCCATGGACCGATAAATGGAATCATATTCATGAAAAATGCAAATAAAGCAAGTAATAACGAATACTCCAATTTAATGATCAAGTAGCCAATGTACATCATGATTGCGAGTAAAAAGCTGACCAATACTTGTCCTTGTACATAGCTTCTTAATACATTATCAATGTCTTCTAAAGTTTTCTTCACCCATGTGCGACGTTCCCCGGAAAATATACCATAAATTTGGGGAGCAAACTTTTCATGGTCTTTCAACATGAAAATAAAGAAAAACGGCGCTAATACTAATGTTAATGTCACCGTTACCGCTCCACTTAAGAAGGACATAAGATATTTACTACTTGCGACAGCAATGTCTTGAATGGAGTTGGTTACCGACCCGATAAACTCTTCTACCTGAGGAGGTAACATCGGAATATTTTCCTTATTATCTAAAATAAAATCAGCTGCTTCTTCAATATCTTTCGCGATTGTCGGTGCATTTTCAACAAGTCTGTTTACTTGGGTTGCTACTGGAGATCCAACTAAAATCAAAAAGCTTGCGAATAAACCAGCAATTATAAGAACAATTGTAATTAAACTTCCCCATCTCGGCATTCCGCGTTTTTCCAATATACGCTGCAACGGCTCTGAAATATAATAGAGCACTCCGCCGAGTAGTAGCGGTACAAGAATTGTCGTAAAAATAATGATAATTGGATTAAAAATCGCATGAATTTCAATAAAATATTTAATAATCAGTAAAGTAATTAAAATCCCTACCCCAACTTGAAACCACAGCTTCCTTGTCATCGGCTCACTCTCTTTCTCAACTATCTTTTTCTTTTATTAATCACTATAGATTATGTACGTTTTAGCATGCCATAAAGCTTCATAAAATACAAAATAAAAAGGCATTGTTTTGCAACTGAGTATTTGCAAAACAATCCTTTTTATCTACTATAGTTTTTTATCGTCGATTGAATTTAAATAGTCCTCAATTGTGCCAATAACTGACTCTACACAGCCATCCTCAAATGGAGAAACTAAGCCGGCTTCTTCAACAAGTTTTGTGAATGCAAATGAACCGCCAAGACTACATAGGTGAAGATAGTCCTTCCAAGCTCCTTCAAAATCTTCTCGTGAACGTTTCCAAAATTGGAATGCACAAATTTGCGCTAACGTATAGTCGATATAATAGAATGGGCTTGAATAAATATGCCCTTGTCGTTGCCAAAAAGCACCTGACTCTAAATAATCATGTCCATCATAATCACGATGTGGTAAATATTTCGCCTCAATTTCTTTCCATGCAGCATTGCGTTCAGCTGGTGTCATTTGTGGATTTTCATACACGACATGCTGGAATTCATCTACTGCTACACCATATGGTAAGAATAGTAGCCCGCTGCTCAAATGTGAGAACTTATACTTATCTGTCTGATGCTTGAAGAATAGCTCCATCCACGGCCAAGTAAAGAATTCCATACTCATTGAATGGATCTCAGCTGACTCATATGTCGGCCATAAGTATTCAGGAATCCCAATATTTCGGCTTGAATATACTTGGAATGCATGGCCAGCCTCATGTGTCAGTACATCGATATCTCCGGATGTGCCATTAAAGTTCGAGAAGATGTACGGAGATTCATAATCTTCGATAAACGTACAATACCCACCGCTCTCCTTACCTTTCTTCGCAACTAAATCCATTAAATCATGCTCGATCATATAGTTGAAAAACTCACCTGTTTCGTTTGATAACTCTTCGTACATTTTTTTACCATTATCAATAATCCATTGTGGGTCCCCTTGAGGTACAGCATTTCCTGTTAAGAACGTTAAGCCCTCATCATAGAACTTGAAGTCTTCTACACCAATTCGTTCCGCTTGTCGCTCATATAGTTTTGATGCAAGAGGAACGATATATTCGCGTACTTGCTCACGGAATTTTGCGACCATCTCTGCATTGTAGTCAATACGGTTCATGTTGACATAGCCTAGTTCCACATAGTTTTTGAAGCCTAATTGTGTCGCTATTTCATGTCGCAGCTTCACTAAATCATCATAAATTTGATCGAATTTCTCTTTATTTGAAGCAAAAAAGTCTGCAGTCGCTTTACGTGCTGCTTTACGAACTTCACGATCTGTAGATTCTGCGTATGGCCCCATTTGTGCCAATGTCAATGTTTTACCATCAAATTCAATTTGAGCAGAAGCAACTAGCTTGCTGTATTCAGACGTTAATTTATTTTCCTTTTGCATAAGCTCGATTACTGCAGGCGAGAAACCTTTTAATAAGTTTTCCGCTAAAGCAAAGAGCTGCGTACCCCACTTCTCTTCTAACTGAGCTCGGAATGGCGATTTCACCAGTTCTGTATAGTAATTAAAAACAAGCTCATCTGCCAGTGGGCTTACTTCATCAATAAAATCACGCTCTTTTTGATAATAGTCATCATTCGTATCAATTGATGCACGCACATAAACGATATTGGCCATTGTAGAAAATGTGTTACGAATGGCGTTTAATTTTTCGATAACCGCGCTTTGCTCATCTACAGTAGCGGCAGTTTTAAACTCTTCTAATAATGCTGCTGTTTGTTCTTTCATCTGTTCTAAATCTGGACGTTTATATTCAAATTCTTTAAATGTTACCAAACTCATTCACCCCACCTAGTAATTCAAAATTCACTCTTTATTATTTATTATAATGTAAAAAATTGCAATTATTATCAGAATATTTATCCTTTTCTTATAAATAATCAAAAATAAACAGTGGAGAATTGTCGCCACCGTTTATCCTTGTAACCCTTTATATTCGAAAACGACTAATTGATTCTTGAAGACCCGTAATCTCGTCCGTTAAATTGCTTGCTGAAGTAGTTACAACAGACATGGCGCTTTGCTGCTCTTCAACAGAAGCTGTCATCTCTTCCGCCATTGCAGCATTCCTTTCACTTACATGGGAGATACTTTCGACAGCATCAATAATGACTATTTTTGTTGTATTTAATTCCGAAATACTTGCTGATACTTCCTCTATGGATTGGCTTATTTGCTGTACCGCTTGCTCTATTTCTTTAAACGAATGTTCCGTATTGCTTACTGATGCATTTTGCTCGTGAATAATTTTATATGTTTTGCTCATTTCTGTCGTTACTAAACTTGTTTCATTTTCAATTCCTCGCAAAGTAGTTTTCACCAAATCTGTAGCATTCGTCGTTTGGTCAGCTAACTTTCTTACTTCTTCCGCCACCACTGCAAATCCTTTTCCATGCTCACCTGCTCGAGCTGCTTCTATCGATGCATTAAGGGCAAGTAAATTCGTCTGGTCTGAAATTTCATTGATTGAACCAACGATACCTTCAATTTCTCTTACTTTATTTGTTAATGATTCAAATACTGTCTGCATTTGTTCTATCAGCTCAATGGATTCATTTGAATGAGCTTTTAAATGAACTAAATTTCGTAATCCCTGCTCATTTGAGCTTTGCATTTGGACTGAAGATTGAAGCATAAAATTATTCTTTTCATGTAAATGCTCTACCTCCCCTGCAAACTGGACAATTGTACGGTTTGTCGCATCGGTATCCATGGCCTGTTGCGATGCCCCTTCAGCAACTGCACTCACTGCTTTTATAATTTCATCACTATGTGCATTCGTTTCTTCAGTAACTGCAGTTAAATTTTCAGATGTATCTTGAATCTCTACAATTGTTTCCTGAATTTCGCTTACTAAGTTCTTTAACTGGACACACATTTCATTAAAGCCTGTATTTAATGTACCAATTTCATCTTTACGTTCCATTTGTAATACTTCTACTGTTAAATCCCCTTGTGCCACTTGATGTACTTGCTTTGCTAAGCGATGTAAAGGTTGGGCCAAATGGCGTGAAAATAATACAGATACGATTGTTGCCAATATTGTGGAGCCGATAAGCGTTCCGATGATAACCCATAAAAGTGACAGAATTGGTGCATTAAAATCCTTTAAATAACTTCCTGATGTTACAATCCAATTCCAATTCGGGTCTACAACTGAATAAATAAGTTTAGGTGCTTCTATGTCTGTCCCTGGTAGTGGGAAATCATAATATGTGAAGCCCCCTCCCGCTTCTGCCTGTGCCTTTACCTCTTGTATATAATATTTACCCGAGCCATCTTTATTCTCCCATAAATTATCCCCTTCACGGGTCGGGTGACCAAGTAATGTCCCGTCATGGCCTAAAATATAAATATAGCCATTTTCCCCTAAATCACTTGGATTCGATAATGGACGCTTACCTTCACTATCCTTTGGGCCGATTAATACGGTTAATACTTCCTCCTGCGCTTGTTCAATTGAAATTTCTCCAGCTTTCACTCGCTCATTCGTCGTAGCGATTAACTGTAATGAAGTTTCTACACTATTTTTTATGATTGTTTCGCCAAGCTGATCCATACCACTCTTTGCCTGGAAATAGCTCGCAGTACCTATTATCACACTTGGAATAAAGAATAATAAAAATGAAAAAACTAATAACTTCCCCCTGATTGAACTTAAAACTTTCATTTAATCCCCCCGCAAATAATTACTATTATTATGATACTTTTATCTGCTTCACGTATAATATTATGTATTAAATCCCTCAAAGTCTGGAATAGTATAACTCACTCTTTTATTTAAAACTATAAAAAAACTAAGTGTGCTATAAAATAACAAAAAGTTGTGTCTTTTTTATTGAAGTTTATTCGAATACCTTCACATATAAAAAAAGAGCTGCCCGGTTAAACTTACCCGGCAGCCCAACTATTATTCACCTAAATCAGCATTGTGATATACACGTTGCACGTCTTCTAAATCTTCCAGTGCATCAATCATCTTTTCGAATTTCACTAGATCATCACCATCTAAAGCTACTTCAGTCATTGGTAGCATCGTTAACTCTGCTACAGTAAAATCTTCAATGCCAGCTTCTTTAAACGCTTCTTGAGTTGCATGGAATTGTTCCGGCTCAACGTAAACGATAATTGTTCCTTCTTCTTCCATAATATCACGCATATCCAAGTCAGCTTCCATTAAGATTTCCAGTATTTCATCTTCTGATTTACCTTCAATACCGAATACAGCTGTATTTTGGAACATATGTGCCGCAGAGCCTGATACACCCATGTTTCCGCCATTTTTACCGAATGCTGCACGTACTTCTGAAGCTGTACGGTTTACGTTGTTTGTTAATGCATCAACGATAACCATTGTACCTGCTACACCGAAACCTTCATAGCGTAATTCATCGAATTGCTCATCGCCGCCACCTTTTGCTTTGTCGATTGCTTTTTCAATAATATGCTTTGGTACAGAGTAAGTTTTCGCGCGTTCTAAAACTGTTTTCAGTGCACGGTTAGATTCCGGGTTTGGTTCCCCAGATTTAGCCGCCACATAAATTTCACGACCAAACTTTGCATAAATACGGCTGTTAGCTGCATCTTTACCAGCTTTTTTATCTTTAATGTTATTCCATTTACGACCCATTATATCCACTCTCTTTCGATTATCTATTCATCACGTTATTAAGAAACGAAAAAATATTATTTAACTTACTCATTATACATAAAGTCCAAAAAAAATTAAATTGCCTTCTCAAAAAAATGTAAAACCTGTAGCAATTTTTCATATGCTACAGGTTTCATTATAACTGTGAAGCCTCTAAGCTAAATGTATCGCCGCCTTGAAGTGTCCCGGCATCATAGCCTTTATTAAACCAGCGCATCCGTTGTTCGCTTGTACCATGAGTAAAGCTTTCCGGTACGACATAACCTTGCGCTTCCATTTGTAATGTATCGTCACCAATGGCATTTGCTGCAGTTAATGCTTCTTCAAAGTCGCCTTCTTCCAGATAGCCTTTGTTTTGTATGTGATGTGCCCATACACCTGAATAATAATCCGCCTGTAATTCTAGGCGTTTAACTGCTTCATTGTACTGAGCCTGCGATACTTTACCGCTTAAAGCATGCACTTCTTGAGAAGTTCCTAGCAATGTTTGTACATGATGTCCTACTTCATGCGCCACAACATATGCCATCGCAAAATCTCCTGGTGCATCAAAGCGATTTTTTAATTCTTTATAAAAGCTTAAATCTATATATAACTTATAATCAGCCGGACAATAAAACGGCCCTACCGCGGCACTCTGTAATCCACAGCCTGAGCTTACACTATCAGTAAATAACACAAGTGTTGGACTTTTGTAGGTCAGCCCATTATCGGCAAACAATTGTTGCCATATATCCTCTGTATCCGCAAGTACTACAGAAACAAATTCCGCCAGTTCCTCTTCTTCAGCGGTCGGTTCATAGTTTTCAGAAGTTGCACCGTTTTGCGTAATACTCTTTGATACTTCCGAAACAACATCCCCTGCATCTCCGCCATTGAGCAATGTAAAAATAATTGCAATAATGATTCCGACTCCGCCAAGACCTCCGCCGATTTTCCCGGCACTCATCCCCCGACGATCTTCTACATTACTGCTTTTTCGTCTGCCCTTCACATCCATAGCTATTCCCTCCATATGAATGAATTTTTACATACTTTGCCATATAATTACCCTTAACAATGCTTCTTATAACAGTCAGTAATAAAATAACATTTTTAATTAATTTTACCTTTAACTAAAACGTAACTTCCCTTTGCTTCGTCTAATGGGTAATTAAAGAGAAAGGAGTGCATTTTTATGATGCTATCCGATGAACAGGCATTTCAGGAATCGATGCAAATTCACAGTGATTATTTATTGCGCATCGCTTATTTATACGTCAAAGATTGGCAAGTTGCAGAAGACATAGTTCAAGATACGTTTTTAACTTATTATGTAAAGTTCGAACAGTTTGAAGAACGCGCCTCTCTTAAAACCTATCTTGTACGAATCGTTATTAATAAATGCAAAGATTATTTGAAAAGTTGGGCATATCGTAAGCAGCAATTAACAAACCGTTTTTTTCAGACAAAAATAGATCCGCAAAAAGCGCTTCAACAGGCAGAGCGATTGGATATTGCAGAGGCGATTTTACAATTGCCTATTCCTTTAAGGGAAGTAATTATTCATTACTATTATGATGAACTGTCTGTTTTGGAAGTAGCTGCTTTATTAGGGATATCAGATAATACTGTCAAAACAAGGATGCGCAGGGCAAGACAGCTCTTAAAAGAATCACTTGCTGAAGATGAATGGGAGGTGCTTTCAAATGAATGAAATTAAACGGCAATTAGATAAAAAGATGGGCGATACGAAAGCAAGATCTGAAAAACTTATGCAGTCAATTGAAAACAACAAACTGCAGTCACCTGACAAAAAGTTTTTATCAAAGCGCTACTATGCCACATTCACAGTTTTCGTTGCGTTACTTGTAACATTGCTGTACATCAACCCGTTCGAAACAAAAGCACCGACAACATCGACACCGACTTTAATCGGGCAGCAAGAACAACAAGATCAGTCAAAGTTGAATCTTAAAAATTTCTTTAAACAAAATGGTGATGTTGCCTACTTCGTTGGTATGAATAACGAATATGCAAGCTTTAAGGAAACTACGACTTGGTTAAGCGATGAATATGTACAGCTTTCCATCGAAAACGGCGCTATTGAAAAACGGAAAATTTATAAAATTACAGAAGATGCCATTTATTTAATTTTCGAAGATATGCCCGAATTGCAAGGAGATACGGAAATTTCAAAAGATCTTTTAGACTCTTTAACCCCTATTTCCACATTACTTACGGCAGATCTGAAAAAGATGGAAACAATAGCTGAAAATGATGTTACTTACCCAACCGAACTAAATATACCTCTTCAGAAGTTTGAAAACGTCATTCAAGTGACGAATGAATCAAAAGACTCAACAGTTGAATTCTATTTTGCGGAAAACTTTGGTTTAATCGGACAAATTTCAAGTTTTAAGGAAGGCGCACCAATAATTTCCTTGCTTACATCTATTAATGCAGAACCATCACTTGAACTCTCACTACCTTTAGTCAATCAAGATACAAATGAAAAAGAAGTAGTAACTTTTGAGAAGCTTATTATGATTGATCCATTATTAATTTATCACCCTGAATTTACTGAATCAACAGCAAGCTATACTAAGATTTATGAATCCACAAGACAGGAATTAGGTTTCATCGAAATTGATTTATTTGAGCAATATATCAGTCTTTTAGTTGTACGTACGGGCAATTCCGTAAAGACCATTGCTGGTAGTCCCACTAGAGTTGCCGATTGGCGCTTTTCACCAGATCAAAAACGCTTAGCTATTTATAGGAGTGAAGGTCATAATTGGAGTAATATAGATGATTATCAGACTGACAGCTTAACTGTCGTTCGTTTAGATGAGAATGAGATGTTCACGGAAAGCCCCTTGAACGATAAAGAATTGAATCTTTATTCCCAACCAATTATTACGTATAAATGGCTGGATAATTTTACGCTTGAATATACTGTACCGGACATTGGCAATTCCTCGTTTACAGAGGCATATGTTGACTGGATGAAAGCGGATAACAAACCAACCAAAACCATACTTGCAGAATTTGAATAATATGAAAAAGCGAAGCGGATCACTTCCACTTCGCTTTTCCTCATAAATCCGCTTCAATTTTTTCCAGCAATGCCTCGCAGCCTTCTAAACATAAATCATACGTTTCCTGGAAATCCCCTGTATACCATGGATCAGGGACGTCCTTCTTATGATTGGTCAAATCAAGAAAGCGGAACACTTTGGTATCTGCTTCTGCACGGAACATTTCTATCGTATTTTTTACATTACTTTCATCCATACAAACAATATAATCAAAGCTATGCAGATCACCGCTTCGTAATTGTCGAGCTTGCATACCGCTTGTAGTAATACCGAACTCCTGTAGTTTTGCCTTTGTCCCTTTATGTGGTGGTTCGCCGATATGATAGTTGCTCGTCCCTGCTGAATCAACTTTAATTTGTGCAGTCAAACCACGCTTTTCTATTAAATCACGCATGACCGCCTCTGCCATGGGAGAACGGCAAATATTTCCTAAGCACACGAATAACACTTGTTTCATATTGACTCCTCCTCATAAAGAAGCCACCCACAAATATATAGGCAGCTTCTATATATTACTTCACTTCTGGATGCATTTCTTTTAGGTGGACAGTCAGTCGGTTGAGCTCTTGTTCCAAAAACTGTACCGATTTTTCACGACCTTCTTTTCCCGCTTCCACTGTAAATGGCTTGCCGTAAATTAAATAGCCTTTTTGACGTTTGAATACACCCTTTGCATTTTTCGGTCCGATATAGGCAGCGGGCACAATTTCTGCCTTAGATAGTTGGGCGATTGTAACAGCACCGGCTTTTAATTCCGAGTTTTCGGAGCTTCTTGTCCCACTAGGAAATATCCCTACAACCTTTCCCTCTTTAATAAGTTGGCGAGGGATTTTAATCACACTAGGCCCTGGATTATCACGATCAACTGGAAATGCATTCAACCTTTTAATAAGCCAACCTAAGCCTTTAACATCGAACAATTGCTTTTTAGCCATAAAATGTACTTCTCTTGGCAACATCGATATTCCCAAATTTAAAATGTCGATATAGCCATTATGCGTACAAGCAATGACAAAGCCTCCTTCTTTCGGTATATTTTCTTTCCCATATACCTTTGCCTTTGACCCGTTAACTCCTAAAATACCATATACAACATTTGCAATAAATTTATACACTGTTCATTCCTACCTTATGTTTAATTCTCAATCTATTGTAATCTATAGTCGTATTGCTATACAATCATTACTGTTTTGGTGTAGATTTTGCAATTTCTTCGACTAACTGAGGCAACCAATCATCAATATGACTAAATTTAAATCCTAGTTGCTGTGATTTATCATTTTTCATATACCAGGAAGCAGGGATTGCATATGGCGAACGGATTTCTTCAGTACCGAGCAGTGCTATCTTTGCGCGTTCACCCGTTTTTTCTTCTATAAGTGAAATCAAATCTTTTAATGCTATAACACCATTAGCCGTAGCATTAATTGGTCCTTCAACATTTTCCATTCCGGCCCACATTAAAAATCTTGCAGCTTCTGTTGCTTGAATGAACGACATTTCCGCATCCATATTGCTAAATCCTATCGGCTCATTATTTACGATGCGTTCAATATGGAAATGCAATCGGCGCGTATAATCATCCGCCCCCATCACAATAGGGAAACGAACAGCCACTACTGGGAAATCGGCAAATCTATAAAAAACCGCTTCCGCTAAACGCTTACCTTCACCGTATGAAAATTCATGTGTTTCACCCATAACGATTTCATATGAAGTTGGATCAAAATCCACCTCTTCATGAGGTTTGCCATCTGCCTCATATGTAGCTAATGTAGAGGTGAAAACGAGTTTACCGATTTTACCATTAAAAATGTCGCACAGTTGTTTCGCTTCATTCGGTGAATAGCAAATATTATCGTAAACTATGTCAAAAGTGCGGCTTACTAAAGCCTGCTCAAATGCAGCTTTATCTTTACGGTCGACTTTAATATGTTCCACTGCATCACCAAACGGATTTTCAGAAACCCCGCGTGTTACAATCGTTACTTCATGCTTTTGCTCTAATAATAATTCCACTAATTTCTGTCCAAAAAAACGCGTTCCACCTAATACTAAAATTTTCTTCATCCATCATCACTCCATTCCAATTAATAAATCCAAATCAATTGTAATTTCCCTTAATTGAATACTTTCTTTTCCTTCAATGTGCCAGCCCATTGGTGTCATTTCAAGTAAGTTTTGTACTAGATGTGCTTCAAGTGGAACGGTATACGTAATTCGCTTCACTTCGACATGTGTAAAGGCTGTCTTAAAACGCTCTACCGTTTGAGCATTTGTATAGCTTTCCTTTTCAGAATCTGCAAATGCTTGCTTGCGTAGCTCCATTAAATAATTTTCCTGGGGAACAATTTTAATAACCTTCCCCCCTGGCTTCAGCAGTCGTTTAAATTCCTCATAGTTTGCAGGTGATAAAATATTAAGGATGGCATCAAAGGATTGTTCATTATATGGGCTATTCGCCAAATCACCCACGCACCAAAGCTGTTCATTATAAAACTTTGCCGCTGCCATAATTCCTTCTTTTGAAATATCGATTCCGATGCCAACAGCACCGTCTAATTGCTCACAGATGCGGTGTAAATGAGACCCTTCTCCACAACCTGTATCTAAAATGATTGGATTTTGCTGTATAATTTCACTGGCAATCGCTTTTTGCACTTTGTCATATATTCCCGCATGAATAACCGTATGGCGTGATTCGAATAATTCTTTACCATACATCGACTGGACCGGTCGATTTAACATATATAAATAGCCTTGCTTTGCTACATCAAATGTATGATTCAAGGGACAGCTCATTTTCCCTTCATCGCTCATATTCATTTGCTGTTTGCAAATAGGACAAGCAAAAATTTTACTGTTTAATTGAAATTGTTTAATACTTAACGCTCTTTTTGATAATAGACCCACGATGGATCCTCCTTCGTATGTGTTCGCTTGTATCGTACCATAAACTGATAAAAATAAAAAAAGGAAATAGCCCTCACTACTTCCTTTTAAAAACTCGCAAACTATAATAATTGGCTTGTTGTCACAAATTCATAGCCTTCCTCTTTTAAATAAAGAATCACATCTTCCAAAGCATCTGCGGATTGTTGGTGAATATCATGCATCAAAATTATGCCATCATCCTTTGCTTGTTCCTTCAAGTTCGCCAAAGTTTTTGACGGTGTTTTATGGTGCCAATCAAGTGTATCAATATTCCATAAAACCGGAGTTAACTCAATGACTTCTCGTACCGTCTCGTCAATGGCACCGAATGGGGGTCTATACATTGTGGGATATTTCCCGATTGCATCACAAATTGCTTCGTTTGCACGATTGATCTCCGCTTGCATTTGCTTAACATTAAGCTTCGTTAAATTTTTATGGCTCCATGAATGGTTGGCAATTTCATGCCCAAATGCATCTGCCTTTTTTACAATTTCCGGATGCTTCACAACATTTTGACCAAGGACAAAAAATGTTGCCTTCACTTCATGTTTTTGAAGCGTTGTTAAAACCTGTTTTGTCACATATTGATGTGGACCATCATCAAAAGTAAGCGCAATTCTTTTCTTATCTCCCCTAGTAGGTTGGCTCTGTTCATCCTCTTGTTTTTGAGTTAATATTTTTTCAACCTCTATGTATTCATCACAGTTTTGAATAGTCCGTGATAACCCCCCATTATATAAATAAAAGGGTTTCACTAAGCCACTGTCACTTGATGCTGTATTAATAAATTGGTTGTACGCTACTTGTTCAGAATAAGTTAAGCTCATCGTAATCTTCTCGCTATCTGCAAATGTGGATGGCACATCTGTCCAAAAACGAAAGCCTAGAAAAACTATTAAACTAAACATAATACCGAGTAGTCCAACTTTTTTGCCCATCTTATTGCCCTCCAATCGTCAGTATATTAATTAGACGTATGAACACAGCAAAAAGTTGATAATATTTCAAAAAAAACATATTTTTCTTAAAATTGTATTGGATTGTTCTTCAAATGCATTTTCACCTATAAAAAAGGTTCGGTTTACATACCGAACCTTTATAATAAATTTTTAGTAAGCTGTCCATCCTGCATCTGCAGTAATGACAACCCCATTTACAAAATCAGAATCCTCAGATGCTAAAAAAAGTGCAACCCGCGCGATATCTTCCGGTTCGCCACTGCGTGGGTTAAAACTTGATCCTGCCATTGCACGAGACATACCTTCTTGGTTTGCATTGCTGAAACTTGCCCCAATATTTGTATTGACCCCGCCTGGAGCAATTGCATTACATTTAATGCCTTTTTCTGCATATTGGAATGCTGTATTTTTCGTTAATCCTATAACCGCATGTTTAGATGCTGTATAAGCAGCACCTGCCCTAGAGCCGTATAAACCACCTATTGAGGCAATATTGATAATCGTTCCTGCACCCTTTTCCAGAAAAATAGGCATTGCTTGACGGCTTGCACGCATAACACCTTTTACATTTACTTCAAATACGCGATCCCATAAGTCATCTTTCACGTCACCTACTGGAGAGAAGTCGTCCATAATACCAGCATTGTTTACTAAAATATCAAGTGTACCATAACTATTTAAAGCGGCTTTTATTAATTTATGAATATCTGCTTCCGTCGCAACATTAGCTGCTACAGCAGTTGCCGTTCCACCCAGTGCTGTAATTTCTGCTACTGTGGCCCCTGCACCTTCAAGAGTTAGGTCCGATACAACAACCTTTGCACCTTCTCGGGCAAATAAAATGGCTGTCGCTTTCCCCATTCCTGATGCAGCACCTGTTATTACTGCGACTTTATCCTTCAATCTCATACATAAAACCTCCTAAATAGGATTTCGTTACTTTAATAATTTCGACGCTAACAGCCAGTTCACCTTTAAAAAATACATAAAAAGGAAGTAGAACTCCGAAAAGTTCCGCTTCCTTTATACTTACTTTACAAATTTCACTTCCTGAAGCTTATGATGACCTGAATCATTGATCCAGTGCCCTTCTATTTTTTCACTTAAGCCCGTAATATAGGCTTGATGGTGTACGTATATCATTGGTGCTTCTTCTATTAAGATTTCTTGAGCCTGTTTATACAATGCAAGACGTTTCGTTGTATCAATTTCTTCACGTGCTTCATCTAATATTGCATCTAACTCTTTATTACTATAGAAAGTAGTATTACCAGATCCCCCGTGATTTTTAGAATGGTATAGTTGTGTCAGGAAGTAATCTGCATCACCTACTGGATTTGATAAACCTAGAATATACATTTCATGCTCACCAGCATCCGTTTTATCTAGATATGCACCCCATTCTAAAACTTCGATATTAGCTGTAATATTTAATTGCTTTAAATCTTCCTGAAGCATAATGGCAATATTTTGTCGTTGTGGATTATCATTTGTCCAAATCGAAGTCTCAAAGCCCTCTGCGTACCCAGCCTCTGCTAAAAGTGCTTTTGCCTTTTCAATATCTTTTGTAATTGGTGTTAGTGTTCCATCATAGCCAAATACAGTTGGTGCTAGCGGACCACGTGCCGGTTCGCCAATTCCTTCATATATTCCATCAATGATTAACTGTTGATCTACAATCATTGAGATCGCCTGACGCACACGTACATCATCAAACGGCTTTTTATTAATATTAAATCCGATGTAGGATAATGAAGAACCCGGAGTAATACTAACTGAACTAGATGTGGCGTCAATCATTTCTACTTCATTAGGTTGAACTGGTTCAATAATCTGTGCATACCCTGTCTCAAGCTCGGCTGCACGCGTTGCACTTTCAGGAATTACTTTGAAAGTTACTGAATCAATATAAGCCTTCTGATTCCAGTAATCCTGATTATTCACTAATTTAATTTCCGTGCCTGGTGTCCATGAATCAAACTTCATAAAGCCAGTACCAACTGGACCATTAGCATTCATGATTGCTCCGGCTATATTGCCGGCTTTCATATTTTCATAATCTGCATCAATTTGTGCTGGTGAAAGAATAACGCCTACTGGGTGGTTTAAGTGGTTTAATAGTGGTGCGAATGGATAGTGTGTATGAATACGTAGTGTGTAATCACTCACAACTTCCACTTTCTTAATGGCTTCAAATAAAAATGCGCGTGGCGCTGCAACTTCCGGATCCAAAATTCGTTCAAAGCTCTTTTTCACTGCTGTAGCATTGAATTGTTCTCCATCATGGAAGTGTACCCCTTCTTCAAGTTCAAACTCCCATGTTAAATCATCAATGGATGCCCAGCTTTTTGCCAAGCTCGGTACAATTTCTCCGTCTTTATTCTTTTTTACTAATCCCTCTGTAATGTTTGATAATACCGAAGCTGATGGAACATCCGTTGACATATGAGGATCTAGATTTGCGGCATCGGATAATGTTGCTAATACTAAATCACCGCCTGCTCCATCTGTATTATTCGAAGAATCTGCCGAAGAATCGTTATTACTAGAAGAATCTTCTGTTGAATCATCTCCACCGCTACAAGCAACAAGTAATAAGGCAAATGCCATTACTATAAATAGTAGAAAACTATTTTTAAAGTTTTTCTTCATTTGTTGTGCCCCCTTTGTTTTTTGTTTCATCCATATTACAGCCTAAATTTTACAGGTTGAAATTCATAAAACAAACAATATTTTAAATTTTTATTCATTTCAGACAAATAATTCGTTCATATTATTTTCGAAATAAATTACTTAAATGAGCAAATAAAATATGCTATATAGCAAAACCAACCTTTTTTCAATAGTACATTATGCATTTTTATACATTTTCGTTTAATATAAAAAAAGAGCTAAAGCAGCGGACTACCTGCTTAGCTCTTCATTTTAATTCGCCGATACTGTTGGTTTCGACTTTAATTCAATGTTTTTCCCAATCATAAAGCCTTCTAATGCTGAGAATAATGTTGCAATATCTGCTTCCGTTAGACGTTTTCTATCAAGGGTTTTTGTCCAGTTATTTAACTCGGACATTTTTAACACTTCGACATTTTGCGAATGAATTTCAATTTGTTGAATTGAACAATCGTTTGTAAAGACAACAACTGACTCGAATAGTGTTGCATCCACTTCTGGAAACTGATCCTGCAAGGCATTTACCAGACGCTTTGTTTCGTGAATCGGGTTGTTGAATGTGCGTATTTTATTCTTATGTAAGAGCTCTTTCCATTCAATATTTTGCTCTCGCCCATTAATCCAGCCGGATTTATCTTTAATGGTCATTACATAAATACCGGATTCATGTAGGAGTAATGCATCAATTAAATGAAGTTCCTCATAAATAGGAATTTGTAAATTTATCATTACTTTTCGAGCGCCTTTAGCACGCTCTAGATCATGCATAATTTTATTTAATACTCGGACCCTCTTCTTCATTATTACATCAAAATAGGAATAACCCGTTATTTTGTAAAAAATAGTATTGTCATGAACATAAACTTTGTATGCGAGATAGCCTACAATTACCATTACAACTATTATAAATAAGGTCATTACGCTCACTCCTTGCGTACATTTTATACTCCATTTTAACAGACAACTGAACCCTTTTACTATGCACCTATAGGCTAATAAAAATCGTAAACACATTCAAAAAACAATATTATACAGTGCTTTTTAAATGGCTTTCATTCTTTATAATCGAAAGGAGCTGATCCAGCCTACTAATTTCATAAGTCGGCACTATGGATTGTGGCGGTGCAATATACATTGGGTTTAACCAGCACGTATCAATGCCTGCACGAGCCCCGCCAATAATGTCAGCACTATAGGAATCCCCTATAATCAATGCCTTATTTAAATCGAAATTCGGAATATGGTTAAAGACATAATCAAAAAATTGTTTCATCGGCTTTTGATAGCCTGTATTTTCCGAAACGAAGATTCCTTTAAAATAAGGAGCTAGTCCCGTAACTTGGAGGCGTTTCATTTGTGTATCTGCCAAGCCGTTTGACGTGATATATAAGTCATATTGAGGTGCCAATGTTTGAATTAATTCCATTGCACCTTCTACAAACACTTTACTCTCTGTTAAATAGCCGCGATACTCAGCATCCAATGCTCTTCCGTCTACTTCATACCCAAAGTATTCAAATGTTTTCCCAAAACGTGTTTGCATTAACTCTTCTCTAGTAACTAGCCCCTCTTCAAGTAAGCGCCATAAGTTAGAGTTTATCTCACGGTAGACACTTTCGATTTGTGGAGTTAATGGCAATTGATGTGCTTCAAATAACTTCGGCAAAGCTAATTTTTCTGCTGCTTTAAAATCGAGCAATGTATCATCTAGATCAAACAATAAAAATTGATAGTCCTTCATTTATATACTCCGTTCTTATAAAGCTAATTTACTAACAATATCACAGTTATTATAAAATTTTAAGTATTTACACGAACCCTGATTTTCGTTAGCATGACTATATTGGTTTAAATGAAGAAAGAAGGTTTTCCTTTATGGGATTCGAGCTGGACCCACAACTCATTATTATTTTAATTTCCTTTGGTTTTTTAGCTGCTTTTATTGACTCTGTTGTGGGAGGCGGTGGTCTTATTTCCTTACCGGCACTAATGTTTGCTGGGCTTAGTCCATCTGCAGCCGTTGCAACAAATAAACTTGCCGGAACAATGGGATCACTAACAAGTACCATTACTTTTTACCGTTCTGGAAAATTGGATTTTAAATCGGTAATGAAATACTTCCCTTACGTCTTTATTAGTTCTATGATCGGGGCATGGATTGTTCATTTACTAGATCCAAATCTATTGAAACCACTAATGCTTATTATGTTGGCCGCTGTAGCAATCTTCACCATTTTTAAAAAGGATTGGGGCAGTATTTCTGCAGTTAAGTCACTATCGAAGACAAAATATATTTTATTCTTCTTAGTCATTGCGCTTATTGGCTTTTATGACGGCTTTTTGGGACCAGGTACAGGTTCATTTTTAATTTTTGCATTTTTAATAGTGGGGTATGATTTTTTAAAGGCTGCGGGCAATGCAAAACTTCTGAACTTTGGAAGTAATATTGGAGCACTTTTAATGTTTGTTTATTTAGGACAAATCAATTATACATATGGGATTATAATGGGGGCTGCACAAATTTTCGGCGCAATTGTCGGTTCACGATTTGCCATTAAGCGTGGAAGTGGCTATGTTCGTGTTCTATTCATCATTGTCACAGTTACTTTACTTGCAAAAAATGCATATGATTATTTTTCCAATTAATTTGCAAGAGAAGAAAGTGCCTTAAAGTTGGGGCACTTTCTTTTTTTCATTTATCAAAAAGGCGCAGGTCACTATATTACTGCATTTCTTTTGTTGGACCCATTACCGGTGGAACGTTTAAGCCTGCCTGGCGCAGTAATACAGTCATTTGACCAACATGATGTGTTTGATGTGCAATGACTTTACTCAATAAATCACCGCGCTGCATCATTCCTCCAAATGCAGGCACTTCCTCTAATAATTGCTCTTCCGTCAATGTGGCTGCTTCTTTTTTATAGGCTTCACGTACTAGTTCATATTTCTCAATGATCTCTTCCATTGTTTCAGGCTGTGGCATATCTGGTCCCGGAGCAGGAATTTGTAACCCTGCAAATTGACCAAATGCACCTGCTACACTCACTAAATGCCATGATAACCAACCTAGTGAATTGTGGTCATCGACAATCGCAATTTTCATTTTATCATTCGAAATTGCCTGCATTACTCTTAGTGCACCTTTTGATGCTATTGCCCAATCTTTTACGAAATCTTCTGCTACACGATACATTGAAAACTCCCCTTTTATGATTATTTATACCAATCATACCGAACAACATAAAAATGGTCTATTTATAGATATTGCTGAATAATACGCCACGCTTCTACCTTTTCATCGAATGATTTTATATTTTTTCCTGGTATAGGGCTTGTAGACGGCATTTTCCCATATGAACGATCTTCCAAAACCTCTAGTCCCACATGCTTTTTAAATACTTCAAAACTTTTACCACCATTAAATAAGATAAGTTTAATTTGCGGATATTTTTTAAAAAGCGCTACAAAATCATTTGGAATTTCGTTTTTAATCGTCGCATCCAAACTCCCTTTCCGTTCACAACTTTTTATTGAATCCCATAAACCAATTCTATGTGTACGAAGAAGACTGATTTTATCATTATAGTTTTCAGGAATTTCGGTTGCCAGTAGCTTCCCGATGATTGCCCAAAAATGATTTCTTGGATTACCGTAATATTGCTGTTTTTCTAATGATTGTTTTCCTGGCATCGAGCCTATGACAAGCACATATGTTTTATCATCTACAATTGGAGGCAATACATTTTGTATAGGTTCCATCGTATCCCATCCTTTCTCGTAAATTTAGTATATTAAATCCAGACAGGACATGCCAAACATCAGGAAATAGTCATAAACTTTCACCCATGAAAAAGGCTACTTGCATACCGAGTGAGTTTCGTCGGTTGCAAGTAGCACTTTTTTGCTTATTGATTAATTTGTACGTTTTGGATTTGGTAGATGCCTGTCGCGTCAACGGATAAACCTGTAACATTATTCGCATATCCTGTTAAGTATGCTTGGTGATGAATGAATGCCGCTGGTGCCTCTGTATTAATCATTTCCTGTACTTCCTTATAAATATCTGCACGTACCGCTTCATCTGTTTCAATACGACCTAGTTCCAATAATTCATCCAACTTCGCATTGCTATAGCGAGTACGGTTGTTATTACCGATATCGGATGAGTGGAATAATGGGTAAAGTGCACCATCTGCATCCCCTGTAGAAGGCGCCCATCCTAGCATGAACATGTCATGATCTCCTTTGGATGTTTTTTCTAAATATGCACCCCATTCCATTACTTCAATTGTTGCTTCGACTTTCAATTGCTTCAATGCTTCTTGTAAAATTATTGCTATTTGTTGACGCTGTGGATTGTCATTCGTCCAAATTGCCGTTTTAAAGCCATCAGCAAAGCCTGCCTCCGCTAATAATGCTTTCGCTTCTTCTAAGTTTGTATCCTGTTTGGTTACATCTTCTGTATATCCCCATACCATAGGTGATAATGGACCAAAGGCTTGCACACCAAAATCATCAAATACTCCTTTAATAATTGCTTCACGGTCTAATGCTTTTGCGATGGCTTGACGAACTTTCGGGTTATCGAATGGTGCCTTTTCCGTATTGAAGCCTAAGTATGAAATAGATACGGAAGGTTGCTTTAATACTTGTGCAAACCCTTCTACTAGTGGTACTTCTGTTGGTTGCACTGGATCTATAATATGTGCATATCCAGCTTCTAAATCCGCTGCACGTGTTGCACTTTCAGGTACTGTTTTAAAGACCGCTGAATCGTAAGCAACTTGCTCACCCCAGTATTCTGTATTTTTCACTAAACGAATTTCCTGACCTGGTGACCACTTCTCTAATTTTAAGAAGCCTGTGCCGATAGGGTTCTCATTTCCGTAAGCACGTGCCTCTCCGCCATTTTCCATCCGTTTATAGTCTTCTTCAATAACAGCTGGGCTCATAATATTACCCCCTGGATGTGTTAAAGCAAATAATAGCGGTCCATACGGTTTCTCTGTTTTAATTTGAACTGTATAATCATCCACAACTACAATCTCTGAAATCGGTTCAAAGTTTGAAAGACGTGGCGAAGCAATATTCGGGTCAAGTATACGGTCCAAATTCACCTTTACTGCTTGAGCATTAAATTCTGTGCCATCATGGAATTTTACCCCTTGGCGCAATTTTAATTGTAGAGTCAAATCGTCTACATATTCCCATGATTCTGCTAATAATGGCTCAATTTCACCAGTCTCAAAGTTTCGAACAACTAATGTTTCGAAAATATTGCGTTGTATATTTGACGAAGGAATATCATTTGAACCGTGGGGATCCAATTCTACTGCCTCTGAAAGCACTTCTATTACTAACTCGCCCCCTTGAGCATCTGTCTTTTCTGTAGTTTCATTTGTAGCTGTTTCATTATTCTCTGATGTCGCATTTTCATCACCGCTACATGCGGCTAACAATAAAAGAAAAGAGAACGTTAATAACATCCAAAACCTATGTAACTTCATTTTTAACACTCCTTATATAACTGAATTTTCAATTTTTTTATATCATAGCTTTTTATAGAAGAGATTTCAATGTTTTTTCATATAAGTTTACTTGGATTATTTTTCCCAAAACTAAAAGAACCACAGGTAGTCTGTGATTCTTTTAATTTTATTATTTATTTTTGGTATACTACATTACCTGCAACAACTGTTTTTAATGCAGTTGTTTGTAATATTTCATCGGCAGTGCAATTTAATAGATCTTTATCTAGTATTGTAAAGTCTGCATCGTATCCTGAGCGGATGTAACCCCGTTCATTTTCTTTACAAATGGCCTCAGCACTTCCCACAGTGTACATTTTTACGGCTTCAAAGCGTGTTAGCTTTTGTTCAGCACCATATCCGTCATGCGTATCTTCTAGCTTTTTACGTTCTACTGCTGCATAGATTGTTTCAAATGGACTAATCGCTTCTATCGGCGCATCGGTTCCTGCCGCGCACATTAAGCCTTCTTCAACAAAAGTCTTCCATGCATACAAATGACCAGAACGGTTTTCCCCCAGCTTTTCAAGTATCCATGGGAAATCTGACGTTACAAAAGCAGGCTGTAAATCCAAAATAACAGACAGCTTTTTTATTCGATTTAGCTGCTCTTCCGATACGAGACAGCAATGAATGAGGCGGTCACGCTTTCCTTTAGCAACCGGGTATTTCTCTAAATATGGTAATACTTGTTCCATACTACCGTCTCCAATAATATGAATGGCTACTGCTTCCCCGTATTTTCTCGCTAATTGAATAAGGGCTTCCAGTTGTTCATCTGTATGAATGAGCATACCTTTATTATCAGCTTCATTTGCATATGGTTCCAGAACTGCAGCTGTCGAGCCTCCAAAGGATCCATCAGCAAAAATCTTCATTGCACCGGGCTCGATAAACGGTTCATCAAATGACGCATTATTTATAACCATTTCTTCAAAGACTGTATGGTGACGCAATAAATTGACACGGAAATGTTTTTTACCACCAACAACACGCTGATAAGCTGTTAGTGGATTCGTATACTGTCCAAAATAGGCCATTTCCTCGGTATGTCCTCCTGTTAATCCATAAGATTGCATATGTTCAATGGCCAGTTGAAGGTACTGCTCCAAACTAGCAATATAGCTTTCTCCTTCTTGCTGGAAAGTAGACGAAACCAAATTCATAGCTTGCTCATACAGTAAGCCATTCAGCTCGCCATTTTTATGACGTCCCAATTTTCCGCCTTCCGGATCTGGTGTGTCTTTTGTTATACCTGCTATTTGGAGTGCTGCTGAATTTACTAATGCAACATGGTGACAAACGCGATTGAGGAATATGGGTTTGTTAGTGATGGCATCAAGTTCTTCTTTTGTTGGTATTTGACCATCTATAAATTGATTATCATTCCAACCATCGCCCATCAACCATTGCCCTTTATCAAGCAGACTTGTCGCGTTCTGTACAAGTTCCAAAATTCCCTTTCCATTCTTCGCCTGCGTTAAATCCAGTCGCATTAACTTTGCGCCATGCCCAATCATATGCAAATGACTATCGACAAAGCCTGGATACATGAATGCCCCTTGTAGATCGATAATTTCATCTGCCTTTTCCTGTAATTGATCGAAATCTCCTGTTTCTATAATTTTACCTTCATGAACAAGTACAGCCTGAACTGTACTTCCTTCTTGTTCCATCGTATAAATCGTGCCATTTGTCCATAGTTGTTTCATCTCCCACAATCCCCAATCTACATATCAAATTCACTTCTTAAGTAAGGCTGTCCTATGTTCATATGATCCAATGCCGGTTCATACGAGCCTTTATGAATAAATGTAATTTCATCAATATCCGGTAAATTTTCAAAGTAAGAGCGTGCTAATGTTTCTACGAACATTCTCGCTCCAGCAGAACCTTGAATAGTATAAATATCGTCGCCTAAATTTAACACTAAGCTTTTACTCTCAGTTTCTAGTGTATAATCCAATAACTCTACGTCATGCTCATTTACTTCCTCGAAAATAAAAGATACTAGGTTCCCTTCATCGCCTTCAAATTCTTCTTCAAATGGAACTGTATTTTCAGCATTTGCATCTGATTTATATAAAGTAATCATTTTTTCCTCTACATTTGTATCACCTTGTGTTACATCATCTGTAGTATTTCCCGGGACATTATTTGTTATATCCGTTGTATCTTCCGTCCCACATGCTGCCAGCACAAATATAAGTGACAAAGTAAAAAATAGCTTCTTCATTGTTGGACCACTCCTTTTGATGTGTTACTTCCACGATAACGAATATACTCTCAATTTTCAAACTTTTATAATAATAAAGTTGTATTTTATAGGAATTCGCACCTTAAACCATAAAATACCAATACTGAATATAAATTGTTTTCAAAATATATTGACAATGATAATTCGCTCTAATAATATTAAGGAACACTAAATAAATTGGAACAAGGAAAGGAGATTAGGGGCATGAAGACAACACCTTTAGATGTACACGTTTCAAAGCGACAACTTCATATTTCCCTTTTCCGTACTTTTGTTTTAATTTAGCTTGCACTTTTAATTAAAGGGCACGGATTTGGACTTCCTTGTGCTTTTTTTCGTAATGACACCTTTTCGAAAAATCGAAAGAGGTGTTTTTTTGTTGGATAAGAGCTTACGGATGTTCGAAACCTAGAAAAACAGTGCTATTTAGTGAAAAAAATTCAGGAGGGCTTTGTATGACAATCTTTATTCGAAAACTATTAAAAACGGATCGATTCGATGATGGGTAGCCAATGCTACAAACTTTATAGAAGGAAGGTATAAGTAATGTTTAATGTGTTTGTGAAATTAAAATGGTTTTTTAAACAGTACCGTAAGCAGTACACCGTTGCTATTACGCTATTGATAATTGCAAGTTTTATAGAAGTATTGCCACCATGGATTTTAGGTGAAGCCATTGATGTTATGACTGGTGGCGAAATGGATCAGGCACAGCTTCTTAAGTATGTCGGATTTATTCTGGCAGCTGCAATCGCAAGCTATGGATTAAACTTCTATTGGCAATACCAGTTATTCGGTGGTTCAATTGCACTGGACCGAATATTGCGAAAAAAATTAATGCATCAATTTCTACAAATGACCCCTACATTTTATGAAAAAAACCGTACAGGGGACTTAATGGCAAAAGCTACAAATGATTTAAATGCCGTCACTCTAACAGCAGGATTCGGAATCATGACGCTAATTGATTCGACGGTGTTTATGGCGCTTATTATTTTGGCAATGGGTTTCTTCATCTCCTGGAAACTAACTTTCTTTGCAATGCTTCCAATACCGGTCATGGCAATCATTATTCAATATTTAGGTAAGATTGTCCATGAGCGTTATATGATTGCACAGGGTGCGTTCGGTGAAATGAATGACAACGTTTTGGAATCTGTTGCGGGAACACGTGTTATCCGCGCTTACGTCCAAGAAAGTAAAGACGAAGAACGTTTTGAAGAGATGAGCGAAAATATCTTTGTAAAAAATATGCGTGTTGCCTATATTAATGGTCTTTTTATGCCAATTACAAAAATCGGAACAGGAGTCTGTTACGTTATCGCGCTTGGTTACGGGGCCGTCCTTGTATCAAATGAGGCGCTAACAGTCGGTCAGCTTGTATCATTTAATGTGTATTTAGGGCTTGCAATCTGGCCAATGTTCGCAATTGGCGAGCTGATTAACGTCATGCAGCAAGGAAGTGCATCTCTTGACCGTGTACAGGATACATTAGAATATGAAGCAGATGTTAAAAATCCAAATAATCCAATGAAACATAACGTACCCAATTCAATTGGTTTCTCTGAGTTTACTTTCCAATACCCTTTATCTCAGGTAAAAAACTTACAGCAAATTTCATTGAATTTACAAAAGGGGCAAACTCTTGGCATTGTCGGAAAGACAGGTGCGGGAAAAACAACCTTCATTCGTCAACTACTGCGTGAGTACCCGTTAGGAGACGGGCAAATTATTATTAATAATACCGATTTGGCACATATGACGAAGGAACAAATTTTAGATTGGATTGGCTATGTACCACAAGATCACGTGCTATTTTCCCGTACCATTCGTGAAAATATATTGTTCGGAAAAGAGGATGCATCATCAGCAGATATTGATGAGGCTATTCGCTTAGCGGACTTCGAAAAAGACTTAGCGAATTTACCACTAGGTATCGAAACACTAGTGGGAGAAAAAGGAGTATCGTTATCTGGTGGACAAAAACAGCGTGTATCAATTGCACGTGCACTAATTAAAGATCCGGAAATTCTAATTTTGGACGATTCTTTATCTGCTGTCGATGCTAAAACAGAATCAAAAATTATTGAAAATATACAAACAGAGCGTGCTGGAAAAACGACAATCATTTCAACTCACCGATTATCAGGTATTCAACATGCGGATGAAATAATTGTACTGGATGATGGTTATATCGTTGAACGAGGTACACATGAAGAGCTTCTACGCTTAGGTGGTTGGTACAAAGAGCAATTTGACCGCCAGCAGCTTGAGGAGGTGGAGCAATGAGTACATCAAAACGACTGTACCTATATGCTTTAAAATTTAAAAAGCCGATTTTAATCGGATTATCATTATTAACTATTGCTGTTGCAACGGATATCGCAGGTCCGTTTATTGCAAAATATATTATCGACCATTACATGGAACCAGGTAATTTACAGGCAGAGCCAATTGCGATTTTATTATCGATTTTCTTCTTGTTATCCGTACTGACTGCTGTGTTCCGTTATTTAATGTTCATCTTTTTACAACGGGGTGCAAACTTTGTCATTCAACAGCTACGGAAAGATGTGTTCGGGCATATTCAAAAGCTACCAATTGAATACTTTGATAACTTGCCGGCCGGTAAAGTAGTTGCCCGTGTCACAAATGATACAGAGGCAATTCGAAACCTTTACGTAACCGTACTTTCGCAATTTGCGAACAGCTTTATTACCATTGCAGGGGTATATATAGCTTTATTTATTTTAAATTGGAAAATGGCGCTTTTTGCCCTAGTGCTCATTCCAATCGTCTATATTTGGATGATTTTATACCGTAAATTTGCTTCACAATACAATCATGTCATTCGTACAAAAATTGCCGATATTAATGCGATGATTAACGAATCGATTAATGGAATGACAATTATTCAGGCTTTCCGCCGCGAAGATCAGATGAGACTTGAATTTGATGAGATGAACGATGAGCATTACCAATACAACCGTAAGCTTTTACTATTGGATTCTGCGACTTCACATAACTTAGTAAATATTTTAAGACTTGGTATGTTTGCTGTATTCGTTTATTACTTCGGTACACAATCGATGACATTGCCTGAAGCAGTATCAGCAGGTACACTTTATGCATTTGTTGATTATATTACACGTCTATTCAACCCAATTACTAACTTGGTCAATCAATTTTCGCAACTGGAACGTTCACTTGTAGCGGGTACCCGTGTATTCGAGTTACTTGATCAGCCGGGAGAAGAAGTAAGCAAAGAAAGAATTGAGCGCTACAAAGGAAATGTTGTATTCGATCATGTTTCATTTGCATACAAAAATGACGATTATGTATTAAAAAATATTCACTTTGAAGCAAAGGAAGGCGAAACCATTGCACTTGTTGGTCATACAGGCTCAGGAAAAAGTTCAATAATGAATTTGTTATTCCGCTTCTATGACCCACAAAAAGGACGTATTATCATTGATGGGCAGGACATTACAAAGCTGCCTCGACAAGCAATTCGTGAGCATATGGGCATTGTATTACAGGACCCGTATTTATTTACCGGAACGATTGCATCAAATGTTAGCTTGAATGATGCACGTATTTCACGTGAGATGGTTGAAAATGCACTGGAGGCTGTCGGTGGTGACCGTGTTCTATCAAAATTCGAAAAAGGAATTGATGAACCCGTAATCGAAAAAGGAAGTACCCTTTCATCTGGTCAGCGCCAATTAATCTCATTTGCAAGGGCATTAGCATTTGACCCAGCCATTTTGATTTTGGATGAAGCAACATCTAATATTGATTCGGAAACAGAGGAGATTATCCAGCATGCGATGGATGTACTCAAAAAGGGACGGACTACTTTCATCATTGCACATCGTCTTTCTACTATTAAAAATGCAGATAAAATTTTAGTATTAGACCGTGGTGAGATCGTTGAGCAAGGCAGCCATGATGAGCTTGTTGCACTTGGCGGTAAATATGAATTGATGTACCGATTACAATCAGGTTCGTTAATTTCTTAAAAGCAAAAGGTGCTGTCCGGAAATTCATTTCGGACAGCACCCTTTTTCTATTTTTGAAGCTTTTTATTTGGCCAATAAGACCATTTTCCAAATACCGTAATAATTGCTGGTACAAGCAACGGACGTACAACAAACGTATCCAGTAATACTCCGACTGCCGTTACGATACCGAATTGTACTAATAATTGAATCGGTAATGTAGCTAATACTAAGAATGTACCCGCTAAAATTAACCCTGCCGAAGTAATAACTGCTCCAGTCGATGCAATACCATTCACAATTGCCTCACGATGAGCAATACCACGCTTTCGGTTTTTCCATATATCTGAAATCATGAATATATTATAATCATTTCCTAACGCAATAATAAATACAAAACTGTATAACGGAATTGCACTTGCCATCGCTTCATGCCCTAAGCCGTAATGGATTATTAACCAACCTGCACCTAAAGCTGAGAAGAAGGAAATCAATACAGTTACCATCAGTTGAATCGAAGTAATAAGGGCACGTAAGTAACCTAGTAAGACGATAAAAATAATGATAATCATAACAGGTTGAATAATATTTTCATCACCTGATTGCACAACCTTTGTATCTAATTGGGCGCTTGTTTCGCCCCCTATCCAGAACTGACCATCTTCCAGATTATTTTCAGCTAAAATCGACTTGACATCATCCTTCATCTGTTCAACATCATCCATTGCTTCATTAGAGTATGGATTTTTATCTAAATCTATTTCATAAAGCTGAATATTATTATTTACATCACCTGTACGCATTTCTTTTACAATGCTCACGTAAGGCAACCCTAATAATTGTTCTGTAATATTAATATCTGTTCCTTCTGAATCTACTAAAAGCTGTACCGGAGCTAATTCGCCTGGTGTGAAGTTATCTTCAATAATTGTAAAGCCTTCACGTGATGGCATATCTTCAGGGAATGAAGAAATTAAATCATAATTATATTTAATATTCGTTGAAGCGAAAGCTAAACCAATCAAAATTACACCTGCAATAACAATAACAAGCCATGGCTTTGTCGTTACGAATTCACCGACCGCACGCATATAACGGTGATTTGGCTTTCGAGGCTTATATGGTTTATTTTTCTTTTCCGCATGTGCTTTTTCAGCCGATTCCGTACGTGGAACGAATGGCCAAAATGCTGCACGACCTAAAATGCCGAGTACTGCCGGCAATAATGTGACAACGGCAAAACCAGTTATTAATACACCGAAACTAAATGGAACAGCGAATCGCTGGAAAGCACCATAGTCCGCTAAAGACAGTGTTGCTAAACCGATTACTACAGTTAAACCACTCATCACAATGGCACCGGTAGATTCACGTACTGCCATAGCTAACGCCGTAAATTTGTTTTCTTCTGTTAATAATATGTCACGGTAACGTGTAATTAAGAATAAACAATAGTCTGTACCCGCACCAAATAGTAGGACAATCATAATCGCTACTGCCTGCGCATCTTTATCGATCCAGCCGTTTTCTGCCATCACCCCTAATAAAGGACTTACAACTAAATATGCAATCCCAACAACAACTAAAGGAATAATAGCTAAAATTGGAGAACGGTAAATTAATAATAAAATGACTAAAATAATAATCACAGTGGCAATCATAAGTTGAACATCAGCTGCTTTAAAAAGATCCGTAGCATCAATTGAGATTCCAACCGGTCCCGAGAAACGAGCATGTAATCCTTTATCTTCCAGGTTCGACTCATATGGATTTTCGCCAAACTGTTCTTCCGTACGTTCTTTAATAATTGCTAAGTTTTCTTTTAATACATCTGTATTTTTATCTGGGGAGAAAAATACAGGTGTTACAAGTGCGGCTCCATTTTCCGATAACAAGCCCATCAATGCTTGAGCCGGAAGTTCATGGAATGGCGGAATAGATTCCTGCCCATTTAGTGGATCATCTGCAAGTTGCTTGTATAACCCTTGGATATTTGTCAAATCCTGTTCCGTAATTCCTGATTCGTTATACCAAGTAATTAATAATGGAATTCCACTATCTGAAGCAAATTCTTCTTCTAAAATTTTTCCTGCTTGTATTGATGTATATGTTTCTGGGATTTCATCACCCGCGAAATTTTCTACACTATTAATTTGCGGGAATATAAGCGCAAATGTAACAGCGAATACAATCCATAGTCCTACAACTATCCAGCGTGTATTCTTGCCGCCCATTGCACTTCCCCATTTTTCTAATGGATGTTTTGACACAATACAACCCCCTTCTCCCACTTATCTGTTTACCATTTTTTACTAATAATCATACCCTACAAACAATACCCTCATACATGGTTATACAAACATTGTACAGCATATGAAAAACATTTGACAAGTGCTTTTTTTTTCGATTGAATAGACATAAATAAGAAATTACTTAAGGAGGTGCAGAACTTGGTTAAAAAAACGTATTCTATTCAGCAAGTATCCGATATTACAAATCTTTCTAAACAACTGATTCGTAAGTGGGAAGATCGCTATCAAATCATCCAACCCGAAAGATTGGACAATGGTTATCGCGTTTATTCCGAAGACGAAGTACAAACTTTAATGCTGCTGAAAAATCATATAAATAATGGCATGACAATTAAGCAAGCTGTAGACCATTATCTTAAATATAAAGACGCCCCAGAAGTAAACCCCATTACTTTCTTTCATAAAGCGCTGATTAAGGCTGGTACGGAAGGGGATGAACATGAGATATTACATTTACTCGAACAGGCACACCATAAATTTGGTGTTGAAAAGCTGATTCATGAAATTGTCGTTCCCTTTTTACATGAAATTGGCCAACTTTGGTGCGAAAATGCGTGGGGGGAATATCAGGAAGCTATCAGTAGTCAAACGGTACGAGACTTTTTAAGTCATATCCGTCGGCACTTTTACGTCCCAGAAGATGCTCCGCTCGTTTTAGGGAGCTGTCTTCCTGGAGAAAGACATGAGATTCCTATGCAGATTCTGCTTATTCAATGCATGTTACGCGGTTATCGAACACTAATGCTCGGCCCTTCACCTGCACCTACCGCGATTCAATCGACTATCGCTTTAAAAAAGCCGACCATTGTGCTCCTCACAGGATCCACTGAAATTGCTTTTACTGAATTTGCACAATCGATTACAACATTGGAAAAGTTGGCCCAAGCACATCAGGATATATCTTTTTATATTGGTGGAGCAGGTGCGGAGATCCACTATAGCGAATTTGAATTAAACGCTTTAAAATTATCACGCACGATTGATGATATCATCCCCGCAAAAAAGACTTAAAAAATAACCCTGACAATACAAGCTCACAGTAAAGGATGTTTTCCCCTACTATGAGCTTGTAATTTTTATATCCAATTTACAGTAGTTGTAATGTTGTGATACATGTTCCATCTTCTTCAAACGTTGTTAAATCCCCTGTTACACTTTTCCCATCATAAGACATTTCAACAATGAACGCTTCATTACGCGGCAACCATAAATCGATGAAACCATTCTCTAAAGTTGTCAACTTCTCATCCACTATAACTTCGCCTTTTTCATTTTCAATAAACACATCTATTTCCTTTTGAACTAATTCTCCTTGGCACCCTGTTAAACTATGGTCTTTACAAGGATGAGTTTCATTAACATACGGTGCAATCGAAATAAAAAACTCATCTTCAGGTAAATCATATGTAATTTTATTTTCATTTGTATCCGTTATGATTAATTGTGTTGAAGTAATTGATGCTTTTTCATCAGTCGTTTTGTTGGCACTATATTCCGCCACCAAACCCTTCACATCTTCGCTTTCGCCTTTTGAAATAGTTTCAGTTTCAGGCTCGACTCCCTTGTTATCGATCGCTTGACTATCCGTTTCCTTTTCATTACCGCACGCAGCTAAAAACATTATCACAAATACACTTAATACCATTGATTTCCAATTCATTTTTAGAACTCCCTCCCTTTATCCCAATATTGTAATCCATTTAGTGATGCAATACTGTGAAAAAGATAGGACAATTCTGAAAAATGATAGATTTTTCAAAAACAAGATTGATCATTTCACTTTTTTCGTAAAATGATCAATCTTTTTATAAAAATAAACTATTTATCTACGTCTTGGCTGGTTTTTACGTTCACTGCCTGACGTCTTTTTAGTGTCCGCAGGATGTCTTTCGTCTTTTACTTGATCATTAAGTTCTTCCATCGGGATCGGATCGACAAATTTCATTTCCTCATCTTTATCAAAAATACTTTCGTTTTCGGTATTTAATAAATCAGGATTGTCGAGTTTCTTATGTTTAATTTTTTCATCTCTTTCTTCTCTCATTTTTAAAAACCTCCCTTTCTAGTACTCATTATATTTATTACCCGAATACTAGAAAGAATACACCTTTTTCTCTCAAGTCAATTGTCCACCATGATTCCAAAAGAAAAATCCGTTGCACGAGTTTTTCGCACAACGGATCTATTTTTTATGCCTCTATATAGTCACGGGAATCAACATTACGAATCATATAATCAAATGCTCCTAAAGCTGCCGTTGCACCTGAACCCATTGAGATGACGATTTGTTTATACGCCGTGTCTGTACAATCACCTGCGGCAAAGATGCCAGAGACGTTTGTCGCACCGTGCTTATCGACAATAATCTCTCCATGCGCATTCATTTCTACTGCCCCTTGAAGGAACTCTGTATTTGGCAATAAGCCAATTTGAATAAATACGCCTTGCAATACAATTTGTTTTTCTTCACCTGTTTTTCGATCCTTATATGTTAAGCCATTTACTTTATCAGTACCTGTAATTTCTGTTGTTAAAGCATTCGTAATGATTGTTACGTTTTTCAGGCTACGAACACGTTCCTGGAGTACTTTATCAGCCTTCAATTCTTCACTTCGTTGAATTAGAGTTACGTGATTTACTACACCTGCTAAATCAATTGCAGCTTCAACACCTGAGTTACCTCCACCGATAACCGCTACATCTTTCCCTTTGAAGATTGGACCGTCGCAATGCGGACAATAAGCAACGCCTTTATTTTTAAACTTCTCTTCACCCGGCACTTCCAATTGACGATATCGTGCGCCTGTTGAAAGAATAACCGTTTTCCCTTTTAAGACAGCACCATTTTCCAATGTAACTTCAATAAGATCTTTTTTCTCGATCTTTTTAGCGCGCTGGGATTTCATGACATCGATTTCGTAGTCTAATACATGTGCCTCTAAGCTTGATACAAATGCAGGACCTTCCGTTGCCTTTGTTCCGATAATGTTTTCGATTGATAGCGTATCATTTACTTGACCACCGAAGCGCTCAGCAACAATACCTGTACGAATCCCTTTACGCGCCGAATAAATTGCCGCTGCAGAACCCGCCGGACCACCGCCTACAACTAATACATCAAAAGGTTCTTTATCCGCAAACTCCGAACCATCCGATACTTCCCCAAGCTTTGTTAAAATATCTTCCAATTCCATACGACCGCCGCCGAAATTTTCACCGTTCAAATAAACTGTAGGTACTGCCATAATGTCACGATCTTTAATCTCGTTCTGGAAAGTACCACCTTCAATCATCACGTTGGAAATGTTCGGATTTAACACTGACATAATATTTAATGCTTGTACAACATCCGGACAGTTGTGACAAGTTAAACTTACATACGTTTCAAATTTCAATGGCTGTTTAATTGATTGAATACGTTTTATAACCGCGGCATCTACTTTTGGCGCACGACCTGAAACTTGTAAAAGCGCTAAAACTAATGATGTAAATTCATGACCAAGCGGTAACCCTGCAAACACAACGCCTGATTCCTCTGCACCTACCTTATTAATGCTAAAGCTTGGTGTACGTTCCAACAATGCATGTTGCACCGTAATACGAGGCGACATTTTTTCAAGTTCCTCTACTAAATTGAGCATATCTTGTGATGTTTTGTCATCACCAATACTCGCTTTAATTAATAAATCTCCTTCAAGCATCGTTAAATACTGCTGTAATTGCACTTTAATTTGATTATCTAACATTGCACTGGCTGCTGTATGAATGCCGATGATTGTTCCCCCCGAAAAATAATCGACCATTCTCCCTCTAATACAGCAAGCCTTTCACCTTCTTTCATATTAAATTAAAAGATAGAGAGCTTGTCTTTCTTTTCCACGTTAAAAACAGAGCGACAAAAATCAAGCCATAATGGTTGTTTTTTGCCGCCTTTTTATTGTTATTTATAACTTAAAAGTTAGATTAGATTTTACCTACTAGATCCAAGCTTGGTGTTAGCGTATCTCCGCCTTCTTCCCATTTAGCTGGGCAAACTTCACCTGGATTGTTACGTACGTATTGAGCTGCTTTAATTTTGTTAACTAAAATCGATGCGTCACGACCGATACCGCCAGCATTGATTTCTACTGCTTGTACAATACCATCTGGATCGATGATGAATGTTCCGCGCTCTGCTAAACCATCTTCTTCGTTTAATACGTCAAATGCTTTAGAGATTGTATGTGATGGGTCACCAATCATGATGTATTCGATCTTACCGATAGCATCCGAAGTATCATGCCATGCTTTGTGAGTGAAGTGTGTGTCAGTTGATACTGAGTAAACTTCTACTCCTAAAGATTTTAAAGTAGCATATTCGTTTTGTAGGTCTTCTAACTCAGTTGGGCAAACGAATGTGAAGTCTGCTGGGTAGAAGCATACTACTGACCATTGTCCTTTGAAGTTTTCTGAAGATACGTCGATGAATTCGCCTTTTTGGAATGCTTTTGCAGCGAATGGTGCTATTTCTTTACCGATTAATGCCATGATAAAATTCCTCCTATATAAATATCGTTGAATAATTATTATAAAATAATTATTATTACCATCTAAAATTATCTTACATTAATAATATTTCGTCAACTAGTAGCTACATAAATTGCGAGATTTTCTTGTAAAATGAGCAATCCCTTGGCAGATATCAATATCAGTATAATTCAAATAGACAATAAATTGTATTTGAATAAAAGTAAATTCTCATATATACGTTATTCTTGTATACAGAAATTATAAAGAAATAATTGTCCCTCAAAAAATTATGAGCATTATCTCCTTTAATAGAATCAAATCATTTTAATTCTGGCAATTCTCGTTTAACACTTCATTTCATCCTAATAAATGAGAAAGAGGATGCATCACGTACTATGGTATTCTTCATAAAAAGTAAAAAAGTCTATGCAATAAGCTTTCACTTACAGCATAGACTTTTCTAATATTAGTTTGTAAAAGATAATACGGCATTTTTGTATCGAGCTAAAATTGCCGATGCTTCTTTTTTCGTTGTATATTCAAACATTCTAATATCGTTTGGATTATTAAAAATAGTTACTACCCACATAAATTCCAGCTCCTTTAAATTGTTTTATTTTGTGTAAGATAAAACTGCATTTGTATATTTCGCTAACTTTGTTGCTGCTTCGTTTTTCGTCTTATACTCGAACATACGTATATCATTTATGCCGTTAAATACTGTTACTACCCACATGTTTCATTTCTCCTTTTTTTAAAACCTATTATTTTAAAAAGCCTATTCCCCAATGACTTTTGCGACTTGTTATATAACAACTTTCTTACTTCACATTGTACTCTCTTTTTATAAAATTAAAAGTGGAAAATACCCCTTTTCACAATGTGTTCAAAAATAAAACGCTTTCTTTGAACACTTTGTGACACCTCACTTTTATCGGTTTTAAATTTAATTTAGAAGAATAGATCATTAGCTAGCATCATCTGTTATAGCACACAATAAAAACGCTTTCAAAAGCAATTATAAATTTACATAGCACATCTTTTTATGCGCACGCTGTTTTAAAACCCAAAAAAACTGTGCTAAAAGTCAACCTGACTTTTAACACAGCCTTATACTTTTACTCATTGTGCTTTGCGGTTTATATAACTCATCACTGTATTTGTCCACGCTTTAACTTCCGCTTGTCGTTGTGGTTCATTATTTGCCTTTTTCATAACAGCCGAAGTCCTGTCATAGGAGACATCACTCACCTCGTTTAATATAGTCCCGGTATTTTTTACTGAATGAATAACAGATTGAACAGAGTCCTTTTTAAATTCAATATCGGTTTTTAAACGATCCATTGTTTCCGTTAACTTTATTATTTCAGTTTGAATATAGCTCATCTGTTTTTGGATACCTTCAACACGTGCCAATAATAAAGTGACGATTTTTTTTATTGGTCCTAGAACAGCAACTATACATCCAACTAAAACAACAACAGCTATTCCTAATATTATAATTGAAGCCAAAAGCCAACTATTCATTAATATACCTCCTTCTATTCCTCTATTTTAATACATATACCCATTTGGCAATTATTAATACATCTGAAAAAATACGAAAGTGTGTTAAAAGCTTTCCCTCTTTCAACACACCTCATTTTTTATAAATAACGTCTTGCTCCTGAGTAATTCTTTTTATAGGCGCCATTATTCATCGATTCAATTTTCACTTTTGACGCATAATGTGGGGCATGCAGCATTTTACCTTCCCCCACATACAGACCGACATGATATACTTTCCCTTTGCCGCCATTATAAGCAAAAAATACAAGGTCTCCAGGCTTTAAGTCTTTCTTTGCAACTGCTTTCCCGCCTGTCGCTTGGTAAAATGAATCTCGGGGTATCATAATGCCGTGCGCTTTAAATACCGCATATAAAATTCCTGAACAATCATATCCCCATGAAGATGTTCCTGCCCATAAATACGGTAGATCTAAATAACGCTTCGCTTCTTTAATAATCGTTTGTGCTGTTGGTTTTGGCACTTTGCTATATGCTGTATACGATTTTGCGTCCCCCTTCTTTAATAGCTTAACGCCATCACTTGGTGTCTCGACGTAATAATACTTTTTATCTTCATCGATTACAGGTAAAATCGTCGCATAACTAATTTGAAGAAATTTTGTTTTTGCATCTTCCTCAAACAAGTGTGCTTTTTGTGAAGTTATGATTGCAATGGCACAGTCATCGTAATTTTTATTCGTCGTTGCGATATGGCTTTGTGGTACCCAGCCTGGGTAACCCGCTTTTAAATACGGTACATATTGATCTTTTGCCGCCACTCGTTGCCATTTTCCTTTTGTATCAAGCAGCGTAACCTCATCCCCGTACAATGCTTGCGTATCTGTACGTCCAACTAGCCACTTTTTCTGAGATAAGCTTAACGATGAAACCCACTTTTGCATTTCTACTGGATTTTTCGTTGAAGGATAATCAACAGCACGCGCTTGATTTGGTTTATTCCATAAATTTGTTACTGCAACATCGACTACATATCTTTTTTTATTCGTTTCTTTAACACAACTTTCAAAAACTGGTTGTTCTGGTTCAGTAGGTCGTAGTGATGGTTCGATAATTCTTGCAACATAAGAAGCAAAATTCCCGCGTGTCATCATTGCGTTTGGATTAAACTTTTCGTTTTTTGCAGGAAATAGAATTTGGTTTGCTACAAAAGCTTGAATGGCATTTGCCCCACTATGATTTTTAGGAATATCTGTATAAGTCACCTTTGCTTGCCCTGATAAGCTAAAAGCATGCGCAAGGATTTTCACTGCCTGGGCACGCGTGAGTTTTGTATCGGGATTAAATTTACCTTCAAACCCTGTCATAATACGCAGCTCTGTAATCGCTGCGATAATTGGCATGCGAGGGTCATCTACTGAAATATCTTCATATGTAGGTATTGCTATAGCTTCAGAATCAATTTGCATTGTTCGAACGATAAGTTCTGCCGCTTCATATCTTGTTATTGCGTCATTTACCCGAAAAGGTTCATTTGGCACTATCGTGACTCCACCAAAATCACTTAAAACAGTAAGCTCTTCGCTTAATTTTGTGCCCTGCTGAACATCCGGAAATGTATTAGCATACCCTACACCGTTTGCTGCCGACAAAAAAATACATATTACTACAAATTGAAACAAAATCCTTCGAAACATAAACACTCTCTCCTCGCTATCGTCGTTGTTGGAAACTAATTTGTATAAAAAAGCAGAAAATCTACTTAACAACCTAACTCTTTCTTACTAAATATAATAGTATTTATTGTATTTTTTATCTATGTTTTCTGTTAATGTTTTTTAATTTTTACAAATATTTATTATATTCGGTTATTTATATATTTAAATTTAGGTCAAAAGTTTTCACGTGAAACATATTGCAACACTTTTCGACAATAACGTAATAACTTTTTTATATGAATATTGTTTAAATATTTTTTATTGCATGTGACGTTACGTTAGCTTTTATACTACATATAAAGGGGTGGAAATGAATGTATTCAATTGGGGTATTCTCTAAAAAAACTGGCATTACAATTCGTACATTACGGTACTACGGTGAAAAAGGCTTACTGAAACCGGCCTATATTTCTGATGGCGGACAGCGCTATTATAATGACGACAGTATAATTACAGTTCAAAAGATTGTAACTTTTAAATACCTTGATTATTCTTTAGAGGATATTAAGGAACTTCTGGAAAAGAACGATTCCTTACTTGAATCTTTGGAACAGCAAAAATACCAGTTACTCAAAAAGAAAAAACAACTTGAACAAATGATTTCAACAATCGATACTGCCATTCATATACACCAAGAACATACGGCGGTTGATCCTACGACATTATTGCTCGTCATTCATAGTTTATTAACAGAGGATGCTCAAAGGGACTATTTAAGACAATATATTCCTGAACAACTAATCGACCGCATATATAGTTATTTTGGTATGAACTTTATCGAAATTAATCGGCGCTATATTGAAAGTGTACATGAACTAAAGCAAGCCTTTATTTGTCCTCCTGCAGATACTGACTTAAAAGAGATCATCGAACGTTTATTTAGTATTATCCCGCAGGATTTAGCGCAAAGTTTAGTTCAGGAATTCGGGAAATATGAGACAATTGAAGTTGATAATTGGTTATTTTCAATTCCTTTTACTACTGAAGAGGAAAATTGGTTAATGGAACAAGTTGAGCGGTTAAAAATACTAGAGGAGGTTATTACATGAACGTTCAACTTAAGCAATTATGGGCACTCGTAAAAAGAAGTAAATTCCCAAAAAGGCTAGTCATAGTTGTTTTTGCCTTAAGCATTATTGAAACACTCGCTTCTTTAGCCGTACCCCTATTTACAATGAATATGATCAATGATTTTTCGAGCACTGGATTTGCATGGACAGCGGTAACCGCTGTAGCGGTCATTTTAGTTATTCAAGCAATACTAAGCGGTCTTACCTATTTCTTAATGCGCATGCTTGGAGAACGTATTGTTGCCAATTTACGCAATACACTTTGGCAGCACATTTTACATTTAAAAACCCCTTATTTTGATGCCCATGAATCGGGTGAAACGATGAGCCGAATTACACAAGATACAAGCGTTGTTAAAGAATTAGTGACAAGTCATCTTGTCAGCTTCGTTTCAGGTATTTTCTCTATTATTGGAGCGATAGCAATTTTATTGTGGATTGACTGGAAGATGACATTACTTATGTTAATTGCTGTGCCACTTGCCATTTTTGTCACAATACCGCTTGGACAAAGAATGCATAAAATAGCAAAAGCCAATCAAGATGAACTTGCTTCATTCAGCGGACATCTAGGCCGGGTATTATCGAATATTCGACTCGTGAAATCGTCTCAAACTGAGCGTTTGGAAAAGGAGCGCGGAGAAAACCGTATTGAGCAGCTTTATCGATTCGGTCTAAAGGAAGCTAAAATTTTAGCTATTTTGTCCCCGATTATGACACTTATTATGATGGTTGTTCTAATTCTCTTGTTCGGTTACGGTGGTACTCAGGTTTCTACCGGTGCAATTTCTTCAGGGGCACTTGTAGCGATAATGATTTATTTAGTACAAATTATTATTCCATTTACACAAATGGCTACATTTTTTACTGCATTACAAAAAGCACTCGGTGCTACAGAGCGTATCCAATCCATCATTTCACAGGTGACTGAAAAGATTCCTGGCTCTGTTATCCCAACTACTGCACAGGCAATCGCCTTTCAAAATGTAAAATTTCAGTATGCCGAGCAGCCTATTTTAAAAGGAATGAACTTTACAATTCCTGCTGGCAAAACGACCGCATTTGTAAGTACTAGCGGCGGGGGGAAAACGACGATGTTTTCCTTAATTGAACGTTTTTATGAAGTGACAGATGGTGAAATTTTATATGGACAAACGAACATAGAACAATACAACTTATATGAATGGCGGAAGCTCTTCGGCTATGTAACCCAGGATGCCCCGCTGATGAACGGATCAATTCGTGAAAATGTATTATACGGTCAACATGAGGCAACAGAGGCGCAGGTTGTGGAAGCGTTACGAGCTGCATATGCATATGATTTTGTTATGGCATTGGAACGGGGCTTGGATACCGAGGTTGGTGAAGGCGGCATTAAATTATCCGGCGGTCAAAAACAACGAATTGCGATAGCCCGGGCAATTTTACGTAACCCCCAAATACTATTATTAGATGAGGCAACATCTAATTTAGACAATGAATCAGAACGGGAAGTTCAGCTTGCTTTGCAGGCATTGATGAAAAACCGGACGACGATTATTATTGCCCACCGTCTTTCAACGATTACGAATGCCGATCAAATACTACTATTTGAAGAAGGTCAGCTTTCAGGCGCAGGCACACATGAAGAACTGATTAACTCCCACTCCTATTACAAGCAGCTGTGGTCAAAAATGCAAACGATTTAATATATATATAAGTAAGTATCCAAAATAAATTGGGTACTTCCGATTGTCGACAAAATGTCTCGAGAGGCCTTTTGTCTTTTTATTATAAATTTCAACTAGATGCTTAGCAGGGACAAGTTGTTAAAAAATTTCTCCTATTTAAAGGAATTAATAAGTTGATTGGAGTGGAGGGACCGTGACTCCACCGGGAAACGCACGCGCGGAAGATCCACTAAATTGTGCCTGCCGTTGTAGGCACAATTTAGTTAGCTGGAGCCGTGCCCGGGGAAAGCATCGGTCCCGGAATGGAAATCAACGGTTCAATGTTAATTTAGTTTTCAAACAAAAAAGCTTAGCATATTAGCTAAGCTTTCATATGAACGAACTCTATATTTTTACATTGTTTTTTCAGTAAATCCAACACTTCGTTTAATTTACCGATTTCATCTTTTTCTACCATCCAAGAATTTTCATCATGCTGAGCAACATAAGAACTGCTAACATAGGGGGCGTTGTGCTCGGTAATAAGACGTACATAACCGAATGTCATGCCGGCTTCCTTATAATCTACTCGTAAAATCTCCTGATAAGGAATGGCCTTTTTGCGAGGTTTTGCTTTTTTTATAAAAAGGAACTTCTCCCCCGCATAGTCAATTATTATATCCTTTTGATCCAGCATCACCTTATAGCCACCAAATAATTTAAAGCTATATGTTTTCATCGTTAACGACTCCATTTCAACTATCATTAGTTTTATTATACGGATTATGACGATGAAATTCTAATTTTGACAATGATTACAGTACTAACCGATCCTCTACTGTAATTTTCCCATTACTAGTTTTCAATTGAATTCGATGTTCTTTCGTTCCATGTGTATAATGCGACGTTTTTTCATTATAAATAGAGACAGAACCCCAGGCAGTCGAACTTTCAATTTCAACATTTTCTAGCTTTCCTTCTGTGCTTAATAAAATTTGCCCGTTATCGGATGCAAAATTTAATGGAGATTGCACAGTTTTTAATTGGGCTACAATCCTTCCATTTCTTGATTGTGCTTTAATTTGCCCTACAACATCTTTCAGTTCTACACGCCCGTTATCAGATTCTAATTGTAGTTGCTGACCAACTACATTCTCTGCAATAATTCGACCATTATTTGAACTTGCTTTTACATTTTTAATATTAGTTTCTGTAAGTACAACACGCCCATTAGCAGAGTGAGCATCAAGCATCTTCCCTTGAATATGATCTGTTAAAATACGACCGTTATCTGATCTTAAATAAAATTGCTGTGCGACTGTTTCGGATACCTTAATACGCCCACTGTCATTATTAATTTTTAGCTTCTCATATTGTTTTTTCGGCAAATGAATAACCGTATCTATTGGATTGATTGACCCTACTATCGTTATAAACCAAAAACGGCGAACTTGTTCTTGACGCTTTACGGAAATAAAAAGTGTGTCATTTTTAATTTCCATCGATGCTTCTGTTAAGTTGTCCTTATCCTTTGCTTCAATCATTGCCTCACTAGCATCTGTTGGAATAATTAATATGTTCACTCCGTCAGCTTCTATCTCTACATTGCGATATGGGATCGTTTCATCATTTTTCATAATGGCCATATTCTCTGTAAAATCCTCTTCATCATATGAGGCAAGAAGTTCTTCGGCCAGCTCCTTTATATTTCCGAACGATTGAATGATTTCCTCTGTCGTTTTTCCCTCGGCACGGCCATTTTCGAAATACTCCTCAAAGTCTCGGCGAATATCCTCACGCTCTTGCTGCTGTAATTTTTCTAAATGGTGATCAAGTAAAATTAAAAATTGTTGTTCGTTCATTTTATTTGCTCCCTTGAATTAAAGTATTTACACCTGAAATAAAACTTTCCCATTCATTACGTAAGCTGTTTAGTTGTTCAATGCCTTGTTCGGTAATTTGATAATACTTGCGTGGTGGCCCCTCTGTAGACTCCATTAAGTACGTTGTAAAAAGTCCATCTTTTGTGAGCCTGCGCAACAACGGATAGACCGAGCCTTCTGAAATTTCTATTTGTGTTGAGATCGCCTGGACAAGCTCATATCCGTACATATCTTTCTGCTCTAACAAGGCGAGTACACATAAATTCAATACACCTTTTTTAAATTGAGGATTCACTACTTCACCTCACACCTCACTATTGTTTTATATACAGTAGTGTATCAAACACTACTGTTCATTGCAAGGTAGTGTACAAAAAATAATTGTGCTAAGTAAAAAACTTAGCACAACTTTTTTAAAACCTTTTATAAGCTCTATCATTAGAGAAATGGATAGCTGTCCACATCAATGTTGCAATTAAAAATAATTCGAAGGCATTTGTAATCGCATCGCTCCCAATATCAATAGGAACCGCACTGCCGATTGTCATAAAGATGGTTCCAACAAGCATCCACCACCACTTTCTTTTCCAGGCAAGCGTAACTGCAGCAATTAATAACGCCACAAGAACAATTAAAATCATGGGTGGTGGTCCTGAGGCGGCTTCGGTTGTACTATAGTTAAGCACCCCATATGACTCTTTTGGTGCGAGTTTAAGACCGCTTAATTCCATAAAATACTCGACAATCATTGCCACAATCCATAATGCACCAAATGAAAAGGCAACCCATTTTTTATATGCAAATTCAATGTTCGCTTCTCTCATGACAAGTAAGGAAAAAATGATCAAAGTTGGGGTAAAGATTGCGTGAAGCCAAAATCGTCCATAGCTTAAATTTTCCAGTAACTCCCCTTCTCCAAATAAATGCCCTACCGCTAATATTGCATTATCATAAATAAGGGCAAGAATAACAAAAAATATAATAGCCGAGGCTGTTTTTTTATGCTTCGCAATTCCCCAAATCAAGATAAAAATATAAGCTAATGCGAAAAATCCGAAAATGTAAGGATCCATTTACAATACCTCCTCCTAATTTCAACTCTTTCCTCTTTTACCCAATTTTATAAAATTTAAAGATTAGAAATGATATCAAGCGGGAATTATTCTCTAGATGATTATAAGGGGGATTATTTATGGAATTGCACAACGGTTTATTGTTTTGGCCTAGTACATTCGTTAAAAAACAACATTCAAACCCACCCATTAAGCCGCATTATGATGCCATCGTAGTTGGCGCCGGAATGAGTGGAATATTAACAGCAAAGGCATTAATGGATGAGGGATTAACCGTAGCCGTGCTAGAAAGAAACGAACTCGGCTATGGCAGTACTGCCGCAAATACAGGACTTCTCCAATATTCAAATGACATTCAGTTGTATGAACTGAGCGAATTGATAGGTGAAGAGGATGCCGTACGCTTTTATAAACTTTGCTATGAAGCAGTTGATCAATTAGAGGAAATAACATCTTCATTACTCGATCAGGCAGATTTTATACGTCGCCCAAGCATCTGTTTTGCAAGTAAAAAAGGCGATGTAAAACTACTGGAAAAAGAGTGTGAAATGTTGGTTAAACACGGATTTCCTGCTGAGTTCTGGAACGAACTTATCGTAGAAAAGCGGTTGCCTTTTAAAGCGCCCGCTGCATTGTACACGAATAATGATGCAGAAGTAAATCCTTATAAACTTGTTGTCTCTTTAGCAGAACAGCTAATAGATCAAGGAATGGATTTATTTGAAAATACGTTTGCCAATGTTATTGAAAATGAAGGAAATGAGGTTATACTGCGGACAATGAATGGTGACTTTAAAGCATCCCGCATTGTCTATACAACCGGTTATGAGCGTCTTCCATACGGAACAATGGAAGGGGCAGACATTAATCGTTCCTATGCGATTGTTACTGAGCAAAAACCGAGCTTCAAGGGTTGGTATGAAAACGCACTCATTTGGGAAACAGCCCGTCCATATTTATACATGAGAAAAACGGTGGACAACCGCATTATAATAGGAGGATTGGATGAAAAGAAGGCATCACCTGCCAAACATGAAACAAAGGTTGATGCAATGGCAAATAGCCTACTCGATAAACTCCATGAGTTATTACCTAATGAAACCTTTCATGCACCATATAAATATTGTGCATCGTTCGGCGAATCATTGGACCACCTACCATTCATTGGGCAACATCCTGAAGAGCCAAATCATTATTATTTGCTTGGCTTTGGCGGCAACGGTACGGTTTATAGCATGCTCGGATCAAAAATTATAGCTGACTTAATCATGAACCGACCTAATGCCGATGCACGTATTGTTACATTAGACCGTAAATATGGTATTAAATAAATAACCGCCATGGTTTGTCTATTAGTTTGCAAAGACATCCATGGCTTTTTATTTTCAGCTTCCTAAAGTTTCATTGATTAGTATAATTACATCCATTTACAATATAATTAATACATTATTTAAGGGGGGAATTATATTGATTTTCAAATCAAAGGTTGATTGGTGGATGGCAGCTATTTTTCTCGCTGTACCTATTTCAATGATTTATGGAGTAATAACGGAACCTAATGCAATTTTAATGCTAGTTACTACAATTGTAATCGTTTTGTTAGCAACATTATTTTTTGGAACAAAATATATTATCGAGGGTGAAGAGCTAATTGTATATGGCGGTATTTATAAGAAACGTATTGATATTGAACAAATACGAAGCTTACGCCCATCGAAAAATCCGCTTTCTGCACCCGCAATGTCAATAGACCGTATCGAAATTACATATAATACTACTTTTAGTGAGGTCATTCTTGTCTCCCCTAAAGACAAAGAAGGCTTTGTTAAAATACTGCTCGAAATAAACCCAAATATAAAGTTAATTCCATAACTCAAAATACCACGCATGCTCAATACATCAACATGCGTGGATCGTTATACTTGTATGCCCTTTTCACTTAATCGTTTTGAAAAATCTTCAATAGTTAATGGTCGGCTGTAATAATAGCCTTGGACAAACTCACAATTAAAATCACGTAGTAGCAATAAGTCTTTATATTCCTCCACACCTTCTGCAACTATTTTTAAATCGAGTGCCCGCGCTAATGTAATTATAGCTGCTACCATTGCAACATCCGCTTCATTTTTATACATTTCATGGATGAACGAACGATCAATTTTTAACAGGTCTACCGGAAATCTTTTCAAATAGCTCAGTGACGAGTAGCCTGTACCAAAATCATCAATCGCTAATGTAATTCCCATTTCTTTCAATTGCATTATCGTGCTTAGTAAATCTACATTTTGATCTAGAAAGCTCATTTCGGTAATTTCTATTTCCAATGAACTCGGGGAAATTTCATTGGTTTTTAATATAGTTTTCAATCGCTCAATAAAATTTTCTGCTTTCAAATGGCTTGGTGAAATATTAACAGCAACTCGCATGTTCAAGTTAAATTGTTCATTCCATTTCATAACTTGGCGTCCAGCTTTAGCAATGACCCATTCACTAATATCTGTTATAAAACCAACCTCTTCGGCAAAGGGTATAAATTGGTCCGGTGCAACAAAGCCAAGTTCATCATCAAACCAGCGAATAAGTGCTTCCATTCCATCAATTTTATTCGTCTGCAAATTTACTTTAGGTTGGTAATATAGTTCAAATGCCTCGTTAATAATTGCATCATGCAATCTCGTTTCTAATTTCAGCATTTGATTATGCGAAAAACGTTGCTGCTTTTTATACATTACATAGCTTTTATTATTGCTTTTCTTCGCTTCATACATCGCAATATCTGCATATTTTAGGATGTCCTGCGCTGACTGACCATGATCGGGGAAATTCACGGCGCCTATACTAATTGATGCATAAAATTTATGATTATTTAAATCAAATTGCCGCTGAAATTGCATTTGGAGATCATCCACAATTTTTTCCAGTAATGTGGGTTCCTTTAAAATACAAACAAACTCATCTCCACTTAATCGGTAAAAAGTGACTTCATCACTATTTAAAGTTTTCATGCGTTGAGCTATTTCCACCAAGAAAATATCACCTATATGATGACCTAAACCATCATTAATATTTTTAAAGCGATTTACATCAAACAGCATAAGAGTGAACGGGTGATTTTCTACTTCTATCAGTTTATTTAAGTCATTTATTAATTGACGGCGATTTTGTAGTCCTGTCAAATCATCATGATGGGCGATATGTATCATTTCGCCGATTTTCTTCCGAGCTGTAATATCTGAACGTATAGAAATATATTGATACGGTTTTCCTTTAGAGTTTAAAAAAGGGACAATCGTTGTTTGCACCCAATATATTGATCCATCTTTAGCACAGTTACATATTTCCCCATGCCACGTTTGCCCTGAACCAATTGTACGCCACATTTCCTTAAAAAATGTTTTCGGGTGGTAAGCTGAGTTTAACAGTCGGTGGTCCTGTCCAATTAGCTCATTTCTTTCATATTTAGATATTTCACAAAATCGGTCATTTACCATTGTAATTACACCGCGTTGGTCAGTAACAGCTAAAATGGAGGCTTCGTCTAATGCCAATTTTATATTTTGTAATTCTTCTACTGTAAGTTGCATTGAACCTAGGACATTTGTCTCTTCTATTTTAACCATTCCTCCACCTCACATTTAACTTGTGAATATTTTCTATTACTATATTATATTACCAGCGTCTCTTTAATGAGTTATTATAGTTCTAAATAAACATTATTAATAGTACATATCATTAAATTCGGCTCATTTTCATTAATCTTTACCTTTTACTCCTATTTTTATAATCTATCACGATTATCTTCTTGCCTATCCATATTATTTTCTATTAGAATGGAAGATTTTATAAAATAAACAAAGTATACACCCTTTAATTTCCTTTTTAGTAAAACTCTATTTATATTTCACTTAATTTTCTGATAAAATAGTATCAACTTAATTATAGAAAGGATGATTCAGATGAAAAACATGGCAAAGGTGATTGAAAAGTAGACTCTATGCTCTTTTCAATCTTTTACAAATACAATGACAATTGAAAAGAGGAAAACAATGTATAAAGATCAAGAATTAATAATTCGACCTATTAATGAAAATGATATGAAACGCTTATGGGAACTTATTTATAAAGAGGAACAACCTGAGTGGAAAAAGTGGGATGCACCCTACTATCCGCATAAAGCTATCCCTTACGAAAGCTTTATTCAAAATAATGGTGACTGGATTGGTGATGACAGCTTTTGGGTTATTGAAGTAGCTGGTGTCGTACGTGGAATTATTACGTATTACTGGGAGCATAAGCCGTCACAATGGCTTGAAATCGGCATTGTTTTACACGAAGCTGGCTCTTGGGGTAAAGGCATTGGAACACGCGCAATGAAATTATGGATTGAACATTTATTTGAATCTATGCCACTTGTTCGGGTTGGATTCACCACTTGGTCAGGCAATGAACGGATGATTCGTGTCGGTGAAAAACTTGGCATGCAAATGGAAGCGCGCATTCGTAAAGTCCGTTATTATGAAGGACATTATTACGATTCAATTCGTATGGGCATTTTACGAGAAGAATGGAAAGCTTTACATCAATAAAATTTAGGGGTGGATGAGTTGAGCATTTCGGAAAAACTTCAGGCAAATTTTAGTGAGATGATTGATATAAGAAGACATTTACACATGTATCCTGAGCTTTCTTTTAAAGAAATAAATACACCAAAACTTATCGCTGAAAAACTTGCTTCATTTGGAATTGAAGTAAAAGAAAACGTTGGCGGTAATGGTGTTGTTGGGGTGTTAAAAGGTGCCTTTGATGGACCAACTATTGCATTTCGTGCAGATTTTGACGCACTTCCGATTCAAGATGAAAAGGATGTGTCTTACAAATCTAAAATTGATGGGATAAGTCATGCGTGTGGGCACGATATTCATACAGCTGCACTTCTTGGTTTAGCCAAAGCACTTGCCGATGCACGTGAAATTCTACACGGAAATATCGTTTTTATTCACCAGTTCGCTGAAGAAGTAGTTCCCGGCGGTGCAAAGGCTATGGTAGAGGCAGGTTGTTTGGAGGGGGTCGATTACGTATATGGTGCACATGTTGCTTCATGGAGCGAGCTCGGTAAGGTGCTGTTTTGTGAAGAATATGCGATGGCCGCTGCAGACTTTTTTGAACTGACAATTCAAGGAAAAGGCGGTCACGGAGCTGCTCCGCATGAAACAATTGATCCGATTGTCGCAGCAGCTCAATTTGTTTTCGGTGTACAGCCGATTGTAAGCCGTAATACTGATCCGATTGAATCCGCTGTTATTACTGTAGGCAAAATTGAAAGTGGAACCGTCGGCAATGTCATACCTGATAAGGCCTACTTAAAAGGGACTGTACGCACATTCAATCCCGAAGTGCGCGATATGGTAGAGCAAAAGTTAAATAATTTATGCAAGGCCATTGAAATTCAATACGACGCAAAGCTGGATTTTGACTATACACGTGGTTATGATGCAGTATACAATCATCCTGCCGAAACAGCTGCTTTACGCAAAGCCGTTTCAATTAATTTACCAAAGCTTCAAGTAATAGATGTACCGCCTCGTATGGGGGCTGAAGATTTTACGTATTATTTGCAGGAAAAGCCCGGTACATTCTTCTTCGTTGGTGGCGGTAATGACGACATTAATGCTATTTACCCACATCACCATCCGAAATTTGATGTTGATGAACAGTCTATGCTGCATATAAGTGAGGTATTTTTACAAGCACTGACATTACATGGCGTACTAAAGTAATTCTTGGGATCTATCTATCTCTATTTCCGGATAGATCCTTCCAATTTTTGAGGTTGAAAAAAGGAGGGAAATGATGATTACACTTAAAGATATTCAGGATGCGAGACAGCGTATTCAAAATGTGGTCTTTGAAACACCCATTCTTCAATCTGAGCACTTATCAAATTTATGTAGAAATCAGTTATTTTTAAAGGCAGAGCATTTACAAAAAACTGGTTCTTTTAAAATTCGTGGGGCAAGCAACATGGTCATTCATGCTATTGAAAATGGCGCCCGGCATGTAACAGCTGCTTCTTCCGGAAATCATGGTCAGGCAGTGGCTTACGTTGCCAATAAATACGGGATATCCTCCACAATTGTTGTACCTGAAAATGCGAGCCAGTGTAAAATTAATGCCATCTTAGGTTATAACGGTCAAGTTGAAAAGTGCGGAACAACTTCTGCTGAGCGTTTGCCAAGAGCAAAGCAAATTGCAGACGATCAAAACGGCACCTATATTCCCCCTTATGATGATCCCCTAATAATGGCAGGGCAAGGAACAGTGGGTCTGGAAATTTTACAACAACTCCATAATATCGATGCTATTATTGTACCGATTGGCGGAGGTGGCTTAATCTCAGGAATTTTAACCGCAGTAAAAGAGACGAATCCTTCCATTCAAATTATCGGCGTTGAACCTGAACTTGCACAGGACACCTATCTATCATTACAGAACAATAAAATTACGGCAATTCCCGAAACACATACTATTGCAGACGGTCTCCGTACTAATCAGCCGGGCGATTTAACATTCCCTGTATTATCAAAGTATTTAGACGACCTTGTTCTCATTAGTGAAGAGGAAATTCGCATGGCATTCAGCTTTGTACTTGAACGCATGAAACAACTAATCGAACCTTCAAGTGCTATAACAGTTGCAGCCGCGCTATATAATAAAATCAACATGCAAGGAAAAAATATTGTCACACTCATTTCCGGAGGCAACGTGGATATTCAACATGTGCATGGCATATTTGAAGATACCACTAAGTTTTCGCTTCTTCATACAAATGTTTAAAGATCATACCAAAAGACCACTAACAGAAACTTAGGTTAGTGGTTTAATCTATAACCTTCTTTTCCATCGTTAAAGTCTCCATCACAAAACCTAACGGGCTTGTCATTACTTCTTCTATTGAAATATGAAACCCCAGTTTCCTATACAACCGTATATTAGCTTCTTCCGATTTCCGAACTTTGCAGCGCACATATGGAATTTCCTCATTAACCGCCAGCTTTTCAATATGTTTGACAAGCTTACTCGCAATTCCCCTTCCTTGGTATTCAGGCAATACCGATAACCTTGAAAAATAGATATAATCTTTATGATAGACCACTTTTACTACCCCCACAATCTGCCCTAGAAACTCTGTACCTAATATTAGTACATTACTTTCAAGCTCTTTTTTAATTGTTGATGCCGTTTCAATTAAAGCACTCGAGGGCATCGGATCATCTTCATAACGTTTAAATGCTGCATGAATTACTTTTATAATTTGCTCTCCATCTGTAACACTTCTAATCGTATCAAGCATTTATATAACCTCCTCATTTGAAATAAATGTATAAAAATAACATAACATTAATTAAAATACAAAAACAGTCCTATTGATAAATTTTTAAAGCAAAAAATACATTACTTTATGACATATATAAATTGCATTTTGTAATTTATAATGTATAATAAAATTAACAAACAAACTAAGGAGGCGTTAATTATGGGGTTATTTAAACGCAAAATTGTTGATGAACGTGTACAAAATATACAAAACAAAATTTATCGTGAAATTTACTACATCGTATCCATTATTTGTCTTATTTCATTAATTACTAAAATGATTATTTACGGTCGTGGTGTAGAACATGTAGCAACTGAACTTATTATCCTATTTGTATGCGGTATTTATTATAGTTATCGCGCGATGTATACCGGGGTTTTATCGGAAGAGGTAGAAATCCATGATGCCAACAGTAAATTCCGATCTAGTACTAAAACTGTCTTTATCGGCATTCTTATTGGTGTTTTAATTGCTTTAGCAATGGGATTAAATAGCGGTATTAACTATGCAGATAGTAATGCCCAGGCTATTGAATATTTCTTTATGGTGTTTTTAATATCATTGCTTATTTACGCGCCGTTTCTAGCGATATTTTTATTTATTGGCCATCAATCAGCTGTGAAGAAAAGCAAACAAATAAATGATAAGATGTTAAAAGATGATGAAGATACGTGGTGAATGCAGATGAAAAATGTACGTTTAAAAATGGCTCGTATTGAACATGATTTATCGCAGGATGAATTGGCTAAAAAAGTGGGGGTAACTCGACAAACGATCGGACTTATTGAGCTGGGCAAATACAACCCGACATTAAGTGTGTGTATAGCGATTTGTAAAACATTGAATAAAACGTTGGACGATTTGTTTTGGGAAGAGCAATCTGAATAAAAGAGGACGCGTAAATAGGCTAGTAAAAGTTATCTGCTTTTACTAGCCCCTTTTTATTTTATAAGTCTAACGAGTATAGCTGATCATCGTTATTAGATGGATTTCCTCGACCATCTGTATTGTTTGTAATAAAGTAAAGTTTATCTTCTTCTATCCAAACATCCCGTATTCGACCGACATCATCAACGATTTCTTCCACTTCTTTTGTATCTAAATTAAAAGCAAGTATCGCCGTCCCTCGCAGTGCAGCAACATATAGCTTTCCATTGTAAAAAGTCATACCTGAAGGAGCCCAAGTCGTTCCCTCACCTGAGGTAAATAAAGGAGACATTAATCCTTCTTGTTCTTCATCCCCTTCGATAGTAGGCCAGCCATAATTTTGCCCTGCTTCTATTTCATTAATTTCATCATTCGAACTTTGTCCGTGCTCACTCGCATACATTTTTCCTTCTGGAGACCAAGTGATTCCTTGTGGATTGCGGTGTCCATAGCTATATACATATGAGTCAGGGAATGGGTTGTCCTTTGGAATACTGCCATCTAGTTGTATACGCAGTATTTTACCACCTAACGAATCCGTATCTTGCGCAATTTTGGGATCAGAGGCATCACCTGCTGTAGCATAAAGCATGTTATCTGGACCTATTTTCAAACGGCCCCCGTGATGATAGGTGCCACTTGGAATTTCATCAACAAGCACTTGCTTCTCTTGCCATCTATTGTTTTCTAATTGGAGTAACACAACCCGGTTAAACTGTTCTTGTCCTTTTTCGTAAGTATAATACGCAAATGCTTTATTTGACTGTTCGAAATCCGGTGCTAATACAAGTCCCAATAAGCCTGCCTCTGAAGCAGTTGAAAGTGTTTGTTCCAAGCTTACTTCCTGTCTTACTACTTCACCTTGCTCTACCTTTACAATATTTCCTGTACGCTCCGTAATATAAAAACTATCACCAATCTTATTAATTGCCCATGGTGCAGTGAGGTTAGTTGCGATGGCTTCATATCGACCATCAATCTGTATGTCCTCATTTGCAGGCAAAGGCTGAACCTGTTCGTCTTCTTTTGCTGAACATCCGAAAAGAAATAATATAACTATGCTTAATCCGACAAGCAGTTTCAAAATAAAACCTCCCTTTTTATAAAAGCTATCGTTCATATAAATTACTACCCTTATACTTGGACATTTACTATACATTTTTGAAGTATTGGCTCATCAAAAAAATAAAACACTTAAAATATTGCTATAACAACATTTCAAGTGTTTTATAAGAAGTATTAATAATGATGCCTCAAAGGACTTAGCCTCTAATTATTTTTAATAAAATCTTCCGCTAAAATAGCTAAATAATCCATATCTTCATATACACCATCTTTTAAAAACTCTTGTCTATGGCGCCCTTCCCATATCATTCCTGACTTTTCCATTACTTTTCTTGAAGCTGTATTTCTAACCATGCAGCCGCTATAAATTCTATTTAATTGATGTTCCTGAAATCCATATTCTATTATTTTCTTGCATGCTTCTGTTGCATACCCCTTTCCCCACTCCGAAACATCAATAAAATAACCTACCTCAGCATTTCTGTGATTTTTTGAAATCGTAACTAACCCACAATTTCCAATATAACGGCCATTCTCTTTTAGAAATACTGCAAATTCATAGGCTTTTCCTTGTTCAAAACTTTTCTGTAAATAAGAAATCCAACTATCCACCACTTCTCGGGGATAAGGATGCGGAATCATCACCATTGTATCTGCAATTTCCTTACGCTTCACGACCTCGTAAATATCATCTGCAAATTCTTTTTCATAAGGCTTTAATAAAAGTCTTTCTGTTTCTAAAGTCATCGCCATGCCCCTCCTGCCCCATTAATAATTGTTCTAATCAAAATTTATCCCATAAAATATTCCATATAAATATCATTTTCTTTAAATCCAATTTTCTTATATAGCGGTTTTCCCATCGGTGAAGAGATTAAAAATAGGTGATGAACATTTCTAGCCTGTGCTTCATCTATTAATCGTTCTATTAACTTTTTCGCTAATCCTTGGCCTCTACTTTCAGGCCTTGTATACATATTCAATATATATCCTCGAATACCTGTTGGGTTAAAATAGCTGGGTGGAAATGAAATAAATTGAATCGCTCCTGTCGCAATAATATGATTTCCCTCTTGTATTAACCATTGTACAAATTGACTTGATTTTAATTGATTCTCAAAAAAAGCTGTTAATTGTTCATCTATATTCGCAGACATATGTTGCCCTTCCTCGATCAATAACCGCTTACGCAAATCAATTAACAATTCCATATCGTCTACTGATGCCAATTGAAATTCCATTACTATACACCTGCCTTAATTCTATTTATCATTAACTACTTTATTTATTAATCTATATACTATAACAACTTGTTCACCAAAATGATTTTGCAATATTCATTATTTATTATTACTATTAGAAAAGTAAAAACTTACTACTAATTTAAGGATGAGTCTATGAAAATATCAGTAAAATGGAAAATAATAGGGATTGTTATCATGATTATTATTATTGGCTTAGGATCATTGGCAACCATTAGTTCCATTATTATTTCGAACAAAACAGAAGAAAGCGTTGTGAATCAAAGCAAGACCATTGTGGAACAGTTATCAACGAATGTTCAGACGGTTTTAGAAAATTATGGTAGCTCTCTTCAAATAATTGCACAATCTGATGAAATTGAAAACTACTATTTGAATAATAGTGTGCTTTTTGACGAAGCGGATACAACACTTCGTCAGGATTTTCAAACATTTTTAGCTACATATCCTAATGTGTCCGGAATTTATACTGCTGACGTTGAAGGGTTGATGTATGAGCCTCACTTTGATGGTCTCGAAGATATTGATGCGACAACACGCCCTTGGTATCAGCTTGGCCTAGAGAATCCGGATGTCGTGAGCTGGACAGAGCCCTATTTGGATGCGGCAACTGGTACTTTTACTATTACAGGAGTGACAGCCATAAAAGTAAATGACCAAGTAATCGGGGTACTTGCAGCAGATATTTTGTTAACAAACTTAACAGAAATGGTTTCAGCAATGGAGCTTGGGTATAACGGATATCCTGTCATTTTTGACCGTACAGGCTTAGCAATTGTCCACCCCGAGCTCGCGGGTGAGGACTTATCGGTGGAACCGTACGCTAAGCAGTTACTGCAAACAACTGATTCTACAACTATTAAAGAATCAATAAATAATGTGGAGAGCATTATCGTTTCAGAGCGTATCGATAATGTAGATTGGACCATAGCCACGATTTATGATAAATCCAGTCTCAACAGTACAGCAACTGATATTCAAAAGATTATTTTCTTAATTACAATCGGAATATTAACTATTACCTTTATCGTGCTATATTTCTTTATTTCAAAAATTGTTCAACCGCTCTTTACTCTCGGTACATTAATGGGAAAAGTATCTCAAGGAGATTTAACTGTTCATATTGATGTAAAATCAAAAGATGAAATTGGACGTTTAGCTCACCACTTTAATTCAATGATTGGTGAAATGAAAAATATTATTAGTATTGTAAAAACTTCTTCCGAACAAGTAGATGATCGCTCACAACATTTAAGTGCGATGGCTGAACAAACGAGTGCCTCTTCCGTACAAGTGGCACAAGCTGTAAATGAAATAGCAATTAGTGCTGCGAGTACATCTGATCAGGCAGATACTGTAACTGAGCAATCAACAAGTTTAAGCGAGAAAATCAACAATATGAATAATCTATCCACTCAAGTAGAACAAACAACAAAAGAAGCAACAGCCCTGAATCAGGTGGGGCGTCAGAAGATGGATAACCTTTTAGAAAGCTTTACAGAAAATGATCAGGAATTAATAGAGCTGACAAAGGTAATTATGTTGTTAGAGTCAAGAATTGGTTCAATCGATTCTATAATGAATACGATCTCCTCTATTTCGTCCCAGACAAATTTACTTGCACTTAATGCTTCCATTGAGGCTGCTCGTGCTGGTGAGCATGGCAAGGGATTTGCGGTTGTTGCAGAGGAGGTACGAAAACTGGCTGAACAATCGGCTGAGGCAACAGAATCCGTTAAAAAAACAATTCATCAGCTTCAAAGCCAGTCTCATGATGTGACAATCCGTATGAATGAAATGAAGCGGTCTTTTAATGAATCAAATGAGGTTGTTAATACAACAGGCGAGCTGTTCGCACAGCTATCAAATTTAATTGACAGTGTAAACCATTCATTTATTGCTGTTCATTCAGAAATTGATAATGTAAATAAATACAAAGACCGTGTGCTAGATACAATCGAGGAAATGTCGATGAATTCACAAACGGCAGCTGCTGCTTGTGAAGAAGTAAGTGCATCGACAGACGAACAGTTACATGCGATTCAATCGGTCGCACAGGCTTCAGAGGAATTAAATCAATTGAGCACTGACCTTGCGACAGCTGTTAGTCGTTTCAAAATTTAAAGGAAGAAAAGATATTTCCAAATAAAAGTGCAGCCAGTGTACATTAAATTGTACTTTGGCTGCACTTTTTAATTAGTGAAATACAAAGCTTTTCTATCAATTTATTGATTATTCTGTTAATAAAATGGTATGTTAAAGGGAAATTACCCCAAATTGGTAAAGGAGCTGAATAGATGAAAAGAACTGTTGCAACTATTGGAATATCACTAGGATTACTGTTTTCGGTAAGTATGGATGTAAATGCAGCAAACGTACATTACAAAGACGTCAAGAAATCCGATAACTTTTACCCATCTGTTCAATATTTATTGGATCAAAAGGCCATTAGTGGAACTTTGCCTAATTTTAGACCTTATGAAAATATTACACGTGGACAGGTTTCCAGTATATTGACAAAGGCATTGGACAATCGCTTAAAAGAGGTAGAATACTCAGATTTGTATTATGGAATCGACTATATAGACGTGCCGAAGACAGATCAATTTTACCCTTATATTGATAGACTGTTCTTTAATGGGATAATGCGTGGCTATACTGTCGGAAATTCTTCCGATTGGGCATTTGGTATAAATCAACCTTTAACACGCGGACAATTTGCCGGAATCATTATAAAAGCCTATGACATTCCATTAATTCAGCGTCACAGTTACAAAGAAAATGGAGCTGTTAAATCGGATATCTTTAACGGCAATTACTTTACGGATCCATGGGGACAACAAATTGCCACACTTGAAACACTTGGAATTTTATCTGGCTATCAGGATGGCAACTTTAAACCTAGTACACCCATTAAGCGTTCACAGTTTGCCAATATGCTAGTAAAGGCTGATAGAGATGAGCTAACCTTTTTTAATCAATCCACTCTTGTGAGGGGATTTATAAAGTTAGGTATCAATGCAGACGTTGCAGTTGAAAAGCTGAAATCCCTTTCAAATAATGAGGTGCTAAAATATATCGCTTCTTATAAAGATATTCGTTATATAGATACGGTTAATATGGCGGCAACAGTCCGAAAAGAAGGGGAAATTATATTTAAAGATATTCAAGTGAAACTTATTGTTGCAAAAGATGCGGATGATAAGTGGCTAATAAATGTAGTTAAGAATTAAAGAACTTGCTATTACACTTTAAAATAAGCCTCAAGCCCTTTCAAGACTTGAAACTTATAATCACTGTATTTAATATTTCTTCACTGGTCTCTCTCTCGGAGTTATATTAATAATATAGTAACCAATGATTAAAATTAATATAACTCCTGCGAAAACAAGTGTATCTAATGCAGAATCATGTTCGACAATAATGAGCCTTAGCATTGCCGTAATCCCGATGTACATAAAGTAACGAAGCGGGAAATGGTAATCCTCTTTAAAGTATTTCACAATCATTGTTATAAACTCAAAGTACAGAAAGAAGACTAAAATTTTAGCTAAAAAGTATTTATACTCCTGCTTCCCGCTATTAATTATAAACTTTAGAAATTCGACCATCTCGACGATGAGCATGACGCATAGAGCTAACGCCAGTACCGATAAACCAATATTCAAAATCACTTGCAACACTTTAGGAATTAATTCCTTGAATGGCTTAGGATTGGTTAAAAGCTTCATTGTACACACCTCCAGATGTTATATTTTCAGATTATTCCATCTGTTTATATGTGTCAATTTTGTAAGCGATTACTATCCCAAAAAATTTTTTCTCTTTGTTTTATTGATTAAATCTCGTGCAAAAAAACTGCTAAAAAGGTTCTGTTTCTTCGAACTCCCCAATATAACTGACAATTTTACCAAATAGGGGATTATAGGTAGCAATTTCAATTGTATACATTTGTTTTTGTTCATCAAAGCTTTCTACCGCGTTGCCACGCCCTTCTAAAATAGAAGGTAGCGGAATTTCAACAGTACCTGCGACAAGCTTTTGTGCCCCGGATTTTGTAATAAGACCACCATCTTTCGTTGTGAAAAATTCTAAATCCGCGCATACAATGGCGGGTTTACCTAAATAATCTCGTGCTGTTAGATTGTTTAAATTAACATGCATTGCAGTTGTAAAGGTTCTTGTTGCGGCAGGAAAGTAAAAAGTTCTTTCAAATATTACAGTGTCCTTGCCGTCCCATGTGTTTTTAAGTGTAAAAGGAATGTTTTTGCCGTTTTCAGGAAACAGGAAATTCACATACTTTCCCAGTAGATAAACAGGCTTTATAAATGGAGAACCTGTTTGAATCTCATGCATGACGCCCTTTGCATAAAAGGGCATTGTATATCGATGCTGCAATTTTGGATGGAGTTGCCCGAACTGTTTACCTAGCAGAGATTGATAGATCATAGAAATCCTCCTAATAGTGCATCCATAAAAAAACAGGATTATGTCCTATTTTGTGGAACTTATTATTGAAACACGAAATTACCTTCATTAAATACGGTAATTTATTTATACGTTAGAAATGAGGAGGCATTCTTTTGATAGTTAATTTATTAGAAAACATTTATCAAATATCAGCGATAATATTATTATTGTGCGCTATCTATTATTATAGACATTTTAAAAAGATGAAGAGGGAAAGAAAGCTGAATTCATCCGAGCTTTCAATATATATTATTACTAGAATTGCTATTATTCTTTTTGCAGCTAGTTATATGCTTCTATTTTTGGATAGAAACTACGGTTAAACACTATAAAGGGAAGTTAGATTATTTCTAAGTCTCCTAATTTCCTTTTTAAAAATTGAATAAACGGATACTCATTCTGATCGGCTTTCCTTGTACAAATAAACAGGCTTTGACTGATTTCTACTTGATCTACAAATACACGCGCAAGACTACCTTGTTCCAATTTCTCCTTTACGCTGACGGCTGGTGCAATGGCCATTCCATAACCAGCTTCAACGACTTTTATTGATTCAAGTACACCTTCCATTTGTAAGCCGAATTTTGGTAGCGGACAATTATGTGTATAAAAAATCGCCTCAAGTAAATCCAGCGTTGAACTGCCCCGTTCTCTATAAATAAAATCATGCCTACTCAATTCAAAAATTGATACTTCTTTATTTGCTAGAGGATGAGTTGGATTTACCACAAACCAAAATGGGATATCCAGTATTTTCTCAAAGGATAAATCTTCATGACCTATATTACTCTGTACAACAAAGCCAAAATCGACTTCATAATTCAGGACGAGCCGCTCTACTGACTGCACATTACCTAACGATACATATACATCGATTTGTGGGTTTTCTAATTTATAACCCGCAATTATTGATGGTAAAATATAATTCGTTGATATATAGGAAGAAGCTATTTTTACGTTCTCCTTCTTCGCCAAAAACGTTTTAAATTTCTCATCAATTTGTTCCTCTAAATAGAATAAGCGCAGTCCTTGTTCATAAAGAAATTCCCCTTCGGAGGTTAGTTGTATCCCTCTTCCCTTTCCAGTTATGAGCTTGACCCCGATTTCCCCTTCAAGTTTGCGAATCTGTGCGGTAACAGCTGGTTGGCTAATATGCAGGATATTTGCCGCTTCAGTAATACTGCCTAACTTTGCGACATTTGTAAAAATTCTTAGTGTATGTAAATTCATTTTCTCACCCATTCATAACTAAAATTTATGAATAAACAAAATATATATATTTGTTTTATGAGTAGTATAGCAGTATTTTGTCATTAGGGGTGATTTGTTTGGAAAACTTACTAATAGAGTGGCTATCATTTGATGGTCTCATATTATTTGGAATTGGTTTACTTGCAGCACTTGTGGGTGTAATGTTTGGAGCGGCAGGATTTGTATTACTTCCTTCCTTATTACTGGTCGGCATCCCCATCCATGCAACCGTTGCAATAAACAAATTTGCAACAGGCATATCTTCATTTTCGACAGTAATTGTTCTGACAATGAAAAAGAGAGTGGATCTGAAAAAAATGATTCCGTTCATGCTCATCGCTGCAGTTGGCGGAATAAGCGGAGCCTTTTTAGCAACAAGACTGTCGGAACAAACGATGAATATTGTAGCTTGTATTGTGTTAATCGTAATGTTCATTTTCGTTATAAAAAGTAATAAAAAATCAGTTGTTAACGAACAACCTGAGATTGAAGAGAAAACTACTTTAATAGCTCCATTCCTCATAGGAATATATGACGGCGGGCTTGGAACGGGGTCCGCGCTTTTAAATATAACGTACTTTCTGAAAAAACAATTCAGCTATGTAATGGCTGCTGAAATGACTCGCTTTGTTATGTTTGCAAGCTGTACGACCGCATTTTTATTTTACCTTTTTTATGGAATTGTTAATTGGGGGGTTGCCGTTCCAGTAGCTGTTGGATCAATCGTTGGCTCCCAAATCGGTCTTAAAATTATCCCTTATTTAAAGGGTAAATGGATTGAGATTTTGCTTCCTATTATCTTCTTCTTATTAATTGTCCAAGTTATCGCTGATTTACTATTTTAATTTATAGAAAGAAACCAGATGATTGCTCCATCTGGTTTCCTTTGAACTTACTTCTCTTTTACGGCCGGTGCGCCAAACTTTCCTTGCTGAAAATCTCGGAATGCCTCTTTGATTTCTTCCATTGTATTCATTACAAATGGTCCACCAAGAGCAATTTCTTCACGGATTGGAACGCCTGAATAAATTAACACTTTCGAACGCGTGACTGCTTTGATTTTCAACTCACTTTGATTCGTTTCTGAACCTTCTTCGTAAAAGGACAAAGTAGCTGCCCCTGTTTTAGTAATCGTTGTCTCATTATCCCCGAACGCCATTTCTCCTGCTAGCATATATAAAAATGAATTATGGTTTTCAGGTAAAACATGTGTATACTCCGCTCCTTCGCGGAGGCTAATTTCCGTCATCGTTATCGGGACTAAACTATTCATTGGACCTGTTACTCCTGCAATCTCCCCTGAATATACTCGAATGGAGCCCCCTTCAAAATTTACAACAGGCGCATCTTCTACATATATATTTTGATAAGTTGTCTCTGTATGTTTCAGGCCTTTCGGAAGGTTCAACCATAGCTGTAATGTATGAATAAGATCATCATCATAAGCTTCTTCCGCATGTCTAGCTGCCCAACCTGCATTCATATATTGAACATCGCCAGCATCTAATATGCTATATCCGCCTGCATTATCGATATGTTCAAGTCTTCCATCGATTACATACGTTACCGTTTGGAAGCCTCGATGTGGGTGATCCGAAAATGTTCCGCGTTTGAACCAGTCTTCCGCCATTAAAATAAATGGGTCAAATTCTTTATTCCTATCTGGAGAAAGGATGAAGCCCTGCTGAATATGAGGGTAACCATTCTTGTTATATTTCGGATACCAATAATCTTTTACTTCTCTTTGAAACGTTGAATCACTCTTCACTTTAAAGCCCCCTTTGATATACTCTGCCGCCTATTAACAATTTTTTACACAACACTTATTGCATAATTAAAGTATAGATATATTCTAATTACCTCTCAAGCAATGCAACTTATCTATAATAGGTAAGTAAAAAGATAAAAGCGTTATCTCCAAATGGAATAACGCTTTTATCCTATGATTTTCGTTTAATTAATTTTTCACATTATTAGTAGAGAAAAAAACGGAACAACAATAGCACCAATAATTGCGCTTAGTCCCATAGATAGCGAGCCTATTGATAATTCCTTTTCTCCAAATTCCTTTAGTTTTGATACCCCTGCCCCATGACTGACACTACCCATAGCAACACCACGACTAATCGGAGTATTAATTTTTGCTATTTTATATAAAAAAGGTCCAAGCAATACGCCTGTATACCCTGCTATCATAACTAGTACAGCTGTCAGCGGTGCAACGCCTCCAATCGATTCACTTACCTGCATTGCAACAGGTGTAGTCATAGACTTTGGCAACGCTGTATAAATAAATTCCTGTGAGGATTTAAATAGCTTTAGTATTATATAAACACTCACTAAACCTGTTAGCATAGCTATGCATATACTTGAAATAATTGCCATTTTATACTTATTGATTAGTAAACGCTGATTATATAGAGGATATGCTAAAGAAACCACAGCTGGACCAAGCATGATTTGAATCCATTCAGCTCCAGCCATATACGTCTCATATGGAATATTAAATATTAATAATACCGCAATTGAAAAGACGGTTACGGTGAAAAATGGTACAAGTAAGGGACTATTTATTTTTAAATATAATCTATTCATTAAAATATATAATGCAACGGTACTAATGATTATTAAGATTTGCATAGTCCCCTCCATTTATTTTTTCGCCTTCTTTATTTTCTATAAATTGACTCGCCTTTCCAGTTATCACTAGCGTTACTGCAGAACTAACAAAAATTGCAACCATTAATAATATCCCTTCTAATCTTAATAATTCAGGGTATTCGATCAAACCAACAGTTGCCGGAATATAGAATAAAGTTAAATATAAAATCATAAAACTTGCTCCATCTTTAATATATTCAACTTTTATAATACCGGTCATCAAACAAATCCAAAGCAATAGAAGACCAATTATACTAGAAGGAATAAATATTCCAGTCCAGCTTACAATAACCTGACCTATAAAATAGAAAATCCATAAAATAAATATTTGGGCAATAATACGTATTATTTTCATAGAGGCCCCTTCTTTCTAAAACGGACATTAACGGATATTTGGCTTCTACAAATAAGCCATAATCGGAAAAAGATAAAACAATTACAATAAGATAACTTAACACTGTAATTGTTTTTATCTTCATAATTTCTAAATATTCAGAAATATTAAGAGGCAATTATTCATCTTTTAAAATGACATCTGCATATTTCTTTTCAATTTTCGCTACAAGCGAGTAATTTGTATCTACCATATTTCCTACATAAAGCTTTCCGATTTGGGTAAGTGCCTGATAAGCTTCAAACTTATCCCATCCCATTTCCTCCATCCAGTAAATCAACTCAGAGTACGCAATTTTAGCTGCATCCTCCATTGGCCTTGCACTACCTACTACCATATATTCTGTTTCACTTTCTATACGTGGCCATTCAATACTTTTTTGTTTAATAAGTTCAAACTTTAGTGTTACGCGCGCTGATACTTCAAGAGCTACACCGCATAATTCTCCATCTCCTTGACCGGCATGACAGTCTCCAGTATAGAAAAATGCCCCTTTATTTTTAACAGGTAAATAGACTTTATTTCCTGGTTTTACATCTGGAACATCCATGTTTCCGCCATGTTTATGCGGGGTTAATGAAGATATTGATTCTAATTCAGGTGCTGTACCAATAGTTCCTAGGAAAGGTCGCCATGGGAAAGATAATTGCTTATTATGAGTTACCATCCCGTCCTCAATTTTATAAATCCAAACCTTTTCAGGTAGTGGTTCTTGCAGAGAAGGAGTTAAATCTGTGGAACTTAATCCGCCAAAACTTTCTTTTAGCGCACTAACCGCCCAATCTCGGTCAGGTTGAATATCTATAATATGAACTACTAATGTATCGCCAGGCTCCGCTCCTTCTATATAGATTGGACCTGTTTGAGGATTTAAGCCTTTTACATCGACCAATACAACAGACGGAAGATCATTTTCATTTGTAACTCGATTGCCAAATGCATCTTTTGTGTGAATTTCTACAACCTCACCTGGTTTTACAACGGCAATTGGTTCTAAATATTTAGAATAAACATAGCTATGCTCTCCTGGTTGAGTGATTACTGTTACTTGGTTCTCTTGAATTTTTACCATTTCATATCCCTCCATTATTTAAACTGCTAAATACTCTTTCAGTAAATCATAATTTTTTATGTCATCACCCTGAATCTCCTGGGCAATCTTCCCTTTATCCATTGCGTAACAGCGTTGGGAAATAGCTTGTATAAGTCCAATATGCTGTTCAACCAATAGTACGGTAATACCTAAATCTTTATTTATTTGTTTAATGATTTCTCCAATTTCTTGTACCAAATTTGGCTGGATGCCTTCAGTAGGTTCATCTAAAATTAATAATTCAGGATTCCCTACCAATGCCCTCCCTAATGATAAAGCTGCCTGTTCGCCTCCGCTTAATGTTCCTGCTTTTTGTTTACGTCTTTCGAATAATTTAGGGAAATAATTATAAATTATTTCAAAGTCTAAATTTCCGCTTTTCTTATTAATTAATTTTCCCATCCTTAAATTTTCTTCAACAGTTAACATGGGAAAAACTTGATGACCTTGTGGTACGTAGCCCATACCTTCCCATGCACGCTCATGAGCTTTTTTATTCGTTACAGCTTTTGAATTATAAATTAGCTCCCCTTTATTTATAGGAACTAAGCCAATAATTGACTTAACTAATGTGCTCTTTCCAATTCCGTTACGACCTATTATAGAAACAATTTCTTTGGATTCTATAACTAAATCTAAATCCCGCACAATCATTATTTTTCCATATCCTGCTTCCATATTATTGATTTTCAGCATTAGACCACCTCCTACGATTGTCCAAGGTAGATCTCTACTACCTTTTCATTGTTTTCAATATCTTCAATCGTCCCTTCAGCAAATTTTTTACCTAAGTGTAATACTGTAACTTGTTGTGCTAGAGACCGAACAAACTCCATATCGTGATCTATGAATAGAATCGTAATTCCATTGTTATTTATCTTTTTAATTAAGTTTGAGATAAATTGAGTTTCTTCAGGTCCCATTCCAGCGACAGGTTCATCCAATAGAAGCAGCGTAGGGTCATTTGCGATTGCCATCCCCATCTCTAAAGATTGTTGTTGACCATGCGACAAATTATTAACCATTTCACTTTTTAAGTGGGTTAAATTAAATTCTTCCAATAAGTAATTTATTTTCTCTTCTAATGCCTTTTTTGAATACGTCCGTTGTGCAGCAATCCTCAAATTTTCATAAACTGTAAGATCTCCAAAAACACCCGGCACCTGCATTTTTATGCTAATCCCTTCTTTAAAACGATCCCACTTCTTCATATGTGCAAGTGATTTACCCTTGTACAATATTTGACCATCACTCGGGTCAAAGATTCCCATGATCATTTTAAAAATAGTACTTTTCCCTGCGCCATTGGGGCCAATTAAGCAATGCAGCTCCCCTTTTCTAATAACTAAATCCACTTCATCTACAGCTCTTAACCCTCCAAAGGATTTACCAACATTTGATAACTTCAATATAGGTTCACTATTTTGTACTTGCATCTTGTAAAGCCCCCCTCTTTTTCGGGTTTTTTTGAAGTTGTTGATAAAGGGAGCTAACACCTTTATCGCTTAATGAAAATAGCGTTTGAATAAGGCCATTAGGCACAAATAACATTACAACTATTAACACCACTCCTAAAATAATCAGTGCATATTGGTTACCGGAAGCAGCAAGTTGTTGTGAACCCCAATAATAAATTAAAGTAAAAATAATCCCTGCAGAAAGATTTTTACGACCAGCAGCAGCTACTAAAACTATAGGGAGTGTTGCAGCAGTTAAGTTTAATGTTGCAGGTGTTAAATAACTCCCCCAGATGGCGTATAATATCCCGCCTAAAGCAGCAATTGCTCCACCTAATGCAAATACAGCAAGTTGATATTTTGGAACGTTATAGCCTAACAGTTGTGTACGATCACGATTTTCACGAATGGCAATAAGAGCATAACCGTATCTTGAAATCATCAAATATTTAATCCCGATAAATACAGCTATTATGGCTAGGAGAATGAAGTAATATAAACTATTGCCCTGTAGCACAAAACTGCCCATTTGAATTGTAGGTATTCCATTAATACCGTTAAAACCGCCTAATAAAATATTACCTATCTTCCATTGTGGTCCTGCAGTTTGCGCTAAAAATGTTTCGATTCCAACTGCCAAACACAATGTAATTAACCCTACAAATACATCGTTAATGCCTCCGTAGAAAATAAAGTAACCTATAACTGTAGCAATTAAAGCACCAAATAAAACACCAATAATCAGTGCAATAAAATTGAATTGTGCATTATTAATGTTCATCGTTAAGATGGCGTAAAAATAACCGCTTAGTCCAAAAAACAAAGCTTGTCCAAAACTAAAGATGCCACCATACCCCCAGACCAGGCTTACACTTATTGATAATAAAACCATCGTTAGAAAATAGGACAGATTCAATACATTGTATGCAGTAGTCATTAGAGGATAAATTAATAGAGTTAAAAATAATCCAATCATCACTATATTTTCAGTGTTTAATTTAAATAGTTTATTTTGCATATTATTTACCCCTTACCTTTAGAAATTTTGATTCAACGAAGCCAGATAAACCAAGAGGCAATAATCTAATGACTAAAATTGTTACAACTAATAAACCTAAACGACCATAAAGTGTTCCCCATATATAATCTACACCTGTATTAACGATTCCAAGCATTGTCCCAGACATAACTGTTCCTATTAAAGCGTTGGCACCACCTACAATAACCGTTACGAAACTTGGCGTTAAAAATCCATTTCCAAATGTCGGAGAAACCGTCATTGTCGCTGCGTATAAAGCACCTGTTAAACCTGCTAAAGCAGAACCTAGTACGAATGTTAAAGAATAGTATTTTTCAGTATTAACCCCTAATGATTTTGCTATATCATTTTTTTGGATAGTAGCTCTCGATAATAGACCAAAGCGAGTATGCATAAATAACCAATAGATGAAAATTAGAATAAATACAGCTACAAAAAACAAACAAATTCTGTATACGGAGTAGGAGCTACCGAAGATCGTTACCGCTCCTAATGGTGTAGCAGGACTTTGCATCGAAGGTCCAAATACGATAAGCATTAACTGACCTAATACCATGCTTATACCAAAAGTTACAACTACCGAATCTATCGTTCTACCATATAACTTACTGATTATTAATTTATCGATTATAAAACCTATTAAGCCAACAACTAAAACACTCAGTACAATTGCTAATATGAAGGGTACCCCACTCATTACAGCAATACTTGCTGTATAGGCACCTAACATAATAAATTCACCATGAGCCAGGTTTATAATCCCCATCATTCCAAAAATAATAGCTAAGCCTACTGCCGATAAAACAAGGAAGGCAAAGTTATCCATAAACTGATACAAAAGCTCAAATGATTTCATAGATTCTACCCCCTTTTTGTGAAAGGCGCTTTAAAAACGCCTTTCATCAATTTTTAATCAAGTGGATTATATTGTACAAATTCAGGTTTAGTAGTTAAATCAACACCCTTTTCAGTTGATAGCCAATCAGGTACGATTGCCTCCCAATGTTTAGGGAAAGTAATCTCATGACCTTTGCCGCTATGAGCTAAATAAACATTTCGAATTGCATGATGAGTTTTACCATCGATAGTGACTAAACCAGCAGGGCCATCATAACTAATTCCAGTTTCCAATGCTTCAATTACAGCATCAGTTTCAGTAGTACCTGCCTTTTCAACCGCTTTAGCCCAAAGCATAATTGCCGAATATTCAGCTTCTGCTTCCATCCCTACATATTTATCGTCAGGGAACATTTTATAAAACTTATCAACAAATTCCTGAGCTTTTGGTGCAATTTCTAAATCACTTTTACCTAACTCCTCCATAAATGTTGCAGTTACATACATATTTTCTAATGCTGGCGGCTGGAACCTCAAATGTTCATAGGCCTGTGCCATATTAACCGTAGTACCCATTGGAATATCTCTAACGCCTGAATTTGCCCATTGACCATAAAAAGCAGATTGTTCCGCACCAGCTAATAACGTAATTAATACATCCGGATCTGCATCTTTTATACGGGAGATTGTGCTACTAAATTGTGAAACACCTAGTGGTATGAATTCTTCTCCTACAATTTCTCCACCATTCTCGACAGTTTCTTTATATACCCAATCCGCTGAAATCTGACCGAAGTTATAATCAGCTGCAATTACATAAACTTTTGGACCATAGTCTTTAATTAAGCCTTCCATTAATGTTTGAATTTGATGTTCAGGAACGCCTCCAGTTGCAAAGGTATATTTACTTGCAACCCCACCTTCATATTGATTGTTATAGAAGTATAGTATTTTGTTTTGCTCGACGATTGGTCGAATGGCTTCACGAGATGCACTTGACACAGCCCCCATCAATACATCCACCTCATCTTGTAAAATAAGTTTTCTAGCCAACTCCTGGAATTTGGTGTTATCTGACTGCGTATCAGGAGCAATCAATTGAACTTGTTTACCTAATAGACCACCGCTTTCATTAATTTCCGATACAGCTAATTCAGCAGCATGTAATTTTTGTAGTCCAATTAATGAAAAGTCTCCTGAGTGATCTTCTAATAGACCTAATTTAATCGTATCTTTTCCCGCTGCACTAGCATCCTTATCACTCTCTTCGCTATTGCATGCTGCTAAAAATAGCATCGAGAGTAGAGAAGTTAGGACTAGCCCTTTTCTAAGGTTAAATAGTTTTTTCATGAACATTACACCTCCGAAATAGATTTAATGTTAGTCTTTCTAACATAAAAGGAATATATCACGCTAATTTTTAATGGTCAATATCACTAAAAACCATACAATTACTTTATTCATGTTATAAAACTTAACAAATAAATATAGTTAATGTGTAATTTAGGATTATTCGTTTATATGGGTTAAATTAAAATAATCTAGTAAATTACGATTTAGTCGCCTAAAGTATGCTGAATATTCTAAATTTTATCTAATTGGTAAAATATGTTTTTAGAATAATATTATCAATTTCATGTTATATAAAATTTTTTTCTTAGTAGCATTTGAAGTAGGTTTAAATACTATTTGAAGTAATTGTTTCGGAATGGGATTTGTAACTCCATAGAACTCTTATTTTTTCGCAAATAAAAAAAGATGCCCACCTTTACATGGACACCTTTCTGATTTTATTTAGAAGATAGTTCGCTTTCTGTTACCCATTTATGATTTTTTACTTGTTCTCCTGTTGTGGAAGTAAAATCAATCATATAAACCGTTGTTTCTACAGCTGAATCTATTATGGCAGTTGCTCCCTGCATTCCTTCCATATGATCCGCATTAAGTAATACTTCTGTTCCAGGTTCTAAAGGTGCTTCTCCTGCGTCCTCTATTTCTTCATGAATAACCCATTTATGATCTTTAACGGTTTCTCCTCCCGTAGTCGGTGTATAGGAAACCGTGTATACCGTTGTATCAAAAGCTCCTGCAATTGTGGCTTCCGCATTTTTCATACCAGGCATGTGATTGGTTTGAATTACTGCGTTGCTTCCAACAGGAAATGTTGGATTTTGGGCTTCTTTTAAATTTTCTGGTACTTCGCCTGTCCCCGAATGGTTCATTGAAGAATGATCCATATCTTTCTCGCTACCATTTTCTGCACCTTCACTTTGTTCATTTAACATTCCGTTTGTTTCTTCCTGTGTTGTTTTATTTTGAGTAGTATCTTCATCCCCTTCCCCGCCACATGCAGCAAGTGCTAATGCAGCAGATAGAGAAATAATGCCCATCTTAAATTTAATATTCATTGTCTATCCCTCCTAGCTATTAACGTATTTACCCTTAGTGTGTAAAGCTAAACTGGGAAATTGGGAATCCCTATGTTGGGATTGCAATTCAAATGGACGCTAAATGCTCAAATTTTATACACTATTTAAATCGTATTAAGTACATGGCACGATCTGGTCCTTCTCCATTTAAGACAAGTGTACCGGCTTCCGTAAATCTCGGTAAAACAAGACGTTCTTTAATACTTGGCAATTTAGATACTCGCTTTAATGCACCATCATTATTTTCAAAGAGCCATACTGTATCGCTGTCGCCTCTTTGTACCGAAACAGCAAAATGCTCACCATCTGTTGCAAAGTCATGTAGCTTGAAAGAAGTTTTAATTGCATGGAATTGACCGCTTTCCATATCAATTGAACCGATAAAAGGCTCATCGTCCCCTTCATTCCACATATAACCATAAACTTGATTTTCTCTTAATTGCAAATATTGAACAGATCGATAGGGTACTGTATAGTTTCCATAATCGTTTATTTCTTTATAATCTTGTACGGTAATTTCTGTCGACATACCGCTTTCTCCTTCTACTGTTTCAGAAGTGACCATAAGACTCCCATTAATTTCAGGAAGACTACTCCCCCCTTCTCCATGAAGTTTTCTTAACTCTTTGATTTCTCCCGTTTTCAAATCCATCATTTTATAGGCAGCACTTGAAGAATTCCCATCAATTCTCGTGACCCCCATAAAAAATAATGTATTGTCCTTCACTTCAATCCCATAAAAGTAATCCGTCTCATATATTTGGACTTCATTCGTTTGACGATTCATTACATGAAGTTTCTCTTCGTTTTCAACAGGCTGTGCCCAAACAAGCCAGTTTTCTGATACTCCATAGTCATAACCCCAGTGAGTTGTTTCTACCAAAAATCTTTCTTGCTTACTAGCAACATCAAATGAATAAAATCCGCGCTCTGTCCGATAAATAAATTCATTTGTCTCATCAAGGTAAGTCGAGTTAGTTAACGCCGTATAGGCTACTTCAGGAAATACAACTTTCTCAATCGTAAAATCTTGTTTATTAAATAACGCCTGATACAAAGAAGGACCGATCAAAAATATAGCAACGACAAGCGTGAAAACAGCAATAAGCGCCGGCATCCAATTACGTTTAGTTGTTGGTTTGGGTGAAGACATATTGTTTCGCATATGTTCCATAATGCGCTTTTTATTCTCTGATGTATCTCGAAGTGGTGTTAAACGATAATTAGTCATGTAAAAGCACCTCCCATTCTTCTTTTGCAAGATTTTGCTTCAGCAAATCCCGTCCACTCTTTAGCCTCGATTTCACTGTACTTTCAGGACGTTCTACAAGCTCCGAAATTTCCTTGGTCGATAAACTTTCTAAATAGTAATAAACAATTACCTCCCTTTGTTTTAGAGGCAATGCTAATATCGCTTTGTCTATTGTATTTAATTCTTCCTGGTGCACTAGGTGATCTCTATGTAAAACATTTTCTTTTGAAAATAATTTCTCAGTTAACTTGATTTTGCGGTACGCCCAACTCTTTAAATAATCTTTGGACGCATTCGCTGTTATTCGAGATAAATACGCCTTTAGTTCGCCTTGTTCCACATAGTTCGAACAATATAATTTCATGAACACATCCTGCACAATATCTTCTGCCATATGTGAATCTTTTACGTAATAATAGGCAATGCGAAACAGGTAGTCGGTATAAGTATGCATCACTTCTTCAATGAACCCGGAAGATTTCAAACGTTCTCCCTCCCTTCTCTATATAAACGAAGCTGACTGCTAAAAAGACGAAAAAAGCTTAGCATATTTTGCCAAGCTTAAATTCTCACTTCTTAAAATCATCCATTGTCGTATCTCGATCAGTAAACTGTACCATAAGCGGGGTATAAAAATATGTTAAGGAGACAACAATTAGCGCTGAAAATAACAATACATAGGGAAAGTGAAGTGACAGGAAATTTTGTAGCCAGATCGGTGCTAATGGTATTAATGCATATCTCATTGTACTTTGTGAGGCATTACCCTCTAAATAGATAATTTTTTGGCAAGAATCGCATTTTTCACGATAGGGCATATAGGTTTTACGGAAAATTTGTTTTCGTGTAAATGGGGTCTCACAATGGGGACAATGTGACTGTTCTCGTTCCCGGGCATCATATAAAACCCATAATGTCACCAAAACTACGGATAATATGACAAAAATTAACTGGCTATACCAAAGGCTCGCAAAATAAATCGTTCCTGCCCATAAAAGAAGAAGTGTGAAGATCACCGCAATTTTAGGTTGAATCGGCTTCGATAAAAAAGCATTCCATTCTTGCACTCTTTCATTTGTTTGCCAACGTTTCGTATTGGCTATACAAGCTTTTCCGATAAAATAAATCACAATCAGCTCAATCGAACTTACCACTGACCAAAGCACGACTGCTAATGATATATTGTGAAACGGTGATTCACTGCCACTAGAAGCTGTCGTCGGCTGAAGTGTCCAGCTGTCTGGCGCAAAACTAATACTCACAAAAAAGACACTTAAAATAAGAAAAGCGGGTAAAATTACCGGTATGTATGATGGCTCTTTCTTTGACGGTCTTTTCGCATTGGCAATCATTTGCTGCTTTTGCGCTTTCGTTAAACGTATTGGTTCTAATCGTTGTTTTAAATTATGCATCACGCAACACCTCCCATTCGATTGCTGGCAATTGATCTTTCAGTTTTTGACGTGCTCTTTGCAGTCTCGTAGCTACTGTCGATTCCGGAATATTGATGTAAGATGCCACTTCAGCAATGGACAAATCATCATAGTAGTAGTGTAATAACACTTCCCGGTACTTTAAAGGCAGCTTCAAAATTGCTTCTACAATTACATCGCGCTCCTCACCCTCCACTACTACCTGCTCACCACTAGGCTCCTGCTTCATAAAGTAATGAACAATTTGGGCTTTTTTCGCTTTCCATTTTCGCAAATAATCATAGCAACGGTTAATCGTCATTTTCGTTAAGTATGTTTTCTCCGAGCTTTTCTGTTCGAACTGTTGCGTTTCATACAGTTTAATAAAAACATCCTGCACTACTTCTTCCGCTGCTTGTCGATCTTTCGTATAAATGTAGGCAATGCGATATAAATAATCCCCGTATTGCTCTACGTAATATTCAATATCCATTCGCCCGCCTCCTTTCTATATTTATTAGACGGAAAAAATGAGCAGGACATCTCATTTTTATTTAAATATACTAAAAAAACCCCTCGTTAAATAGAGGGGTGGAGACAGAAGGTATCTTTACTTATTCATATTAGGACCATTATCAAATCAACATTAATATTTCTTGGTTTTTTCTATGCACATTTTCAATTCGATTTTTTAGTCAAAGATATATAAAAAAACCTCTATGGATATTTCACCAATAGAGGTTGTTTTTATCATTCTACTCAACTGTAACCGATTTTGCTAGATTACGTGGTTTATCCACATCACAACGGCGGTGAAGAGCTGCATAGTAACTAATTAACTGTAGCGGTACAACCGATACAAGTGGTGTTAATAGTTCATGTACAGGAGCAAGGACTAAGCAATCTCCTTCTTCTTCCATACCTTCCATTGCAATAATGCATGCATTGGCACCGCGCGCAACAACCTCTTTCACATTACCGCGAATATTAAGTGCTACGTCTTTTTGTGTTGCTAAAGCAAATACAGGTGTACCTTCTTCAATTAAAGCAATTGTACCGTGCTTTAACTCACCGCCTGCGAAACCTTCAGCTTGAATATAAGAAATTTCTTTTAGCTTTAATGCGCCTTCTAACGATACACAGAAGTCCATGTTACGACCAATGAAGAATGCATTGCGTGCGATTTTCAAGTAATCCTCCGCAATTTGTTCCATTACATCTTTAGAATCGATAATCGTTTGAATGCCGTTTGCAACAATTGCTAATTCTTGTTTTAGATCAAAATCAAGTGCCACACCTGTCTCCTTCGCAACTGCATAAGCTGCTACCGCTAACACAGCTACCTGTGCAACATAGGCTTTAGTTGAAGCAACTGCAATTTCCGGTCCAGCATGTAACAGTAATGTATAGTCCGCTTCTCGAGAAAGCGTAGAACCTTGAACATTCGTTACAGTTAATGACTTATAGCCAAGTTCTTTAATTTTCACTAATACTTGACGGCTATCTGCTGTTTCACCTGATTGCGAAATAAAGATAAATAAAGGCTTTTTCGAAAGTAATGGCATGTTGTAGCCAAATTCACTTGAAATATGCACCTCTACTGGAATACCCGCAATTTTTTCAAAGTACTGTTTACCGATCAAGCCAGCATGGTAACTCGTACCTGCTGCAATAATATATAAACGGTCCGCTTCAGCCAATGCGTTTAATATATCGGCATCAACAGTTACATCCTCGCCCTGTTCATAAGCTTGAATAATTTTACGGATAACAGTAGGCTGTTCATCTATTTCCTTTAACATGTAGTGAGGGTAAGTACCCTTTTCAATATCAGAAGCATCCAGCTCTGCTGTATATGGTGCACGCTCAACCGAACGACCATTTAAAGTAGATATCTCTACTTTGTCTTTACGAACAATAACAACTTCTTTATCATGTAATTCAATAAATTGATCTGTAACTTGCAGCATCGCCATAGCATCTGAAGCGATTACATTAAAGTCTTCTCCCACACCTACTAATAAAGGAGATTTATTTTTCGCAACATAGATTGTTTCAACATCTTCATTATCTAAAAGCGCTAATGCATATGAACCATGCACTAAAGATAAAGTTTTACGGAATGCTTCTAAAGTTGATAATCCTTCTTTTGCAAATAAATCAACTAGCTGTACAATAACTTCTGTATCTGTATCTGAAGACATTTTTATGCCTTTTAAATAAGCTTTTTGTAATAAGTGATAGTTTTCAATAACGCCATTGTGTACAAGTGTGTATCTTCCTGATGCACTTGTATGAGGGTGCGCGTTTAAACGATTCGGTACACCATGAGTTGCCCAACGTGTATGACCAATTCCTACTGCAGCTTCAACATCGCCATCTACTGCTTTACGCAAATCAGCAATACGACCCTTTTCTTTAAAGATCGTAATCCCCTCTTCATTATGCACAGCAATCCCCGCTGAGTCGTAGCCACGGTATTCTAGTTTCTCTAAACCTTTTAATAAAATTTCCTTTGCGTCTAATACGCCATTATATCCTACAATTCCACACATAATCCATTTCCTCCGATGCAACAGCTATATCTAAGCGACATTTGGCAATAAGAAAGCAGACTACGAAATCTACCTTTTTTTTCGCCTGATGCGCTTTAGGAATGTTAACTAGAAAAGGTTCTTTGCTCTCGATTAGCAAAGTGTCAACTCATCTATAAAATTCCTACTCTTTAAAAGGTGATGTAGCTTGTTAGTATTTTTTATTTGTATGCCGTTTCGTTCTTCTGTCCAGAAAATCGCTTTTCTGTTTTAAAACGAAAGTTACAACCGGGCATGTGCGGTCGGGAGGCATCCGCCGAAATTTCGATAAACCTCCACCTCGTCAGCTAAGGATTAATGTTCGCTCGATTTCCTTAGCTCTGGCGCTTTTACTTTTTTTCCGATTTTATTTTATGCGCAGCTTTTCCCTCCTTTAGCGCAACTCAAGAAATAGTTTTTTCCATGAGCATTTCCATCATACACATAATCAAATTCATACGTCAATCCTCTGCATCTAATGTAAGCGCTTCATAGAAAAAAATCCCGTTTTTGTCATTGGAATAACGCATCAGTGAAGAATTGTGCTGCCCACTGATTTATTCATTCACTCCAATGACTTCCAAACGGGATATGCACTATTATATTATCTTATGCCAAGAGCACTATTACAGTGCCTTATCTTTTAATAACTTCACGATTTCACGGTTAAATGCAGGTAAATCATCTGGAGTACGGCTTGTCACAAGCTGTTCCTGACAAACAAATACTTCCTCATCATGGAATTTTGCACCTGCATACTCTAAATCAACTTTAATCGATTTATAACCTGTCGTATCTCTTCCCTCTAAGGACTTCGCCGTAATTAATAACTGTGGTCCATGGCAAATCGCAAATACAGGTTTCTTTTCATCCATAAAGTACTTTGCGAAAGCTACGACACGATCATCATCTCGAAGTAAATCCGGTGAGAAGCCTCCTGGGATAAACAGCGCATCAAAGTCTGCAGGATTTACATCTGCCACACCTTTATCGATTTGAACTGTAGCCTCACCATTTTTACCTGTAACGGATTTATTACCTTCTTTATCAATCGTCACAAGTGTATGCCCTGCAGCCTCTAGTGCTTCTTTCGGACTTGTGAATTCCACATCTTCAAACTTATCTGTAATTAATGTTGCAATTTTAGCCAATGTAAAACACTCCTTCGTCTTATTAGGGTACACCATATCATTTCCCTTAACTTTATGAATTAAAACATTTGCTAAACTATATTCATGTTTACTAGTTATCATTAAGTAACGGCATTCGGGTATATTAAAGTGACAAAAAAAAACACCGAAAGCAATGTTTCCATTACTCCCGATGCCTTATTCTAGATTATTCAGCTAAACCCATTTCTGCGCTTACTACATCTGCAATGCGGGTAACATATTCTTCACAAGCCTCCGCAGAAGCTGCTTCTACCATCACACGTACTAAAGGCTCAGTACCTGAAGGGCGAACTAATACACGACCATTGCCGGCCATTTCTGCTTCCACTTCGGCAATTACTGCTGCAACCTTTTCATTTTGTGTTACTGCATGTTTATCTGTGACACGAACATTAATTAATTTTTGCGGGTAGATTGTCATTTCTCCTGCAAGCTCAGATAGTTTTTTACCTGTTGCTTTCATGATGCTCACTAATTGAATCCCCGTTAAAAGTCCGTCACCTGTTGTATTGTAATCTAAAAATACAATGTGACCTGATTGTTCGCCGCCCAGGTTATACTCGTTAGCGCGCATTTCTTCTACTACATACCGGTCACCTACAGCTGTTTGGATACTTGTCATCTCATGCTCTTCTAATGCTTTGTAGAAGCCCATGTTACTCATTACAGTAGAAACGACCGTACCTTTGTTTAAGCGACCTTTTGTTTGTAAATGCTTTCCGATGATAAACATAATCTGGTCACCATCGACAATTGTTCCATTCTCATCAACTGCTATTAAACGGTCACCATCTCCATCAAAGGCCAAGCCAACATCTGCATTACGCTCTAGAAGAAATTCAGCTAATTTTTCCGGATGAGTCGAACCGACACCTTCATTAATATTCAGGCCATCTGGAGAAGCACCCATAGTGGAAATATCAGCCTCTAAGTCTGCAAACAGATGTGTTGCTAAAGATGAAGTTGCCCCATGCGCACAATCTAACGCAACGTGTAAACCTTCGAAATCTTCATCCACAGTTTGTTTTAAGTATGAAATATATTTTTGTCCACCCTCGAAGTAGTCTGTCACTGAACCAACAGCAGCTCCTACAGGACGTGGTAATGTATCTTCCTCTGCATCGATTAGGCTTTCGATTTCGGCTTCTTGTGCGTCAGTTAATTTAAAGCCATCTGGACCAAAAAATTTAATGCCGTTATCTGCCACAGGATTGTGCGAAGCTGAAATCATAACACCTGCTTCTGCATTCATGACACGTGTAAGGTAAGCAACACCTGGTGTACTAATCACTCCTAAACGCATAACTTCTGCACCAATCGAAAGAAGACCTGCTACAAGTGCTCCTTCCAACATTTCTCCAGAAATACGTGTATCTCGTCCAATTAATACTTTCGGGCGATCTTTAGCATCCTTCGTTAGCACATAGCCGCCAATACGACCTAGTTTAAACGCCAACTCAGGTGTTAGCTCACTATTTGCGACACCGCGGACGCCATCTGTTCCGAAATATTTACCCATTACTTTTTCTCTCCTTCAACGCTTAAATTACATACGTTTTAAATTTACCACCTAATGTGGACTGATTGTTTTTGTTGGTAGTTAAGTTTTACTCCGCGTTGTCAACACTTTCATCTGCATTGGCTTCGCTTTCCTCTTCACTAACAGGCTCGCCTGATACATCTGCATATACCGTAAGTTTATTCTGCGATAACTTTGTTGCACCTGTTGGAAGTGGAATTTTAAAATCATAGGAGCCAGACTCGGTAATTTTTTCACGAGATACTTCTACAATTACTTCTTCCAAAGCATCCACTGCCGCTTTCGGCCCATAAACAGTGATGCGGGATGGCTCTGACGACAACTTTTCAATCTTAAGCCCATCTACTGATTCCCCAATTTCAACCAATGTAATCGGGACTTCCCGACTATATTCATTAATTTCTACTTTAACATTGACCTTATCTGGATTAGCACGCACATCCAGTTTATTTAAATCACGGTCAAGAACCTTTACAGTAGCTTCTTGCTCAAACGATTCTTTTAAACCTTTTTCACCTGTAATTGTTGCCTTTACAAAGCTTATGTTATCAATCACACTTTTTGCACCGGTAATGGCAACTTTCGTCGGTTCTACACTCATCCTATTTACGATGAAGTCTTCGGCGACAAGGCTTTTATTCATCTCAGGCTCTATACGAAACTGCTCGGTAATTTTTTCTTCAATTGTCACATTAACGATTTTCGGTTCAATTGATACATTTAGTTTTTCAGAAAAGTTTTCCTGCTGTATTGTAACGCTATGTTCACCGATTAACAATGAGTTTAAATCGACAAATAATTTGTAATCCTTTTCCAGCTTTGTTGTTAAAACAATTGCCTTCGGTCCAGAAATTTTTACATCGACGGTTTCGGGAAGCCCTGTAACAAACAAACTATCTGAATCATAATACACTTCAAGCGGCACATTTGTAATAACATCTGTTTCATTTGATGAACCAGAATCTGCTGCTCGATTATCTTCAGTTTGAATATATAAAAATAGAGCAGCAGCTAAAAATAATGCTGTTAAACGTAGCATCCACGGGCTATCGAATAATTTATCCATTCTTTTTCCCTCCCCAAGTCCACTTAGAAGCTAAGTTAGAATCTTGCTCAGGACCAAACCACATTTTACGTAATAGTTCTTCAAATTCTGTCATAGTAAGGTTACGATGCAAGTTACCATTTGCTGTAATACTAATGGCACCTGTTTCCTCTGATACAACAATTGTAATCGCATCTGTCACTTCACTTAATCCAAGTGCAGCCCGGTGTCTTGTTCCAAGCTCCTTAGAAATAAATGCACTTTCAGATAACGGTAAGTAACAGGCAGAAGCTGAAATTTGGTTTTTTTGGATAATCACAGCCCCATCATGTAGAGGTGTGTTTGGGATAAAAATGTTAATTAGCAACTCAGAAGAAAGCGCGGCATCCATTTTAATACCTGTTTCTACATATTCATTTAGACCCGTATCTTTTTCAATTGAGATAAGTGCTCCAATACGACGCTTTGCCATATAGCTCACAGATTTTTTTACAGCTTCAATTAAACGTGTTTGTTCATCATCTTGCTGATTATTAGTACGTTGGAAAAGCTTCCCACGCCCTATTTGCTCAAGTGCCCGGCGAATTTCCGGTTGGAATATAATTATGATTGCTAAGAAACCCCAGTCAATTACTTCCTGTAATAGCCAATCGAGTGTATCTAGACCAAAAACATAGGTAGCAAACTTTGCCAAAACAACAATCAGCAACCCTTTTAATAATTGAACGGCTTTCGTTCCTTTAATGAGGGTCAATGCCTTATAAACTACGTACCAAACAAGCAGTACGTCCAACACTTTAAAAATCATCTCTACAGCAGCAATGTCTGTAAATTGTTCAATTATTTGCATGTGGCATCCCCCACCTTTTATAGCTAATCCATATTGCCTTTAGTATAGCATAATTCCGGCAATGATTAACTTTCATAACAGAAAAAAGTCTACCCGAACGAGTAGACTTTGCTTTTTATAATAGAACGTCATTTTTTTGAAGAAAGTTTCACTATTCGTCAGGAAAAAATTATTTTTATGTGGTTTTCAGTAAAACTGATATTTATTTATTGCTAAAGACCGCCATCAAATCATTAAAGCCATCTTTAATTTTATACCATAACCACTCGAACATTTCATCGATTTCCTCGACTTGTCCTGTAACTACTGCAGTGGAAGCCATATAGTTTCCATTTATTACTGTAACATTCCCATCTACTTCCCCTTCAATAATGATATCGCCGTTTTTCACAACGATGTCACCTTTAACAACTTCACCAGCGGGAACTGTTACCGTTTGCCCTTCAACAACTATATTTGGCTGTTTTGTCACAGAAAATTGATTGTCGTTCGGGAAACTACTTAGCACTGTAGCGCTCATAAACAAGCAAAACATTGCAGCAGCAACGAGCATCGGATGCTGACGGAACCAACGTTTTATGCCGACAGAACTTTTGCGTTTCGGTAAACGACTTATTACTTGTTCCTCAAAGCTTGGAGGGGCAGTAATATGCGCTGCACTCTTGATAAACGCAACCGTGTCACTTAATTCATGCATATGTTGTTGGCAATCCGGGCATGTCTGCAAATGTTGTTTCAATGATTGTTCATGCTCACGACTAATATCACCATCTAAATATTCGTGCATATAATCCACGAATTGTGATGCACACGTTTTCATGCGTATCTTCCTCCTACAAATTGTTTAACTGCTTTCTCAACGCTTCACGACCACGGTGAATACGGGTTTTTACTGTACCAAGCGGCATATCTAAAATTTCACTGATTTCCTGGAGCGATAATTCCTCAATATATTTTAAAACAATGACCGAACGATATTTGTCAGGAAGGCGACTGATTTCAAATTGAATTCTGTCCTGAAGCTCCATTTGTTCAATAGCTGCTTCAGGTGATTGCTCATCCGCAGCAATCTGTGAATACATATCCAATCCTTCTGTCCCAGCAACTTCGGCATCTAAATAGTAATCTGGCTTCTTTTTACGAATACGGTCGATACATAAATTCGTACCTATACGATAAAGCCATGTTGAAAATTTTCGATTTTGATCATACGAATGTAGATTAATATAGGCACGTATAAATGCCTCTTGTGCAATATCTTCTGCTTCTTGTTTATTTCCAAGCATTCGAAAACACACTTGGTACAGCTTGTGCTGGTAGAGGTTAACAATGTCGGCATATGCGTTTTGATCACCTTTAAGCACTTGCTTTATTCTTTTATTTACTAACGCATCCATTTGTCTTTCCTCTCCACCTTTTCAGCTGTTCTATATATACGGATTGTTTCTTAAAAGGTTTCATTTTCAAAAAAATTATTTTGTCTTTTCCGCAAAAATATGTGTTCCCATTATAACAAATTTCATTATGCTATACCCATTTTTTCACAATATTCATACTAAAGTTTCACCAAACAAAGAACCAATTAACGCAACTGCTACATCAGCCGTTTTATTACGTTCATCCAGTATAGGATTCACTTCCACAAACTCTGCAGACGTCAACAATCCTGATTCCTGAATCATCTCCATTGCTAGATGACTTTCCCTATAGGTAATTCCCCCGGCCACAGGTGTTCCAACTCCGGGTGTGTATAAAGGATCCAGTGCATCAAGGTCAAGAGATAAATGCATACCATCTATTTGATTTTGTTTAAAATAATTCACCGTTTCTTCCATTACATGTGTCATTCCAAGCCGGTCAATTTCATGCATCGTATAAATTTTAATGCCACGCGTTTTTATTAATTCACGTTCTCCCTCATCAATTGAGCGCCCGCCAATTATAATTATATTTTCCGCTTTAATTTTTGGTTCTCCATGTAATATAGAAGTCAATCGCTTATGCCCAAGCCCTATACTTGTAGCAAGAGGCATACCGTGAATATTCCCTGACGGTGTTGTCTCCGGCGTATTCAAATCGGCATGGGCATCAAACCATATTACCCCCAAGTTTTTATACTTCATAGAAAGTCCCGCTAACGTACCTATTGCTATACTATGGTCACCACCTAGTACTAGAGGTGTATGATCCTTTTTTACAACTTCATATACTTTCTCGGCAAGTGCTGTATTCACTTTAATTACTTCATCTAAATTTAGAAGCTTTTCGTCTTTCTGGTCAATTGCATTTCGTTCAATTACTTGAATATTGCCTTCATCTTCAACTTCAAATCCTAGGTTTACTAAACGTTGTTGCAAGCCTGCATATCGAATAGCACTTGGTCCCATATCCACCCCACGACGTTGTTGACCATAATCACACGGAACCCCTACAATTGAAATTTTTCTATTCATTTTCCCATCCCCTTACGAAATCTTAATATTTGGTCGGCTATTCTATGCTCAGCTAAACTCTCTATTGAAATTTCGATTTCCCAAACGGTTTTCCCTTTAATATGCAAAAAATCCTTTACTCATTAATATAAGTAAAGGATTGTAGTTTTTAAGTTTAAGTGCACTTCTAAATTTATAAAATAAAAGTGAGCCATGAAGGACTCGAACCTTCGACCCTCTGATTAAAAGTCAGATGCTCTACCAACTGAGCTAATGGCTCAGAAAAAAATAAAAAAATGGCTGGGGAACCTGGATTCGAACCAGGGCATGACGGAATCAAAATCCGTTGCCTTACCGCTTGGCTATACCCCAAACATTTTAAAGATGGTGGAGGGGGACGGATTCGAACCGCCGAACCCTAAGGAGCGGATTTACAGTCCGCCGCGTTTAGCCACTTCGCTACCCCTCCGACAAATGATGCAACACTGTTAAAAAATGAATGGTGGAGGATGACGGGCTCGAACCGCCGACCCCCTGCTTGTAAGGCAGGTGCTCTCCCAGCTGAGCTAATCCTCCATACATAACAAGTGTTACTAATTTATTTTTTTATGAAGCCTTAAATGGTGACCCGTACGGGATTCGAACCCGTGTTACCGCCGTGAAAGGGCGGTGTCTTAACCACTTGACCAACGGGCCGTTATGTAAATGATACGTTCTCTTTAAGACAAGATTTATAATATCATCATTTTCACTATCATGCAAGCCTTTTTAAAAACTTTTTTTAAAAAATGTTTTTATTTTTTTCCACAATACAAAAAGGCAAAAAAAAATGGCTCCGAAGGCAGGACTCGAACCTGCGACCTGCCGGTTAACAGCCGGATGCTCTACCAACTGAGCTACTTCGGAACGCTACTATATATGTACCTCATGTACAATGTTTCCCTTGTACATTTATTATTATAGCAACGTTTTTAATTTATACAAGCACTTTATTGAAATAATTTGTCTTTTATTTTTTTATTGCAGAAAGAGGAAAACTCCTCTTTCCTGGACTTTGTTTATTTTACGAATTTAACAATTTTCTCCACTAAACCATTCGCCAATGGTATCGTGGGATTTGAATAACTCGCTATATTTTGTTCACGATTTCCTTGTATGTCTTTTAAGACATGATTCATATGATCAAAATAATGAAGCTGTGCTTTGCTATTTGCCGATTTTAGACTTTCCGCATCTTCTTCTGTAATTTGGATATCCATTTTTCCTTGTATGATTAGTATAGGAACTTTCACATCCATTATTTCCTGCTGTGGGTTATATTTTAACCAAGAAATCATATACGGTTGAACAGAGGGTCTAAATAAGGACTGAAGTTCAGACGAAACTTTCCCGACTTTATTACCGGCTTTCAGCTGCTCCAATGCTTTTTCAGATTCCAACAACAAATTAGGTGGTAGACTCGCTGCTAGTTGTTCCATCAAAATCTCATCGACCGGTCTACCTGCCCCAGCAATGGAGATAAGTGAGTCTACATTGCCTTTTTGTGCAGCGATTGCCATAATTAATGCACCTTCACTATGACCAAGTAAATGAACCTCCGTAAAACGGCTGTCTTTTTTAGCATAATCAACGATTGACGTTACGTCCTGTACATACATTTCAAATGTTAAGTTCTCTTCTTTTGCAATTAGTGCTGTATTTTCACCAATACCCCGCTTATCAAACCGTATTGATGCAATTCCCTGTTCGGCTAGACTTTCCGCAATCATCTTAAGGCTGTTATTAGATCCACCGCCAATAGTATTTCCATCTTTATTCGTTGGTCCTGAACCAGCATGGATAATAACAAGCTCCCCTGTTGGTTGTTCTGGCACTTGTAGGGCTACCTTTAATTCCCCTCCTAAAACAGGAACGGTATGCTCTTCATATGTTATAGAAGCCTCTGTATATGGATTTAAAGTAATCGAAAATGTTTGTCCATTTTGTGTAAACGTCCCTTCTATTTGTTCCTTTTCATAAGTCCCTTCTATTTTTATTAAAGACCCTGCCAAATCAATTTTAATCTCTATTTCACTATCATTATATTGAACAGATTCAAATGAAAATTCACTTAATCCTTGGGCTGGAACCGATATATTCCCCCCTGTTTTTTGCAAATCCAAAATAATTTCCAATGGTGACTGCGGGATTTCAATCATACCTTGCCATTTCCCTAATAATGTTTCGTTCATCTGGTTGACCTCCTGAGAGCTTTCAGTTTGCCCTGTTGTAGCTAAGTCGGTACTGCTTGTTTTATCATTTCCACAGGCTGTCAGTAATACGCTAGCTACTGCCATATACAATATTTTACGCATCAGCTTCCTCCTTAATTAAACTTATTCTTTTGTATACGTAATCTAGCTGTAAAAGTTTCAAATGGTAAAAGTGCCTTGAGGAATGATAAATCAATTTGAATTTCTGTACAGAAGACGTTTATCTAGCTACTTCTTCTCCTATTTGCAATAATTTATAATCTCCACTTTCTATTGTCTATTTTATATAAACAAAAAAGCATGACCTAGAAAGTTTTATCCTTTCAAGTCATGCTTGTTATCTTTAATTCATTCGCTAATTTTAAATAATAAAAAAGCCACTACTGACTGAATCAGCAACGACTTTTTGAGCCTAGCGACGTCCTACTCTCACAGGGGGAAGCCCCCAACTACCATCGGCGCTAAAGAGCTTAACTTCCGTGTTCGGTATGGGAACGGGTGTGACCTCTTTGCCATCATCACTAGACTATTTTGGTTTCCAATACAGCTTATGTCTTGGAACCCTTTGAAAGAATCATTCTTTCAAAACTGGATAAACGTTTCATTGAGTTGTGCAATAAAATGTGGTTAAGTCCTCGACCGATTAGTATTCGTCAGCTGCATGCGTCACCGCACTTCCACCTCGAACCTATCTACCTGATCGTCTTTCAGGGGTCTTACTTACTTGCGTAATGGGAAATCTCATCTTGAGGGGGGCTTCATGCTTAGATGCTTTCAGCACTTATCCCGTCCACACATAGCTACCCAGCGATGCCTTTGGCAAGACAACTGGTACACCAGCGGTGTGTCCATCCCGGTCCTCTCGTACTAAGGACAGCTCCTCTCAAATTTCCTACGCCCACGACGGATAGGGACCGAACTGTCTCACGACGTTCTGAACCCAGCTCGCGTACCGCTTTAATGGGCGAACAGCCCAACCCTTGGGACCGACTACAGCCCCAGGATGCGATGAGCCGACATCGAGGTGCCAAACCTCCCCGTCGATGTGGACTCTTGGGGGAGATAAGCCTGTTATCCCCGGGGTAGCTTTTATCCGTTGAGCGATGGCCCTTCCATGCGGAACCACCGGATCACTAAGCCCGTCTTTCGACCCTGCTCGACTTGTAGGTCTCGCAGTCAAGCTCCCTTATGCCTTTACACTCTTCGAATGATTTCCAACCATTCTGAGGGAACCTTTGGGCGCCTCCGTTACTCTTTAGGAGGCGACCGCCCCAGTCAAACTGTCCGCCTGACACTGTCTCCTACCCCGCTAAGGGGCATGGGTTAGAAGTTCAATACAACCAGGGTAGTATCCCACCGACGCCTCCTCCGAAGCTGGCGCTCCGGGATCTCTGGCTCCTACCTATCCTGTACAAGTTGTACCAAAATTCAATATCAGGCTACAGTAAAGCTCCACGGGGTCTTTCCGTCCTGTCGCGGGTAACCTGCATCTTCACAGGTACTATAATTTCACCGAGTCTCTCGTTGAGACAGTGCCCAGATCGTTACGCCTTTCGTGCGGGTCGGAACTTACCCGACAAGGAATTTCGCTACCTTAGGACCGTTATAGTTACGGCCGCCGTTTACTGGGGCTTCAATTCACAGCTTCGCTTGCGCTAACCGCTCCTCTTAACCTTCCAGCACCGGGCAGGCGTCAGCCCCTATACGTCACCTTACGGTTTTGCAGAGACCTGTGTTTTTGCTAAACAGTCGCCTGGGCCTATTCACTGCGGCTTCTCTAGGCTATGCACCCAAAGAAGCACCCCTTCTCCCGAAGTTACGGGGTCATTTTGCCGAGTTCCTTAACGAGAGTTCTCTCGCACACCTTAGGATTCTCTCCTCGACTACCTGTGTCGGTTTGCGGTACGGGCACCTCTCACCTCGATAGAGGCTTTTCTTGGCAGTGTGAAATCAGGAACTTCGCTCTAAAGAGCTCGTCATCACAGCTCAACGTTATAGTATGCGGATTTGCCTACATACACGCCTTACTGCTTGAACACGCGCAACCAACGGCGTGCTTACCCTATCCTACTGCGTCCCCCCATTTCTCAAACGGTGAGGAGGTGGTACAGGAATATCAACCTGTTGTCCATCGCCTACGCCTATCGGCCTCGGCTTAGGTCCCGACTAACCCTGAGCGGACGAGCCTTCCTCAGGAAACCTTAGTCATACGGTGCATGGGATTCTCACCCATGTTTCGCTACTCATACCGGCATTCTCACTTCTAATCGCTCCACCAGTCCTTCCGGTCTGACTTCAACGCTATTAGAACGCTCTCCTACCACGCATACTCAAAGTATGCATCCACAGCTTCGGTGAATCGTTTAGCCCCGATACATTTTCGGCGCAGCGTCACTCGACCAGTGAGCTATTACGCACTCTTTAAATGATGGCTGCTTCTAAGCCAACATCCTGGTTGTCTAAGCAACGCCACATCCTTTTCCACTTAACGATTACTTGGGGACCTTAGCTGGTGGTCTGGGCTGTTTCCCTCTTGACTACGGATCTTATCACTCGCAGTCTGACTCCCGTGTATAAATATCCGGCATTCGGAGTTTGTCTGAATTCGGTAAAGCGAGATGCCCCCCTAGTCCAAACAGTGCTCTACCTCCGGTATTCTCAATCACGAGGCTAGCCCTAAAGCTATTTCGGAGAGAACCAGCTATCTCCAGGTTCGATTGGAATTTCTCCGCTACCCACACCTCATCCCCGCACTTTTCAACGTGCGTGGGTTCGGGCCTCCAGTGAGTGTTACCTCACCTTCACCCTGGACATGGGTAGATCACCTGGTTTCGGGTCTACGACCACGTACTAATTCGCCCTATTCAGACTCGCTTTCGCTGCGGCTCCGTCTTCTCAACTTAACCTCGCACGTAATCGTAACTCGCCGGTTCATTCTACAAAAGGCACGCTATCACCCATTAACGGGCTCTAACTACTTGTAGGCACACGGTTTCAGGATCTATTTCACTCCCCTTCCGGGGTGCTTTTCACCTTTCCCTCACGGTACTGGTTCACTATCGGTCACTAGGTAGTATTTAGCCTTGGGAGATGGTCCTCCCGGATTCCGACGGAATTTCACGTGTTCCGCCGTACTCAGGATACACTCTGGAGGGAATGAACTTTTGACTACAGGGCTTTTACCTTGTTTCGCGGACCTTTCCAAGTCGCTTCGTCTAACTCATTCTTTTGTAACTCCGTATAGAGTGTCCTACAACCCCAAAGAGCAAGCTCTTTGGTTTGGGCTCTTCCCGTTTCGCTCGCCGCTACTCAGGGAATCGAATTTTCTTTCTGTTCCTGCAGGTACTTAGATGTTTCAGTTCCCTGCGTCTGTCCTCATCACGCTATGTATTCACGTGTAGATACTATCCGATTAAAGATAGTGGGTTCCCCCATTCGGAAATCCCCGGATCAAAGCTTACTTACAGCTCCCCGAGGCATATCGGTGTTAGTGCCGTCCTTCATCGACTCCTAGTGCCAAGGCATCCACCGTGCGCCCTTATTAACTTAACCAAAAGTTAACACTTGGATAAAATCCAAGATTTAAGTTTACACGTCAATTGCTTGACTTGTTACATTTCTATAAAATAGAAATTTGTTTTATTGCTTTCAATGTCGTTTTATCCAGTTTTCAAAGAACGAAGTTTTGAAGTATCTCATTCAATTAAGAATGAACCTTCAAAACTGAACAGCAAACGTTAATGTTTCATTCTCCATGAGAATGATTCCGAAATAATCCTTAGAAAGGAGGTGATCCAGCCGCACCTTCCGATACGGCTACCTTGTTACGACTTCACCCCAATCATCTATCCCACCTTCGGCGGCTGGCTCCATAAAGGTTACCTCACCGACTTCGGGTGTTACAAACTCTCGTGGTGTGACGGGCGGTGTGTACAAGGCCCGGGAACGTATTCACCGCGGCATGCTGATCCGCGATTACTAGCGATTCCGGCTTCATGTAGGCGAGTTGCAGCCTACAATCCGAACTGAGAACGATTTTATCGGATTAGCTCCCCCTCGCGGGTTGGCAACCGTTTGTATCGTCCATTGTAGCACGTGTGTAGCCCAGGTCATAAGGGGCATGATGATTTGACGTCATCCCCACCTTCCTCCGGTTTATCACCGGCAGTCTCCTTAGAGTGCCCAACTGAATGATGGCAACTAAGAATAAGGGTTGCGCTCGTTGCGGGACTTAACCCAACATCTCACGACACGAGCTGACGACAACCATGCACCACCTGTCACCGTTGCCCCCGAAGGGGAAACTATGTCTCCATAGTGGTCACCGGGATGTCAAGACCTGGTAAGGTTCTTCGCGTTGCTTCGAATTAAACCACATGCTCCACCGCTTGTGCGGGCCCCCGTCAATTCCTTTGAGTTTCAGTCTTGCGACCGTACTCCCCAGGCGGAGTGCTTAATGCGTTAGCTGCAGCACTGAGGGGCGGAAACCCCCCAACACTTAGCACTCATCGTTTACGGCGTGGACTACCAGGGTATCTAATCCTGTTTGCTCCCCACGCTTTCGCGCCTCAGTGTCAGTTACAGACCAGACAGTCGCCTTCGCCACTGGTGTTCCTCCAAATCTCTACGCATTTCACCGCTACACTTGGAATTCCACTATCCTCTTCTGCACTCAAGTTCCCCAGTTTCCAATGACCCTCCCCGGTTGAGCCGGGGGCTTTCACATCAGACTTAAGGAACCACCTGCGCGCGCTTTACGCCCAATAATTCCGGACAACGCTTGCCACCTACGTATTACCGCGGCTGCTGGCACGTAGTTAGCCGTGGCTTTCTAACAAGGTACCGTCAAGGTAGCGCCAGTTACTACGCTACTTGTTCTTCCCTTGCAACAGAGTTTTACGAACCGAAATCCTTCTTCACTCACGCGGCGTTGCTCCATCAGACTTTCGTCCATTGTGGAAGATTCCCTACTGCTGCCTCCCGTAGGAGTCTGGGCCGTGTCTCAGTCCCAGTGTGGCCGATCACCCTCTCAGGTCGGCTACGCATCGTTGCCTTGGTGAGCCGTTACCTCACCAACTAGCTAATGCGCCGCGGGTCCATCTTATAGTGACAGCCGAAACCGTCTTTCAACTTTCAAACATGTGTTTAAAAGTATTATTCGGTATTAGCCCCGGTTTCCCGGAGTTATCCCAATCTATAAGGTAGGTTACCCACGTGTTACTCACCCGTCCGCCGCTAAATCAGAGAGAAGCAAGCTTCTCTCATCATCCGCTCGACTTGCATGTATTAGGCACGCCGCCAGCGTTCGTCCTGAGCCAGGATCAAACTCTCCATAAAAGTAGTTTGAAAGCTCATTTGCTTTGCTAGCGATTCAACTTAATTAAAAGTTGAAATCTATTGTTTGCTTCATTTAAGAAGCTTGTTTCATTAACGTTGCTTGTTCAGTTTTCAAGGTTCATTGTGTTTCGTTTGTCGCGTCATCTCTTGGCGACTCACTTATAGTAACATCCTCTTGTTATATCCGTCAACACTTTTTCATAAGTTTTTAATAGAATCGTGTTTAATACAATCGGAAAGTGGGTAGTTAATCATGTTCAAAACGTTGGTATCACTAATTTTATGCTTATTTCTGGTATTCATTTATTTTGATGAAAAAAGTAGTATTATGCCCGTATTTCAATTAACAGAGACTCCAGCAATCATCACAAAAGGTCAATTCGGAAAAAGTGTAATCATTGAACTCAGTTATTCTCATAAAGGTTTGGAAGAATGGGTGACAAACCTGAAAGAGCCTTATCCACTTTTTTTAGCAGATAGTGATTGGCTATTACGAAGTCCTGATTTGGTAAAAGTATTAATAGAAAAGAATATTAGAGTTGGTCTACTCGGTTCTACGAGTGATCAATATGTCGATGAAACACTTTTAAACAAACAGCTCGCTATTTACGAAAAAACATTTTACAAAAAGCCACTATGGTTTGCGACCGCTGATTACAAAATGGAAGATTCTATGCAATCAGCTTTACATCAACTTGGCATTAACATAATTGCTCCAACAGAAACCTTTCCTATAGTAGAAAGTAAAATTCCTGAAGGTTCATTTGTAAGTATTCCTTTACATCGTGAGGAGAATGTCTCTTTTGATGCCATTAAACAATTTATGAATGAGCATATTTTTGTTTCAATTGAACAAAATATATTTGGATATGAAATTTCTACAAAACGATTCCCATAATAATATGAATCTATGTCTATTTTAAAAAAACAATGGGCCGTCACAAACGTTTATATTTGTGACAGCCCTTTCTATTTAAGCTTTTGCCGTAGTATGCGACTCTTTTCTTTCTTTACGACGTTCTTCCAATTTTTTTCGATCAGCTTCAGATTGTGCATTATATTTTGGCAACATTAAAATTTGGTATGCATTAACTGCCACTAACGGGAACAATAATAGTGCAACATATACGTCAATGTTATCCTGGCGTCCCATTAAAGCGATAATCCACTCTAATGAAGTTACAACAATCATAAAGAACATTGTGGAGATTAAGACATGTGGCTTTTTCGTCATTTTTATTTTCTTTACTGCCGTTAATATGGCCGCTCCGACTAAAACTATAAGTAAAAATCCGTAAATCAGCCAATCCCCCATTGTACTAGCTCCTGGGGCAAAGCGGAAAATTACAATATCGACTAAAACAATAATGATCAATAACATTTGTATCCAGTTCCAAAGCGTTAATGATCTAAATATATTAACACCAACTTGATGTAACGTTAAATAAGCAAAAAAACCTGCTTGGGCCATCACACTCATCGTCATACCTAAAACGATATTCCAAATAACCGCAGCCAGAAATTCAGAAATTTCCCCGTTCGCTAAATATGGTTGGTAAAAGTCCCAACGAATAATTAACGAGGCAACTGCATTCACTAAACCACCAATTAACAATGCCCAAAAAGCAAATTTAACCCAGTTTCGTATCGTCACGAACAATTCCCCCATTTTTTAATATACTTGTATATTTTATCAATTCGATTTGAAAAAAGCGACCTCTACTAAAAGTTGTTACATATATTTTGTTAAATTGTGAACAATAAACGAAAGCGCTTAAGTGAAGAAAGGAAGGAAGAAATAGTGAAACGTTTAATAATACTTGCCTTTTCCATCATTCTAATTGCTGGTTGTAACGATTCCAAATCAACGACGCTTTCTTATGACGAAGTAAAGAAAATTATGGTTGATGCTATCCAAACAGAAGATGGGAAAAAGGCGATCCGACAAATATTTGAAGATAAGAGCTTCCGGGAGCTGCTTATTTTAAATACCGAGGAAGTAAAAAAGGCGACCGAGGAAACAATGCTGTCAAAAGAAGCCATGGATTTTTGGGTAAAAACATTTGAAGACCCTAAGTTTAAAGAGAACTTCGCAAAAAGTATGCAGGATCAACAAAAGGATTTAATGAAAAACCTATTAAACGATGCTGCGTACCAAGAAGCTTTAACATCATTTTTTGGACAGCCGGATATGCAAAAGCAACTGGAATCAATTATGAAAGGTGCTGTAATGCGTAAGGAACTGGAAAAAGTGGTGACCGAAACAATAGAGAACCCTCTGATGCAGTCAAAATGGGAAGAGCTGATTAAAAAGAGTGGTGAAGGTTCTTCGTCTGAAAAAGAATCCGGATCTGGTGGTGGAGGTGGATCTGAGAAGGGAAGTAGTGAAGAAAAAAGCGGTGGCGGCGGATCATAATAAAACAACCAGTTGTTCCATTTTGGGACAACTGGTTGTTAATATAAGCTTATTTATTTAATGCCGATACAATCTCTTCAGCAATTTTCAAGTAAATCTGACCTGTAGGGTGATTCTCTGCATAGATAGATGGCGCAAAATCTTCTTCAGTCCAATCTGGTTGACCTAACGGAATTTGACCAAGTAGCTTAGTACGTAATTCTTCAGCTAGCTTTGGACCGCCGCCTTGACCGAATACAAATTCCTTTTCACCAGTTTTGCTTTCATACCAAGCCATGTTTTCGATAACACCTAAAATCTCATGATTCGTTTGTAATGCCATTGCACCTGCACGAGCTGCTACAAATGCTGCTGTTGGGTGTGGCGTTGTAACAACAATTTCCTTTGAAGCCGGTAGCATCTGGTGAATATCAAGTGCTACGTCCCCTGTTCCTGGCGGTAAATCTAATAGTAGATAATCCAATTCGCCCCACTCTACATCACGGAAGAACTGGTCTAGTACTTTTCCAAGCATAGGACCGCGCCATACAATTGGTGCATTATTTTCTACGAAGAACCCCATTGAAATAACTTTTACACCTAAACGCTCAACTGGATATATACGATCTTCTTTTACAACTGGCATTTCCGTTACACCCATCATATCTGGAACAGAGAAGCCATATATATCTGCATCGATTAATCCTACTTTTTTTCCTAAGCGCGCTAAAGCAACTGCCATGTTGACAGATACAGTCGATTTCCCTACGCCACCTTTACCAGAAGCAATTGAGATAAATTGCACACTTGATAATGGTGATAATATATCTTGAGCCTGTGACTCCGTCGCTTGTCCACGGAATGATTGTAAAACTTCTGCTGGTAATTCTTCAAAACGAATCCCTACTGAAGCCGCGCCATTTTCTTTTAACACTTCTACAATTTTCATTTGAAGTGTCATTTGTTCCGGCGTATTTACCTTTGCAATTGCAATACGAACACTAACATGCCCTTTTTCTGCTTTAATTGAAACGTTTGTTACACCTTTTGTTTCTGCTAATGTTTTATGTAAAAACGGATCCTGTAATTCGCCTAATAGTTCTCGAACTTGTTGTTCATTTAGCACATCAAACACTCCCCTGAATGAAATATCCATTGTTAGTATATCATACTAGTCCCGTATTGCTATTACATGTTGCCTAGTCAAATTTCACATGAATATAATTTTCAATTCCGCGCGCAATAGCAAATGCCATCTTATCCTGATAACTTTCAGTAGCAAGCAAGTCCCTTTCTTCTTCATTGCTTAGGAAACCCGTTTCTACCAATACTGCAGGTATTTCCACCTTCTTTAGTAAATAAACATTTTTAATCGATAATGCTTCCCTGTCTGTATTTTCCATCGTAGTACGAATGGATTGTTGAACAGCCTGTGCGAGTGCTTCACTCTTTTCATGTCCTTCATGATGATAAAACACTTGGGCTCCTCTCCATTTACTATTTGGAATTGCGTTTGCATGAATCGTAATAAATATATCCGGCTCATGTGATTCCACTAATGTTTCACGTAGGAAAATATCCTGTTTCTTACGCTCACGAAGTGTTGGAAATGTCTCCTTTGGTGCATGTTCACTTAGTACATCTCCATCTGTTGAACGCGTTAATATTACTTCTGCCCCTAAACGTGTCAATTGACGAGCTACTTTTTTTGTAATTGCCAATGTCACATCTTTTTCGATTACATCACCATTTGAAGCACCACCATCAATACCTCCATGACCAGCATCCAATACAATTTTCAACCCACCTAATGGCTCGGGTAAAAAAAATCGCCGGTCGGAAGCATTTGTTTCATATACAACGACTAGCATCGAACAAAAAATAACGAATATAAGTGCAAGCCAACGCTTCATAAAAACACCGCCCTTTTTGCCTACTATACGCAAAAGAGGGGGCGTTTATTACCTCGATTAATTGGCCATTAGCTGATTTTGAAGCGTTGCATAAAATCCTTTGGCATTAATTAAAGAATCGTGATTGCCTTGCTCTAAAATTTGTCCATCTTTAATTACGAGAATTTGATCGGCGTTTTCTATCGTTTTTAAACGGTGTGCAATAACAAAGCTTGTACGGCCTTTCATTAAATTATTCAACCCTTTTTGAATATGAACTTCAGTCATCGTATCAACGCTCGAAGTTGCTTCATCTAAAATTAAAATATCTGGATCCTCCAAAATCGCACGTGCAATGGCAATAAGTTGACGCTGCCCTTGACTTAAGTTTAAGCCGCCACTTGATAACACTGTATCGTATTGCTCTGGCAAGTACTTGATAAAATTATGTGCATAGGCAATTTTGGCCGCCTGTTCAACTTCCTCGTCTGTAGCATTCAACTTGCCGAAACGAATATTTTCACGTACCGTCCCGGAAAATAAATACGTATCCTGTAGGACTACCCCGACATGATCCCGAACATTATTCATTTTGTAATGCGTAATCGGCTCATCATCCAGTAGTATTCGACCTCCTGTTGCATCGTAAAAACGTGTAAGCAATTGAATAATGGTCGTTTTTCCTGAACCGGTTGGACCAACAATCGCAATTGTTTCCCCGGCTTTCGCTTTAAAGTTGATGCCGCGCAGTACTGGTTTCCCTGACTCATACGCGAATTTGACATTTTCAAAAGTGACATCCCCTTTAAACTGAGGTTTTTCTTTTGCATGCTCGATGTCTTCTATTTCCCTTACTTCATCTAACACTTCAAATACTCGCTCAGAACCAGCAATTGCAGACTGGAATGTATTTAATAAGTTTGATAGCTGATTAATTGGACGGAAAAACTGGCGTGTATATGTAACAAACGATGCGATAACCCCAATCGTAAGTCCACTCGTTACCGCCATAACTGCACCTGTCCCAATTACTAAACTTAATCCTAGGTTATTCATGAAGTTATTAACTGGACCCATGAACCCGGAAATAATATCTGCCCGCATTGCAGAACCACGTAGTCTTTCGTTCGCTTCTTTAAATTCTGCCAGCGTTGATTTTTCTTTACCGAACAGTGTAATGATATCTGCATTAGAAATCGTCTCTTCAATGTAGCCATTTAAATTACCTAGATCCCGTTGACGCGCTTTATAGTTAACACTGCTTCTTTTTATAATCTGTTTCGTAGCGAACACGATAAGCGGGATGATAATAAGTGTGACAAGTGCTAAACGCCAATCCAAATAAAATAGCGCAAATGCCGTACCAACAATGGTTAAAAAGCTCGATACAATTTGAATAACACTTTGCGACAATGCTGCATTTAAATTTTCAATATCATTTGTCATCCGACTCATTAAATCACCCTGTTGCTTTTTATCATAAAAAGCTAATGGCAGTGATTGATATTGCTCAAAAAGCTGTTGACGTAAACGGCGAATTGTCTTTTGTGATACACGTATCATTACAAATGTTTGAATCCACGTTAGTAAAGATGATGCGATATACACTCCCGCTAACAGAAGCGCCATACGAATTGAACCTGATATATTTAACTTTATAATATAGTCATCAATTGTTTTACCTATTAAAAATGGACCGACTAAACTTAAAAGCGTACTTATAATTACAAAAATAACAACACTAATTAGTTCAACCTTTTGAATACGTAAATAGCTCCATATACGAAGTAATGTCTCTTTTTGATTTTTCGGCTTCACAACAGGACCGGTAAATCGCCCTCCTGGATGGCCCATCGGATTTGGTGGTCCCCCTTGTTGTTTATTCACTTAAGGTCACCCCTTTTTCCGCTTGTGTTTTTGCCATTTCATTATATAACTCGCTCGTCTTTAACAATTGCTCATGCGTCCCTTTGGCAATTATTTTCCCGTCATCCATTAAGAGAATTTGATTGGCATGTCGAACTGAGGAAATTTTAGATGAAACGATAAATTTCGTCGCCCCGGCAAACTGTTCATCAATTGCCTGCTGAATAGCCTTTTCGGAAATACTATCAACTGCACTCGTCACATCATCCAACACTAAAATATTCGGTTTGCGTATAAATGCTCGTGCCATTGCCAGCCGTTGCCTTTGTCCACCCGATAAATTCGTTGCCCCTTGTGTTAGCACATGCTCTGTCCCTGCCTCAAGTCTATCAACAAATTCTCTCGCATTCGATGCTTGCAATGCTTGTAAAATTTGTTGCTCTGTTGCCTCTGACTTTCCATATTGAAGGTTCTCAGCTATTGTTTTTGAAAACAAGGTCGCCTTTTGAGGAGCAAATCCTATTGACTGGCGTAGATGTTCAAGCCCGTATTGTCCTATTGGTATCCCATCAATTTTTATCACACCACTATCGACATCAAACAATCTTGGAATCATCTTGACCAACGTGGATTTCCCGCTCCCTGTCATTCCTAGAATGCCAACCGTTTCACCGGCATTTACATGGAAACTAATATTTTTAAGTACAGATTCCGTTCCTTTTAAATAAGAGAAGCTGACATTTTCAAAACTCACACTTCCTTGAATCTTATGTGACTCTGGTACGGAAGGATTTGTAAATTCTATTTTTTCCTCCAATACTTCTACAATACGCTCTGCACTCGGAACTGCACGTGCAAGCTGTACAAGAACCATTGAAGAACTCATCAGCCCTTGCATGACCATCATTAAATAGTTAATAAAGGCTAAAATAACCCCTACTTGTAAGGTATTATTATCTACCTTAATGGCACCCATCCATAATGCTGCAACAATTCCCATATTCACGACAAACATCGTCAATGGAGCTAGCACACCAATAATTTGATCTGCTGACATAGAGCGTTTCATTAATTGTGTATTAATGTCTGTAAACTGATCAATTTGATGATTTTTTCGGTTATAAGCCTTAATAACCCGAATACCGGCCAAATTTTCCTGAACTTTTGTATTTACTACGTCGACTACCAACTGAACTTTATGGAAAAGCTTGCCTGACAGTGCTGTGAAGTAATACATACAAAACGCTAAAATCGGTACTACTACCATCAAAATCGGAAATAGCTCCCGCGCTGTAATAAATACAATGACAATAGCCCCGATAAACATCATTGGACCACGAACAAATATTTTAAGCAGCATCGTTAATGCACGCTGAAGCATTTCAATGTCACTCGTTAAATTCGTAACAAGTTTTCCGAGTGTAAATTTGTCTTTACTACTATTTGAAAAATAAGTAATCGTTTCATACAAATCATGACGAAGATCCGTTGAAAAATTAACCGCTGTACGTGAGGCATAAATCGAACATCCAACCCCACCTATCAAACCGATTAATGATGTAATAATCATTAAACCAAAACTTCTTAGTATAAATGCCGTATCGTTTTCAGCAATCCCATCGTCAATAATATGTTGTAAAATTGTTGGCTGTAATAAATCCATACTTACTTCGACTATCATCATTATCGGTGCAATGATAGCAAACAGAATATATGGTTTTATATATTTCGATAATTTCCCTACTGCCTGCATTACCAAGTTCACTTCCTTATGTTGTGAAAAATTATTCCTCTTCTGTTGCTTGTGCTTCTTCCAACAATTCATTCAACTGAAACAAACCTACAAAATCATTCATAATCGCTTCAGTTGCTTTCAACTCCCCAGCAATGACAGGATGAATCGATTGCAATTCCGCAGACTCCAACTGTTGTTTTAATGTTGAACGCTTCATTTCGAGTTGGCGATAAAACTCCAGAGCACGTCCGCGACGGAATGTTTGGGCACCCTTAGAACGGCGATTACTTTGTTCCCCTTCACCTCGAGGTCTCCCTCTACCTTCTGATCTCATATTTTTCACCCTCCCTTTTTGAATACTATTGTATACTAATGTATACAAAAATTCTACTGCTACCGAAGGAGTTTGGGGAGGACTGCTTTCCAAATCCTTTTGTTTTGTTTATCCACTAAAAATCGTTACTATGGAAAAAACAGTTTCATTAAAGGGGTACATAAATTGAAAAACGTGACAAGCGATATTATTCAATTCAGAGGATCGCATTATGAGTTTGGTATATACCAAGGAGAGCTTTTAAAGAATTCCCCTCTTTTTTATAATAGAGAAGAATTTTATAAACAATTAGATCATAGATTTTCTATAGATAAATTATATGTTAAGCAACTTTTAACCCAGTTTGGTCCAGGAATTGAAGAGGAAATAGAAGGTCTTGCTTATGTACTTGGTTATAAGGAAGAACAGGCTTTACTTCATTATGGTGGTTATTATGCCGCACATAAAAAAAGTGGCTGTTCTATTACGACAAATCCGCATTATATGATTCGCAACTATGACAATGACCCACAAAGTTATGATGGGCGTTTCGTGTTATATGCCCCAACTAATGATGGTTACGCGACAGTAGGACCTTCTATGCAAATTACAGGACGTATGGATGGAATGAATGAAAAAGGGCTAGTCGTCGGTTATAACTTTGTAAATACGAAGAACAGGGCGGATGGCTTTGTTTGCAATATGATCGGACGTTTATTATTGGAATGTTGCGCAAATGTTGCCGAGGGGATTTCATTATTAAAAAATATCCCCCATAAGCATTCATTTAATTATGTATTACTTGATGCGGAGCAAACTATGGTGGCGGTAGAAGCATCTCCGCGCAACGTTGCCGTTCGAGATGCAACAGCCTGCACGAACCACTTTAAAGTTCTGACAGAAGAAAATCGTTACCGAATGGAAGATTCTTTAGCACGCGAACACATTATTTCGAATGCCCAGGAAAATTCACTTTCTTTTGAAAATGCGTTTAAATTAATGAATCGAATCGAAAATGGTGTATTTGCTACAAAATACGGAGCTTGGGATGGTACTCTCCATACGGTTGGCTATATACCAACTGAAGGTAAATGTATTTTCGCTTTAGGTGGAGACGCATTACCTATCGTCATTGATTTTCATTCGTGGTTAAGCGGTAATCATTTACCTCTCACAAAAGTTAAAGGAAAACTTCATGCGACAAACGGCTTTGCAAATGAATAAAGAAAAAACCCTTTCTTGGAAAAATCCAAGAAAGGGTTTTGTAATTTCGCAAAATAGTAATCGTAAAGATTAACGTTTTGAGAACTGAGGTGCACGACGAGCGCCGCGTAAACCTGGTTTTTTACGCTCTTTCATACGAGAATCACGAGTTAATAGACCTGCAGCTTTTAAAGCTGGACGGAAGTCTGGATCAACTTGTAATAATGCACGAGCGATACCGTGACGGATTGCTCCAGCTTGACCTGTGAATCCACCACCGTTTACGTTAACGTGAACGTCATAAGAACCTTTAGTTTCTGTAGCTACTAATGGTTGGTTGATAATTAAGTGTAAAGTTTCGTATGGTAGGTAATCTGCAATTTCACGATTGTTGATTACTACTTTACCTTCGCCTGGTACTAAACGTACGCGAGCAGTTGAGCTTTTACGGCGACCTGTGCCGATGTATTGTACTTGTGCCAAAGTTATTTCCTCCTATTATAGTTTATTAACCACGTAGCTCGTAAGCTTCTGGTTTTTGTGCAGCATGTGGATGTTCAGAACCAGTGTAAACGTTCAGTTTAGTGAACATTTGACGACCTAAAGAGTTCTTTGGAAGCATACCCTTAATTGCTAATTCAAGCATTTGTGTTGGGTATTTTTCTTTCATTTCTCCAGCTGTACGTTGTTTTAAACCACCAGCGAATTGAGTGTGACGGTAGTAAATTTTCTTTTGTAATTTGTTACCTGTTAACTCAATTTTATCAGCGTTGATGATGATCACGTGATCTCCTGTATCAACGTTTGGTGTGAAAGTTGGTTTATGTTTACCACGTAAGATAGAAGCTACTTCAGAAGCTAAACGACCTAATGTTTGGCCTTCTGCGTCAACTACTAACCATTTACGTTCTACTTCTTGACCTTTAGCCATGAAAGTTGTGCGCATGTTTGTATCCTCCTAATCGATATGAATTACCGTTATTTTTCATTATATACACTATATAAGTTTCGGGGCTTATTATTGTGGTGGTAATGAAAATACCATACATCATCATATAATGTATCTCGTTTAAAGTCAAGATATTTAATTGAACACCTGGAGAGGTTGTTAATCCTTTTCCCACGGCTATTTCTCTCGTATTTTTACATAATCGTACAAAAAATTTTTAAAAATATATAAATTATTCATAAAAAACTTGTTCTAAATATAAACCGTGCGCTGGGGCAGTCTTACCTGCCAAAGAACGATCCTTCGAAGCAATCACCTGGGGAAGTGAACTTACTTCCCTTCTTCCTGTTCCTACCTCCCATAACGTACCCGCTATAATCCGGACCATATTGTACAGGAAGCCATTCCCGCTTATTGTCATATGCAATTCCTCATCATGCCAATTAAGCTCTAATGCATTAACTATACGCACCTTATCAACCACACTTGTATTCGCCGCGCAAAAACAGCTAAAATCATGCTTTCCTATAATAGCTTGAGCCGCACCCCGCATTGCTTCAATATCGGGTTTTACCCCATTAGTCTCTACTGCATAATGACGTCTAAATGGACTTTGAATCATGCTGCAATCCCAAATGTACCGGTAACGCTTTCCTAGTACATCATAGCGTGCATGAAAATCATCCTTTACTTGCTCTACTTGCATTACTCGAATATCACGTGGTAACTGCACATTTAATGCCTTTTGATATTTTTCTAGCGGTATGGATAAAGGTGTATCGAAGTGAATCACTTGGCCTGTTGAATGGACACGCGCATCCGTACGTCCACTGGCTGTAATTTTCACCTGATTTCCTTTATGCATGATAGCTAATACTTTTTCAATTTCAAGCTGTACTGTACGTTCTCCAGGCTGAACTTGATAACCAGCAAATGACGTACCATCATAGCTTATTGTTGCTTTTAATCTGACCATTTCAATACCCCTCTTAACCTCGTAGCATCCACAGCAGGACCGCCATTATTACTAGCGCGACTAAAATAATCGTATCTTTTGCATGCCATTTCAACAAACGATACTTCGTACGACCTTCGCCTCCGCGATAGCCACGTACTTCCATGGCCGTAGCAAGATCTTCTGCCCGTTTAAATGCGCTAATAAACAGCGGCACTAGCAATGGTACCACGGCCTTTAGACGGTCTTTAATCGGTCCCGCACTTAAATCTGAACCTCGCGCCATTTGTGCTTTCATAATTTTATCTGTTTCATCCATTAATGTGGGAATGAAACGCAGTGAAATAGACATCATAAGTGCTAGCTCATGCACAGGGAGCTTCAACTTCTTAAATGGGTTTAACAGTACCTCTAAGCCATCTGTAATGGAAATAGGCGAAGTTGTTAGCGTTAAGATGGATGTCATAAAGACGAGCATTAAAAAGCGCAGTGAAATATATACACCTTGGCGCAGACCTTCTTCATAAATTTTCATAAAGCCAAGGTCAATGAGTACAGGGCCTTCTCTCGTCATAAATAAATGCAATATGAGTGTAAAAAGCATTAAAAATATAACCGGCTTTAATCCATTAATTAAAAAGTAAAGCCGAATTTTTGAAAGCAAAATTACAATTAAGGTAAAAGCTAATAATATTCCGTACGTTAACGTATTATTGGCCAAAAAGACAACAATAATAAATGCAAATACAAAGAGCAGCTTTGAGCGTGGGTCAAGCATATGAACAAATGAATTCCCCGGAATATATCGACCAAAAATCATTTTTTCCATCATTGTCCTTCACGCTCCTTAGGAATCGCTTGTCCGATTTCAAATGCAAGCTCTTCTTCAGTTAAGCAAACTTTTGATAATGATGTCTCCATCATTTTCTCAACTTGCCGCTGGAAACGGACAATGCGTGGTGGTTCTAGACGAAATTGTGCAAGTGTTCGGCTGTCACCGAAGATTTCTCTTGGATTGCCATTTAACACACATCGCCCTTCATGCATGATGGCAATTGAATCCGCATAACGTGCTGCATCTTCCATACTATGTGTAACAAGAATTGTTGTTAAGCCTCGTTGTTTATGTAACTCATAAAATAAGTCCATAATCTCCTTTTGCCCTCGAGGGTCAAGACCAGCAGTTGGTTCATCCAAAACAATTACTTCAGGATCCATTGCTAAAACCCCTGCAATTGCTACTCGACGCATTTGTCCCCCTGACAAATCGAACGGAGATTTTTCGAGAATATCCTCAGGCAGCCCTACAAGCGAGATTAATTCACGTGCACGCTTTTCCGCTTCTTCCTCTGAAATACCGAAATTCATCGGACCAAACATAATATCCTGTAATACGGTTTCCTCAAATAGCTGATGCTCCGGGAATTGAAAGACAATTCCAACCTTCTGCCGTACGGATTTCAAATCTTTCGCCTTTTTCCCAGCTTCAATTAATCGGTCTCCGATTTTCACCGTACCACTCGATGGCTTTAGTAGACCATTAAAATGAAGGAGTATTGTTGATTTACCTGATCCTGTATGTCCGATGATTGCCTGAAATGTTCCACTTTTAATTGTTAAGTCAACCTCATGTAAAGCTTGTTTTTCAAATGGAGTGCCTTTTGCATAGGCATAGCTTACTTGTTGAAGTTGGATGTCCATAAATCATTCACCAGCTCTTCTTCTGTCATATGTTGCCCTACAAGCTGTACTCCCTGTGCTTGTAGTAGCTTAGTCATCTTCATGGCAAAAGGCATATCCAGACCAAACTGCAGCAGTTTATCTCCTAATGAAAAAATTTCTGCAGGTGTACCTTCTTCATACTTCTTACCATCATTCATAAAAATTATACGATCCGCCAAAAGTGCCTCTTCCAAATCATGCGTAATTGCCAAAACAGTTAAGTCAATTTCTTTTCTTAATGTTTCAACGAGCGTCAACACTTCTTCACGACCTTGAGGATCCAACATCGAAGTCGCTTCATCCAATATTAGAATTTGAGGATGCATTGCTAAAGCCCCAGCAATCGCTACACGCTGCTTCTGCCCTCCTGATAAATGATGTGGCTCATGATTAATGAACGCCTCCATTTTAACTTGTTGAAGTGCATCCTGTACCCGTTGAACCATCTCTTTATGCGGTACACCGTTATTTTCAAGAGAGAAAGCTACATCGTCCTGCACAGTAGCCCCAACGAACTGATTATCTGGGTTTTGAAAGACAATCCCAATTTGCGAACGGATGTCCCATAGGTTTTCTTCTGTTAGAATATTATGTTTTATGCGGACTTCCCCTTGCTGAGGCAATAGTAAGCCGCTCATTAATTTTGCCATTGTCGACTTTCCAGAACCATTGTGACCAACTATTGTAATCCATTCACCTTTGTTAATTGCAAAAGAGACATCCTCTACAGCATTTCGTGCAGTTGGTTCATCGGGCGTATATGAAAATGTTACATGATTAAATGATAAAATCTCATTCATACTCAGCTATTCTCCCCTTTGCCTTGAATGTATTACACATATATAAATATGTAGTTTAAATTTCCCAGGAAATTATACATATATAAAAATAAAGCACGTTCTCAAACAAGTTCAGCTTAATGCCACCTATTTAAACGTACTTTATGTTTGCATATGTATGAGGAATGTAGGGGCTCAATCCTAGTATTCCATAAATAAAAAAGCGCGCACCTCATTCAGAGAAATGCGCTTGTCGTTACATTTACAAAATTTACGGGTGCTCAAGCCCGAAAATTCATTGAATGAGGTGCGGAGAGCTAAACGAGACGCCAGTAGTTGACTACTCCGCTCATCATAACGCTCAGCTTAATTATTGTCGTATAAAATCACAAAACCTATGAAAAAAGAGGGGTGCATGGGTTCAACCGGTGAACCGGACACCCCTCTTCACCTATTTCGTTAGAATTAAACTAATTCGATAACTACTACTGGTGCGCCGTCTCCACGACGAGGACCTACTTTAAGAATACGAGTGTAACCACCTTGACGCTCCGCATAACGAGGTGCGATATCATCAAATAATTTTTGAAGTGCGAAAACAGTTTTTTCTTCTTCGCCTTCTCCAACTGTTACTAACTCACGACGGATGAATGCTGCCGCTTGACGACGAGCGTGTAAATCACCGCGTTTACCTAAAGTAATCATTTTCTCAACTGCTTTACGAGTTTCTTTAGCGCGCGCTTCAGTTGTTTCGATGCGCTCGTTGATGATTAAATCAGTAGCTAAGTCGCGTAGTAATGCTTTACGTTGAGAACTTGTACGACCAAGTTTTCTGTAACCCATGGACGTTTCCCTCCTTTTAAATATATCTGATCTAGCTAAATTTTATAATTTTTCGCTTAGTCTTCTTTACGTAATCCTAAACCAAGCTCTTCTAACTTATGCTTAACTTCTTCAAGAGACTTACGACCAAGATTACGTACTTTCATCATATCGTCTTCAGACTTATTAGCTAACTCTAATACCGTGTTGATACCAGCGCGCTTTAAGCAGTTGTAAGAACGAACAGAAAGATCAAGTTCTTCGATAGTCATCTCTAATACTTTTTCTTTTTGATCTTCTTCTTTTTCGACCATGATTTCAGCAGTTTGTGCCTCGTTCGTCATGCCTACGAAGATATTTAAGTGTTCAGTTAAAATTTTCGCTCCAAGTGAAATCGCCTCTTTAGGACCGATGCTTCCATCTGTCCATACATCAAGTGATAACTTGTCGTAGTCAGAATTTTGTCCAACACGAGTGTTCTCTACTTGGAAGTTGACGCGTGAAACTGGAGTGTAAATAGAGTCGATCGGGATCACGCCGATAGGAAGATCCTCACGTTTGTTTTGATCAGCAGGAGTATAACCACGGCCACGTTGTGCGTACATACGCATACGTAAATGACCGTTTTTTGCGATTGTTGCGATATATAAATCTGGGTTTAATATTTCTACATCACTGTCATGTGTAATGTCAGCTGCAGTAACCGTTCCGTCACCCTTCACATCTATCTCAATGACTTTTTCTTCGTCCGAGTAGATTTTTAAAGCTAGCTTTTTCACGTTTAAGATAATTGAAGCAACATCTTCTACAACGCCTTCTACAGTTGAGAATTCGTGTAGTACGCCGTCAATTTGAATTGACGTTACAGCAGCTCCAGGTAATGAAGACAGAAGGATACGACGTAAAGAATTTCCCAAAGTATTACCATAACCACGTTCAAGCGGTTCTACAACAAACTTGCCGTATTTGGCATCTTCGCTAATCTCCACTGTTTCAATCTTTGGTTTTTCAATTTCGATCATTCCAATTTACCCTCCTTCAAAACATCTAATGTATAGGTTCTTATCATCATAGTTGTTAATCTAAGATAGACTAAAAAATGCACAAGACTTTTGTACAAAGTAACATGATGTACATAGAAGTACAAAATTATACTTCTAAGCTGCACCCATTACACGCGACGACGTTTTGGCGGACGGCAACCGTTATGTGGAACTGGAGTAACGTCTTTAATAGCAGTTACTTCTAATCCAGCAGCTTGAAGTGCACGAACTGCAGCTTCACGACCAGAACCAGGACCTTTAACTGTTACTTCAATGTTTTTTAAACCATGTTCCATTGAAGTTTTAGCAGCTGTTTCAGCAGCCATTTGAGCTGCGAATGGAGTTGATTTACGTGAACCACGGAAACCTAAAGCACCAGCTGAAGACCAAGATAATGCGTTACCTTGCATATCAGTGATCGTTACGATTGTATTGTTGAATGTAGAACGGATGTGAGCAACACCAGATTCGATGTTCTTTTTCACACGACGTTTACGAGTTTGTTGTTTACGAGCCATGTTAAGAAGGAACCTCCTTTACTTAATTATTTTTTCTTGTTCGCTACAGTTTTACGAGGACCTTTACGCGTACGCGCATTGTTTTTCGTATTTTGACCACGAACAGGTAAACCACGACGGTGACGGATACCACGGTTTGAAGCGATTTCCATTAAACGTTTGATGTTTAAAGAAACTTCACGACGTAAGTCACCTTCTGTTTTGTATGAATCTAATTGTTCACGAATTTGGTTTAATTGATCTTCTGTTAAGTCTTTAACGCGAGTATTTTCGTCAATACCTGCACCTGCTAATACTTTTTGAGAAGTAGTTTTACCAATACCGTAAATGTAAGTTAATGAAATTACAACGCGTTTGTCGCGAGGAATATCAACACCAGCAATACGTGCCATTCGTTAGTGCACCTCCTTGATTAATTATCCTTGTTTTTGTTTGTGTTTAGGATTTTCACAGATTACCATTACTTTACCGCGTCGGCGAATTACTTTACATTTTTCGCAGATCGGTTTCACAGATGGTCTCACTTTCATCTAACCTAACCTCCTTAATAGTCCGGAGTGCAAAAGATTATTTAAAACGGTATGTGATACGACCGCGAGTTAAATCATAAGGAGATAACTCAATAGTAACCTTATCTCCAGGTAGGATACGGATAAAGTGCATACGGATCTTTCCAGAAACGTGTGCTAGCACAGTGTGCCCATTTTCTAATTCTACCTTAAACATCGCGTTTGGCAAAGTCTCAACAACTGTCCCTTCGACTTCAATTACATCGTCTTTCGCCATCTTCTCGTCTCCCTTCTATATGCTAATATCAAAAAACTCATGCGAGCTCTTGCAACTGTTTCTCCTGATTAAGAAGCAACTCGTTCCAACATATGTTTTGGATTGCATGAGAGATGTACAATAAGACGCTCGTCTGGTTTCGCTTCACACAATCCATGGAAACAGTCCTTATAATAAGGAACCGCATCCCTTATGTTAACACGATAGCCGGAATGTCTTGATGAGAGATTCATACCCGTTACACAGATGCTTCCACGAAACCCATTATACGTTACAAAGATGTCATCACACGAATTTTGTGCTCAACCCTTATAGTATATACCGGGCACAATATGCTTTTGCAACTCTCAAAAAATTATGTTTCGTTGTTGCCTCCGCATGAATACCGCGGAAGCTGTCTAGCGCCCGGACGGATATCAGCTGCGGCTGCCCTGCAATAGAGCATCAAGATCAGCAAATACTTTAGAAATTTCTTGCTGTCCATTAATATTTTTAAGTACACCCTTTGCTTTATAAAAATCAAGTAAAGGTTGTGCTTGGTTCATATTTACTTCCAGACGGTTTGCAACAGTTTCAGGATTATCATCCGCACGTGTATATAATTCGCCGCCATCTTTATCACATTTGCCTTCCTCTTTTGGAGGATTGAACACTAAATGATACGATGTACCACAAGTCTTACATATACGACGTCCACTTAAACGTGCGATTAATTCTTCTTTTTCAACTTGAACATTAATTGTATGCTCAACTGGACGACCTAATTCATCAAGAATGCTATCTAAAGCTTCTGCTTGAGGAACTGTACGTGGGAATCCATCTAATAAGAATCCTTTTTCGCAGTCATGTTGTGAAAGACGTTCACGAACAATACCAATCGTTACTTCATCCGGCACTAATGCACCTTGATCCATAAACGATTTTGCCTTTAAACCTAATTCAGTACCTTCTTTAATAGCGGCACGGAACATATCGCCTGTAGAAATATGAGGGATTGCGTACTTCTCAACAATTTTGTCAGCCTGAGTACCTTTACCGGCACCTGGAAGACCCATTAAAACGATATTCATACGTAATGTTCCCCTTTACAACATAAGCCGGCAAGGAAACGTAAATGTTTCCTAAACCTGCATTATTTCATAAATCCTTTATAATGGCGTTTTACTAATTGAGACTCTAACTGTTTCATCGTTTCAAGTGCAACACCAACTACGATAATCATACTCGTTCCCCCGATTTGAGCCGAAGCTGGCAGGTTCATAAAGTTGATGAATAGAATTGGCATGATTGAAATGACTACTAAGAATAGAGCACCAACAAATGTTAAACGATAAAGAACTTTTGTTAAGTAAGCTTGTGTGTCATTTCCTGGGCGAATACCCGGAATATAAGCACCTTGCTTTTTCAAGTTATCTGCCACATTTTCCGGATTCACTTGAATGAATGCATAGAAGTATGTGAAGGCGATAATTAACGCAACATAGATAATCATCCCAATAGGTTTAGTATAGTCAAACGCATTAGTGATGAATGCAGTTACATTATTATCTCCAAAGAATGTTGCTAAAGTTTGTGGAGTAACAATAAACGCTATTGCAAAGATTACCGGAATAACCCCTGCAGCATTTACTTTTAACGGTAAATGCGTTTGCTGTGCCCCTACTTTAGGTGAATTCCCAGCAACTCGTTTTGCATATTGAATTGGAATTTTACGCAACGCTTGTTGAATATATATAACTCCAACTACAACAGCTAGTAGCACTAAAACTAGTAAAGCTAAGATAGCAATATTAATAAATAATTGATCTCCAGCTCCATCAATTTGTTGTGCATACACTTGGTTTACTGCGTTAGGAATCGCAGCTACGATACCAGCGAAGATAATGATTGAAATACCATTACCAACACCATATGCAGTAATTTGTTCAGATAACCACAATAGGAATGCTGTACCTGCTGTTAACACGACAGAAATCGTTAAGTACGATTGAATACTAGTATCCGTAATCAATGATCCTCCATAAAATTGGTTAAAACCAAAACTCATAGCGAAAGATTGAATAAATGCTAGTACAATTGTGAAGTAACGAGTGAATTGAGCCAACTTGCGTCGACCTACATCACCTTGTTTCGCCCATTCTGCAAACTTAGGAACGACATCCATTTGAAGTAACTGGACAATGATTGAAGCAGTAATGTATGGCATAATCCCCATCGCAAAGATAGAGAAGTTTGCTAATGCACCACCGCCAAACGTATTAAGGAAACCTACTAAGCTGAACTCATCAGTTGCCTTTAATACATCTGCGTTAACATTTGGTACCGGGATGAATGTCCCGATACGAAAAATGATTAACATTAATAGTGTGAAGATGATTTTATTTCGTATATCTCGAACGCGCATAAAGTTAGAGATTGTCTGAAACATTAGATCACCTCAGTTGTTCCGCCAGCGTTCTCAATTGCTTCTTTTGCAGAAGCAGAGAATTTGTGAGCTTTAACATTAAGCTTAACGCTTAACGTACCATGACCTAGAATCTTGATTCCAGCTTTTTCATTGCTCACGATACCAGTTTCTAGTAATAATGCAGGTGTTACTTCTGCACCATCTTCAAAACGGTTTAACGCATCAAGGTTAACGATCGCGTATTCTTTACGATTAATGTTCGTAAAGCCACGTTTAGGTAAACGACGGAAAAGTGGGTTTTGACCCCCCTCAAATCCTGGGCGAACGCCGCCGCCAGAACGAGCGTTTTGACCTTTATGACCTCTACCAGAAGTTTTACCGTTACCAGAACCGATACCACGACCAACGCGGTTACGTACTTTACGTGAACCTTCTGCTGGTTTTAACTCATGAAGTTTCATTTGGGTGGCACCTCCTTGTTCGTATAATTGAAATTAAATTTCTTTAACAGTAACTAAGTGAGCTACTTTTGTAATCATCCCGCGGATAGCAGCATTATCTGCTTGTTCCACAGTTTGGTTTAATTTACGTAATCCTAAAGCCTCAACAACTTTACGTTGGTTTGGTTTAGTACCGATGACAGATTTATTAAGGGTAATTTGTAATTTAGCCATTATAATTCCCCCCCTTATCCTAATAACTCTTCCACTGATTTACCGCGTAGTTTTGCTACATCTTCTACACGCTTTAATTCAGTTAAACCTGCTACAGTTGCACGCACCATGTTAATTGGTGTGTTTGAACCAAGAGATTTTGAAAGAATATCAGTAATACCAGCTAGTTCTAGTACGGCACGTACTGGACCACCAGCGATAACTCCTGTACCAGGAGCTGCAGGTTTAATTAAGATTGAACCTGCACCGAAGCGACCTTGCACTAAGTGTGGAGTAGTTCCACCCACGCGTGGTACTTCGATTAAGTTTTTCTTCGCGTCTTCAACAGCCTTACGGATTGCATCTGGAACCTCTTGGGCTTTACCAGTACCAAATCCTACATGACCATTTTTATCTCCTACTACTACTAGAGCAGAGAAGCGGAAGCGACGACCACCTTTAACAACTTTAGCAACACGGTTAATTGTAACTACGCGTTCTTCAAGTTCTAATTTGTTTGCGTCAATGCGACTCATGAAGTATGTCCCTCCTTCTTATTAAAATTCTAAGCCGTTTTCACGTGCAGCTTCTGCTAAAGCTTTTACACGTCCGTGATATAAGTAACCGCTACGGTCAAATACTACTGTAGTAATATTTTTTTCAGCAGCGCGTTTAGCGATTGTTTCACCGATTTTAGCAGCAGCCTCAATGTTTGCGCTCATACCTTCGAAAGCTTTTTCTTGAGTATTAGCAGAAACTAAAGTTACGCCAGCTACGTCGTCGATTAGTTGTGCATAAATGTTCTTGTTAGAACGGAATACGTTTAAACGTGGACGTTGTGCAGTACCCGAAATTTTAGAACGAACACGCCCATGACGTTTTTTACGAACTTGATTTTTATCTTGTTTCGTAATCACAGTGGTCACTCCTTTCAATTATTAATGCGATTTAAGCCGCATTATTTACCTGTTTTACCTTCTTTACGACGAACGAATTCGCCTTCGTAACGAATACCTTTACCTTTGTACGGCTCTGGTGGACGAACGTCACGAATGTTAGATGCTAATGCACCAACACGCTCTTTAGAAATACCTTTTACGATGATCTTAGTGTTCGAAGGAACTTCGACCTCTAAACCTTCTTCAGGTGTGAACTCTACTGGATGAGAGTAACCTACGTTCAATACAAGCTTGTTGCCTTGTAATTGTGCACGGTAACCTACACCGATTAGTTCTAGAGAACGAGTGAATCCTTCAGAAACACCAGTTACCATATTAGCTAATAACGCACGAGTTGTACCGTGGTTAGTACGGTGTTCTTTAGAATCAGAAGGACGAACTACAGAAAGAATGTTGCCTTCTTGCTCGATTTTCATATCTTGGTTGAATTGACGAGTTAATTCGCCTTTTGGACCTTTAACAGTAACAACGTTGTCAGTACCGACTTCGATCGTTACGTTTGCAGGTACCTCGATAACTTTTTTACCTACGCGAGACATTTATATTGCACCTCCGTTCTTTTCTTACTAATTACCAAATGTATGCTAAGATTTCTCCGCCAACTTGTTTAGCGCGAGCTTCTTTGTCAGTTAATAAACCGTTTGAAGTAGATACTAAAGCGATACCAAGACCGTTTAATACTTTAGGTACTTCGTTTGTTTTAGCATATACACGTAAACCTGGTTTAGAAATACGTTTAAGACCAGTAATAACACGCTCGTTCTCTTTACCATATTTTAAGAAAATACGGATGATACCTTGCTTGTTGTCTTCTACATATTCTACATCACGTACGAAACCTTCACGCTTTAAAATTTCAGCGATCTCTTTCTTTACGTTAGAAGCAGGAACTTCTAACTTCTCGTGACGTACCATGTTCGCATTACGAATGCGTGTAAGCATATCTGCAATCGGATCAGTCATTGTCATGAAAATTTACCTCCTTCCCAAATTAGGGGATTACCAGCTGGCTTTTTTAACGCCAGGAATTTGTCCCTTATATGCAAGTTCACGGAAACAAATACGGCAAAGTTTAAATTTGCGGTATACAGAGTGTGGACGGCCACAGCGTTCACAACGTGTATATTCTTGAACTTTAAATTTTTGCGTGCGTTGTTGTTTAACGATCATTGATTTTTTTGCCACGTCTTCGCCCTCCTTATTTTATTACTTTTGGAACGGCATACCGAACTGTGTTAATAACTCGCGAGCTTCTTCGTCAGAATTCGCAGTAGTTACGATCACGATGTCCATACCGCGTACTTTTGAAACTTTATCGTAATCGATTTCTGGGAAAATTAACTGCTCTTTAACACCTAATGTATAGTTACCGCGACCGTCGAATGCTTTTTTAGAAACACCACGGAAGTCACGTACACGTGGAAGTGCAACAGAAATTAATTTATCCAGGAATTCATACATACGCTCACCGCGTAATGTAACTTTAGCACCGATCGCTTGACCTTCACGTAAACGGAAACCTGCGATAGATTTTTTCGCTTTAGTTACAACTGGTTTTTGACCAGTGATTGTTGTTAATTCTTCAACAGCTACATCAAGAGCTTTAGAGTTTTGAACTGCGTCACCAACACCCATGTTGATTACGATTTTGTCTACTTTAGGCACTTGCATTACTGATTTATATTCGAACTTGCTCATAAGAGCAGGTGATACTTCATTTAAATACTTTTCTTTTAGGCGGCTCATGTGTGTACCTCCCTTCTCATTTTACTTATTAGTCGATTACTACACCTGATTTTTTTGCAACACGAACTTTTTTGCCATCTTTGATCTCAATACCTACACGAGTCGGCTCGCCAGATTTAGGATCGATTAGCATTACGTTCGAAACGTGGATTGCAGCTTCTTGAGATACAATTCCACCTTGTGGGTTAAGTTGGTTAGGTTTAACGTGTTTCTTAACGATGTTTACACCTTCAACAAGAACGCGGTCTTGTTTAGGGAAAGCAGCTAAGATTACGCCTTCTTTACCTTTGTCTTTACCAGTAATTACTTTTACTTTGTCGCCCTTTTTAACATGCATTATGTGTCGCACCTCCTTGATTGGTACTGTCATGAAATTAAAGAACTTCTGGAGCTAAAGAAACGATTTTCATGAAGTTGCCATCACGTAATTCACGTGCAACTGGTCCGAAAATACGAGTTCCGCGTGGTGATTTATCATCTTTGATAATTACGCAAGCATTCTCATCAAACTTAATGTAAGTACCGTCTTTACGACGTGCACCTGATTTTGTGCGAACGATAACAGCCTTAACTACGTCGCCTTTCTTGACAACGCCACCTGGTGTTGCTTTCTTAACTGTACAAACAACGATATCACCGATGTTAGCAGTTTTACGTCCAGAACCACCAAGAACTTTAATTGTTAAAACTTCACGTGCACCTGAGTTGTCAGCAACTTTCATACGACTTTCTTGTTGAATCACTTAGGTTACCTCCCTTCGGAAATTTTATTTTATTCCGAAATGTTATTAAATAATAACCGCTTTTTCTACAACTTCAACTAAACGGAAGCGTTTAGTAGCTGATAGCGGGCGAGTTTCCATGATACGTACGATATCACCGATATTCGCAGTGTTTAGCTCATCATGAGCCTTAAACTTTTTCGAGTATTTTACACGCTTGCCATAAAGCTTATGCTTTTTATGAGTTTCAACTAATACAGAAATTGTTTTATCCATTTTGTCTGAAACGACACGGCCCGTGTAAACTTTGCGTTGGTTACGCTCAGTCATACATAAAACCCTCCTTTATCAGTTATTTGCACTGATTTCTCTTTCACGAATCACAGTTTTCATACGTGCGATCGCTTTGCGAACTTCACGGATGCGAGCTGTGTTTTCTAATTGACCAGTCGCCAATTGGAAGCGAAGGTTGAAAAGCTCTTCTTTCAGTGATTTTACTTTTAATTCAATTTCATTAGTGGCAAGGTCACGGATTTCATTAGCTTTCATTAGATTCACCACCAGTTTCTTGACGTTTTACAATTTTACATTTCACAGGAAGCTTGTGTGATGCTAAACGAAGTGCTTCACGTGCGATCTCTTCAGATACACCAGCAATTTCGAACATTACTTTTCCTGGTTTTACTACTGCTACCCAACCTTCAGGAGAACCTTTACCAGAACCCATTCGGACTTCTAGAGGCTTTTTCGTGTAAGGCTTATGTGGGAAGATTTTGATCCAAACTTTACCGCCACGTTTCATGTAACGAGTCATTGCGATACGAGCAGATTCGATTTGACGGTTAGTAATCCAAGATGCAGTTGTAGCTTGTAAGCCAAACTCACCAAAAGATACTTCTTTACCGCCCTTCGCTTCTCCACGCATGTTACCACGGTGTTCACGACGATATTTTACGCGTTTAGGTAATAACATTTTTATTTGCCTCCTTCCACAGAGTTCTTTTTAGTAGGAAGGACTTCACCACGGTAGATCCAAACTTTTACGCCTAGTTTACCATAAGTAGTGTCTGCTTCAGCATGTGCATAATCAATGTCAGCACGTAATGTGTGAAGTGGAACAGTTCCTTCGCTATAGTGTTCAGCACGCGCGATGTCAGCGCCACCTAAACGACCAGATACTTGTGTTTTAATACCTTTTGCACCAGCGCGCATTGTGCGTTGGATTGATTGTTTTTGAGCACGACGGAATGATACGCGGTTCTCAAGTTGACGAGCGATGTTTTCAGCTACTAATTTAGCGTCAAGATCTGCACGTTTAATTTCAATAATGTTAATATGCACACGTTTACCAGTTAAATCAGTTAAATGTTTACGTAAGTTTTCAACTTCCGTACCACCTTTACCGATAACCATACCTGGCTTCGCAGTGTGAATAGTAATGTTTACGCGATTTGCAGCGCGTTCGATTTCTACTTTAGATACAGATGCATCTTTAAGTTTAGATTCGATATATTTACGTACTTTGATATCTTCGTGTAATAAGTTTGCATAATCTTTCTCAGCGAACCACTTAGATTCCCAGTCACGAATAATACCAACACGTAGTCCTATTGGATGTACTTTTTGACCCACGGATTAAACCCCCTTCTTCTCAGATACCACAATAGTAATGTGGCTAGTACGTTTGTTAATTGCCGATGCACGACCTTGGGCACGTGGACGGAAACGTTTTAATGTTGGACCTTCATCAACAAAGATTTCAGATACAACTAAGTTATTAATATCTAACTCGTAGTTGTGTTCAGCGTTAGCGACTGCAGATTTTAATACTTTCTCAACGACTGGAGACGCCGCTTTTGGAGTATGACGTAAAATTGCAACTGCTTCACCAATTTGCTTGCCTCGAATTAAGTCTACTACTAGACGAACTTTACGAGGAGCGATACGAACTGTACGAGCGATAGCTTTAGCTTGTGTCATTAGGATTTACCTCCTCTCAAAATTAGCGTCTTGTTTTCTTGTCATCTGCACCGTGACCTTTATAAGTACGTGTCGGTGCGAACTCACCAAGTTTGTGACCTACCATATCTTCTGTCACGTATACAGGAACGTGTTTACGTCCATCATATACAGCGATTGTTAAACCGATGAAGTTTGGGAAGATAGTAGAACGGCGAGACCAAGTTTTAATAACTTGTTTTTTCTCAGAAGCCTCTTGTGCTTCCACCTTTTTCATAAGGTGGTCATCAACAAAAGGTCCTTTCTTTAAGCTGCGACCCATTTAGGAACCTCCCTCCGTGATACGACCACGGCTCTCGAACTGAACCGTAGTATTACCACTTTATTTTTTACGTCCGCGAATAATAAATTTAGATGATTTATTTTTCTTTTTACGAGTTTTGAAACCAAGAGTTGGTTTGCCCCATGGTGTCATTGGTGATTTACGTCCGATTGGAGAACGTCCTTCACCACCACCGTGTGGGTGATCGTTAGGGTTCATTACAGAACCACGAACTGTTGGGCGTTTACCTAACCAACGAGAGCGACCTGCTTTACCAATGTTGATAAGTTCGTGTTGTTCGTTACCAACTTGACCGATTGTTGCACGGCAAGTAGCAAGAATTAAACGTACTTCACCAGATTGTAAGCGAACGATTACATACTTATCTTCACGACCTAATACTTGCGCAGAAGTACCAGCTGAACGTACTAATTGTCCACCTTTACCAGGTTTCATTTCGATGTTATGGATTGTTGTACCCATTGGAATGTTTGCTAATGGTAAAGCGTTACCTACTTTAATATCCGCTTCTGGACCTGAATAAATAGTGTGACCTACTTCAAGACCTTTCGGAGCTAAGATGTAACGTTTTTCACCGTCAGCATAGTTAATTAAAGCGATGTTCGCAGAACGGTTTGGATCGTACTCGATTGTAGCAACGCGTCCTGGAATGCCGTCTTTAAGACGTTTAAAATCGATAACACGGTATTGTTTCTTGTGACCGCCACCGTGATGACGAACAGTAATTTTACCCTGGTTGTTACGACCAGCTTTACGTTTAGTCGGTTCTAATAAAGACTTTTCAGGTTTATTAGTAGTGATTTCAGCAAAGTCAGATGATGTCATGTTACGACGTCCATTTGAGGTTGGCTTATACTTTTTAATCGCCATTTGTTTTCCCTCCTTCTTAAAGGTTACTTTATAAATTAGAAATTAGATTTCGAATAATTCGATTTCTTTTGAATCAGCAGTTAATTTAACAATCGCTTTACGACGTTTGTTAGTGTATCCACCGAATTTACCAACGCGTTTGAACTTACCTTTGTAGTTCATAACGTTTACTTTCTCAACTTTAACGCCGAAGATTTCTTCAACAGCATCTTTAACTTGAGTTTTGTTAGCGCGAGTGTCTACTTCGAAAGTATACTTTTTCTCTGCCATAATTTCTGAAGAACGCTCAGTAATGACCGGACGTTTTAAGATATCACGTGCTTCCATTATCCAAGCACCTCCTCAACTTTTTTTACAGCATCTTGAGTGAATACAACTTTATCATGACCTAATAAGTCTAATACGTTGATTCCTTCAGCTGTTAACACTGTAACACCAGGGATGTTACGAGCAGACAAAATTGCGTTTTCGTTAACTTCAGAAGTTACGAATAATGCTTTTTTGCTGATTTCTAATGCAGCTAATACTGCTTTGAAATCTTTTGTTTTTGGTGCATCAAATGATAATGCATCAAGTACTACTAAGTTTTGCTCTAATACTTTCGTAGATAAAGCAGACTTAATCGCTAAGCGACGAACTTTCTTAGGTAGCTTGTAAGCGTAACTACGTGGAGTAGGACCGAATACAACACCACCGCCACGCCATTGTGGAGAGCGGATTGAACCTTGACGAGCACGACCAGTTCCTTTTTGACGCCATGGTTTACGACCACCACCAGCAACTGCTGAACGGTTTTTAACTTTGTGATTACCTTGACGTAGAGATGCGCGTTGTGCAACAACTGCGTCGAATAATACTGCTTCGTTTGGTGTGATTCCGAAAATCGCATCGTTTAATTCGATTTCACCAACTGAAGCACCTGTTTGACTAAGTACTGAAACCTTTGTCATTCCTGTTTCCTCCTTTCTTGAGAAAATTATTTAGATTTAATAGCAGTCTTAACTGTTACTAATGCTTTTTTAGAACCAGGAACATTACCTTTAACAAGTAGTAAGTTGCGCTCTGCATCAACCTTAACGATTTCAAGGTTTTGAATAGTAACAACTGTGCCACCCATTTGACCAGGTAATTTCTTTTGTTTGAATACGCGGTTCGGAGCTACTGGACCCATTGAACCTGGACGACGGTGATAACGAGAACCGTGAGACATAGGGCCGCGAGATTGACCATGACGTTTAATAACACCTTGGAAACCTTTACCTTTTGTTACACCTGTTACATCGATTACATCGCCTTCAGCGAAAATTTCTACCTTGACTTCTTGACCAACTTCGTAAGCTGCAGCATCTAAGTTGCGGAACTCACGGATGAAGCGCTTAGGAGCAGTGTTTGCTTTAGCTACGTGTCCTTGCTCTGGTTTGTTAGAAAGCTTAATACGCTTGTCTTCAAAACCAAATTGGATCGCTTCGTAACCATCAGTTTCAACAGTTTTCTTTTGTAAAACTACGTTTGGAGCAGCTTCGATAACTGTTACTGGGATTAAATCGCCGTTTTCAGCAAAGACTTGAGTCATGCCAATTTTTCTACCTAAGATTCCTTTAGTCATTTGTCACACCTCCTGTAAATTTTGAGAAAAAGATTTTATATTGTGTTTTTACCATTAAAGTTTGATTTCGATATCAACGCCAGATGGTAAATCAAGCTTCATTAACGCATCAACAGTTTGTGGTGTCGGGTTAACGATGTCGATAAGACGTTTGTGTGTGCGCATTTCAAATTGCTCACGAGAATCTTTGTACTTATGAACCGCACGTAAGATCGTGTATACAGATCTTTCAGTTGGTAGTGGGATCGGACCCGATACTCCAGCACCTGAACGTTTCGCAGTTTCAACGATTTTCTCAGCAGATTGATCAAGGATACGGTGATCATACGCTTTTAAACGAATACGAATTTTTTGTTTTGCCATTACTTTCCCTCCTTCTCGCCTATTTTCTAGACATTCTCCACGAAAATTTCTCCTACACACCGCCATGGCAAAGCGGCCGGGTGTGTCGGCAACCTCTCGCTTCATCGCAGTCAAAGACCAACATTCAACATTATATACAATAAAAAAGAAGTTCGCAAGTGTTTTAGCAAATTTCTTTTAAATAATGTTTCGTTCTTTGTTTTTAATTAATTGCGTTCGCTCTTTTTGAGCCGTTTTCTAGTATATAAGAGTATTAACTTGAAAGCAACTATTAAGAGAAGAATCTATTTTAAATAAAATATTCTGAAAATACAACTGTTGTGTTTAATTAAAAAAAAGCCACTTTCATTTAAGTGAAAGTGGCTACTTACTATAGGAAGAAAACAACTGCAATCCATCCAAAAATGATTTGCGGTATATTATAGAAGATAAATGTCGGTACACACGTATCCCAAATGTGATTGTGTTGACCATCCACATTTAACCCTGCTGTCGGTCCTAGCGTTGAATCGGAAGCTGGTGAACCAGCGTCTCCTAATACCCCTGCCGTTCCAATTAGACAAATAATCGCTAGTTCACTTAGACCTAGTTCCATTGCAATCGGAACAAATATTGCTGCGATGATCGGTATAGTTGCAAATGAAGAACCAATTCCCATTGTGACGATTAAACCGACAATGAGCATTATTAATACAGCAACACTTATATTTCCATTAAAAATAGTCATTGCTCCAGCAACAAGCGATTCTACATCGCCTGTAGCATTAATAACCGCTGAAAACCCATTTGCTGAAATCATTACAAAACCGACAAATGCCATCATGCGCATACCATCCGAAAGAACTTCGTCAGCTTCTTTCACTTTTAGTGCACCTGTTATATATAAAACCATAATGCCGACAAGCGAACCAATGATCATTGAATCAGTCATAACTTGCACTACTATAGAAGTAATTAGTGCAACTACAGCAAATAGTATGTGTAATCTATTTACTTCTTTCTCTAAACTACTCGTTACTTCCATTTCTAAGTCATCATATTGACGTGGTTTACGGAAAGCGAAAAATGCACCGATAAGACCTACTACCATTCCTAATGCCACGATAACCATTGCCTTTGGAACATCACTTAAAGCAATTTCAAGACCAGCTAAACCAAGTTGTTCCACGATTATACCTTGATAAAGTAAGCCGAAGCCTGCTGGAATAAACATATAAGGCATAATTAATCCAAATGTTAAAATAGATGCGATTAAGCGGCGGTCAATTTGCAGCATATTCATTATTTTAATCAGTGGCGGAACGATTAATGGTATGAAAGCAATATGCACTGGTATAAGGTTTTGTGACATGATCGCCATTGCCAGTAATACTAAGAAAATTAATGCTTTGGCAGCACCTTGCTTTTTTGAGTCGCCCTCACGTTGTACTACTTTTAGAATTGCCTTTACTAGCACTTCTGGTATGCCTGTACGGGATATTGCCAATGCGAAGCCTCCAAGTAGTGCATAGCTCAACGCTATATTTGCACCGCCTCCTAGCCCCCCTACAAAAGCTTCTATTGTATCAGTTAAATTTAATCCTCCAACAAGACCACCAATGACAGCCCCTACTGTTAGAGATAAAACGACATTTATACGCAGTAGGCTTAAAATAAGCATAACCCCAACCGCTATTAAAACAGCATTCATGTTATACACTTCACTTTCGTCTGCTAAATTACTAATGTGTTAAAGTTACAAGAAATCTACTATCGAGTCAATATTTCAGGACAAAATAAAACCGTCAATTAAGGAAAAATTGACGGTTTGGAGTATTATAAAGCTTGTTTAATTATTTTTTTGTAATAACTGATCGTTAATGTTGCAAACACAATATACATTGCAATATATAAAGTCATTGTAATCAGAAGTGGGGTTGTCATTTCTGTACCGAATAAAAACCATCCCGATTTAACCGCAAAATAGCTGTGCAGTAAACCAATAAGCAATGGAACGCCAAAATTAAATAGCTGCTTCATCATAATGCCTCTTAATAATTCATCCTGTGTGAAACCAATTTTACGGAGAATTCTATATGATTCAGCCTCTTCATCTGCCTCAGACATTTGTTTAAAGTAAAGAATACTACCTGTTGCAAGTAAAAAAGCCAAGCCTAAAAATGCTGTTGTAAAAATTGTTGTACCGTAAAGGTTTAAATTATATTCAACCGTTGACTGCTGTGAACTTAATTTATTCACTGTATTGCCTTCATGAGATTCAAATAATACATTCGCACCTGTCTGTTTATAAAGCTTTTCCACCAGCTTATATGTTTCCTCATCGGCATCAGTTAAATTAATCGATGTTTGCTCTTGTGTTGCGTAACCAATTGCGGAGTCGCTATTTAATTGTTGAAGCTGATTAAAAACACTGTCTTCAACTACAACGATAAATCCCCCTGCCGTAACCCGCCAAGCTAGTACAGCCGTATCATTCACTTCTTTGATACGTAGCGGGAATTCACTTTCCTGATGTAAAAGAGTTAAATCAATCGGTGCTTCAATAGGCATTATATTTGCCTGAAAGCCGCTAAAGCCTGTAATGATAGCCTCTCCTTCGTTGAGCTGTACCTCACGATTAAGTTGATGATAGTCCGAAAGCGGAAGTATCATGACATCTGCTAATGTATTACCTTGAAACATACCTATTACATCATCTGAAAATACTGTAGCCAAATCAAATTGTGCACTCGTTAATCTAAACGTTTTTTGTTCAAATGCTATTCCTTCCTGCTCAAGTGCCTGAATCAATGGCTCCCCGCGCCCATCTACAGCTATATAATCAGCCGGCACTTCATCTTCTGCAGTATTACTAGCTGAATAGTAGCTTATATACGAAAGTGTTGTAATCGCAAGGGACACCGCTGTTAATACTGTAATAAGCGTTAAGGATTTAGCATTACCTTTCATTCGATGCATAATGGGTGTAAGTGCCAGTACATCCGTTAAATTTAAATGTCCCTTTTTTGTAAGACGGAATAAATTCAACAAAAATGCTACTGAAAAACGAAACACTAGATATGTGCCGCCAATTGTAGTCGCTAAAATAACAACCATGCTTACAAATAAATTTGTCGTTTGCCCTGTAAACAATACAGTACTTCTATAATATCCATAAATTATTAAGCCGAGGCCAATCGCCCCCATCATCATCGGGAATAAACTAAAACGTTTTACACGCTCATCTGCTTGTTTAGAAGCATTAAATAAGGAAAGTAAACTTGTTTTACGAACCATAAACGCCATTTGAATTAAAATAATAACTAATAAAATTCCAAATACCATTAAAGTATTTACGACCGCTACTTTACTAAAAGTCATTGTCACTACTGCATCAAATTGCAAAAGCTTCAACAAAATCATTGCAAACAATCGTGAGCTCAGTAACCCTAATACCATTCCGATACTTACTGCTCCGATAAATAGTAATATATTTTCAAAGGCAATTAAGCGTGTTACAAGTCCTTTTGTCATACCGATAAGCTGGTACAGACCAATTTCTTTGCTCCGGCGCTTAATGAATAAGTGATTGGCATAAAGCACAAAGAATAACACAATAAAATACAGCATATACGATGCAGCTTCAAAACCTGATGATGCTGTACCACTCGCTTTTGTCGCTGCTATGATGGATTCATTGTATTGTAATGTTACAAAAGAGAAAAACAGTGTCACACTAAAAATTAGTGCAAAAAAGTATAAATAATAGTGACGCATGTTTTTTTGCATGCTTTTAAAAACGAGCTGACTAAGCTTCACCTTGCTCACCGCCTAAAACACTTTGCGTATTTAAAATTTGCTGGAAAAATTCTGTGCGGGATTTATCACCCTTGTACAACTCCGTATAAATTTGACCATCTTTTAAAAACAGTACACGTGAACAGAAACTTGCAGCGACTGCATCATGTGTAACCATCATAATCGTTGCGTTTTTCGCTTCATTAATTTTCGATAAATTATCGAGCAGTGCAGTAGCCGTCTTTGAATCAAGTGCTCCTGTTGGCTCATCGGCAAATACTAACGAAGGATTAGATATTAGTGCACGTGCAGCTGATGTACGTTGTTTTTGACCACCTGAAATTTCATTCGGATATTTCGATAAAATATCCGAGATACCTAAAATGGACACAAGATCCTGCAATCGTTTTTCTGCAGCCGCTTTTGGAATAGAACTAAGCGATAGCGGTAATAGAATATTTTCCTTTACTGTCAATGTGTCGAGTAAGTTATAGTCCTGGAATATAAAACCGAGCTCATCGCGTCGGAATTTTGCTAGTGTACGTTCTTTCATCCCTTGTAACTTTTGTCCGTTAATCTCCACAAATCCATCTGTCACTTGATCTATTGAACAAAGTACATTTAATAACGTTGTTTTCCCTGAGCCTGAAGGACCCATAATCCCAACAAATTCACCTTTTTCTACTTCTAAATCAATCCCCTTTAATACTTCCTGTGCAAGCGAACGCTTACCATATGTTTTTCGAACTTTACGTGCGATTAGAATACTCATTGTCCCCATCCTTTCTTGTTATGTTCATTTTACAAGTTCTGCCCTATTTAATCGTTTGATTTACATGACAAAAACGCTCGGTAAATGACAAGTTCGTCACATTCCAAGCGTTTTATGATAACTATTCGATTTTGGGAAAGTAATTTTTACGGAAGTCCCGATATTTTCGGTTGATTCAATTGTGAGAAGAACATGCAGTGAGTCGGCTGCCTGCTTAGCTAAATACAAGCCCATTCCCGTTGCCGCACTTGTTTCCCGACCAATAGTTCCGGTATAGGATTTACGAAAAACACGAGGTAAATCTTCACTTTTTATTCCTATTCCATCATCTTGGATTTCCAATATAACTTGTTCATCTTTCATATGTGCTAGTGCCCTGATTTCTCCTCCGACGTCACTATACTTTACAGCATTAGATAAAATTTGCCGTACGATAAATCCAAGCCACTTTGCATCAGATTGAACTGTTATCTTTTCAATATCAAGCTCTATAGCTATTTGTTTTTCAAAGCACCAGCTGCGAAGTGCTTTTATTTCTTGTATAATAACACTTTTTACATCAACTTTTTCGATTCGATTGTCGAGTTCGATTGTCATCAGACGGGTTGCGTGGAGTTGTTGATCTAATAATAAGTAAAGACGTAGCCACTCATTTTCAATACGTTCCTTTAATTCGCTATCCTCAATCTTTTCCATTAATAATTGCATAGCGGTTAAAGGGGATTTCATTTCATGCACCCATGCTAAAAACTCATCCTGTCGTTCAAGTACTAACAGCTTTTGCTCTTGCACTTGAGCACTCTTTCTTGCTAGTTGTTCTTCATGCTCTTCATGAATAACTGCCATATAATTACCTTTGCGTTTTGCATAGGGCTTCATCGTTTGTCTATCTTTCATAAAACGCCAGGTAAAATAACCAACAACGAGTGCAAACCATACAATGTTTACATAAAAAAAGGAAACACCTTCAAATCCTTTATCGACAAATATAATTAAATTTATAATTAGCTGAAGTACAGTAACAAACAGGATGGTCGATAAATATTGTCTTAGAAACAGTGAAATCATGCATCCACCGCCATGTAGCCCAAGCCCTTTTTAGTAATAATGCCATCTAAAAGACCAATATCCTCTAAACGTTGCCTTAAACGGTTTACATTTACAGTTAAAGTATTATCATTTACGAATCGTTCATCATCCCACAATTTACGCATTAGTTCATCTCGGGAAACGATCTGTCCTCTAGCCTTTACCAGCACCTTTAAAATAAACAATTCATTTTTCGTCAACTCAACACGTTCACCCATATAATGAACCATCGCCCGATCATAATGAATTTCAGCACCATTCCATTTCTCAACATCACTCTGAATTGTTTCCAGGTAGTTATAAGCCCGACGTAATAATGCTTGTACTTTTGCAATTAAAACTTCTGTATGAAATGGTTTTTGAACAAAGTCATCAGCACCCATTTGCATAGCCATAACCATATCCATTGGATGGTCACGTGAAGAAAGAAACAAAATAGGTACATTTGATACTGCCCGAATTTCGCGACACCAATGAAAGCCATCAAATGCCGGAAGTTGAATATCAATAATAACGAGCTGTGGCTCCTCTTTTTTAAAAGTCACCATTATTTGCTGAAAGTCTTCCGGACCGATTACATCTATATTCCACTGGGCAAAACGCTCACAAATTACATCAAAAATTGAAACATCGTCTTCAATGAGTAGCACCTTCATCCAATTCACTCCTTTTACCTACTACCATTATACAAAAACTAATACGCCACTACTTCTAAACTTTGCTATAATCAATTCAATTACACCAGAAGAGGTGAAACTATGGATATACGCCAAATTGAATACTTTGTGGAAGTAGCAAAACATTTAAGTTTTACTAAAGCAGCTACTACATTGCATGTATCGCAGCCATCTATTAGTAAAGCAATTCAAAACTTTGAAGCTGAACTTGGTGTGCCGTTATTTTACCGTTCATCAAAACAGCTTGAACTAACGGATGCCGGTCAAGCGGTACTCATTAATTCAATGCAAGTACTCGAATCCTTTCAAAACTTGCGCTCAGAACTAACCGATTTAATGCAACTAAAAAAGGGGCAAATTCGGATCGGCATTCCACCAATTGTCGGCGCTGAATTTTTCTCCAGATTAATTAGCTATTACAAAGAGCTTTATCCATACATTGAAATTTTATTAACAGAAGTAGGTACAAAGCGGATCCGTCAGGAAATTGAATCAGGCGAGTTGGATATTGGTTTAGTATGTAGTGTGACATCGTCGAATGAAAATTTGGAGACAATCCGGTTTTTAAAAGATCCACTACTTTTAATCGTACATGAAAGTAATCCACTTGCTCAAAAGCAAAAAGTACAATTAAAAGACTTAGCTAAAGAGAGTTTTATTATATATAGGAAAGATTTTATTTTATATGATCGGATTATTGAAGAATGTTCAAAAAATGGTTTTTTTCCAATGATTGCCTGTGAAACGACCCAAAAAGACTTTTTTATAGAAATGGTTCAGGCAAAGCTTGGCATTGCTTTACTACCAGAAAAGCTAGCAGAAAAGATTCCGTACAAATCCATCAAGTGCATACCTTTTCAAGAGGAAGCAATTCATCTAGAACTCGGTATAACATGGAAGAAAAACAAATACCTACCTTTTTCAGTACGTGAATTTATCAAACTCGCACATGAATATGTTTTACAATAAAACGGTTGCCTAGAAAAGTTCAAAATCTAGGCAACCGTTTTATAGTTTATTGGCATAATCATTTAACTGGGTAGACATCTCTTGAATTTCCTTCACAAAATCTGAAACTTGATGGATCGACTCTGTCTGTGAAGCACCAATACTGGAAATCTGAGCAATTGATTGGGCAATTTTTTGTGTTGCTTCGTTAATTTGCGTCATTGTTTCTCTAATTTTTTGGGTAGATTCAATCGTCTCTTTGGAAAACTTACGGATTTCAGTTGCAACAACTTCAAAGCCTTTTCCTTTTTCGCCTGCACGGGCAGCTTCGATGGCGGCATTCAATCCAAGCAAATTTGTATGATCAGCCATCCGCTTCAATAATATTAGAATTTCTGAAGTCTGCCGTACATTTTCTTCGGCTTGCTTAGATTGTACCAGTAACTCATTTGCTGATTCTGTCAGTTTAGAAGAACCATCCGCAATCATACTAATTTGATTGTTTGCCTGTGTTAAAGAACCGGTCATCGTGTTTGAGATTTCTATTAACTCAGTCTGTTTACGTACTTGTACTGCAATCCCGCCAATTACTTTTCCTGTTAGGTCATGCAAAGGCGTAGCTGTACCTATAAATTCAAACCCATAGAAATCAGAAGGTACTATAGCCTCTAAACGGCGATTTTTCCTTAATGCAACCAATAATGGTTCTTCTATATTTAACTGTTGACCGACTTTTATTTTTAAATTTATATTTTTACCTGGAAAATACGCAACGAACTTTTCCAAATTGCATACGGCAATTGATAAATCTGTTGGAATGGCTTTATTCATAACCTCTATCGTTGAAATAAACGTCTCCAATGATTCAATTTTATTTAACATCTCAAATCTCTTCTTTCATTATCTATATCATGACTATTATACCACTTATTGTCTTTTAAACGTGTAAATTTCTACTAACCTTTACCTAATAAACAAAAAAATACTGCTATCTCGTTAAAAATAGCAGTAACTCAGAAAATATTATGCGTTTACTTTTTGTTTTGCTTTTGCTTCAATTCGTTTTTTGTGCAAAATCGGCTCAGTATAACCGTTTGGCTGTTCGTAACCTTTAAACACTAAATCACTTGCTGCCTGGAAAGCTACAGATTCCTCATAGTTTGCTGACATTGACGTACATGATGGATCATCTGCATTTTGCTCATCTACCACTTTTGCCATGCGTTTTAAAGTTTCTTCCACTTGTTCTTTTGTGCAAATGCCGTGGTGTAACCAGTTTGCAATATGCTGACTTGAAATACGTAAAGTTGCACGGTCTTCCATTAAGCCAATATTATTAATATCCGGCACTTTTGAGCAACCAACACCATTCTCCACCCAACGTACCACATACCCTAAAATTCCTTGAGCATTGTTATCTAGCTCTTGCTGAATTTCTTCCGCTGTCCAGTCCGTATTTGCAGCAACCGGAATTTCTAAAATGGCATCTTGTAATTCTTCTGAAGTTGAAATACCTTTTTGAACATCCTTTACACTTACTTCATGATAATGTGTTGCATGTAAGGTAGCTGCTGTAGGAGATGGTACCCAGGCTGTATTCGCACCTGCTTTTGGATGATTAATCTTTTGCTCAATCATTTCCGCCATTAGATCCGGCATTGCCCACATTCCTTTACCTATTTGCGCACGACCTTGTAATCCCGTATTTAAACCAACTACAACATTTGATTTTTCATAAGAAGTTAACCAAGTAGATGTTTTCATTTCACCTTTGCGAATCATTGGTCCCGCTTCCATCGATGTATGAATTTCATCACCTGTACGATCTAGGAAACCTGTGTTAATGAATACAATACGATTTTTTACTTCACGAATACATGCTTTTAAGTTAAGAGACGTACGGCGTTCTTCATCCATTACACCAATTTTTAAAGTATAGCGTGACAACCCGATTAAATCCTCTATCCGATCAAATAATTTATTAGCGAAAGCGACTTCCTTAGACCCATGCATTTTTGGTTTTACAATATAAATAGAGCCTTTTTGTGAGTTTTTATATTGTCCATTTCCGATTACTTCATGCTTTGCAATTAAGCTCGTCAAAACCCCATCCATAATTCCCTCAGGTACTTCGCCACCATCTTTATCGAGAATAGCCGGATTCGTCATTAAGTGACCCACGTTCCGAATAAACATTAATGAACGTCCATTTAAAGTAACTGTATCACCATTTAAACCTGTATATTCACGGTCTGGATTTAAAGTACGCGTCACTGTCTTTGTACCTTTTTCAAATGTTGCCGATAAATCACCTTTCATTAAACCTAACCAATTTGAATATACTTCAACTTTATCTTCTGCATCTACTGCTGCAACAGAATCTTCACAGTCCATAATCGTTGTAATGGCAGACTCTAGGAAAATATCCTTTACACCAGCGGCATCATCTTTTCCTATTGGATGGTTACGGTCGATTTGAATTTCTATGTGTAAATCATTATTCTTAAGTAAAATTGCAGTTGGTTCTTCAGCTGTACCTTGGTAGCCAACTAATTTTTCCTGATTTGCTAATGTTGTTTTTTCGCCGTTATTTAACGTTACTTGTAATGTGCCTTTTACAATTGCATAATGAGTTGCTTCTTTATGTGAAGCACCATCTAATAACGGAACAGCCTGATTTAAGAAATTTTTTGCATACTCAATAACTTTGTTCCCGCGAATCGGATTATAGCCTTTCCCTGCAGTTGCACCATCTTCATCACTGATAACATTAGTCCCATATAATGCATCATAGAAACTTCCCCAACGTGCATTCGCAGCATTAATGGCATAACGTGCATTACTTACCGGTACTACTAATTGCGGACCCGCTTGGAAAGCAATTTCTTCGTCTACATTTTCTGTCTCTACACGGAAGTCCTCAACCTTTGGCTCAACATAACCGATTTGCTCTAAGAAAGCTTTATAACTATCAAATTCGAAATTCCCCTTGTTTTCTTTATGCCACTGATTAATTTTATCCTGCAATTGATCACGATGTGCAAGTAACGCTTTATTTTCAGGTGCCAGCTCGTGAATTAATTGATCGAAACCGTCCCAAAATGCTTGTTGCTCAACGCCACTGTCTGGTAGTACCTGTTCATTAATAAACTGAAGCAATACATCTGCTACTTGTAAATTCCCCACCTGTACATAATTTGTCATAAATATATCCCCCTTCATATTTAAAAATAAAATAAGAATCCCCTGTTCTTGTTTTCATTATAATAGAAAGAGTGGGTATAAATGAAATACATAATTCGAATAAACATTATGCTTTTAAGTTATAAGGCAAATAAAAAAACACCTTGCAAGCGTCCCTGCAAGGTGTTTAAACAATTAGCAATTAGCTAAAATTATTTTTGGATAGAAGCTACTACGCCAGCGCCTACAGTACGGCCACCCTCACGGATAGAGAACTTAGTACCTTCTTCTAAAGCGATTGGAGCGATTAACTCTACAGTCATTTCGATGTTATCACCAGGCATAACCATTTCTACGCCTTCAGGTAACATACAAATACCAGTTACGTCAGTTGTACGGAAGTAGAACTGAGGACGGTAGTTAGAGAAGAATGGAGTATGACGTCCACCCTCTTCTTTTGATAAAACATAAACTTCAGCTTTGAAGTTTGTGTGTGGAGTAATTGAACCTGGTTTAGCTAATACTTGACCACGTTGGATATCTTCACGAGCAATACCACGTAATAAAGCACCGATGTTGTCACCAGCTTCAGCATAATCTAATAATTTACGGAACATTTCTACACCAGTTACAGTTGTAGTTTTAGCTTCTTCATCGATACCGATAACTTCTACAACGTCACCAACTTTAACTTGTCCACGCTCAACACGACCAGTTGCAACTGTACCACGACCAGTAATAGAGAATACGTCCTCTACTGGCATCATGAATGGTTTGTCAGTTTGACGTTCTGGAGTTGGGATGTACTCATCAACAGCGTTCATTAATTCAACGATTTTTTCTTCCCACTCTGGCTCTCCTTCAAGAGCTTTAAGAGCAGAACCTTTGATTACTGGAAGATCGTCGCCTGGGAAGTCGTACTCAGATAATAAGTCACGGATTTCCATTTCAACTAATTCTAATAATTCTTCGTCGTCTACCATATCACATTTGTTCATGAATACTACTAAGTAAGGAACACCTACTTGTTTAGAAAGTAAGATGTGCTCACGAGTTTGTGGCATTGGACCATCAGCAGCAGATACTACTAAGATACCGCCGTCCATTTGTGCAGCACCAGTGATCATGTTTTTAACATAGTCAGCGTGTCCTGGGCAGTCAACGTGTGCATAGTGACGAGTTTCAGTTTCATACTCAACGTGTGAAGTATTGATTGTGATACCGCGCTCTTTTTCTTCTGGAGCGTTATCGATGTCAGCGTAAGATTTAGCTACTCCACCCATTTTTTTAGAAAGAACTGTTGCGATAGCAGCAGTTAATGTAGTTTTACCATGGTCAACGTGTCCGATAGTACCAACGTTAGCATGCGTTTTTGAACGGTCAAATTTTTCTTTAGCCATTAGAAAATGCCTCCTCAGAGATATGTTTTATTTTTTAAAATTTATTCTAAGATTGCTGACTATCAACGGGCCCCATCTCTAGTCAGTCAATCATAGCTTACAAATTATTTATACTTGATGCAAGGTGAAATTTCAATTATTCACCTTTATTTTTTTTAACGATTTCTTCTGCAATTGATTTTGGTACTTCTTCATAGTGATCGAACACCATTGAGAATACACCGCGACCTTGAGTTGCAGAACGTAAAGTTGTAGCATATCCGAACATTTCAGATAGTGGTACCATAGCACGTACTACTTGAGAGTTACCACGAGCTTCCATACCCTCAACGCGTCCGCGACGAGCAGTAATGTTACCCATAATATCACCAAGGTACTCTTCTGGAATTACAACTTCTACTTTCATCATTGGCTCAAGGATAACTGGGTTACATTTTTTAGCTGCTTCTTTTAGTGCCATAGATGCAGCAATTTTGAACGCCATTTCACTTGAGTCAACATCATGGTAAGAACCGAATACTAATTTCGCTTTAATGTCGATTAATGGGTATCCAGCAACTACACCGCGGTCAAGAGAGTCACGTAGACCCGCTTCTACTGCAGGGATGTATTCACGAGGTACAACACCACCAACGATAGCGTTTTCGAATTCGAAACCTTTACCCTCTTCATTTGGAGAGAACTCGATCGTTACGTCACCGTATTGACCGCGACCACCAGATTGACGAGAGAATTTACCTTGAACTTTAGCTTCGCTACGGAATGTCTCACGGTAAGATACCATTGGAGCACCCACGTTAGCTTCAACTTTAAATTCACGTTTCATACGGTCAACTAAGATATCAAGGTGAAGCTCACCCATACCAGAGATGATTGTTTGACCTGTTTCAGTGTCAGTATGAGCACGGAAAGTTGGATCTTCTTCTTGTAATTTTTGTAAAGCTTGTCCCATTTTATCTTGGTCAGCTTTAGATTTTGGTTCTACAGAAAGAGAGATAACTGGTTCTGGGAAATCCATTGATTCTAAGATAACAAGATTTTTCTCGTCACATAGAGTATCACCTGTTGTAGTATCTTTAAGACCTACAGCTGCAGCGATATCACCAGCAAATACTTTTCCAATCTCTTCACGAGAGTTAGCGTGCATTTGTAGGATACGTCCTACACGTTCACGTTTACCTTTAGAAGAGTTTTGTACGTAAGAACCTGCATCCAATGTACCTGAGTACACACGGAAGAATGTTAACTTACCTACGAATGGGTCAGTCATTACTTTGAATGCAAGAGCTGAGAATGGCTCTTCATCTGAAGAATGGCGGATGATTTCTTCTTCGCCGTCAACATCAGTACCTTTAATAGCAGGAACATCAGTTGGAGCTGGTAAGTAATCAACAGCAGCATCTAACATTTTACGAACACCTTTGTGTTTGAATGCTGTACCACAAAGTACAGGGTAGAATTCTACCGCGATTGTAGCTTTACGGATAGCCGCTTTTAATTCTTCATTAGAAATTTCTTCGCCTTCTAAGTATTTTTCCATAAGCTCTTCATCAACACTTGCAACAGCGTCGATTAACTTCTCACGGTACTCTTCGGCTTGTGCTTTATGAGATTCTGGAATCTCTCCAACAGTTACTGCAGTACCTTCTTCGTTACCGTAGAACGTAGCGTTCATTTCGATTAAGTCGATGATAGCTGAGAACTCATCTTCAGCACCGATTGGTAATTGGATTGGGTGAGCGTTCGCTTGTAAACGATCGTGTAAAGTTCCTACAGAATATAAGAAGTCTGCACCCATTTTATCCATTTTGTTGATGAATACGATACGAGGAACCCCGTACGTAGTAGCTTGACGCCATACTGTTTCAGTTTGAGGCTCAACACCTGATTGAGCATCTAATACTGTTACAGCACCATCTAGTACACGTAAAGAACGTTCTACTTCTACAGTGAAGTCTACGTGTCCAGGAGTATCGATGATGTTAATGCGGTGACCGTTCCATTGAGCTGTTGTTGCAGCAGAAGTGATCGTGATACCACGCTCTTGTTCTTGCTCCATCCAGTCCATTTGAGATCCGCCGTCATGAGTTTCACCGATTTTATGAATCTTACCAGTGTAATAAAGGATACGCTCAGTTGTTGTTGTTTTACCAGCATCAATGTGAGCCATGATCCCAATATTACGTGTATTCTCTAGAGAGAATTCGCGTTTCATAGGAAATTTCTCCTTCCATATTGGGTTAGCTGTATAAGTGGGTAAAAAACCTAAGCCCTAGCAAGCTAGAGCATAGATCAAATTACCAACGGTAGTGAGCGAATGCTTTGTTCGCTTCTGCCATTTTGTGCATATCTTCACGTTTCTTAACTGAAGCACCTGTGTTGTTAGATGCATCTAAGATTTCGTTAGCTAAACGCTCTTCCATCGTTTTTTCTCCACGAAGACGAGCGTAGTTTACTAAATAACGTAAACCTAAAGTTGTACGACGTTCTGGACGAACTTCTACTGGTACTTGGTAGTTAGAACCACCAACACGACGAGCACGTACTTCAAGTACAGGCATTACGTTGTTTAAAGCAGCTTCAAATACTTCTAAAGCATTTTGACCCGAACGCTCTTGAACTAATTCAAAAGCTCCGTATAAAATCTTTTGAGAAGTACCTCTTTTACCATCAATCATCATTTTGTTGATTAAACGAGTTACTAGTTTTGAATTATAAATTGGATCTGGTAACACGTCACGTTTGGAAACAGGACCTTTACGAGGCATGTGTTTTCCTCCTTTCAAATCGTTGTCTATTTAAACTTAAATTATTTTTTTTCTTTTGGACGTTTAGTACCGTATTTAGAACGAGATTGTAAACGACCGTTAACACCAGCTGTATCAAGTGCTCCACGAACGATGTGGTAACGTACTCCAGCTAAGTCTTTTACGCGTCCGCCACGGATAAGAACTACACTGTGTTCTTGTAAGTTGTGACCTTCACCTGGGATATACGCAGTAACCTCAAGTTGGTTAGTTAAGCGTACACGAGCATATTTACGTAAAGCCGAGTTCGGTTTACGTGGTGTCATTGTACCAACACGAGTACAAACTCCGCGTTTTTGAGGAGACTTAACGTCAGTTAAAGATTTTTTAAATGAGTTATATCCTTTGTTTAACGCTGGAGATTTTGATTTCGTGTTTTTAGATTGACGAGGCTTACGTACTAATTGGTTAATTGTAGGCATCGATTTGTCCTCCCTTCATTTTTTCCTTGTTTCAATACCACACATCCAGGTGGTTCATTTTTTGGGTAAAAACAAAGTCTTTGTGTATTTTACACAAAAACTACATCGCAGTAATCGCAACAACTGCAGCTCCAACATGAATGCCGCAAGCTTTACCAAGTTCTTTTCTAGAATCGACATAATAAACTGGTACACCGATTTCTTTCGCGAGAAGAATGGCCGGATCGGTAACCCACTTGTCTGCATCGATTGCGACAAAAAGAGCTGATACTTGTCCAGCATACATTGCTTTCACTGCTTGCTTTATACCTATGATTGTTTTACTGGCCTGTTTTACTTGATCGTAAGACATTTACATATCCTCCTAAGTACAGACAGTTAACTATCAACCTTCAATATATTATCATTCCAAAGTTATACTGTCAACCAATTTCTTATGAAAGAATATTGATTATTGTTAATTCCGGAATATTTATTAGAAAAACCCCGGCAGAGAATGACCTCTACCGGAATTTCAATTGTTGATAGACTGTTATTCAGCTGTTACAACTTCAGCTGAACCTTCTTGATCCATGCGAATTTGACGGTAACGTTGCATACCAGTACCAGCCGGAACTAGTTTACCGATAATTACGTTTTCCTTCAGACCTAGAAGCTCATCACGTTTACCTTTAATTGCAGCATCCGTTAACACACGAGTTGTTTCTTGGAATGATGCAGCAGATAAGAATGATTCTGTTTCAAGAGAAGCTTTTGTAATACCTAAAATGACTGGACGGCAAGTTGCTGGTGTTTTTCCGTTAAGAACGGCATCAACATTCGCCTCAGAGAATTGGTGAATATCAAGCAGTGAACCTGGTAATAACTCTGTGTCACCTGCTTCGATTACACGCACTTTACGAAGCATTTGGCGAACCATTACTTCGATGTGCTTGTCACCGATTTCTACCCCTTGCATACGGTATACTTTTTGTACTTCTTTTAATAGATATTCTTGAACTGTCGATACGTCTTTAACTTTTAGTAATTGTTTAGGATCGATCGAACCTTCTGATAAAGTTTGACCTGCAATAATTGTATCGCCTTCAGCTACCTTTAGGCGTGCATTATAAGGTGCTTGGTATTTACGTGTTTCCACGTCACCTTGGATCGTAATTTCTTTTAGACCTTCACGGATTTCTTCGATTTCGATAACTGTACCAGTAATTTCAGAAATCACTGCCTGCCCTTTCGGATTACGAGCTTCGAAAATCTCTTGGATACGTGGAAGACCTTGTGTAATATCGTTACCTGCTACCCCACCTGTATGGAATGTACGCATTGTTAACTGTGTACCTGGTTCACCGATAGATTGAGCTGCGATAATACCTACCGCTTCACCAACTTCTACCTCTTCACCAGTAGCCAAGTTCATACCGTAACATTTTTTACATACGCCATGTTTTGTATTACATGTGAATGCTGAACGGATTGTAACTTCTTCGATATTTGCATCTTCAATTGCACGAGCAACATCTTGTGTTACTAAACCATCACGTTCTACGATAACCGCTCCTGTTTCTGGGTGGCGAACTGTTTTCTTCACGTAACGACCAACAATACGTTCGTCTAACGCTTCGATCATTTCATTGCCTTCCATTAATGAACCGATTAATAAACCGCGATCAGTACCACAGTCGTCTTCACGAACAATAACATCTTGTGCTACGTCTACTAAACGACGAGTTAAGTAACCTGAATCGGCAGTTTTTAGTGCTGTATCGGCAAGACCTTTACGCGCACCATGTGTAGAGATGAAGTATTCCAATACTGTTAAACCTTCACGGAATGAAGACTTGATTGGTAACTCGATAATTCGACCAGCCGGGTTGGCCATTAGACCACGCATACCTGCTAACTGAGTAAAGTTAGATGCGTTACCACGGGCACCAGAGTCGGACATCATGAAGATTGGGTTTGTTTTTTGTAAAGATTTCATCAGCTTACCTTGAATTTCATCTTTGGCAGCTGTCCATACGTTAATAACACGGTTATAACGCTCTTCCTCTGTGATTAAACCACGGCGGAATTGGATCATTACTTTATCTACTTTACTTTGTGCTTCCTCTAAAATACCGCCTTTATCTGGTAATACAACGATATCAGATACACCTACAGTAATACCTGCACGAGTAGAATATTTGAAACCTAAGTTTTTCATGCGGTCAAGCATCTTAGAAGTTTCTGTAATGTGGAATTCTTTAAATACTTCAGCAATGACATTACCTAAGAATTTTTTACGGAATGGATCTACTACAGGCATATTTGTGAAATGCTTCGCTAAAATAGCGCGGCGTTGTGCTTCGATTTTTTCTGCTTCAGATAAATCAGCATAGCCTTCTGTTGCTTCGATCTCTTTCAGTAACTCTTCGTCAATTGTTAAGTTTACGAAGTATTTCTCAGGTGTTTTTTGCTCTAAGTTAACTGATGTTGGCTCATTAATATAAGGGAATGAGCTTGGTAAAATTTCATTGAAGATCACTTTACCTACAGTAGTTAATAAGAACATTTTATTTTGTTCTTCTGTAAATGTTGGATTATTTAATGAGCTCGCTTTAATCGCAATACGAGAGTGTAAATGTACGTGACCATTTTGGTAGGCAATTAACACTTCGTTTGAATCATAAAATACAGAGCCTTCACCACGAGCACCTTCACGCTCAAGTGTTAAGTAATAGTTACCTAATACCATATCTTGAGATGGTGTTACTACTGGTTTCCCGTCTTTCGGGTTAAGGATGTTTTGAGCTGCTAACATAAGTAAACGAGCTTCCGCTTGTGCTTCAGCTGATAGTGGAACGTGCACGGCCATTTGGTCACCATCGAAGTCAGCGTTGTAAGCTGTACATACTAATGGGTGAAGACGGATTGCACGACCTTCTACTAATGTTGGTTCGAATGCTTGGATACCAAGACGGTGAAGCGTTGGTGCACGGTTAAGTAATACCGGATGCTCACGGATAACGTCTTCTAAAACGTCCCAAACTTCATTGTGTAAACGCTCAATTTTACGTTTTGCTGATTTAATGTTGTGAGCTAAACCACGCTCAACTAGTTCTTTCATTACGAAAGGCTTGAATAATTCAATTGCCATTTCTTTTGGAAGACCACATTGATACATTTTTAGATTTGGACCTACTACGATAACCGAACGACCAGAATAGTCTACACGTTTACCAAGTAAGTTTTGACGGAAACGACCTTGTTTCCCTTTCAGCATGTGTGAAAGTGATTTTAAAGGACGGTTACCAGGACCTGTTACCGGACGACCACGACGACCATTATCGATTAATGCGTCAACCGCTTCTTGTAACATACGTTTTTCGTTTTGAACAATAATGCTTGGTGCACCAAGGTCAAGTAAACGTTTTAAACGGTTGTTACGGTTAATAACCCGACGGTAAAGATCATTTAAGTCAGAAGTGGCAAAACGACCACCATCTAATTGCACCATTGGACGAAGCTCCGGTGGAATTACTGGTAGTACATCTAAAATCATCCACTCCGGTTTGTTGCCAGAGTTACGGAATGACTCTACTACTTCAAGACGTTTAATCGCACGTGTACGGCGTTGGCCTTGTGCAGATTTCAGCTCTTCTTTTAAAACTTGTGTTTCATCTTCTAAATCAATTTTCTCTAAAAGACGTTTAATAGCTTCAGCACCCATTGCCGCTTCGAACTCGTTACCATACTTTTCACGGTATGCACGATATTCTTTTTCGGAAAGTAAGTCTTTGTATCCTAGAGACGTTTGACCTGTCTCGATTACTACATAAGAAGCGAAGTAAATTACTTCTTCCAACGCACGTGGAGACATGTCTAAAATAAGACCCATTCGGCTTGGAATACCTTTGAAGTACCAAATATGTGATACTGGTGCAGCCAGCTCAATGTGACCTTGACGCTCACGACGAACTTTTGCACGTGTAACTTCTACTCCACAACGGTCACAAACGACACCTTTGTAACGTACACGCTTATATTTACCACAGTGACATTCCCAGTCTTTTGTTGGTCCAAAAATACGTTCGCAGAATAGACCATCTTTTTCTGGTTTTAATGTACGGTAGTTAATTGTTTCTGGTTTTTTTACTTCTCCATATGACCAAGAACGGATCTTGTCAGGTGAAGCTAAACCAATTTTCATATATTCAAATTCATTAACATCGATCAAGGAGCCTACCTCCCTTTAGTTATAAGTCGTAAATGACTTTTAATGTAGCTCTACACTTACAAAATTTCATATTAGGCCATAATGAAACTTGCATCTAAAACATAAGAAAAATCGGGCAGGGCATATACCTGCCCGATTCAATTGAAGTTATTCAAATGATTCTACTGGGTCTTCTTCTTTATCATCAGATGGGCGTCCAGCTTCTGAAGCTGGTGGAGCTACTTCTTCCTCATCGTCAAGGTCGCGTAATTCTACTTCCTCGTCATTGATTGTAAGCATCTTCACATCCATACCTAATGATTGAAGCTCTTTAATTAATACTTTGAATGATTCTGGTACACCTGGTTCTGGAACACTTTCACCTTTTACAATAGCTTCGTATGTTTTCACACGACCTACAACGTCATCAGATTTTACAGTTAAAATCTCTTGTAACGTGTAAGCAGCACCGTATGCTTCAAGTGCCCAAACCTCCATCTCACCGAAGCGCTGACCACCGAATTGTGCTTTACCACCAAGCGGCTGTTGCGTTACTAATGAGTAAGGTCCAGTTGAACGTGCATGAAGTTTATCATCAACCATGTGCGCAAGTTTAATCATATACATGACACCAACAGAAACACGGTTATCGAATGGCTCACCTGAACGTCCATCATAAAGAATTGTTTTACCATCACGGTTCATACCAGCTTCTTCCATCGTTTCCCAAACATCAGCTTCGTTGGCACCATCGAATACTGGTGAAGCCATATGAATGCCTAAGTAACGTGAAGCCATACCTAAATGCAGCTCTAGTACTTGTCCGATGTTCATACGTGAAGGTACCCCTAGTGGGTTAAGCATGATATCTACTGGTGTTCCGTCTGGCATAAACGGCATATCCTCTTCCGGTAAAATACGTGAAATTACACCTTTGTTACCGTGACGTCCGGCCATCTTGTCACCAACGCGAATTTTACGTTTTTGAACAATATAAGCACGAACTAATTGGTTTACACCTGGTGGTAATTCGTCACCGTCTTCACGGTTGAATACTTTAACATCTAAAATGATACCGCCAGCCCCGTGTGGTACACGTAGAGACGTATCGCGTACTTCACGTGCCTTTTCACCAAAGATAGCATGTAATAAACGCTCTTCCGCAGTTAACTCTGTAACCCCTTTAGGCGTAACTTTACCTACTAAAATATCACCGTCACGTACTTCCGCACCGATACGGATAATTCCGCGATCATCTAGGTTTCGAAGTGCATCTTCCCCTACGTTTGGAATGTCACGTGTGATTTCTTCAGGTCCAAGCTTAGTATCACGAGATTCTGACTCATATTCTTCAATATGAACAGAAGTATATACATCGTCTTTTACAAGGCGTTCGCTCATAATTACAGCATCCTCGTAGTTGAAGCCGTCCCATGTCATGAACGCAACAAGTACGTTTTGACCAAGTGCTAATTCGCCTTTTTCCATTGAAGGACCATCAGCTAAAATATCACGAGGTTTTACACGGTCGCCAACTTTTACGATTGGGCGTTGGTTATAAGATGTACCTTGGTTAGAACGAATGAATTTTTGTAATTTATATTTAGTTAAGTCACCCTTAACTTCTTTACCATCTACTAACTCAATACGACGTACATGGATTGAACGTGCTTCTACATGTTCTACAATACCGTCATATTTTGCTACAACAGCAGCACCTGAATCACGCGCGTCAACATGCTCCATACCCGTACCAACGAATGGTGCATTTGGATATAATAACGGAACAGCTTGACGTTGCATGTTCGCTCCCATTAACGCACGGTTTGAGTCGTCGTTTTCTAAGAACGGAATACATGCAGTGGCAGCAGATACTACTTGTTTTGGTGATACATCCATATAGTCGATGCGGTCTCTTGTAAATACTGTGTTATCGCCACGGAAACGTCCTACAACCTCTTCGTTAGCGAATGTACCATCATCATTTAAAATAGAGTTTGCTTGTGCAACTACATAGTTGTCTTCTTCATCAGCAGTTAAATAATGGATTTCTTTCGTTACAGCACCTGTTTCCGGATCAACACGGCGGTAAGGTGTCTCGATGAATCCAAATTTGTTAACTTTTGCGAATGAAGATAAAGAGTTGATAAGACCAATGTTTGGTCCCTCTGGCGTTTCGATTGGACACATACGCCCATAGTGAGAGTAGTGAACGTCACGCACTTCCATACCTGCACGCTCACGTGTTAAACCACCCGGTCCTAATGCAGATAAACGACGTTTGTGCGTCAACTCTGCTAACGGGTTTGTTTGGTCCATGAACTGAGATAATTGAGAGCTACCAAAGAACTCTTTAATTGATGCAATAACCGGACGAATATTGATTAACTGTTGTGGTACGATTGCCGCTGTATCATTAATTGACATACGCTCACGTACAACACGTTCCATACGAGATAAACCGATACGGAATTGGTTTTGTAATAACTCACCAACAGAACGTAAACGACGGTTACCTAAATGGTCAATATCATCTGTGTTACCAACGTCATATAATAAATTGAAGAAGTATGATACAGAAGCCAATACATCGGCCGGTGTAATGTTTTTCACTTCTTCATCTACATAAGCGTTTGAAATAACATTAATTTCTTTTTGTGCTTCATCATTTGGTGCAAAGATTTTAACCGACTGGATTGTAATGTCATCTTCCAATACGCCACCAACTTGGTTTAATGTACGGAATCCTACACCACTTTCTAAATAAGGGATTAACTTATCAAGATTACGGCGGTCTAATAATGTACCTGCTTCAACAATAATTTCCCCTGTATCAGGATCTACTAATGTTTCTGCAATCGTTTGGTTGAATAAACGATTTTTGATGTGAAGCTTTTTGTTCATTTTGTAACGACCAACATTCGCTAAATCATAGCGTTTTGCATCAAAGAAGCGAGAATATAATAGATTCTTCGCAGATTCAACTGTTGGTGGTTCACCTGGACGTAAACGTTCATAGATTTCAAGAAGAGCCTTTTCAGTACCTTCTGTGTTATCCTTTTCTAACGTGTTACGTAAATATTCATTGTCACCAATGATATCTAAAATTTCTTGGTCCGAGCCGAAACCTAATGCACGTAAAAGTACCGTTACCGGTAACTTACGTGTACGATCGATACGTACATAGACAACGTCTTTTGCATCTGTTTCGTATTCTAGCCATGCACCACGGTTAGGAATAACTGTTGCGCCAAAGCCTTTTTTACCGTTTTTATCCGTTTTTTCGTGGAAGTATACACTTGGAGAACGAACTAACTGAGACACGATAACACGCTCAGCACCATTAATGATAAATGTGCCTGTTTCAGTCATTAACGGGAAATCACCCATAAAGACATCTTGCTCTTTAACTTCGTTTGTTTCTTTGTTGTGCAAACGTACTTTCACACGCAATGGCGCAGCGTAAGTAACGTCACGTTCTTTACATTCGTCTACTTGATACTTAGGTTCTCCTAAAGTATAGTCAACGAATTCTAATGAAAGATTACCTGTAAAATCCTCGATTGGAGAAATGTCGTGGAACATCTCGCGCAACCCTTCTTCAAGGAACCACTCATAAGATGCTGTTTGGATTTCGATTAAATTCGGAAGTTCCAGCACCTCACTAATACGCGCAAAGCTTCTACGCTGGCGGTGTTGTCCGTACTGAACTAGTTGACCTGTCAACTCATTCACCCCTCAATAAAGCGATAATAGGTCTTTGCAAAAACATACAAATGGTGTATGATTTCGAAAGACAAAAAGAAAACGAGACTTTTTTAAAACCTCATTTTCGGTTAAACTTAACTTATTCTTAGCAAGTATACCCGTAAATTTGATTAAATAATGCAAAAGGGCATACTACCTCAAAATAATAATTTTGCATTTTATTATGTTATCACACTCGATTTGTCAAGTCAATATTTGATATAGATCTTACTTATTTTTTTGCACGAATGATCCAATATCCTTTTTTCTTCTCAACAACATCTACTTCTGAAAACATTTCTTCTAAATGGCTCATAGTTGATGGAGCGCCTTGCTTCTTCTGAATAACAATCCATAGTTCACCATTTTCCAAAAGCAGCTCATATGCGCGGTCGTAAAACTTAAAAACCGTTTCTTTTCCTGCACGGATTGGTGGATTCGTTAATACTGCCGCTACTTTTGAATTAGTATCTACAGCATCCAATCCATCACTTTCAAAAATACGTACATTTTGAACCCCGTTAAGTTGGGCGTTTTTTTGAGACAAACTAACTGCACGTGAGTTAATATCCATCATGAACACTTCACGGTCAGGGTTGTTTTTTGCAATCGACAATCCGATTGGTCCATAGCCACAGCCTACATCAAGTAAAACACCTTCAACTTCAGGCATTTCAAAAGCATCGATTAGCACACGGGAACCAAAATCTACTTCGCTTTTACTGAATACACCCGTATCCGTTTCGAACGTAAACGTATTACCTAATAAAGTAAATTTCCATTGGCGCGGTTTACTTTCAGATTGAGGCTTATTTGAATAATAATGTTCAGACATCGATATGCCTCCTTAGAAAAACACATTTGCATACTAAATGCTGTCTTTTTTCTTTATGTGGATTTCTTTTAAAAATTATACATTCTCATCCACTAAAAGTTAAATAAAGAAAAGCCCGCCGCAAAATTGTGACGAGCTTTCCTTATTAAGCTAAGCAATAGGCATAGCCATTAAATAAAGTTAAACTAAAATTATTTAACTTCTACTGAAGCGCCAACTTCTTCAAGTTTAGCTTTGATAGCTTCAGCGTCATCTTTAGAAACGCCTTCTTTAAGAGCTTTAGGAGCGTTGTCAACAACCTCTTTAGCTTCTTTTAAACCTAATCCAGTGATTTCACGAACCGCTTTGATTACTTTGATTTTTTCTTGACCAGCAGAAGTTAATACTACGTCAAACTCAGTTTTTTCTTCAACTGCAGCAGCACCGCCAGCAGCTACTGCTACTGGAGCAGCAGCTGTTACACCGAATTCTTCTTCGATTGCTTTTACTAAGTCGTTTAATTCTAGAACTGTCATAGCTTTGATAGCTTCTAAGATTTGCTCTTTGTTCATTTTAATTTCCTCCTATGGAATGTTTTATTAGTTTAGGCGATTTGCCTGATTGTTGAAGTTAAGAGGCTAATATTAAGCGCCTTGCTCTTCTTTTTGTTCTGCAACAGCTTTTGTTGCAAGTGCGAAGTTGCGCACTGGAGCTTGAAGTACAGATAAAAGCATTGATAATAGACCTTCGCGAGATGGAAGTTCTGCAAGAGCTTTAACGTCTTCAACTGATGCCACAGTACCTTCGATGATACCAGCTTTAATTTCTAACGCTTCGTTTTTCTTAGCGAATTCGTTAATAATTTTAGCAGGAGCTACTACGTCCTCGTTAGAGAATGCGATAGCATTTGGACCAGTTAAGAATTCATTGATTCCTTCTAAACCAGCAGTTTCAGCAGCACGACGAGATAAAGTATTTTTATATACTTTGAACTCAACACCAGCTTCACGTAATTGCTTACGTAATTCTGTTACTTGCGCTACAGTTAAACCACGGTAATCTACTACTACGATAGAAGCAGCAGCTGAGAATTTATCAGCGATTTCTTGAACTTGAACTTTTTTTGTTTCGATTGCTTTGCTCATGATGACACCTCCTATTAGAATGAGTCATTTATACCGACAAAGAAAAGCCTCTACATCAAAATAGACATAGAGGCTGAAAGTACATCATCTTAAAAAGAATCCGAACTCCGATGTCCTCGGTAGGCTCATTAAGTGCAATATTGGCACCCCTACTGTCTACGGTACAAATGGATGATTCACAACAGCACTCATCTTACCAAGTAAGAAGCGCGTTGTCAATAATTTTTATTAAACGATTTTAAAAAAATCGGAATGAATTATTTAACAGAAACGTTAGCAGCGTCAACTTTTACAGCAGGACCCATTGTAGTTGTAACATTTACAGACTTCATGTAAGTACCTTTTGCTGCAGCTGGCTTAGCTTTTTGAACTACTTCAAATACAGCTAAGAAGTTTTCTACTAATTTGTTTGTATCGAAAGAAACTTTACCGATTGGTGCGTGGATGATACCAGACTTTTCAGCACGGTATTCTACTTTACCAGCTTTGATTTCTTCGATAGCTTTTGTTACGTCAAATGTAACTGTACCTGTTTTAGGGTTTGGCATTAAACCTTTAGGACCTAATACACGACCTAATTTACCAACTTCACCCATCATGTCAGGAGTTGCAACGATTACATCGAAATCAAACCAACCTTGTTGGATTTTTTGGATGTATTCTGCATCGCCTACATAATCAGCACCAGCAGCTTCTGCTTCTTTAATTTTTTCACCTTTAGCGAAAACTAAAACGCGTTGAGTTTTACCAGTACCGTGTGGTAATACTACCGCACCACGGATTTGTTGGTCATTCTTACGAGTGTCGATACCTAATTTGAATGCTACTTCTACAGTTGCATCAAAGTTTACTGAGCTTGTTTTTTGCGCTAATGCTACTGCTTCTTCAACAGAGTATAAAGTTGCGCGGTCGATTAATTTAGCTGCTTCTTGCAGTTTTTTACCTTTTTTAGCCATTATAATTTCCTCCTTGATTGTGGTTGTAACGGATTTGGACCTCCCACGAATAAAGGTTGCGCACTCATCAAACTAGTATCAGAGTGCAGCAACCTTCCAAAAAACAAAAACATCATCAAGTGTTGAAGATGGGATTAGTCTTCGATCGTAATGCCCATGCTTCGTGCAGTACCTTCAACCATTAACATAGCAGCTTCAACTGAAGCAGCGTTAAGGTCTGGCATTTTTTGTTCAGCGATTTCGCGAACTTTATCACGTTTAACCGTTGCAACTTTCTTACGGTTTGGTTCACCAGATCCAGATTGGATACCAGCCGCTACTTTAAGTAACACTGCTGCAGGTGGAGTTTTCGTAATGAAAGTAAATGAACGATCTTCGAATACTGAAATTTCAACCGGAATAATAAGACCAGCTTGATCAGCAGTACGAGCGTTAAATTCTTTACAGAATCCCATAATGTTTACACCTGCTTGACCTAATGCAGGACCAACCGGTGGCGCTGGGTTTGCTTTACCAGCAGGGATTTGAAGTTTTACAACTTTAATAACTTTTTTAGCCACGAGACACACCTCCTTAAGTCCGTGATGTGGTAATAGGGTTGCCCCTCCCACTCAATATCTGTTCGTCAGCTAAGCCGATAACATTAAAACTAATTAAAATCAAACATCTAAAGTTAGACAGTCTGACCTATGAAATGATAACACTTTTAAATTGCTTAATCAAGTCTAAATAATTCTATATTTTTTGTACTTGGTTGAAATCTAGTTCCATCACTGTTTCGCGACCAAACATATCTACTAATACTTTTAGTTTCGCTTTGTCGACATCTACTTCTTCTACGCGACCTTGGAAATGTGCAAATGGCCCTTCAAGCACTTCGACAACTTCTCCAACAGAAATTTCAACTTCGCCTAATTGAGACTCGTTCATGCCCATTTGTGCAAGTAAACGTTCTGCTTCTTCCGGTAATAATGGCGTTGGTTTAACCCCACCACCTGAAGAACCGATAAATCCAGTTACCCCTGGTGTATTACGGACTACATACCAAGCGTCGTCCGTCATAATTAACTCTACTAAAACATAACCAGGGAAGATTTTACGCATTACCGCTTTTTTCTTACCGTCTTCTTTTACATCGATTTCCTCATGCTCAGCTACGATTACTCGGAAAATCTTATCTTGCATACCCATTGTTTCTACACGTTTTTCAAGATTAGCTTTCACTCGATTTTCATAACCAGAATACGTATGAACTACATACCAATTTTTCTCCATATAGGTAGGACTAAATCGTCCGTCCCTCCTTTACTTTAATGTGTTAGGGTATATATTTCCCCGATCACAAAACTTCAATAATCTATTTATTAACTATAAAACATTTTTTAACAAATGAAAAAACCCGTTATTTGAAATTGACGGGCTATTTCGAAATATTAACATGATATAGCTTATAGAGACAAGAACCAACGGAATAATTCTGAGATTCCTAAATCTGTAACCGTAAAGAATAACGCCATAACGATAACTGTTGAAATTACTACTACCGTATATTTCGTTAACTCTTTGCTTTTTGGCCAACTTGTTTTACGCATTTCCGAGCCGACTTCTTGAAAAAAGTTTGTTACCTTACTCATTTTGGCTAACCCCCGAACAACGAATTAATCTATTTTTTATTTATAACGTTTGTTTATGCGTTGTATGCTCATTGCAATGCGAGCAAAATTTCTTCAATTCTAAGCGCTCAGTCGCTCCATCTTTTTTAGGAACGCTATAGTTTCTTGAACCACATTTTTCACAGCTTAAAACGACTTTCTTTGCCATTTATATCACCTTTTCGGCAGTTTGTCCTTTAAAGACTAACACCTAAATTTCCCACTGTCAATAAAGGCTGTCAGTGTTTAAGTTATTTCTTTTAGTTCAAGATGCCGCTCCAATTTACGCTTTACCCGTTGTAGGGCATTGTCAATGGATTTAACATGGCGGTTTAATTCTTCAGAAATTTCATTGTAGGATTGGCCCTCTAGATAACGAGCCAATACTTGCTGCTCTAGCTCACTTAATACCTCGCCCATCTTTTGTTCTAGATAGACATAGTCTTCACGATTAATCATCAAATACTCCGGATCATCAGAAAGTGGACTCGTAATTATATCCATTAATGTCCGCTCTGATTCTTCGTCATAGATCGGCTTATCTAAGGACACATAAGAATTTAAAGGGATATGCTTTTGGCGTGTAGCCGTTTTAATCGCCGTAATAATTTGCCTTGTTATGCACAACTCGGCAAATGCACGGAACGAAGCAAGCTTATCCTCTCTAAAATCTCGGATGGCCTTATATAAACCAATCATACCCTCTTGGATAATATCTTCTTTATCGGCACCCACCAAAAAATATGACCGTGCTTTTGCTTTAACGAAAAGCCGGTATTTCGAAATCAAAAAATCTAACGCATCTGTATTGCCTAGATGCACCTGCTCTACAAGCCCTTCATCTGTCAAACGTTCTAAATGCAGTACCATTTGTAACTTCTCACTTTTAAGCAACGAAAATCACCTCAGCTACGCTAGAATTATTAGGAATAGTATAACTTAATTGGAAATTGCGGGCAAACTATTACTTAATCCCTCGTCTCCACTTTTCAAATTGTAGTTCTACTTCTTTCGATAATTTAATTCTTGAGGGGGGCTTTTCGTCAGTCGATTCTTTTACTTTGGAAGAAATTTTCGACTGAATAATTTGCATCTCAATTTCAAGCTCACGTGCGGACTTCCTTAAAGCACCGTGACCGAATACGACATTTTGCTCTGTCATATCGGAAGTTGCCACATGGATTTGAATTTTGCGCCCTTTCAACTCGGTCGACAACTTTTCAATACGCTCATCGGCTGTTTCGTTTTTACGTGTGTAGATTACTTCCACAGCGTGCTGAATATATAACTGCTCTGTACCTGGTACAAGGTGTGCATCAAACACAACAATCACACGCCACCCTGTATGTGCTTTATATTCAGCCATTCTTTCAATCAAGCGATCGCGCGCATCTTCAAAGTGGGGTTCACGCAATGGACGCAGCTCACTCCATGCACCTATCATGTTATAGCCGTCTACTAGCAAAATGTTTTGCATAACCTCATCCGTTAGCTTCTTGTCGTTTACGGTACACTTCATACATTAGCAGTGCTGCTGCTACGGAAGCGTTCAATGATGTAACATGACCAACCATTGGTAAGTGATATAAGAAATCACATTTATCTTTTAAAAGACGGCTCATCCCTTTACCTTCACTCCCAATAATTAATGCAAGCGGTAATGTAGCATCCATTTTACGATAATCGGCCGAACCTTTTGCATCTGTTCCCGCTATCCAAACGCCGCGGTCTTTTAACTCGTCCACTGTTTGGGCCAAATTCGTTACACGCACAACAGGTACATGCTCGATAGCACCTGTTGAAGCTTTTGCAACAACTGCTGTTAAACCTACGGCACGACGCTTCGGTATTATGATACCATGTGCACCGATTGCATCTGCCGTTCGCATAATTGAGCCTAAGTTATGCGGATCTTCCAATTCGTCCAGTATTAAAAAGAACGGGTCTTCGTTTTTTGCCTTCGCTGCGTTAAATAGATCATCCAATTCTGCATAGTCATACGCTGCAACAGATGCAACAATTCCTTGATGGTTTTCTGCTAATTTATCTACTTTTTGCTTTGGTACAAATTGTACTAACACACCTTGCTCTTTCGCTAAGTCCATTAATTCTTGTACCCCAGTTTTCTTAACACCTTCAGCGATCCATAATTTATTGATTTCACGACCTGCTCGTAGCGCTTCTAATACTGGGTTTTTCCCGGCAATCATTTCTCCGGTTACTTCCTCTTGGGCAGCTTGAGGTTTTTCTTCCTGCTGTTTTTTATCGTGAGCTTTAAAGGTATCCGCCTTTTTGTCGCGACCTTTAGCATCGCGCGGCTTACGACCTTGCTGTCTTTTTTCTGCCATAGTTACTCTCCTTTTGATTGTTCTACGATTTCTATTGCGTAATCTATAATTTCATTTGTCCGGACATGTTCTTTGCTTAAAAATAAATACCCTAAAACAGCCTCAAAGCCCGAACTATTTCGATATGTTCGGACATCCGTATTTTTTGGAACAGAGCCTGATTTGGCATTGCGCCCTCTACGGAAAACGGCTTGTTCTGCTTCCGTCAAATAATTTTCGTCAATCATGCGATGTACGATGTTTGATTGAGATTTGGCCGAAACATATTTTGTCGCTTCTTTATGCAATGTATTTGGCTTTGCGCGACCAGATAAAATTAAATATTCCCGAATTCTTTGTTCAAGCACGGCGTCCCCCATATAGGCGAGCGCCAGTGCATTTAACTGTATGACATCATGCGGTGTTAAGTTTTGCATCTATTGTCCTCGTTTCCAGCGCGTTCCTTGACGAGTATCTTCCAGCACAATATCCATACTTAACAATTGGTCACGAATTTCATCTGACCGTGCGAAATCTCTGTTTTTACGGGCTTGGTTACGCTCTTCAATCAATGCCTCTATCTCTTCGTCCAATAAACCAGCTTCAATTTTCACTTTAATTCCCAATACTTCTCCAATTGCATCAAACATATTTAATATCGCTTGCAACACAGCTTTATCCGTATTAGTTTCTTTTAAATAAACATTGGCAATATGTGATAGTTCAAACAACGCCGAAATCGCATTTGCTGTATTGAAGTCATCATTCATTGCATTTTCAAAATCAATTTTCACTTGATTAATTTTCTCAAGCCATTGCTCGCTGTCATCCCCTAAGCTTGCCGATAATGCCAAACGGTGCTCAGCATTTGCATAAGAAGTACGAATACGATCTAATCCGTTTTTCGCAGCTTCCACTAAATCTTGTGCGAAGTTGATTGGGTGACGATAATGAACCGACAACATAAAGAAACGTAGTACTTGCGGATCGATTTGCTGACGAATATCATGCACTAATATAAAGTTACCGAGAGATTTTGACATTTTTTCATTATCAATATTAATATAGCCATTATGCATCCAATAACGTGCAAATGTTTTATCATTATGCGCCTCTGATTGCGCAATTTCATTTTCGTGATGAGGGAATGTTAAATCCTGCCCTCCTGCGTGAATATCGATTGTATCACCTAAATGCTCACGTGCCATAACAGAACATTCAATATGCCAACCCGGGCGTCCTTCTCCCCACGGAGAGTCCCATTTAATTTCCCCTACTTTGGCTGCTTTCCATAAGGCAAAATCTAGCGGGTCTTCTTTCTTTTCGCCTGCTTCAATGCGAGCGCCGACTTTTAAATCATCGATTGATTGGTGGCTTAACTTTCCATAGCCATCGAATTTACGTGTACGATAATAAACATCGCCTTGAGATTCATATGCATAACCTTTCTCAATTAGCACTTTAATAAATTCGATAATATCGTCCATATGCTCTGTTACACGTGGATGGGCATCCGCTTTTTGGCAACCTAATGCAGTAATGTCTTCAAAATATGCAGCAATGAAGCGGTCTGTTAATGCCGACGTTTCTTCTCCCAGCTCATTGGCAGCTTTAATAATTTTGTCATCAACATCGGTAAAATTCGATACGAATTTCACTTCATAGCCGGCATATTGGAAATAGCGTCGTACCGTATCATATACGATGACTGGACGTGAATTTCCAATATGAATGTAATTGTATACAGTAGGACCGCATACATACATTTTCACTTTGCCATCCTCTAATGGAATAAAGGGCTCTTTTTGTCTCGTTAACGAATTGAAGATTTGAATACTCATTTTGCCGCTCCTCTTTATAAACGTTCTTTTTTTAATTAACTGTTCACTTTTTATTTCTACAAAAAAGCGTCTCCATCACCTAGTTGAAGGTGACAGAGACGCTATACGCGCGGTTCCACTCTGGTTGAAAAAATACGAATACTTTTTCCGCTTGAAAGTCCTATAACGGGGACAAATCGATTTAACCTACTACAATTTCAGTTAAATACTCGAAGGTGCATTTCAGCTTTGCCTTAACCTAGATCACTTTCAGCCGGTGATGATCCTCTCTAATAAGGTATGCGCCGCGTACTTCTCCTTCTCAACGCGCTAACATTATATACAATTTAAACTCATTTTACATTTATTTTCTGAAAAATCAATCATTAATATTACCCTTAGATATCTATTCAGCAAACTTTCCGACACGGGCAATTGTTTTTTCCTTGCCAATTAGGGCAATGGAATTCGGTAATTCCGGTCCATGTGTTTGACCAGTCGTCACAACACGGATCGGCATGAATAGGTTTTTACCTTTTACACCTGTTTCTTTTTGCACGGCTTTAATAGCCGCTTTAATTGAGTCTGCATCAAAGGATTCTAAAGTTTCTAACTGAGTTTTAAATGCAGCCATAACAGTTGGCACTGTCTCACCTGCTAATACCTCGTTTGCTTCTTCATCATATGCAATTTCTTCTGTGAAAAATAGGCTCGATAATTCTACAATTTCTGCCCCGAAGCTCATTTGCTCATGGTAAAGTGCGATTAAATCAGAAGCCCATACATGTTGCTCTTCTGATAACTGTTCTGGTAGTAAGCCTGCTTTTTGTAAGTGTGGCAATGCTAGTGCAACAACCTCTTCACGAGACATTTTTTTAATATATTGGTTGTTCATCCATGTAAGTTTTGTTTTATCAAACATAGATGGTGATTTTGATAAACGCTTTTCATCAAAAAGCTTAACAAGTTCATCATGAGAAAAGATTTCCTCTTCTCCTTCTGGAGACCAGCCTAGTAAGGCAAAGAAGTTAAACATTGCTTCTGGTAAATAACCAAGTTCTTTATATTGCGTAACGAATTGAATAATTGATTCATCACGTTTCGATAATTTTTTACGCTCTTCATTTACGATTAATGTCATATGTCCATATTGTGGATATTCCCATCCGAAAGCATCAAAGATCATCATTTGTTTTGGCGTATTCGATAAATGTTCTTCTCCTCGGAATACATGCGAAATTTCCATAAAGTGGTCATCTAATACAACAGCATAGTTGTATGTTGGAATTCCATTTGCTTTCACAAGAACCCAGTCACCGACATCCTTTGATTCAAATGATACTTCACCGCGCACTAAGTCAACGAAGTTATATGTTACATCTGCTGGTACACGCATACGAATTGTATATGGCTCGCCTGCTGCTTCTTTTGCTGCAACTTCTTCTGATGTTAAGTGACGGCATTTCCCGCCATACATTGGAGCAGCAATACCCTTCGCTTTTTGCGCGTCACGCTCTGCTTCCAACTCTTCTGATGTACAGAAACATTTATATGCTTGACCTGATTCCAACATCTTTTCTGCATGTTCTTTATATATATCCAGTCGCTCCATTTGACGATACGGCGCATATGGACCACCAATATCCACTGACTCATCTGGTGTAATACCTAACCAACGCAAGTTATCAAGTTGAGAAGCTTCTCCACCTTCTACATTACGCTCGATATCTGTATCTTCAATACGTACTACAAAAGTTCCGTTATGGTGTTTTGCATATAAATAGTTAAATAAAGCTGTACGTGCGCCACCGATATGTAAAAATCCTGTTGGCGATGGTGCATAACGAACTCGAACTGTTTTCGTCATAATATTGCCTCCTAATTTTAGCGTTAAAACGCTCGACCATTTTCAATATAAAAAGTATACAATTTTTTATATGTGTAAGAAAGGACATTATATTGCACTATACTTTCACAATAAGTGTCTTTTTAAACCTTGTCCATTCTACCACTGTCAGTTACTAAGTTAAAGTAACATATGTTGATTTTAACACTTGATTTCGCCTTAAGCTTTCACTAAAAGAATCGTTGCCATTGCCGCAATACCTTCTTCACGACCAACAAATCCCAATTTTTCAGTCGTTGTTGCTTTTACATTTACTTGTGAAGGCTCTGCATTTAGTAATTCAGCGATACGGTTTTGCATTTGCGAAATATATGGTGCCATCTTTGGGCGTTGAGCCATAATTGTACAATCTACATTACCTAATCTGTAGCCCCGTTCTTCAACCATTTTCCAAATGAATTCAAGTAACTTTGCTGAATCGGCATCTTTCCATTCCGGATCTGTATCCGGGAAATGACGACCAATGTCCCCTTCACCAATTGCCCCTAATGCTGCATCTGTCACAGTATGCAAAAGTACATCAGCATCTGAATGCCCTAGTAAGCCGCGCTCATGGGGAATTGTAATCCCACCTAAAATTAATGGACGTCCTTCTGCAAACTCATGAACGTCAAAACCTTGTCCTATTCGAAACATAATAATGCTAGCTTACAAAGTAAACTAGCTTTCACCTTCTTTCTGCTAATCTCATTACCCATAGTATAATCAACTTCTACAAAAAAAGCCTTGAAAACCTTTTACTTTTCAAGGCTCTTTCTAAAGTTATGTTTTTCTAAAATAGCTTCACCAAAAATCAAATCTTCCTGAGTCGTCATTTTTACATTTTCGTAGCTGCATTCTACGATGTGAATATCATGCCCTAATCGTTCTACTAGCATCGCTTCATCCGTTCCTAAAAAACCAACCTTTTCAGCTACATCTTCTGCTTCAGCCAATAAATCATACCGGAATGCTTGCGGTGTTTGAACCATCCATAAAGACTCACGGTCAATTGTTTCTTTAATGAGTCCATTCTGCACAATTTTCATCGTATCTTTTGCACGAACGCCTGCAATGGCTGCTCCTTTTTCGTATGCAACCTTTGCAAGTTCTGTAATTTTTGGAATCGTAATAAAAGGTCTTGCTGCATCATGAACAAGAACAACCTCTACTGCCTTCATTTCTTTAATACATGAGTGCACCGAATGTTGTCGTTCTTCTCCCCCAGTAGGTAGCCCTTTTACTTTTGTAATATTGTAATTTTCGATGAGCGATTGTATAAATGATCGTTCCTCATCCTTTACTGCCAGCCAAATTCCTGTACAGTTTGCATCTTGTTCAAAAACAAGAAGAGTATGCACTAAAATGGGTTTATCCGCTAAGTTTAAAAATAATTTATTTTGCCCAGCGCCCATACGCTTCCCACTACCTGCTGCCGGCAAAACGACTTCATACCGCAAAATACTTCACTTCCTAATCTTCTTTTGGCTTCGCGAAAATCATTCGTCCGGCTGATGTTTGTAATACACTTGTTACCGTTACTCTAATCGCCTGCCCGATATAACTACGACCGCCTTCTACAACAATCATCGTACCATCATCTAAATATGCTACCCCTTGATTGTGTTCTTTACCATCTTTAATCACAACTACTTGCATATCTTCACCAGGAATAACGACAGGCTTGACCGCATTTGCCAAATCATTAATATTCAATACTTTTACTCGGTGCAATTCGCAAACTTTATTTAAGTTAAAATCATTCGTTAAAATTTGTGCGCTCATATTTTTAGCTAAACGGACCAATTTTAAATCCACTTCAGCCACATCTTCAAAATCTACTTCAGTAATAAGGACTTTGGATGACCGTTCATCCTGAAGACGCTTTAGAATATCCAACCCTCTGCGACCACGCGTACGTTTTAACGTATCAGAAGAATCTGCAATATGCTGAAGCTCTGTTAGCACAAACTGAGGCACGACTAAAATTCCTTCAACAAACCCAGTCTCGGATATGTCCGCTATACGACCATCAATAATAACGCTCGTATCAAGCAATTTATATTGATCTTGCTCCTGTTCCTGCACTTCTTTTCCAGATGCATCATTAATACGTTTCTTTGTGGATTTCACTGTAAAAATCTGCATAAGCTCATCACGCTTACTAAAGCCTAATCTAAAGCCTAAATATCCAAGTACAATCGATAAGATTGCTGGAACAACCGCAGTAATTACAGGTATATTCATTTGATTAATTGCCACACCAACTAATGTTGCTACACTTAGCCCTACAATTAAGCCAAGCGTCCCAAACAATAAATCTGCTGCAGGCAATTTAAATAATACTTCTTCTAACCATGTAATTAATTTTACAAAGTAATCGGATAACGCAAACGATAGAACAAATAATAAAGCAGCACCTATCGCAACACTAATGTACGGATTATTAAGCCACGGATTGGATGATAAATTCATAAATTCATATAATGGCGGTAAGAAAATGAGACCTAATGCTCCACCGATAAATAAAAATGCTACTTGAATAATTCTTTTTAACAATTACTATCACCTCCATCAATAATTATACATATAATGCCCTGTTCATGCGAAGCACAACCATCAATATCGCAGCAAAATAGAAATATTAATTAAAGACTCTATTTATGTAAGTTCCATGCCTTTATTAATATTAAACATTTACAGAGAATTCTCCCTTTGTATTTGTTGAATTTACATCATATCTTTTCGATTATTACAGAGTTCATTTAAAATTATACTCTTACATAGTAATAAATAACGATTTTAGATATTATTTTAAAATAATAGAAAAATGACAACATAGAATAGGAGAATACGTTTTGGATATAACGAAAGAAGTAAAAATTTCAACCGCTGACCCATCTGCAATCGGGTTATTCGGTTTAGCTATTGTAACATTTGTCGCTTCAACTCAAAAATTGGGATGGACTGAAGGTTTAGGTTTAGTCATTCCCTGGGCAATTTTCTTAGGTGGGATTGCACAATTTTACGCGTCAGTATTAGATTCAAAGCATAATAATACATTTGGTACGACAGCATTTGGCGCATATGGTTTATTTTGGATGGGTGTAGGTATGAGCTGGTTCGTTCAAGCCGGTGTGTTCGGTGAAGCATTGCAAGCATCTGTTGATACACGTCAGCTTGGCGTTGTGTATCTAGGGTATTTAATCTTTACCCTATTTATGACGATTGGTGCAGCTGAAACAAATAAAGTTTTATTTTCTATCTTTGTAATGATTGATTTACTATTTATCGGTTTGGCTTTAAGCTCATTTGGCATAATGGAACATGGTATGCATTTATTAGCCGCTTATTCTGAATTAATTATTGCGCTTTTATCACTTTACGGTGCAGGGGCTAATGTATTAAACAAGCATTTCGGCTTCAACTTCTTACCGATTGGAAAGCCTTTTGGCATTTTCACAAGAGAAGCATTTGAAAAGAAAGATAAAACTGTAAAAGCATAATTCATAGGACTTGGACAAAATAAGCGCCGCAAAATGTATACTAACATTTGCGACGCTTTTTTTATCTGCAAAGAGCATGATAATAAGTGTATTATAAATTTTGAAAAGATTCCCGAAGTGCATCACTAATTGTTTCAACACCGACTACTTGAATATCTGCAGGGAACTCCCAGCCACCAATATTGGAGGCTGGAATAAATGCGCGTTTAAACCCTAGCTTTGCCGCTTCCTGTACACGCTGTTCAATTCTAGAAACGCGGCGTACTTCCCCAGTTAATCCTACTTCCCCAATAAAGCAATCAGTCGGGCGTACCGTTTGATCTTTAAAGCTCGAAACAATACTCGTTAATACCGCTAAATCAATTGCCGGCTCATCCAGCTTCACACCACCGGCAACTTTAATATAGGCATCCTGTGCCTGAAGCATCATACCCATCCGTTTTTCCAATACTGCCATTAAAAGCTGCACACGGTTTTGATCAACCCCTGTAGCCATGCGTTTTGGATAATTGAAACTTGTCGGCGTGATAAGTGACTGTATTTCCACCAAAATTGGTCGTGTCCCTTCCATTGACGCCACAATTGTCGAGCCTGGTGCACCTTGTGAACGTTCCTGTAGAAACAGCTCAGACGGATTCAATACTTCTTTCAATCCACCGTGGAGCATCTCAAAAATAGCAATTTCATTTGTAGAACCAAAACGGTTTTTTTGACTCCGTAAAATACGGTGGTTATGGTGACGCTCCCCTTCAAAATACAAAACAGTATCTACCATATGTTCTAAAATACGCGGCCCTGCAATCTGACCTTCCTTTGTAACGTGACCAACCAAGAAAATCGCGATGTTTTTCGTTTTCGCAATACGCATTAATTCTGCTGTACATTCACGTACTTGAGAAACACTCCCCGGCGCACTCGTTACTTCTGGATGATGTACTGTTTGAATTGAATCGACTATAACAAATTTCGGTTGTACTTCATCAATTGTTTGATTTAAAAATTCCAGATTTGTTTCCGAGTAAATATAAAGCTCTGGAGTGTGAACTCCTAAGCGTTCGGCTCTTAGTTTCGTTTGACGTACAGATTCCTCGCCGGAAATGTATAACACACGCTTTCCTTGATTAGAAAGAAGAGCAGATACTTGTAATAGTAATGTCGACTTCCCTATTCCCGGGTCTCCCCCTATCAAAACAAGTGAGCCTGGGACAATTCCGCCGCCTAGAACGCGATTAAATTCATTCATTTCTGTGGCAATACGTGTTTCTTCCTGTACCTCCACATGAATAATAGGTGTTGCCTTTGTAGCGGTTGTAGAATGCTGGAACGCACCACGCGGCCCTTTTGTGATGACTTCGACTTCTTCATTCATCGTATTCCATTCGCCACACCCTGGGCAACGCCCCATCCATTTTGCCGCTTCATAGCCACAGCTGCTGCACATAAATTTCGATTTCTTTTTTGCCATTTTGCTAGCTCCTTCGAATGTTTGTTCCTATAATTGTACACGAAACAAAATCGAATACCCACTAATCAGTCGTAAAATTCATTTTGGGCTTCAAAAATGGATAAAAAAAGACGAGGCAGGAATTAACCTACCTCATCTTTTTATTCCATTAATTTGATGATACTTTTTCTTGAGTACGGACGATAAACTCATCACTTACATAATCAAGTACCACTGTTTGCGATTTATCTAATGTCCCTTTTAACAGTTCTTCAGATAAACGATCTTCCACATGTTTTTGCAATGCACGACGTAATGGGCGAGCACCATATTGTGGATCGTAGCCTTCTTCAGCAATCTTTTCAAGTGCAGCATCTGTAAGGTGCAGCTCAATTTCTTGCTCTTTAAGACGGTTTGTTAAAGAGTTAGCCATTAATGATACGATTTCTTTTAAGTGAACTTTCTCTAATGAGTGGAACACAATCATTTCATCAATACGGTTTAAGAACTCTGGGCGGAATGCTTTTTTCAGTTCTTCCAGCATTGTACCCTTCATATCTTTATCTTTCGATTCATTTAATCCTGCACTAAATCCAACATGCTTACGGTATTTCAATGCATCCGCACCAACGTTTGATGTCATAATAACTACCGTATTACGGAAATCTACAACACGACCTTTTGAATCCGTTAAACGACCATCTTCCAGTACTTGCAATAAGATGTTGAATACATCTGGATGTGCTTTTTCGATTTCATCAAGTAATACAACTGAGTATGGTTTACGACGAACTTTTTCCGTTAATTGACCGCCATCATCAAAGCCCACATAGCCTGGAGGTGAACCAACTAAACGTGAAGTCGAATGTTTCTCCATATACTCTGACATATCTACACGGATCATCGCATCTTCATCACCGAACATTACTTCTGCCAGCGCCCGTGCAAGTTCCGTTTTACCGACACCTGTAGGACCAAGGAAGATGAATGAACCGATTGGACGTTTAGGATCTTTTAATCCCGCGCGTGCACGACGAATAGCTCGTGAAATTGCTTCCACCGCTTCACCTTGACCGACTACACGCTTGTGTAATTCTTCTTCAAGGTTCAGTAATTTCGCTGATTCTGCTTGTGCGATTTTAGAAACCGGAATTCCAGTCCACATTGCAACAACTTGGGCAATGTCATCCACATATACTGTCGACTCTTCTTTACCCTGTTTTTCTTTCCATTCCTTTTTCATTTGCTCCAGCTCTTGTTTTAGCTTTTGCTCCGAATCGCGTAACGCTGCTGCCTTTTCGAATTCCTGACCTGAAACAGCAGCATTCTTTTCAGATTTTATGCCTTCTAGCTTATCTTCCAATTCTTTTAAATTCGGTGGTACTGTATATGAACGTAAACGAACTTTCGAACCTGCCTCATCAATTAAGTCAATTGCTTTATCCGGTAAGAAACGGTCTGAAATGTAACGATCTGATAATTTCGCCGCCGCTTCTACTGCTTCATCCGAAATTTTCACACGGTGATGTGCTTCATAACGGTCACGTAAGCCTTTAATAATTTGGATTGTTTCATCAACAGACGGCTCATCAACTTGGATAGGTTGGAAACGACGCTCCAATGCGGCATCTTTTTCAATATATTTACGATATTCATCAAGTGTTGTGGCACCGATACATTGTAATTCACCACGGGCTAAAGATGGTTTTAAAATGTTAGATGCATCAATTGCACCTTCTGCACCACCTGCGCCGATAAGTGTATGAAGCTCATCGATGAACAGAATAATATTGCCGGCTTGGCGAATTTCATCCATAACTTTTTTCAGACGATCCTCGAATTCACCGCGGTATTTTGTACCTGCTACTACAGTACCCATATCAAGTGTCATAACACGTTTGTCACGTAGTGTTTCAGGTACTTCATTATTAATAATTTGCTGAGCTAATCCTTCAGCAATGGCTGTTTTACCGACACCTGGCTCCCCGATTAGTACTGGGTTATTTTTCGTACGGCGTGACAATACTTCCACGACACGTGTAATTTCTTTTGAGCGTCCAATGACAGGATCAAGTGAACCTTCTCGGGCAACTGCTGTTAAGTCACGTGCTAAACTATCCAGCGTCGGTGTATTTACAGTTTGCGCCATATTTGACGTTCCACTATTATTGGCATCATTATTTCCTAACAGTAATAAAACTTGTTGGCGTGCTTTATTAATACTTACACCTGTGTTAGCCAATACACGTGCTGCAACACCTTCTCCTTCACGAATTAATGCCAATAGGATATGTTCTGTACCTACATATGCATGACCTAATTTACGTGATTCATCCAATGAAAGTTCGATTACTTTTTTAGCACGCGGTGTGTAATGTACGATAGGCCCAACTTCCTCGGTACCTTTTCCTACTAATTCCTCTATACCTGTTTCAATCATTTGAGGGCTTATATTAATTGCTTCTAATGCTTTTGCGGCAATCCCGCCACCTTCACGAATTAAGCCAAGTAAAATATGTTCTGTTCCAATTTCTTTATGCTTAAGGCGAATTGCTTCTTCTTGAGCAAGTTGTAATACTTTCTGAGCACGTTGTGTGAATCGATTGAACATCATAAAAAATCCTCTCCTTTTTCCCCATTGTTTGTAGCTTCATCTTGCTCGTTTAACTTATCTTGTAAAAGCTTTGCACGATACATATCGCGCTCTGCTGGTTGCAAAGTAGTACCAATATATTGCTGAATGAGTCCAGGTTGCATTAAAAGCATGCACTCATTTAATTTACGCTGTGAAATAGGTTCTAATAATCCTAAACTTACCCCAAGACGGACATTGGATAAACAGCTTGCGGCTTCTTCACTCGGTAAAATTTTTGCATACTTCAATGTACCAAGTGAGCGACTTAAACGGTCTTCTAATATTGAAGGCGCTCGCATCAACAAATTCTTCCGAGCAAGCTGTTCTTTTTGTATAACTTGCTCTACTACTTCTTGAAGCTCCTGCAAAATTGTTTCTTCAGATTTACCTAAAGTGATTTGATTAGAGATTTGATAAATATTACCTAAATTTTCACTTCCTTCTCCATATATACCCCTCACTACCATTCCTAATCTTGTCATCATCTGAATTAAGGCATTCATTTGTTTAGTCATCGTAAGTGCTGGTAAATGAAGCATGACAGAGGCTCTAAGTCCCGTTCCAACATTGGTCGGGCAACTTGTTAAGTATCCATATCGGTCTTCATATGCATAGTTGATTGACTTACTCAAGTAGCGGTCAATTGTTCTAGCTTCCTGAAAGGCTTCTTTTAAGTTCATACCTTGTGTCAGGCTCTGAATTCGAATATGGTCCTCTTCATTTACTAATATGCTAATGGATTCATCTTTTGTTAAAAAAAATGATCCTATTTTTTTTCTTCGCGCCAAGTTAGGGCTTATAAGATGCTTCTCCACTAAGATTTGACGCTGTAATACAGGCATATCTTTTATTTGGAAGTAGGAAAATTGATAAGGGTTTACGTCTGTAGATAGTAGCACCTTCATCATTTTATCTTCGACTACCTGTGCCTCTTCTTCTGTAAAACTTATCGGAAATCGAGTATTGGCAATATTACGAGCAAGTCGAATGCGTGTGCTTATGACGATATCCGATTCGCTTTCATGTTGCATCCAGCTTGGACTAGCATTCGTTAGAAAATGCTCGATGTTCATGCGTTCCCCTCTCCTTCCTGTTTAATTTTATTTTCCAATTCACGGACTTCATCACGAATCGAGGCTGCATCTTCAAAGCGTTCCTCAGCAATTGCCTGATGTAATAATGTACGGAGTTCGTTAATTTGTTGTTCAATTTTTTCTTTTGATGGGGCATTTTTTTCGTACCCTACATGCTGTGTGCCTGCTTGAATGCGCTCAAGCAACTGTGGTAATTGCTCGCTAAATGTTTCATAACACTGACCACAACCAAATTTACCTTGCTTTAAAAATTGTCGGTACGTAAACCCACAAGAAGGACACGCCTTTTGAGTAGTAGGCTGTTTCGTTGCATTTTCTTTTTTTGCGTTCACTGGTACAAAATTGAACCAATTCGATATTAGTTGTTGAAGAGATGTTGGCTCTTCACTCACATCAAATTGAAATGGATGGAATTGTGTAGCGCATACTTCACAATAGTGACGTTCCACTTTCTGACCGTTGTGAACTTGTGTTACCGTTACATTTGCATGACGCTGCTTACAATGCTCACATATCATATATTTACACCTCTACTTTTCAAAAGAAATCGTTTGTAGCATTGCATGCATAATGCGTGCCCTTAACTGATCACGGAGTGGTAAACCTACCTGTAATGTGACACGATCGAGGGCTACTTTCATAATGCTTGCTTCACGCTCGGTAATAATATCCTCTTCCAACAATCGATAAATAATATGCTCTGCATTCGTCTGTGCAATGGCATTCCCTATCTGTGTTTCCATTTCATCTAATAAGTTTTTCTTTGAGTGGATTGTTACTCGCAAAATTCGAATATAACCGCCACCCCCGCGTTTACTCTCTACATAGTATCCGTGTTCGGTCGTGAAACGCGTATTGATGACGTAATTGATTTGGGAAGGAGCGCAGGAAAATTGCTTCGCTAATTCATTTCGCTTTATTTCAATATGTCCCTGTCCATCTAATTCAATAACTTCCTTCAAATACCCTTCAATTATGTCAGATATATTCCTCATGCTGTTCTCACCTCTCATCAACTGACTTTGACTATCTTTGACTTAAATATACAATATTTATTTTTTGTAATGCAACTATTTGCTCTTACTTAAGTTTCCCCTAAATCACAACAATAAATCCCTATTAATGTAAAAAAACAGCCGAGTTTGTTTTGTACAAACTCGACCGCTTAATCTTAGACCCAACGACCGACAATTGGATAATTCCAATCTTGGTCTGATAATGCTTTTATAATTCCTATCACTGGAGCACCCCAGAAGATTATGAAGAACACCAATAAGAATGGTAAACCGATTAACACAATTGTGAAGATCCCTGCAATTGTTAATAAAATACCAAATACAACTTGGAATAGTAATGCTTGCATTGCAGTACGTTTTACTTCGGATTCAGTAGTTATTAAGAAAAATAGAATCGGTACTAAGAAAGGAGCAAAAAAGGCACTCGCATGTATAATAATTTTTGACCATTTAGATTCCATTTGTTATCAACCTCACTTTGTATTGTTAACTTATTTACGAATAATATTCATAAAAGTTTCATAGCAGGAATAAAAAAATCCCGATTCTTTTATCGAGATTTCTTAGAGAATAAACTTCTGATTAATATGGACCTCTATCATCCGGGTTATCCCCTTCTTGAGGAAATAAAAAATACGAAATTATAGCTGTTAAAATGGTAGCTCCTATCACAATCAATATTCGATCACGGTCGCCTACTTCTGCATAATTATTGACTAACATAATATAAGAAGCAATTGCAACCCCTAATGACAATGGTATAACAAATTTTAAACGACCTTTATGAAATTTCATTTTTTCTACGCCCTTTGAATCTATTTTTGTTAGTTTCTATCATACCTCGTTTAATTTTAAATTACAAATTCTTCAATAATAAGAATTTATACCGAAATAATAATGATAATACCAATAAAAAACAGTAAGATTGTAATAGTTGGAAAATTAATGAAATGAGGAATAGTATGGGCATTCTATTTGCAAGAGCGACTAAAGTTTCGAAAAAACCTTACTTTGATATAGATAAATATTCTCAAGAAGTTTCTTTAGATGTTTCGAAGTATCCCGATTTAAATAAACAGCTTCAATTATTAAAATTAACAAACGATGACTTAGCCATAATCAAACAGCTGGAGCCCTTTGCACCAGAAATCATTCCTACTATGGTGGAACAGTTCTATGCAGCAATTAGTTTAAGCACGGAGCTTACTGATATTATAAATAATACAAGTAAAATAGACCGATTAAAAGTTACTCTATACAAACATTTAGAAAGTATTTTTAAAGCTTCAATTGATTCGCATTACTTAGAAGAGCGTCAGACAATTGCACATGTACATGTCAGAATTGGTTTAAAATCAAAATGGTATATCGCTTCGTTCCAATCCTTAGTAACGACATTTATTGAGTTTATCGAAAAGATTGATATGCCGAACTTAGAAATGGGCAAAGCCATTAATGCTTTCTCGAAAATTATTAATCTCGAACAGCAGCTTGTTATCGAAGCTTATGAAAAGGAAGAACAGCGCATTCGTTTGGAAAATGTAGAATTGCAAACAAAACTAATCGACCGCATTCAAAATACCGCGCAGGAATTGTATAGCATTAGTGATGAAACAAACGATTCTTTACAGGAAATAGCCAGCCAATCTGAAGAAATCGCTTCTAATACAGAGCAAGGTTTAAATTTAGTCGCGGAGACAGAAGACAAATCGACAACCGGCACAACCTATTTAGTGAGTCAAACGGCAATTATGACGACGATTTTAGACCGAGTAGAGACATTGGAAACTTCAATGGTTACACTTCGTCAATCCTCTCAAAAAATTGCTGATATCGTAGGGTTAGTTACAGGTATCGCTGATCAAACGAATTTACTAGCGTTAAATGCATCTATTGAAGCTGCCCGTGCGGGAGAACATGGTAAAGGTTTTGCTGTCGTAGCGGATGAAGTTCGAAAGCTTGCAGAAGAAACGAAAAAAGCAGTTCAAAATGTGTCGCAATTAATTAAAGAAACTGAGCTCAGTATTACCCAAATGTCTCATTCTGTTTCGAGTGTCGATGAGCAGGTCAAAATGAGTGTCGATACTCAAAAAAATTTAGCGGATTCATTTACTTCTATTACAGAAGCTGTATCCGGCATTAAAAAGAAATATGAAAATACTAATGAAGACATTCATACCATATCCTCTGTCATTACGGGATTAACACATACAACAAATCTTGTCTCAACTTCTTCTGATTCGTTGTTGCGCATCGTTCATGAATTAAATAACTAATTTTCAATTAGCGGTGTTCTAATTAGCTATTAAGAAAAATGAAGAGGCAGTGGTAAAAGGTTTCCCTTTATCACTGCCTCATTTGATTATTCCTAAATTGTCATTTAAGCAGACGATTTTTTGATAAGACCCGCTTTTGCTTTCGATGTTCTTGACGAATAGGACCTGTTTCAAATAAATGACGTTCAAAATCCGTTTCCGGTTCAACACCTGGTACTTCTTTCGGATTGCCATTTCCATCAATTGCAACCATTGTCACGAAAGATTCTGTCGTTAACTTTTTTGCACCAGTTTTAACATTCCTAGAAACTACACGTACATACACTTCCATTGATGTACGTCCCGTCCCAGAAACAACTGCCTCTAGCTCTATCATATCACCTGCATATGCTGGTGAGACAAAATCTACGGAATCGAAAGATGCTGTGACGACCTCTCCCTGAGAATGTTTCATTGCTGCAATTGCCGCAATCTCATCAATATATGCTAATACTTTTCCCCCGAATATAGATTGATGGTGATTCGTATCAGGAGGTAGTACTAATCGAGTTTGGATAGATTTTGAATAACTCATTGGTAAAGTAGTTTTCATAAATATCCTCCTTTCTAACTACACTCCATGTTACTATTCGATAGGGCAAAGTGCTAGTTTGAATTTTTAATATGTCAGCTTCATTGTTATAAATTTCAGCTCTGTCATTTCTTCCACAGCATACTTAATACCTTCTTTGCCATAGCCGCTATTTTTTACACCACCATATGGCATATTATCTACGCGGAATGTAGGAACATCATTAATAACTACCGTTCCTGCTTCAATCTCCTCTGCTGCTTTCATAGCATCTGTGAAAACGTTTGTATAAATACCCGCATTTAAGGCTAAATCTGATTCGTTTACGAGCGCTATTGCCTCGTCTAACGTTTCATATGGAACGATTGAAACAATAGGCGCAAAGGTTTCTTCACATACAATTTTCATATCCGGCTTCACATTTGTCATAACAGTTGGCGAGCATGTACGATCCGTAAATTCCGCCCCTGTTGCAACAACCGCACCTTGTTGTTTCGCGGCTTCAATCCAATTCTTAATACGTTTTACCTCATCAGGGTGAATCATGGCACTCACATCTGTCTGTTCATCATGTGGATCTCCAACTACTAACTTTTCTGTCTCTTCAACAAACAACTTCGTGAATTGCTCGTAAATAGAACTATGAACATATACACGCTGTAGAGAAATGCAGACTTGTCCCGCAAAGCCAAATGCCCCGCCTACACAGCGCGCTATAACTTTTTCTATTGGTGTTGAAGGCTCTACAATTAATGCAGCATTTGAACCTAGCTCTAATGTAATTTTACGTAAGCCGACCTTTTCTTTAATTTTCAGTCCAACCGGCCCACTACCAGTAAATGTAACTTTTTTCACCAGCGGATGTGTCACAAGCGTATCGCTTAAATCGCCGCCACCACCAGTCACAATTTGCAGAGCCCCGTCCGGTAATCCAGCTTCTTTAAAAATTTCCGCCATCGCAAGCGCACTTAATGGTGTTTGTGATGCCGGTTTTAATACAACTGTATTCCCTACAGCAAAGGCCGGCCCTAACTTATGCGCCACTAAGTTAAACGGAAAGTTAAACGGTGTTATTGCAGAGACTACTCCTAATGGTACTCGCTTTGTATAGCCCATTCGATCTTTAACACCAGGTGTAGCATCCATTGGAACAGTTTCACCTGTAATTTGTTTTGCCGCTTCTGCTGCGAATTGATACGTAGTAATTGTACGATCTAATTCAGTAAGTCCTGCTGATAACGGTTTTGCCGCTTCATCTGCTAAAATTTTTGCAAGCTCAAATTTACGGTCACGCATAATTGCCGCAACTTTATATAAAATCTCTGCACGTTCATATGCCGTTGTCTTCTTAAATGACAAAAACGCTTTATGAGCCCCTTCAATCGCTCTTTCCACATCAGCAACAGAGGCTTTTGCAACTTTCGCAATTATTTTTCCCGTATAGGGTGCTGTTAGTTCGCTTAACTCCGCTGTACTTTCCCATTTGCCATTAATCCATAATTTTGTTTCTTTCATAATTAATCCCTCCTCTATATTATCTACCCAATTTAAATAAATATATCGAGAATATCCAATGCTAAAAAAAATGTCATATCATTAATGAAATTACTCATATCAACTGCTTGCATAAAAAGTAGACTATCATTAAAATCAGCTAATTGATTGTTTTCTATTAAGCTATGCAGTACATAGTGGGTTGCCGTTATTAACGCATATTCCTTTTCCCTTGCAAACATAGATAGACTTTTTAATTCCTGAGATAGCTCAATAATTTCATCCACTACTTCAGAGGTTGCAGCTACTAAAGCGAGCAAAGCTAAATATGGATAAAATTTCTTACCCACCTTTACCTTTTTGTTAGTAAATGATTGTTTAATCGCAACAGTATATTCAATTAAAGTAGGCTGAAACTCCTCTTGATATAGTGCCAAAAGCTGGGTCATCGCCTGTAATGAATCACCAATTTTAAAACCTTCTTTCTGCAAGCCATCATAATATTGCCGCATCGTTTCAGCCAACGTTCCATAATTACTGGATTGATTTGTTAATAATACTGCGTAAGGAATGTCATCTTTGCCAGTTAAAAAATAGTGATGTTTTTTCATTTCAGTATGCAACTTCTTAGCTCGAAATGCATGTTCTTCATCTGTTAAAAATAATGCAGCTATATTTTGATAGGCACTATTTTTAAATCCTGCCTTTATTAGCAACTGTTCATTTGAGATTAAGCGTTTCAGCTCTTGCTCAGGTTCTGGATGCAATACAAGGTGCACTAAAATTCTATAAGTCAATGCAGATATATTATTGGATGGTGATAAAATATCGATCAACTTTTTCTTTGGTTTTTGCTTATGTATTTTTTTAACACTATCATCAAATTTTGGTCCATTAAATGTTTCACGTGAAAATGTAAACTGATTAGCTAAAGGTATTCGAATATTACTGGTTTCATTTGTCCCAAAAAAGAGCTCCATCCGCTCATAATTTTGGCTAAGCAATTGAATAAAAGATGACTTTTCCATATCTTCACACTCCTAACCATTATTATACGCCTAAATATTTGAGGTGAAAAATAATGTATTTGTTTGTAAAAAAAAGTAAACACCAATGGGAATCCATCAGTGTTTACTCTTCACATTATCCTTAAAGCTGTTCAAGCTCTTCTTTTGTAAATGCACGTGATCTTGATAAAAAGCGTTTTCCCTCGACACCTTCCAATGAAAACATCCCGCCCCGTCCATCTACAACATCAATTATAATTTGGGTATGCTTCCAATAATCATATTGATTTTTATGCATATAAAACGGACTATCCCCAATATGGCCGAGCAGCACATCCTGATTACCAATTATTAAATCTCCATCTGGATAGCACATTGGCGATGAGCCATCACAACACCCTCCCGATTGATGAAACATAATCGGTCCATGACGTTCCTTTAACTTCTTAATTAATTGTAGTGCTGCATCGGTTGCGGTTACACGTTCAACCAAAATTGCACCCCCTCTCTTAGAAGAAGCCTAAGCGGTTTTCATCATAGCTTACTAAAAGATTTTTCGTTTGTTGATAATGACTTAACATCATTTTATGATTTTCACGACCGATACCACTCATTTTGTACCCACCAAATGCTGCATGGGCCGGATATGCATGATAGCAATTTGTCCATACACGTCCTGCTTCAATTCCACGGCCAAATCGGTAGGCAGTATTCATATCACGCGTCCACACACCCGCTCCTAATCCATAAAGTGTATCATTTGCGATTTCTAAAGCTTCTTCCTTCGTTTTAAATGTTGTTACTGCAACAACTGGACCGAAAATTTCTTCTTGGAAAATACGCATTTTATTATGACCTTTAAATACAGTTGGCTTAATATAGTAACCGTTTGCATAATCGCCGCCAAGATCATTTTTCTCGCCACCGATTAAGCATTCAGCACCTTCCTCTTTTCCAATTTGTAAATACGATTGGATTTTTTCCATTTGCTCAGAAGAAGCCTGAGCACCCATCATTGTATCTGTATCTAAAGGGTTTCCTGTTTTAATCGCTTCAACACGCTTCAATACACGATCCATGAATTTCTCATAAATCGACTCTTGAATAAGCGCACGGGATGGACAAGTACATACTTCCCCTTGGTTTAAAGCGAACAATACGAAACCTTCCACGGCTTTGTCCAAAAAGGCATCGTCTGCCTCCATAATATCTTCAAAGAATATATTTGGTGATTTACCACCTAACTCTAATGTAACGGGGATTAAGTTTTGTGAAGCATACTGCATAATGAGGCGCCCTGTCGTTGTTTCCCCTGTAAAGGCGATTTTTCCGATACGTGGACTAGATGCCAATGGCTTACCTGCTTCTAAACCAAAACCATTCACAACATTCACTACACCAGGTGGCAGTAAATCTTCAATTAACTCAACTAACACTAAAATCGACGTTGGCGTTTGCTCAGCCGGCTTTAATACTACACAGTTTCCTGCAGCAAGTGCTGGCGCCAACTTCCATATCGCCATAAGTAAAGGGAAGTTCCACGGTATAATTTGTCCTACAACTCCGATTGGCTCATGGAAATGATAAGCAACTGTATTATCATCAATTTGACTAATCGATCCTTCTTGTGCACGTAATACCCCCGCAAAATAACGGAAATGATCAATACCAAGCGGTAAATCTGCATTCAATGTTTCCCGTACAGCTTTACCATTGTCCCATGTTTCTGCAACCGCTAACATTTCTAGGTTTTGCTCCATACGATCAGCAATCTTCAGTAAAATATTTGATCGCTCTGCGGCAGATGTCTTACCCCAAGCATCCTTTGCTGCATGCGCTGCATCTAATGCGAGTTCGATATCCTCTTCAGTTGAACGAGCAACTTGCGTAAAAACGTTTCCAGTAACCGGTGTTATATTGTCAAAATACTCCCCTTTTACTGGAGGTGTCCATTTACCACCAATAAAGTTGTCATAGCGCTCCTTAAAATTCACTAATGCGCCATCTGTGTTAGGATTGTGATACACTGCTGTCATTGAATTCTCTCCCCTTTGCAAAAATTGTTGTGACCATACCCTCATCTACTGGTTTTTATTTAATAGCTCACCTTGTTGTGAGAGGTATCTCTAACTATTATATTGTCAGAAGAATCCAATAATTTCAAATATTAGACTACAATTTTAAGAATATTTTATTTTAAATATTCTGCTATACTGGTAATTATTACTATTAACCAAAAGGAAGTAGACAAATGAAATATTTTAGTACACTTTTTATTTTATTGTTTTTATCATTTATCTTTCCAAATGTTACATACGCTTCGGCACAAGAAACAGTAAAAATAGAAAAGGATACAACGGCCTATTTTTATTTGCATAATAACCAAGAAGTAAAGTACATTACTTTAAACAAAGGCGAAACATACCTCGCTACTTTAGAGGACCGAAACTGGATGATCGAAATTGGCAATGCAAAGGTTCATATCGATAAACAAGATGCGAGAAGCATAAATGAAAAAATTACTCCTGCGCAAAACAATAATAAAATACAGATTTTAACCGATGACCCCACGCCCGTTTATAATTCCCATCGCAATAGTAGTAGACAAATTGCTACATTAAGCGCTAATACACGTATTAGCTCCAATGGCGTAAAAGGCTATTTTTATGAGGTTGTTATTGGTGGAAAGCTTGGATATATTCCTATTAAAAACATGCAGGTTGACGATGGTGTTCCAATTTTGATTTATCACCACTTTGTGGAAAACATTCAAAAATCCAATTTTCGTAAGAATATCTCTGTTGTTGATATTGGAGACTTTGAACAGCAAATGGCATTTTTGAAAAATGAAGGCTATACGACTATTTCATTAAAGGATGTAGACCAGTGGATGCAAAAAAAGCAGGCACTTCCTGCAAAAGCAGTCGCCCTCACTTTCGATGATGCCAATTTATCTCTGGAGAAAATGGTCTATCCCATTTTAAAAGAAAAAAATATGCATGGTACTACCTTTGTCATTGGAAATCGAGTAAAAGAAGAAACTCCTCCATTTAACAGTGAGGCAAAAATAGTACAATTTGCAGGATTTAAAGAACTTCAAAGTGTAATGGATCTTATTGAAATCGAGCATCATACTTATGCGCTGCATGTTTACCATGATACATTAAAAAGAAGTCAGCTCCAGCTTACATCAGCTCGAGATTTACATTACGATATCCAGCAAACGAATGAAGTACTAAAGCAAATTGACCCTAATATACAAGTTCATTACTATTCCTATCCATACGGGAAGTTTAATAAAAATCATGAAGCTACATTTATAGAAAATAATATTTCGCTAGCATTTTTAAATAAAGGTGGTAAAACAAAAATAACGAGTCCTCGGTTATATGTACCCCGGATTCCTGTTCAAAATTCTATGCCACTCGAACAATTTAAATCATTAGTTCTGAATTAATATGAATAATTTAAAACGACGTGAGACGAATTTATAAGTCATTTCATGTATACTGAAGATATTCTATTAGTAGGTGAAAAAATTATGCGTATAAATAAATATTTAGCAGAAACCGGCATCGTATCTCGTCGCGGTGCAGATAAATGGGTAGAAGATGGACGTGTAAAGATAAATGGTGCCCTTGCAACAAATGGTAGCCAAGTAGAGCCAGGTGACGAAGTATTTGTAGATGGCAAACTTGTAAAAAGAGAAGAGAAGTTAGTCTATATCGTTCTGAACAAGCCTGTTGGCATTACAAGTACTACGGAAAAGCATATTCAAGGCAATGTCGTTGATTTTGTAAATCATCCGTTGCGTATTTTCCATATTGGCCGTTTAGACAAAGACTCGGAAGGATTGCTCCTTCTTACAAACGATGGTGACATTGTAAACGAGATTTTACGTGCAGAAAATCATCATGAAAAAGAGTATGTCGTACAAGTCGATAAGCCGATTACCGACAAATTCATTAAAGACATGAGCTCAGGTGTGGAAATTTTGGATACAACGACATTACCTTGCCGTGTTGAAAAAGTTTCTTCGCAAGTTTTCAAAATTATTTTGGAGCAAGGCTTAAACCGCCAAATTCGTCGTATGTGCTCGGCACTGGGATATTCTGTACAAAGACTCCAACGCATCCGTATCATGAATATTCATATTGGCAATTTAAAGGTTGGACAATGGCGTGATCTAACGGAAAAAGAAAGAAATGAACTATTTAAATTACTGAATTATACACCAAAACAATAAGTAATCCTCTCCCATAACCGGGAGAGCTGCTTACTAGGCCTAGGAGGCATCGTTATGCTAACAATACAGCCAACTGAGAATTTAACAGGTTTAACGGTAAGTGGGGACTATTGGGATTTGGATGATTTAATACATGCAGTTTATGAGGTCATCGGGGAAGAAAAGCGCTATTTCCATTATGAAGGTGTAAGGCAGCGATTATTAGCCGTTTGCTTAAAGTTACGCCAAGCTTCTAAAGGTGAACATGGTATTGATTATATTGCCAATGGGATAAATAAAAATGTGCTAAAGAAGATACATACAATTTATCCTGATAAAAATATTTATTACAGTGTGCCTTTATTTGTCCCTGAGCTCATTTTTTCTGCGCTTGCATTAAATGATTTCATTTCACTTTATAAAGAAACAATAGATGATTCGGAGTGGAGTATGCCGGTAACTACAGTTCGCAAGTTCCAGGCACTTGTAGCCGAATCCATCTCTTCATTTTTTCCAGAGGACCATTATATGTTGTTTTTAACAACGCTACATACGAAGTCACCACTGTTTCATCAGTATGCCCCGCAGTATGTTGATATATTGAATCTGGAGTATCTTTCATTGTCTAAAGAAGAACGCGAAAAACATATAAATTCGTTCGCATTGCGCCTTTTAACAGAAGACGAGACTTATAAAGTATTAATTCAGCAGCTTTTAGATGTAACAAGCTTATCAAAGCAATCTTTTTATGAAGTAGAGCTGACATTAAAGTATCCAGATGAAGAAGCGATTATTTGGTAGCAATATTTTATATACTTACATATAAAGAAGGCTGGTTAAATAACCAGCCTTCTTGTTTTTATAATCCACCTAAATAAGCGGCTCTTACTTCATCACTTTCCTGCAGTTCCTTCGCAGAGCCTGCAAGCACTATTTTACCTGTTTCCAGAACATAGGCACGGTGCGCAACGGATAATGCCATATTTGCATTTTGTTCTACTAGTAAAACAGTAACACCTTCTTTATTAACCATCTCGATAATATTAAATATATTTTTTACCATTAGTGGTGCCAAGCCCATTGAAGGCTCATCCATAATGATTAGTTTTGGCTTAGCCATTAAAGCGCGCCCCATCGCAAGCATTTGCTGCTCTCCACCTGAAAGGGTCCCTGACAGCTGTTTGCGACGTTCTAAAAGACGAGGAAACAAATCAAATACATGAGCCATATCCTTCTTAATCCCGTCTCGATCTGAACGCAAATAAGCTCCTAGCTCCAAATTCTCCTCTACTGACATATTTGAAAATACACGTCTTCCTTCCGGTACATGGGAAATTCCTGACTTCACAATAGATTGTGCCGGCTTACCATCAATTGCAGAACCTAAATATTCAATTGAGCCACGCTTTGGCTTTAGTAATCCGGAAATTGTTTTAAGTAAAGTGCTTTTCCCTGCCCCATTCGCCCCAATTAATGTAACAATTTCACCTTCATTTACTTCGAGGGAGATTCCTTTCAATGCCTGAATATTACCATAGAAAACATCAATATCATTAATTTTTAGCATATTATTCTGTAACCTCCTCACCTAAGTAAGCTTCAATTACTTTCGGGTTTGAACGAATTTCTGCCGGTGTCCCGTTTGCAATTAATTGACCGTGATCCAGCACGTAAATACGTTCACAAATACCCATAACCAAGTTCATATCATGTTCGATTAATAAAATCGTTAAATCAAATTCCTTGCGGATGAATGCAATAAGCTCCATTAAATCATGTGTTTCCTTTGCATTCATTCCAGCTGCTGGCTCATCTAATAATAATAGCTTTGGAGCTGCTGCCAATGCACGAGCAATTTCCAAACGACGTTGCATCCCGTACGGCAAGTTTTTAGCAAGCTCATCACGGTAAACATCCAGTCCGAATATCTTTAAAAAAGCCAGTGACTCCTCTTCCATCTTCTCCTCGCCTTTAAAATGGCTTGGTAAGCGGAAAATGCTTGAAACTAAGTTGTGCTTCGCTAAACCGTGGTTTGCCACCTTTACATTATCCAGGACGGATAACTCCTTAAATAGGCGGATATTTTGGAATGTACGACTAATTCCTTGGCGTGTTACTTTATATGGATCAAGACCCCCTATTGATTTGCCATCAAACATAATCTTTCCTTCTGTTGGCGAATAAACACCGGTTAGCATATTAAATGTCGTTGTCTTCCCTGCTCCATTTGGACCTATAAGACCAATTAATTCACCTTGGTTCATGTACAATTCAACGTTTTGTACAGCCTTTAATCCACCAAATTGAATACCTAAATTCTCTACGGTTAGAAGTGCACTCATACGCGTGTACCTCCCTTTTTACCAAACTTAAAGTATGCTGTAATTTCTTTTGAACCTAATAATCCCGTCGGACGATATAACATAACTAGAATTAGAATTAATGAATAAATAATCATTCGTGTCTCCGGGAAGTCCTGTAAATACGTTGAAACGACGGTTAATAAAATCGCAGCAATTACAGATCCTGATAAACTTCCTAACCCGCCTAAAACGACGAATATTAAAATATCAAAGGATTTTAAAAATCCAAATGCAGTTGGCTGAATTATATAGTAGTTATGGGCGTAAATTGCACCCGCAACGCCGGCAAAAAATGATCCAATTGCAAATGCGACTACTTTGTAATAGGTCGTGTTAATTCCCATTGCATCAGCAGCAATTTCATCTTCCCGTATGGATATACATGCGCGACCATGCCGGGAATTCGTGAAGTTGGAAATGACTAAAATAGTTATGAATACTCCAAAGAATGCATATGTCCACGTTGATTGGTGAGTCACTTGCAAACCTGCAGCGCCTCCTACATAGTCCGTATTAACAAATACAATTCGAATAATCTCCGCAAATCCGAGCGTTGCAATGGCTAAGTAGTCCCCTTTTAAACGAAGAGATGGAATTCCAACCAATAGTCCAGCCAGTGCGGCAACAATTGCACCAATTAAAATTGCTGTAATAAATGGCATGCCAAACTTCATTGTACAAATTGCCGATATGTAAGCACCGACTGCTAAAAATCCTGCATGCCCTATCGAAAATTGACCTGTAACTCCGATTATGACATGTAAACTAACTGCTAAAATAATATTAATACACATTGCGATAAACATATTTTGATAGTAGTTCTGAATAACACCATTTGAGATTAATAATTGAACAACTGCATAAATAACAAGTGCTAGGACGGCATAACCCCAAAAGATTTTTGATTTTTTCATGCTGTTCACCTACACTTTCTCGCGTGTATTTTTACCGAAAATACCCGCTGGACGTAAAATTAGAATTAAAATAAGGATGACGAATGCGGCTGCATCCCGCCATAAAGAATAACCTAGTGCAGAAACAACGGTTTCTACTACTCCAAGAACAAGACCGCCTACCATCGCCCCTGGGATAATACCTATACCACCTAAAACGGCTGCGATAAATGCCTTAATCCCCGGCATAATCCCCATTAATGGGTCGATACGAGTATAGTAAATACCAAAAATTACACCAGCTGCTCCTGCTAAAGCAGAACCAATGGCGAATGTTGCAGATATTGTATTGTCAACGTTAATACCCATTAAGCGGGCTGCATCAGCGTCATGTGATACTGCACGCATCGCTTTTCCAATTTTCGTCTTGTGTACAATGAATTGTAGGAGAAGCATTAAAAAGATCGATACAGACAAAATGAATATGGCTAGTGTGCTAATTTGAACACCAAAAATTTCAATATTCTTCGTTGTAAACACTGTCGGATATGCCTCAGGAGATGATCCACGGAAGAAAATTACTGTGTACTCAATTAACAGCGATACCCCAATGGCGGTTATAAGTGCTGCTATACGCGTCGCATTTCTCAGTCGTTTATAGGCGACACGCTCAATAATTACTCCGATAACGGCACATAAAATCATTGCTAAAATAAGGGCTAAAAATATGTTCATTTCCCAACGTGCAATTGCATAAAAACCGATAAAGGCACCTAGCATAAAAACGTCACCATGGGCAAAGTTGATTAATTTAATAATCCCGTAAACCATCGTATAGCCTAAAGCGATGAGCGCATAAATACTACCTAGCGAAATCCCGTTCACTAATTGTTGAATCCACTCCATAAGTTCACTTCCTTTTCAACTATTAACTATGAAAATACGAAAAAGGGAGGCAAGTTCCGCCCCCCCTTACTTGAAAAAAATTAAGGATTAACTTTAGAGTTGAACTGTTGTTTACCGTCTACGAATTCTAGAACTGTAGCTGATTTTACTGGGTTGTGGTTTTCGTCAACTGTGAAAGTACCTGTTACTAAACTTAAATCTTTCGTTGATGCTAGCTGTTTTTGAACTGCTTCACTCGTAACATCTCCATCTACACGTTTAATAGCATCTACGATAAAGTAAATTGAATCATAACCTAAAGCGTGGAATGCATTAGGCGCCTGACTATATTTATCATTGAAAGCTTTAACGAAATCCTGAATTTTTGCATCTGGATCTTCAGATGAATAGTGATTTGTAATGAAAGTATTATTTAAAGCATCCTCTCCGGCTAATTCGATTAATTTAGGAGAGTCCCAACCGTCAGCGCCCATTAATGGAGCGGTAATACCTGCTTCACGTGCTTGCTTTACGATTATTCCAACCTCTTCGTAATATCCAGGAATGAAGATGAAGTCAGGATTTTTCCCTTTAATGTTCGTTAATTGAGATTTAAAGTCTACATCTTTTGCAACATATGCCTCTTCAGTAACAACTGTACCGCCGTTTGCTGTAATAGTTTCTTTGAATGATGCAGCTAAACCTTTCGCATAATCAGATGCATTATCCGCAAAAATTGCTACATTTTTAGCACCTAATTCATTTGTCGCAAAGTTTGCTGCTACTGTACCTTGGAATGGATCGATGAAACATGTACGGAATGCATATTCGTTTACTGTTCCGTCATCATTCACTGTTACATTCGGAGCTGTACCTGACCCAGTAACCATTGGAACTTTATGGTTATTTGCAATTTGCACAGTTGCAACAGAGTTACCAGAAGTTGCAGGCGCTAACATTGCCACTACTTTTTCCTGCTCCGCTAGCTTAATCGCTGCAGATGTTGCCTCAGCTGTTTCTGATTTATTGTCGATAGGAATATATTCAATTTGCTTACCATCAATACCACCTGATGCATTGATTTCATCAATTGCTAATTTTGCTCCATCATTAATAGATGACCCGTAAGAACCAACCGCACCGGATAATTCTAAGTTTGCACCAATTTTTATAGTTTCCCCTGCTGTATTGCCACTTCCACTTGAACTAGAAGAACCGGAATCATCAGTTCCACATCCTGCTAAAAGTCCAGTTAATAGTGCTGTTGCCATGAATAATGACCCGTACTTTTTTGTTTTGTTGTGCTTTGCCATTATTATTTCCCCCTTAGTAAACTTGAAATATTTGATATTTCAGATAATTATACTCAATCTTCCAAGTTCCTACAATCTAATTTTTAAATATTCAGAATAGATGTCATTGCAATAAAATTCTCATTTATTCCAACTTCTGTATTGTATACGATACTAAATTATTAGTCTAGTGTGATTTTTCTGTAAATTTTGTATATTTAAAGACCATAAAAAAACGTCATTATTCGTTCATAATACGAAAAACGACGATTCGTTCATTTTCATTTTTTTCATGTCGGAGTTTTATATTTAAATAACATTCCAGCATTTTTTCTTCTAGTAAAAAATGCATGTATTCAGGGGAAGGGTAATATAAAATTATATCAATAGTTCGTGGATGTAAATTGAATGACTTAAAAAGGATATTGATAAATTCGCGAAAAACATGAATGGAAAATGGATTGAAAAAGAAAAAAACATTATCCTGCTTTTTGATTTCATATGTTTCTGCAATGATGTTCAAAAATTGAATAGGTGCTTTCTTCTTTTTGATTTTTTTCAAGTATTGCTCGGCATTATGTTCGGCTTCTGCAAAAAATTTTTGATCCATTTCAATCCCTATGACCGGAATGCGGAAACGATTGTATATATAAATCGGGACACGGCCTTTCCCGCATCCAATATCGAGGAATCGAGCATTCGATGGCATTTCATATGTTTCAAATAATTGTTCTAGCCCACTATATGGGGTCGGTTCATAGCGATGATATTTTGCTAACTTTGGAAACCCATACTGAAAGCCTGCCGTTTGAATATTTAATAACTTATCATATTGTTGCTCGTTCATTAATTCACCTCATATCTTACTACTTATTATACCCATATATTTTATCACGATAAAATATATTGATGTTTTAACTCATGATTCAGCAACCATTCTTTACGCCATAAACCTCCTGCATATCCTGTCAGCTTACCATTTGCTCCTATAATTCTATGGCAAGGGACGATAATACATATCCTATTTCTGCTATTAGTCATACCGACAGCACGTACCGCTTTAACATTTTCTATTTGCTGAGCAATTTCTTTATATGAAGCAGTTTGACCGTATTGTATGTTTTTTAATGCTTCCCATACGGAAATTTGAAAAGCTGTACCTTCAAGTTTATAAAATACAGAGAACTCTAGACGTTGCCCGCTAAAATATTCATCTAACTCTTTATAGCAATCTAGTAATAGCGCAGGTGTGTCAATCTTTTGTAAAAACTGAATTTCTCTTTCCACAAATAATACCGATGAAATAAATTGTTCTGTTCCGATTATCTCAATAACCCCTATCGGTGAAGCATAATCCAACTTATGCATAGTGTTTCTCCCCTTCCCTTATCTTTGTACTATAGCGCATTTACGAGAATGAAAAAAGAACCTTTAATCTGATTGATTAAAGGTTCTCTCATTATTAATTATGCTTTTTGTAAACCTAATGCTTTAGTTGTTGTTTCATGTACTTCTTTAAGAAGTGCTGTATTTTCAACAAGGTTTTCCCCGTAAGAAGGGATCATCTCTTTAATCTTAGGCTCCCAAGTTTTTAATTCTTCTGGGAAACATTGTTTGATTACTTTTAACATTACAGATACCGCTGTAGAAGCACCTGGAGATGCACCTAGTAAAGCTGCAATTGATCCGTCGTGTGCAGTTACTACTTCCGTACCAAATTGTAATGTACCTTTACCAGCGTCTGTGTCTTTAATAACTTGAACACGTTGACCTGCAACACTGATTTCCCAGTCTTCTGACTTAGCAGTAGGAATGAATTGACGTAATTCCTCCATACGTGCTTCTTTTGAAAGAACTAACTGAGAAACTAAATACTTGCTCAACGACATTTCTTTCACACCACAAGCAAGTAATGTAAATAAGTTATGCGGTTTAATTGAAGCAAATAAGTCCATATTTGAACCTGTTTTTAAGAACTTCGGAGAGAAGCCAGCAAACGGTCCGAATAATAATGACTTTTGACCATCGATATAACGAGTATCTAAGTGAGGTACTGACATCGGTGGTGCACCTACTGCTGCTTTACCGTATACTTTTGCATGGTGTTGATTAATAATTTCTTCGTTTTTACAAACTAAGAATAAACCTGAAATTGGGAACCCACCGATATGTTTTGATTCAGGAATGCCAGACTTTTGCAGTAACTCCAAGCTACCGCCTCCAGCTCCTAAGAACACAAATTTCGACGTATGGTATTCTACTTTACCGTTTTCCTTGTTATGGACTTTTACTTCCCAAGAACCGTCTTTTAAACGTTTAACGTCAGTAACATTATGATTGTAGTTTACGTCTACATCCTGTTTTTGTAAGTTTGCGATTAAAGTACGAGTTAACGCACCAAAGTTCACATCCGTACCAGAGTCAATTTTAGTTGCAGCAATTGGCTCATTTGATTTACGTTCATTCATAATTAATGGAATCCACTGTTTTAATGTTTCAGGATCATCAGAGAACTCCATACCTTCGAATAATGGGTTAGCTGTCATTGCTGCATGACGCTTTTTAAGGTACTCAACATTGCTAGCACCTTGTACCATACTCATATGTGGTAATGGCATAATGAAATTTTCAGGTTTTTCGATTTGCTTTGTGTTAACTAAATGAGACCAAAATTGTAGTGAATCTTGGAATTGCGTGTTAACGTTAATAGCTTTTGTAATATCGATTGTTCCGTCTTTTTTCTCGCTTGTGTAGTTAAGCTCACATAAAGCTGCATGCCCAGTTCCGGCATTGTTTAATTCGTGAGAGCTCTCCTCACCTGCTTTTGCTAAATTCTCAAATACTTTGATTTTCCAATCTGGTGCTAATTCTTTAAGCATTGTACCTAAAGTTGCACTCATAATTCCGGCACCAATTAAGATAACGTCTGATTTTATATGCTTGTTACTCATTTTTACCTTCCCTTTATATATATTAAGATTTTTAGAATAATGTAAGCGCTCTAATTTACTATCGACAATCTAAAAAAGGAGGCGGGTCCATTCATTCTAGATCTGTTATTACCTTATTGTAGTGTAACACAATTGCGAAAAGATTAAAATATATACAGATTGCTGTAAGTACGCATATGAAAAGGTTGACATTTGCGAGAAAAGTTTTAACATTTTTAAGCAATTTACGTATTAGAGGAATATAAATTATTTTTATTTTCTAACAATTACAGAGTATTTTTTTCAATATTTTTAAGTTATATTTATTAAGAATGTTCTTTTCCTTCTATTATATACTCGCGAAGCTTGGATAAATTATTAGAATATTTTGTAAGAATGTTAATCATCATTCTTTGCATATAATAGAGAAATAGGATAAATATTATGAGCAAGACATGACAAATATAAATAGTTCAATACAGAAATTCAAGTTAAAATTAAATTTGAATGAGATTAGGGGGATGTTTTATGAAAATTTTTGCAGATAGTGGATCGGACTTATCTAAATCATTTTTTGATAAGGAAGATGTTCATCTTTTCCCACTACGTGTATTAGTAAGAGGCGTTGAGTACGATGATATTATTGGCATTTCGACAGACCAAGTATACGCTGCCATTAGTGAAGGTGAACAACCAAAAACATCACAAGTTTCATTGGAAGTTTTTTTAAACACATTTGAACAATTAGCAAAATCAGGAGAGGAAGGTATCTATTTAGCCTTCTCATCAGAGTTGTCAGGTACATGCCAAACAGCTATACTCGCAAAAAACCAAGTACTAGAAAATTATCCTAACTTGAAATTAGCTATTATTGATACAAAGTGTGCTTCCTTCGGCTTAGGTTTAGTTGTGAAAGAGGCAGTTCGTTTAAATAAATTGGGTATCGGATTTGAAGAAGCCGTAGATCAACTAACAGCTATGGCAAATTCAATGGAGCATTTGTTTACTGTTGGGGATTTAAATTATTTGGCAAAAGGTGGGCGTGTTTCGAAATCAAGTGCTTTTATGGGTGGGTTACTAAACATCAAACCGATTCTAAATATGGAAGATGGTAAGCTAATCCCGCTTGAAAAAACACGTGGTTTTAAAAAAGCTACACAACGAATGATTGCACTGATGAAAGATCGCGGTGGCGATTTTACAAATAAAGTCGTTGGTATTTCACATAGTAATGATGAAGAATTAATGCACGAAGTAAAGGCTGCCATTCAAGATGCCCTACAACCTAAGGCAATTGAAACGACAACAATCGGGGCTGTCATTGGGGCACATGTTGGGCGTGGCACTATCGCCATTTTCTTCACAAATAACAAATAAAATCCTCAAAGAAAGCTGTCTGGAAGTTAATCCAAGACAGCTTTTTTTCATTCTATATGAAGAATAGTCCTGCTAATGCGATTCCAGTAATTGCTCCTAATGCAATACCATAGCCAAAGCCGGCACCAGGCCCAAAGCCCCAAAAGCCTATACCATACCCATTATTATCAGGCATAATCCATACTTGTCGATTGTCGACCTTTGTAATCCGGCCAACATGAGTATTTCCGCAATTATCGGATATTCTCACCCGCTTACCTTGATATTGACAGCATAAATTATATGCATCTTGTGGATTCATCAGTGTACCTCCCTTCCATACTTTTTTCTACTATATGTTCAGGCTTTAAGCACATACGAGCCTATCGTCTAAGTCATACACTAAAAGAAAAAGGAGGACATCATGCCAATTCTCGATACAAAAATGTTATTTGAAAAAAACGATCAACGCGAACAACTTGCCTATCACTCTGTACAGTCCATTTTTCCTCAGCAACCACCCGAGGCTGTTCAATTTGAGTTGTTACAACAAGGTCTTCTTCAAAATGGCGAATTGCCCTTAACATTAGATGTTTGGCACATCGCTGAGAGATTACTTGAACAACTTATGCTTGCATGGGATGGACCGGATGTACCCATTGCTATTTTGCCCATTAAAAATGGCTTTGTAAAAAATGGCGTCGCCTACCCATTCGGTATTTGTTTATTTATTTCATCAAGGATTACGATAAAGGAGCTACATGCCTTACTTGCGCATGAATATCACCACATTTGTAGGCGACGCTTCATTTCAGAACCTCCTACATTACTTGATTCTGTAATTATGGAAGGGTTGGCGGAGCATGCAGTTGAAAGCTTATTTGGGGAGTACGCTATAAGTTCATGGACGAAGCGTTATTCTATGGAAGAAGCCATTAGCTATTGGAATTCCCATTTTGCTCCTGCCCTGCATATACGGGGATTACATGAACATAGAGCTTATTTGTTTGGAGATATGGCTTTAAACCTACCGCCTTGGATTGGCTACTGTATAGGTTATCGAATTGTAGAAGCCTTTCAAGAAAACGAGGGATTTCATGATATCAATCAACTATTAATATTACCTTCTGAATACTTAATTGCTGCCGCTAAATTTCAAAAGAAGTGACCGACTAAAATTAACCGGTCACTTCTTTCCTATTTTTGTATAACTGGCTCTGGATAATCAAAGCCTTTCGTATCTACTTCTACAGTTTTCATTATTTGATCTTCTTTAGGTTTATCGCTACCATCCCGCTCAACTGCAACGATTTTATCGACAACTTCCATTCCTTCAATGACTTTACCAAAAGATGCATAATCGCCATCTAAATGAGATGCCGCCTCAACCATAATAAAGAACTGAGAACCTGCTGAATCCGGCTGTTGTGTACGAGCCATTGATAAAACACCACGCTCATGTGTCAGTGTATTTTCAAATCCATTTGATGAAAACTCCCCTTTAATTGAATAGTCGGGGCCTCCCATACCTGTTCCGTCTGGGTCTCCACCTTGTACCATAAATCCTGGAATAACCCGATGAAAAATAAGTCCATCATAAAATCCTTCTTCTACAAGAGAAATAAAGTTAGCCACAGTATTTGGTGCAGTTTTCGGCTCTAATTCAATAACAATTTTTTCATCATTTTCCATCGTAATTGTCACGATTGGATTTTCTGTTATAGCAGCTGTGTAGTCTTCCGCGCTTCCTTGCTCGGTATTATCTGTGGTTTCAGTACCACATGCAGCTAACCCTAGCATTAAAATGGCCATAAAAAACATCCAATAAAATTTCTTCATTAACTTACTCACTCCTTTTCCAATATACTTCCATCATACTATGGAATTATGAAAAAGAGCATCAACTCGTATATAGTTTTTATATAAAAATCACCTAATCATTGCTATATCAACAATTAGGTGATTCATCAATTAGAGCGCGCTTTATTTAAGGTTTTAATATAAACTTAATGCTTTGATCTTCGTGATCGTGGAACTTTTGATAGGCTTCACTAGCTTCAGATAATGGCACTTTATGCGTAATAATCTCTGTTGGATCAATCTTTCCTTCAGCAACCATTTCATACAGCATAGGACTATAATGAATTGCAGGTGCTTGGCCCATCTTCACCGTTACATTGCGCTCAAATATATTGCCTAATGGGAACATGTTGTACTTTGAACCATATACACCTGTCAGCTGAATTGTACCAAACTTTCTAACAGCTTTTATCCCTACATCAATCGCACTCAATGTTCCGCCTTGCAATTTCAGTTTTTGCTGTGCCTTCTCTACTAGCGACATTTTACCATCCATTCCTACACAGTCAATTACTACATCTGCTCCTCCATGTGTAATTTCATGAAGGTGATTTCCAACATCATCAAAATCATCAAAGTTAAATATTTCAACATTATTTGTTTTTTTCGCATGGTCTAGACGATATGAAAGAGGATCTACTACTAATACACGTTTCGCACCTTTCATCCACGCAAATTTTTGTACCATTAATCCAATCGGTCCTGAACCTAATACAATAACTGTATCGCCCTTTTTCACTCCTGCATGCTCTACACTCCAATAGGCAGTCGGCAATACATCCGATATAAACAGTAATGCCTCATCTTCTAGTTCACAGTTGTCTGGTACTTTAAATGGTATGAAGTTTCCGTACGGTACACGGAGGTATTCCGCCTGTCCACCTGGGAAATTGCCGTAGCGCTCTGTATAGCCAAAATAGGCACCCGAATCAATAGCTGGATTTTCATTGGCATTGTCACATTGGCTTTCCAACTGATTTTGGCAGTAGAAGCATTCACCGCATGCAACATTAAAAGGGATAACAACCCGGTCTCCTTTTTTTACTTTCGTCACATCAGGTCCGACTTCTTCCACGATTCCCATCGGTTCATGTCCAATAACAAAATCTTCTCTCGTTGGGATTGCCCCACGATAAATATGGAGATCTGATCCGCATATTGCCGTAGAGGTAATACGTACAATAATGTCATCTGGCTTTTCAATTTTTGCATCAGGAACTTCTTTTACTTCTACTTTTTTGGCACCTTGGTACGTTACTGCTTTCAAAAAGACCCCTCCTGTTGGATAAAGTATTAGATTTGAACTTCAATAAAGTCAATCTGTAAGTTATTTACCCTGATGTTAAAAAATTAGACATAAAATTAAAAATGCACTAATTCTGTGAAGAATTAGTGCTTGATTGTTACCGGTTTTTTAAATTTTGGTTTAATGGTGAAGCATAGTCTGTTACTTCTTTTAAAGCTTTTTCCTCTAAAGGAATACGGATGGAGAGAATTATTAAATTTAAAATAGTAAAACAGATTGCTGTAAAATATGCTTGGAACATGAGAGGAATTACAGCTATTTCCAAACAGACAACTAAGTAATTTGGATGTCTAATATATGAATAGGGACCTTTAACAACAACATTTGCTCCAGGTAAGATTATAATTTTTGTGTTCCAAAATGGACCTAGAGACGCTAAACACCATACTCTTAGTAATTGTAGTAACAAAAAGATGAATAATAAAATATACTGTGGTGTAAGTTGTCCCGTAAAGTAGATTACTTCTACTATAAGGCTTACAAAGAAACTCACGTGGAGTAAAATCATGAATGGATAATGGGAAGCACCAACCTCATATGCCCCCTTCGCCAACATGGATTTTTCATTTCTTTTTGCTATAAGCAGTTCTACTAATCTTTGTATAATAATAAAAGCTAGTACTAAATAAAAAAACAGTTTACTCCCTCCATTCTAATAAAACTACTTCTCCACTAAAGCCAGGACCTAGAGCTACTAAGAGACCCAGTGTGTTTTGCTTATTTTTCTTTAGCATATATTCCTCTAACACATAAAGTACCGTTGGTGATGACATGTTTCCATTTGCCTGTAATATTTCACGTGAAACATTTGTATGCGCTGATGTGAGCTGAAGCGCTTCTTCATATGCTTGCAAAACTTTTTTCCCACCAGGATGTGCAACAAAATTAACAATTTGTTCAGGTAATACATCATGATTATTTAAAAACTCATGAATAAACGGACCTAGCCATTTTGAAATAATAACGGGTATGTTTTTGGAAAATACTACATGTAACCCACTATTTTTAACATCCCAACCCATTACATCTTCAGAATCCGGCATCCATTTGGAACCTCGTCCAATAATATGAGGGACTGATATATCCTGTCCAAACTCTACATTATCCCCACCTACGAGAGCACAAGCAGCACCATCTGCAAATAACGATGCTCCTACTAAATTACTTTTTGAATAGTCTTCCTTTTGGAATGTGAGACTGCATAGTTCCACACAAACTACGAGCACTTTTGCATCTGGATAAGCTTTGCAGTAATCAAACGCTCTACTAATCCCAGATGCTCCACCAGCACAACCTAATCCCCATATTGGGATTCTAACAAGCTGATTTGAAAAAGGGAGGATATTCATTACTCGTGCCTCTATACTTGGCGTAGAAATGCCTGTACTACTAATAAAGAATATGGCATCGATATCTTCAGTAGAGATATCCTCTTTTAAAAACGATCGATTTGTTAAACATTTCTTAATTACTTCCACACTATATTCTGTAGCTAACTGAATATAAAGCTCATTACGTTCTTCAAAAGTATGTTCTTCTCGATACCAATCTGGTGGAACACAGAAATTACGTGTCTTTATTTCACCATTTTCAAAAACCTTTAATAATCGATCTAGTCTTGAAATCTTATGTTGAAAAAGCTCTTTCGTTAGTTGCTCAATATTAGATTGAGCTAACGTGAATGGCGGTTTATATGAACTAACTGAAGCGATTTTTGGAATAATAATTTCTCCTTATATGAGTTATTTTCTTTCAATGTATTTATAAATTTAAAAAAATATACAGAATATGGTGGAATTTATAAAACTGAAAATAATAGCACTATCCCTTCGGACGGTGCTATTATATGTTTTATAATAAGCATCAAATGTTTATACGACATTCACTCTTGAAGTAAATATTATTACCAACCTCTGCGTTTTGAACAACCGCAGCCACCCGGTCTAAATGGCGTTCCACACATTGTATGTGTTTCATAGCATTCATGTCTTACGGATTCTGTATGTGGGAAATAATGTTGATTATTAATGTATTGTTGGTTAACCGTTGTTAAATGAGATGGATGAACATGTGGTACCACCATATTCGTTACATTTCTTTGAACATATTGTCTTGTAGGTGACATTTGTGGTGATCCAAATTGTGTTGGCGCTGTTTGGACCGGTAATTCTTGCCCATAATTTTGAAACGCTTGAACTCTTTCCTCATCAAATGATTCAAACCAGTTTCTATTAACCAATTATATCCTCCTTCCATAATGTTGATGTTTCTTTACTAACGTATGAAAGGATTCCATTGGTACCTATTTAATTGCCTATAGTTCAAAAGAATTTTTTAATGGGAGATACTTAAATGCTTGTCGTCTAATGTTTAATCTACAGATAATGGACCGTAAATTTTAGTCCATACTTCCTTAACGCCAGCTGCTGCATGTTCAGTAGCAAAATGGATATGCTGTGATTCTGGTAGCTTTAAAATAGCCTCGCAAGCATTTCCCACTGCAATGGCTGGATAGCCGAGTTTGAATAAGCTGAGGTCATTTTCAGAATCACCAGCCACAACAACCTTTCCTTTATATTGACACTTATTAAGTATATATGTGAGGGCAGACCCTTTATTAATATTAGCAGGTAGTATATCTACATCTTTGTCACTGCTAAATACAATATCCACTGCCAAATTAAGCTGTTGGACGGATTTTTTAAGTATTTGAACTTGCTTACTCTCTGCAAAATAAGCAAGACGCCAATGTGTATTTATAGGCTGTTGTGCAATTCCAATAGAAGTGGCTATTGTTTTAACCTGTTCAAAGTCATTTTGCTTAATATTGCGGGCCCACTCCTCATCAAGTTCATATGTTGGTCCAACATAAATAGAAGCCCCAACATCACACACTAAAATATCTGGCTTTGGCAGTTGTTCGCGCTCAATTAAATCAATCGCCGACTGTTTATATCTTCCTGTAATATATATAAGAGATGTATTTTCTAGTGCTAACGTTTCCCACAGCTCTTTGTGGGGCACCTTTTCACTAACAATTGTATTATCTAAATCTGTAGCTAAAATATGAGGTTTAAGGTAAGGATACGTAGGCATTTTTACGTTCATACAGCTCCTTCACTTTACGGGAAATAAGAGTCCAGTTAAATTCTCTTTTTGCATATTCCTTAGCATCTCGACGCATTTTTAATATCTGTTGAGAATTCTTTAAGAAATAGACCATGCTTTCACTTAACTTTTGCATATTGGCTTTTGGAATATGGAATCCTGTTACGCCTGATTTAACAACGTCTTTTAATCCACCCACATGTGTCGCAATTACCGGACAGCCACATGCCTGAGCTTCTGCTGCTACCATACCAAAAGATTCATAATGAGACGGCATAATCGTAACTAATGCACCTGCATAAAGACTTTTTAACTGTTTCTCGGTTTTTGGGCCGAGGAATAGTACGCGGTCTTCCATCCCTTTTATTGCTTCTTTTAGCTTTTCGCTTTTTGGACTAAAATTCTTTAAATCAACCGATTCTGGACAGCCCCCTGCAATAAGTAGCTTCACATTATCTGGTACATCGTTCTTTTTTAACATATGTCGGAATGCATTTAAAAGATCAAAAATTCCTTTTGATGTTTCAAGTCGCCCCGCATAAAAATAATATGGAAATGTAAATTGTTTCGTATCTTCTGATGCCGCTAAATAAACCGGTGATACTCCCACCGGCACAACAGATACTTCGCTTACATGTTTTGTGAAGACTTCAATTTGTTTTTTCTCGTTTGGAGTTGTAGCGAGGACAACATCGGCTTTTTGCATAATTATCTTTTCAAAATGCTTGCGCTTTTGATCAATAAATCCTGTACCTTGCTCTTTTGCAATTGCAAGTGAATGATTTGTGTGGCACCAGTAGAAAGAATATTCTTTTTGAAGATAATATGCGAGTACACCGGATAACCAGTAATGAGTATGAACAACGTCATAGCTGCTTAGATCTAATGTCTCTTTCATTTCTTCATAAATACTAGGCAGAATAGCAAACATCTGCTGCTTATCAACAAAGCCTTTTTGACCTCCAGCAAATCTGTAGACTTTACTACGCTCTCCCAGCTGTTCAACAGCCGGCTTTTGTTCATTGCTCCAATGGGTAACAATATCTACACTGTACCCAAGTTCATCAAGCTGCAATGCTAAATGTTTCACATAATTATTCTGTCCGCCTGCCTGTTTACTTCCAAGCGGAATTAAAGGATCGCCATGATCAGAAATAAATAGTATTTTTTGCTTCAAATGAATCGCATCCTTTCGTTCTTAAGCAGCAAATCTGAGCTGTAATACTTTACTGCCGTCTTGCTGTTATTCAATGAAATGACGGTTACTTCCATAAGAATACTGTTTTTAGCTAGGCTGATTTTCAATTCTTTAAGCTTCGCTTGATTCCTACTTTTGTACAAAAGTATCCTAACTCTATCTAGCAAGTACTCTAATAGAATATGGTTTTATGTTTAATCAACTTTTCCACACCTAAAAAAGCGCCCCTCTATTTATTAGGAACATTTGTCAGAAATTTAGAGTCGCTTATTCTATTCCCTAAATCACTTATCATTAAACTAAATATTCACATAAAAGTACTAAAAGCGTATTTATTATCTTAAAATCCTTTTAAGTAATAGGTTAAGAAGAACAATTATTTAAAGAATATTTTTTAAGAAGTGTAAAAGAATTTTAGAATTAAAAAAAGCTATTCTGAGCATTGCACCTACAGAATAGCTAGCTATTTAAATAACTTCCAGCGTTACCTCGATATTCTTTCTAGTGGCTTTTGAATAAGGACATACTTCATGTGCTTTATACACAAGCTCTTCTAATTTTTCACGCTCAATACCTGTCCCTTTAACTTGTAAAACAACGCCAAGTTTAAAACCTTGATCCTGTTCGTCCTTTAACAGACTAACATTAGCTGTCACTTCAGAGGTAAACTTGATACGGGCTTTACTTGCTGTTGATTGGAGAGCACTATCAAAACAAGCGGCATACCCAGCTGCAAATAATTGTTCCGGATTTGTTGCATTTTCAATCTTCTTTGCGCGTGGCGTACCTGGCATTGCTGTATCGAAATGGATTACTCCATCTTCAGATTGTACTTTCCCTTCCCTACCCCCAGATGCTGTTGCAGTAGAAGTAAATAATTTTTCAGTCATTACACTTCAACACCTCTCCATTTTGATTACAACGTATCTCTACCCTCTTTTTCTTTTTTTATGCATTTATTATTTCTTTTATTTATGGATTGTTGAATCAGGAGTGATGAAAGAGAGCGCTTGCTTATGTTTTGGATAATTAGTGAGGGGTAACAACATATAAGTATTTATGGGGAGGGTATAGAATATTATGTTCGGAATATCTGACCTTATCTCACTTATCATTTCTGCATTTATTATATTGCCTGTTGTTGTATTTCTTCGGGAAATGGGCTATATAATTGTAAGTTGGCTTTTTGGTGTAAAAGAACCAAGATTAACAATCGGATCTGGACCAAGATTTATGAAACTTGGGATGTTTGATATTCGTAAAAACTATCATATTTATAGTTGGTTTTCGTATGATGAGTTGAAATATGAAAGCAAGTTTTCCTATATTTGTATTTATTCAGGCCCTATTCTAATTAATCTCTTCTTAGGTCTTACAATCAACTTTTTAATTGCCAATGGCTGGGCAGAAGAATACAAAACATTTTGGGATCGTTTTGTTTTTTATGCCTTTTATTATGTACTGTTTGATATAGTCCCAATGGTTACGTTTAACGGCAAGCCTAATAACGGTATGATTATTTATCAAATGATTAGGTATGGGAAACGTATCGATTCGAGTAACGAACCCTTTCTTCCAGCAACTTCAGATGTAGAGAAAGAATATCAAGAGTATATGAAGAAATATGAGGAAAGTAAAAAACAAGAAAAATAGCAAAAGAAGAGCCGGTATGACCGAGCTCTTCTCTTGCTAAACACCTCTTTTATTTCCCCAGATAAGGGTATGCAGCTGGGGTAATACCTTCACATTTTTTAATTCTGTATCCATCATTACTTTATCGATTAACTGTTCGTATTTTTCCAATAAATGCTCAACCAATCCTGATGTATTATTAGATGTAATATCATCATTTCCAACTTGAAGATAAAAAGGAGTATTCGGAAATTGAAGGTGTACTTGTTTAGCATAGGCATAATCTTCTTCATTAAAGACCACAATTTTAAGAGAGATACTCTGATTGCTGTTTTTATCTCTAAGCTTTTCCAAAATATAAGAAAGCATAGAAAAGTCGGTCACCATGTTGGAACTAGGGGGCTTAGGTGAAATTGTTAATTCATCTACTTCATACAACCAATCTTGCCACTTACTTCCCTGTGTCTCAACGCCAATCTTTATGTTATTCTCTTTTAAAACTTTAACAAGCGATTCCAAATTACGCAGAAGTGCAGGATTTCCTCCTGAAATTGTGACAAATGAAAAGCCGTTTCCCCCAAGGTGTTTTAACTCTGACCAAATCTCTTCTGCTGTCATTTGAACAATAAGGTGTTTGCCACTGCCGTCCCATGTAAAAGATGAGTCACACCAAGAACAAGAATAATCACAGCCAGCTGTGCGTACAAACATAGTCTTCTGACCAACCACCATTCCTTCTCCTTGTATCGTCGGACCAAAAATCTCTAAAACCGGGACTTTACTCAATTTCCATCCACTCCCTTCTTGCTTCAGCATAGCTTGTTGGAGTTTCATATAGCTTAATAAATTCTACTCGTGCCCCTTGAAATCGATGTTCATCAAGCAAGGCTTCATTCAACTTTTCAAAAATCCAGACGACAATATTTTCTGCAGTCGTATTCATCGGTGGCAAAGTCTCATTTAAATAGTGATGATCTAAATAAATCTCTATTTTTTGTTTCCAAATCTCCTTGATGTCACCAAAATCAATTACAATTCCTCGTTCATCGGTATAACCACTCAATCCTAAGACTGCACGATACGTATGACCGTGTAAGTTTTTACATTTGCCCTCATAGTTGTGTAAATGATGAGCTGCATCAAACGTAAATTCTTTGCTAATGAGAACACGTTTTGAATGATATTTTAATTGATTACTCTGGATATCTTCATCAATTTTTTGTAGCTTTTCAACAATTCTAAAATTAGTCATGTATTAAAAACTCCTCCCTGAAAATCTTCCCGACACATTTCAAGAGAGGCACTATGATTCATTCTATTAAAACATATGTAAAAACAGAAAAAGCCACGTCCTTTATGGACATGGCAAGTTGTCATGTTTCCATAGTTTTTTATAGAGGGTATAAGCTATGAACCTCTCCCGTTCAATTCCGGGCATTCTTTTATAAGGACATTCTATATAAAGTATTAGGAAATTTCAAATTTATTATTCCATAAAAAACATTAAATTGTATTTTCAAACAATACTTTCCAATAATTTATTCAATTTTTAAAGGTGTTAGCATATCTTTACCGAATTATTAATATTGTAAAAATTGCAGGATACTTTATTGAGGAAGGTAGCGATTTATGGAGACATTACAAACTTTTCTAAATGATTTCAATAATCAAATGCAAGTATTGCACAATGCTGCGACTGAAGCAGCATGGATGGCTCAAACAACCGGAGACCCTATGTGGGCAGATAAATTGAGTGAAGCTGACACACAATACAATCTTTTATTCTCTTCAAAAGATACCTATGAGAAAACAAAGCAATTTTTAGCAATGGAAAATATTACGGAGACTGAAAAACGTCAGCTTCAACTTTTATTATATGGAATGGAAGCCAACCAACTTCCCGAAGAAGTAATTGCTGATATATCAAAAAGAAGTTCTGAATTAAATTTATTATTTAACACTTACTCCCCTGAGGTGGATGGGAAAACGTATTCTGCGAACGAAATTCGGGAAATATTAATGTATAGCGATGACCAGGAATTACGCAAAAAAGTATGGTTTGCTAGTAAAGAAGTTGGAAAAGTTGTGGAAAAAGGGTTGCTTGAGCTCGTAAAAAAACGCAATGAAGCTGCGCAAATGCTCGGTTATGAGAATCATCATCACATGAGCTTTGCTCTTCAAGAACTTGACCGCGATGAGGTATTTGCTATTTTTAACGACCTCATTCTTCAATCAGATGAAGCTTACCGCTCGATGAAAAGAGAGCTTGATGAACAATTGTCAGTTAAATTTGGTATTACGCCAGAGGATATACGGCCATGGCATTATATTGACCCCTTTTTCCAAGAAGCACCTCCATCTGAGTTAACAAACACAGACTCTTTCTATAATGGGAAAGATATTTTAGAACTTACTACCGATACGTTCAAATCAATGGGTATCGAAATTAACGACTTATATGCAAAAAGCGATTTATTCCCTGGTGATAATAAAAATCCAACTGCTTTTTGTATAGATATGAACCGTGAAGGCGACATTCGTGTCCTTTGTAGCATAGTGGCGGATACGTATTGGATGGAAACAAACCTTCATGAATTCGGCCATGCAGCTTATTATAAGTATATAGACTCTAACCTCCCATTCCTATTACGCTCTGAAAGTCATATTTTAACAACAGAGTCGATTGCGATGCTATTCGGGAAAATGGGAAAAGATCCCCGCTGGTTAAAACGATTCCTACAAGTAGATGAAGAAACTGTAAATGCGCTCTCTCCTGAACTAGAAAAGTTTCTGCAGTTACAAATGCTAATCGCCGTAAGATGGATTGTGACCTTTGTTCTTTTTGAAAGAGAACTATATGAAAATCCTGATCAGAATTTAAACGCTTTATGGTGGAAAATTGTCCATAAAATTCAGCTTGTCACACCCCCGGATTCAACAGATAATCCAGATTGGGCAGCAAAGATTCACTTTTCACTTGCACCAGTTTATTACCACAACTATCTTCTAGGGGAATTAATGGCTGCACAGCTACTTCGTCATATCGAAACAGAGGTATCTCCGGAATTTTTCACAAAAGAAACGGGGGAAGTTCTTATCAATCAATTTTTTAAACCAGCCGCACTCTATAACTGGAATGATAAAATACGTAATATAACGGGGGAAAGTTTAAACCCCTCTCACTTTGTAGAGATTTATTGTAAAACACAAATAAAAAGTTAATAAGTGAAAAAGGGTAGTTGGGACTATATGGTCTAAACTATCCTTTTTCTATTTCTAATGAAATAATTTGAAGTTTTAAAGTATAAAGCGAACCTTATTATTATTTTAAAAAAATAATTTAATCGTTCTTTATGATTTTTCTAAACTTATTCTCTACTTTACTTAGGTGAAGATATTCTTATTTAATGCAAAAAGTTCTACTTTTTCATTAATTTCATAGGTAGATAGATTTAACATATTTTTGAATATCTGATACTAATTATCAATATTTTAGAATATTTAAAAATTTCGATATTCGAATTGGTTTACCTGTGATAAATTGGAAATGTCATACTAAACTGAAAAGTATGAAAATTAAAGGTGAAGGGGAAATGAGATTTGAGTAAGTTTAAGTTTACGAAGTTCTTTAGTAGTGTTCTAGCCTTCGTTATGGTGCTTTCTTTATTGTTGCCATTCTCGAGTGTGAATGCTGAAGAACTAAAATCATTCAAGCAGAATAATCAAAGTGAAAGCACGATTCAACTAAAGGCGGCTATTGCTGAACAGCTAAGCTTGTCTAAAGATGGTCCAACTCTTCACGAAAGCTTACAAAATGTATCGGGCAATCAGGATATTGCAGTTATTGTTCATTTATCTGAAAAGCCTGTTGCACTAGAGCAAGGGATGAGCCAAGTTAAAGGCAAAAAATTCTCCAATGCTAGAGCAAATGAAGTTCGTTCAAATGTAAAAGCCCAGCAAGCAAAAGTAAAAAAAGAGTTAGCTGTCAAAAACGTACAGATGACTCAAGGGTATACGTTTGATACGGTTTTAAACGGTTTCGCAGCAACTATTAAAGCAAATGATCTTCCGAAACTGCTTTCAGTAGACGGAATCACACTGATTGAGCCTGATGCGACGGTTTATGCATCAGAAGATCAAAACATGAAATCATCGGAGCTTATTAAGGAAGAAACATTAGAAGCTTATATGAATACAAGTAATTCCTTCCTTGGCATCGAACAGCTATGGAACGAAGGTATTGAAGGACAAGGAGTTAAAGTAGCAGTACTAGATACGGGTATTGATGCAGATCACCCGGAATTTGCCGGAATTTATAAAGGTGGTAAAAACTTTATTCCTCACTCTTCAACTTACAATAAACCTCGTGCAGATGACGATGCGTCGGAAACTTTACCTTCAGAGCGCCCAGCTGGGACACCTGAATTTAATGCAAACGGTAGCTCATTCTATACTTCTCACGGTACACATGTTGCTGGGACAATCGCAGCAATCGGAGCTAACGAATTTGGCATCAAAGGAATTGCTCCAAAAATAGACCTTTATGCTTATCGAGTTCTTGGAGCATATGGTAGTGGTGCTACATCAGGTATTGTAAAAGCTATCGAAACGGCCGTTTTAGAAGAAATGGATATTATCAATCTTTCACTTGGTGGCGGAGCTAACTCTGAAACCGATGCTGGTTCATTCGCGATTAACAACGCAATGATAGCGGGAACAATCGGAGTCATTGCAACAGGTAACTCTGGTCCAAATCGTGGGACAATGGGAACACCAGCAACTGCTCGTTTAGGGATTGCTGTTGGTAACACAACAAATCCAGAAAAAATGTATAACGGAGAAGTTAATATCACAGTTGGTGATTACAACTTAACAAAACAGCTTCCATTAATGGGAACAACTTTTGGCAAAGATTTAGCAACACAGCTTCAAGGTGAATTCGACCTAGTTGCGATTCCAGGAAACGGAGAAGTAAAAGATTTTGAAGGAATTGATGTAGAAGGTAAAGTAGCCTTAATTTCTCGAGGCAATATTGCATTCGTTGATAAAATTGCAAATGCAAAGGCCAATGGTGCCGTTGCAACAATTATTCATAACTTTGCCGGTGGATCGAATGCACCAGACATTTCAGGAACTTTCCTTGGGGATTCATTTGAGTTCCTTCCAACATTTGATATGTCCGTAACGGATGGTGCTGCAATCCGCGCTGCATTAGCTGGCGGAATTGGAAAAGTAAGCTTTGGAAAATTTGCTTCCACAACGACAGCTGGAGATGATGTAAACTCTTCAAGTTCCCGTGGGCCATCTACTCCAAACTTTGACATTAAACCAGATGTAACGGCGCCTGGAACAAATATTATGTCAACAATTCCTATGTACAAAGCAGACTTCCCTGATGCAGATTATACGGAAGCTTATGCTCGTAAAACAGGAACTTCTATGGCAACACCGCACATTGCAGGTATTGCTGCATTAGTGAAGCAAGCAAATCCGAATTGGAGCGCTTTTGATGTAAAAGTAGCACTTTCCAATACAGCAAAAGTATTAGATAAAGCAAAATATGATGTGTTTTCTCAAGGTGCGGGGCGTGTAAATGCTTATGCAGCGGCTCATCCAGAAATTCTTGCATATGCACTTGATGAAGCTATTTTAGATGGTACAGGTGCTGTTGTTGAAAATCTGAAAGGTACTGTTACTTTCGGTCCTCAATCACTAAAAGATGGCAATATTTCTGTAACGAAACAAGTTTTAGTAAAAGATATTAAAGGTAATGGCGGTAATTATAATGTTTCCGTTGATGTAACGAAAACTTTCGGTGATGCAACGATTACAGTAGATCAGCCGACATTTAATTTAGCTGGTGAGCAGCTTTTAAATATTACCTTAACTGCTTCTCAAGCTGTGGCACCAAATGGCTCTGAAATCTTAGGTTTTATCCACATTAACGGTGGCGCTACAGAAGCTTCATTGCCATTCGCGGCTGACTTCGGTAGTGCAGCAACAACAGAAATTAAAGATTTTAAAATTACGGAAACAGACTTATCATTTAACGGTGATGGTGTGAAAGACTCAGCGGTACTTTCATTCACATTAACTGGAGATGTAACAACGAACTATATTGAGCTTTGGGATATTATGAATCCGGAAGGCGGAGAATATGGAGATGGGTATATTGGTTATCTTCATTCAGGTACTTCACTTGGAAAAGGTTCATATACACTGAATGTTGGCGGTCAGTATAAGCCATGGGGCAGTGCACCTGCAACAACGATTCCAGATGGTCTATATACAATTGATTTCACAGGTCTTGCCGCTACAGGAGTAGTTTCGGATTATGTTGGACCAATTGTCGTGAAAACAACTAAACCGGAAATTACAGGTACAGTAGCTGAAGGTATCGTTACAGGACAAGTAACAGATAAGTATATTGACTATAATGAAGAGTTATATTTATACGGTTTAGATTACAATTTAAATGATAAATTAAAAGCTTCATATGTTGCGACTGTAAATAGTGAAGTACAAGCTCCGGTTGCTTTCAACTTAAATCAAGACGGTAGCTTCACATTCCCGGTAACAGCAGAAACGAACGCTGTAACAGTGGTAATTAATGATGCTGCGGGAAATGTTGGCGAAGCGATTATCTTTGAAAATGAAATCGTTGAACCGGTAAAAACACTTTCTGTTAACCCTACTGAACTAAGCTTAACAGCTGGCGAAACGGCACAGCTTGCAGTAACAGAAACATCAACACCTGCTGAAGGTGATGCAACAGAAGAAGATGTAACCTCAAAAGCTACTTATGTTATTGCAGATGAAAATGTAGCAACAGTAGTCGATGGATTAGTAACTGCAGTAGGAGAAGGTACAACAACAATTACTGTTGCATACGGTGAAAACGAAGTAACTGTAAATGTTACAGTTACAGCACCTGTTGTAGAGGTACCAGTCGTAACACTGGAAATCAACCAAACTAACGTTGAGACGAGCATCGGTAAAGAAGTAAACGTTACGATTACTGAAGTAACTACTTTAAACGGTGCAACAACAGAAAAAGATGTTACAAAGCTAGCGAATTACAAAGTTCAAAATGACAAGATTGCTACTGTAAAAGCCGGTACTGTAAAAGGTAAAGGCCAAGGTACTACATCTGTTACAGTAACTTATGGTGAACATACACTGACGTTCGATGTTACTGTTGTTAAGCCTGGTAATGGCAATGGCAATGGCAACGGTAACGGCAACGGTAACGGCAACGGCAACGGTAACGGTAACGGCAATGGTAACGGCAATGGTAACGGCAATGGTAACGGCAATGGTCCTAAGCACAATAATGAAGTTACCGAGTCTGAGCTATAATTAAATTTTAGTTAAACAAAAAGAGAAATTGCACAGTGCAATTTCTCTTTTTACTTTTATATTTATCTTAAACCTACTACTATTTCTTCTTTCTTATTAAACTCATCATTTTCCAAGTTTACTTTTTCAGGCTTCACAACGAAAATACTAATTAAAGTCGCAAGCGTGAACAAAGCCATAATTACATATAATACCATGTCATAGGATTGTGTCTTTTCCAGAATAAATGCACTTAACTGGTTCCCTGACAATCCTGCAAATGCCCAAGCTGATAAAGCTAAGCCATGCACAGTTGAAATACTGTCTAAACCAAAGCGGTCGGATAACAGTGGTGGTAAAGAAGAGAACCCACCGCCGTAACCTGCATTTACGATACAAAGTAAAGCAATAATAAGAATTGCCATAGAATTATTAATGCCATCAAACACAACCGTACATAAAATTATGACAATGGAAGAAATGAATATAATTTTATATATGGAGTTACGATCTTTTAAACGATCCCCCCATGCAGAAAATGCAATTCGCCCACCTGCATTAAAAATAGCTGTTAATGAACTAACTAAACCAATTGCTCCAAATCCAATGAATGCTAATATCCCTTTTTCTTGTGAAATTAATGCTAAGCCACATGTAATATTAATATAGAACATCAACCAAATACCGATAAACGTTTTATTCGTTAATACTTTTTTATAGCTAAAGCTTTGCATTTGTATACTTTCCTCTTCGAATCCTGATGGTTTCTTTAAAATTAAGTGTCCAATAACCATCATTACTAAATAGATTCCAGCCAAAACGTAAAACATTGTATAGATATTGGTTGGATTCACTAAAATTCCTTCATTGTTTCTTTCACCAAGTAACTTTTCCATTAACGGACTAGCAATGACTTTTGCTAAACCAAAGCCGGCAACAGCAAGACCCGTTGCTAAACCTTTTTGCTCTTTAAACCAAAGCATCAGTGTTTTTACTGGTGTTAAATACCCAATTCCAAGCCCAATTCCCATAATCACTCCATAAGAAATATAAATACCTAGTAACGACTTTTGATAAATAAAGAAACCTGTTGCTGCCATCCCCACAACAAAAAATATTGCCGCAAGCAATGACGACTTATGAATATCTTTTTCAACAAATTTTCCACCAAAGGCCGCAGACATTCCCAGAACAAAAATGGCTATACTAAATGCCCATTCCACTTCACCGACAGAATTTCCAATGTAAGAGGCAATATCTGCCTTAAACAATGACCAACAGTAAACAGTACCGATGCTACAGTGAATCAACAAAGCTGGAATTACAGCACGAATCCACTTATTTTCAAACTTTCCCACAATAAAACTCCTTCGTTATCCTATTAACCTTAAAATACGAACATTATAATTAAAATTATAGTTTATGTTCGTAATTTATTAATAAATATTGTTATTGATATTTATTTTTAGGTTTTATATTGTTTATTTACGAAAATTAATAAAATGATTATATAACATCTTTACACATAAATGAATAGTAATTGTTATATTAAAATATTTTTTTGAGAAAAGTTAGAAAAGTTAGGCTAAATGCATTATTATATTCCAAAATAAAAAACAGTCTAATGATATTCATTAGACTGTTAGAAAAACTGGTTATTTCGATTTTAAGATTACCATTTTATTTAAACGTTACTTTCACCGTATAGCCTAGGTTGCTAAAGAAACCTTTGAGAACTTTCTCCGCACTTTTTTCTGCTGATTGTAATAAGCCTATTTCAATAGCCTTATCTTTAATATCTTTCTGCGCTATTGCTGCCAAGTCAAATCCTTCATTCCATTTCACTTCCCCACGGAATATTCCTTCGTCAGAGAAAGTTTTAACATGATCCATTTGGATTGCTGGATCATGTATAAGTGTTGCCTTTGGCAGAATAATTTCTAACTCTTTTTTATCATCATTCACCTTTATATCGTCTGAAGTGATACCTTTAAGATCTACTCCTGCGATAACTGTAGCAGGAACTATTAATAACAGCTCCCTCTTTGTACCTGGCAAATTAACTGCAATATTATTTCCGAACAGCTTATTGTCTTCTTCCTCAATAGTTACAGTTACATGGGCTTCAGCTGTTGCAAGCGTGGCTAATTCCTGGACTTGTTCTACAAATACTGTACTTTCGCTTTTAAATGTACTTCCAAAGTATAACCAAGCACCTCCAGATACGAGGCCGATGAGAAACAATACAATTAAAATAAATTTTAATCCCCAAAATTTAAATAGCACCTTCAATAATGCTCCTGAAATATTGGTACTTCTCCTACTTTGTCCAACAACGGCAGTAGCTGCACTTTCTTCTTCGCCCTCTTTTAGTTCCTTCAATATCCGCTCAATTTGTGTTAAGGCTTCGTCTTTTTTACTCATATCATTCCCCCCTCCCTATGATGTTTAATAGACTTCTATTTTTAAAGTAGGGGAAATTATAAAATTTGGCAAGTTATACTATATAAACCATCGAAATTTTAGAAGAAACATTTCTTACATTTCATTAAAACAAACTACTGTTTTCAAGTTTATACACAGAATACATAATTATTTAAGATTTCACTGATAACTATGGTATATTGAATAAGTAGAAAAACACTAATACTTGTTGACATCGAATAATGGTAATTTAAGATTGCGAAATCAGCATTATTGGGTGCCAAACCCATTAGAGTTCTTCAGGAACAAAGAATTCTACCGCAGCATCTCCTTGTGAGATGCTGCCTTTTTTGTTTCCTTTAGAAAAGGATCTTACTTAAGTAAATTATGTAATTTAATTAAAGGAACACTTGCATGACAATACGATGCTTCTAGTTTTCTCAGCCATAAGGTAGAGGCCATCCTATCCTTTAATGAGGAATAAAAAGATGCCAAAACGTCTAATTAACAACGTTTTGGCATCTTTTTAGTTTAGCCATTCTGTAAGTGGAATAATTCCCCCACTTAATTTACATCTTTCATTGAGCCGTCATTTAAATAAACTTCACCGTCTTTATACGTCATTTGTTCAGGATAACGTAGGTTTATAACCGCATCCTGAAGTTCTTGTGAAGGTGGACGCGTTGAGAGTGACACAATGATATTAGTAGCGAAGGCAGCTATTGCTCCGAAAACACCCGCACCTGTATCGATAATTCCTAATATCGTAAATCCGCCATACTTCGCACTAAAAATGTAAACGAGTGTCACAGTTAAACCGACAAGCATACCAGCCATAGTTCCTTTTGCATTCGCTCGTTTCCACCAGACGCCCAATACAAGTGCTGGGAAGAAAGTACCGGTAGCAAGTGCAAATGCCCATGCGACAATTTGTGTAATGGCACCAGGTGGATTCAATGCAATAATTCCTGCTAGTAATGTTGCAACGACAATGGAAATACGACCTACAAGTAGACGTTTTTGTTCAGAGGCTTGAGGATTGATGATGCGATAATAAATATCATGTGCAAACGACGAAGAAATTGAGATCATCAAGCCACCAGCAGTAGATAACGCAGCCGCCATTGCACCTGCAGCTACTAATCCAATAACAAATACACCTAGATTTGCGATTTCAGGGGTAGCCATTACGACAATGTCATTAGCGATTTTAAGTTCAAGCCACTGAAGAATGCCATCACCATTCGTATCGACTATCCCTAGTTTTCCTGTATCAATCCATGATTGAGTCCAGGCCGGTAATTCCGCAATCTTATTACCAGCGATTTCCGTCATTAAAATGAAACGTGCAAAGGCTGCATAAGCTGGTGCACTAAAATATAAAAGTCCGATAAACACTAGTGCCCATGCACCTGACCAACGCGCTGCCTTCATAGTCCCTACCGTATAAAAACGGACAATAACATGGGGAAGTCCGGCTGTACCACACATTAATGTGAACATAAGCGCTAAAAATTGCCATTTGGTTCCATTTGTAAATGGCGCAAAGTATTCCGAGATTCCGAGCTCTCGGTCAAGTTCGCCCATTTTTGTTACAATTTCACCATAGGAAATCCACGGTAAAGGATTACTCGTTAATTGTAATGACATAAAAATAACTGGTACTAAGTAAGCAATAATTAAAATAATGTATTGTGCTACTTGTGTCCAAGTAATACCTTTCATCCCACCAAATGCTGCATAAAAGGCAATTAACACAACGCCGATCATTGTTCCTAATTTTGCATCTATTTCAAAAAGGCGTCCGATTACTACACCAGAACCTGATAGCTGTCCAATGGAATACGTGAAGCTTATTATTATTGTACATATAGCCGCTATTATTAGTGCTGCCTTACTATTAAAACGGTCTCCGATAAATTCAGGTACAGTAAAGCGCCCAAATTTACGGAGTTGCGGCGCAAGTAATATCGTTAAAAATAAATACCCGCCAGTCCATCCCATAATATAAGCTAAACCATCATAGCCAAGTAACATGATCGTTCCGGCCATTCCGATAAAGGATGCTGCACTCATCCAGTCTGCTCCGATTGCCATCCCATTAAAAATAGGAGGAACTCCACGGCCAGCAACATAGAAATCAGATGTTTGCTTAGCAGTATTAAATACTGCAATCCAAATATACAAAGCGAATGTACTTAATATAATCACCAGTGACACTAAAAATTGACTATCCATTATTCATCCCCCTTCCATTAGTGATCTATCATATTTTTTGCGCCTATTTCTTTATTGCGTTCATCATCAATCCCATACTTTTTATCAATTTTGTCACCGACAATCGCATTTACAAACAGTAAAACAATGAAAGTAAACAATGCTCCAATTGCTCCCATGAAATAATGGAATGGGAAGCCTAAAAATTGAATTTCAGTCAACGAGTCTGCAAACGCTACGACGACGTAAGACACAAGAAACCAGATAACAAAGTAAACGAGCATGTACCTATTTTTCTCACGGAAATAAGCATCAGCAACCTTTTGATCAATCTTTTTCATTCGGACCACCTTTCTTCATTAATTTATCTCAGATCAAAAATGAATTGAAGCGTTTCCATTAAAGGAAGCGGAACCAACAGTACTTTGACTATCATTAAAATAACTAGTGCAACTACAGGAAAGGTAAGTGCAATAAAACGTTTTTTTATTAGTGCATAGATAAGGCAGCAAATAGTAAATAAAATAAAAAACAGCAGCAACTAAACACCTCCTATAATCTCAACGTTTTCTAATATATGTTGGAAATAACCCAGATAAAACGAATATGAAGTAAAAAACTCCTAGACAATTTGCTCAAAAAAAAGAAAAGGATTACTTAAGGCAAGTATCTAAGTAACTATAAAAAAAAGTAAAACCACCTAAAACGATGACAAATCAACGTCTTAGGTGGTACTTTTAAAAACTTCACTTAATTATGATAAATGCGCATTATTATTTATCCTTAATTCCTCTTATATGCACTAGAAAAGAGAAGTAACGCTACCTGGTAAGCTGCCAATCCAGCAATTCAAGTAGCATTCTTTATTGTGTACTTAATTAGTAAATTAAAGTTATTTTTTTAATTTAAAAACCATTAAAAATCAAGCATAAAATTAACCGTTCTGAACAAATTAATTTTGACTCTGTCGCATAGCTTTGACTCATAAAATGGAGGTGAACGATTGATGGCTAAGAAAAGTAAAACAACTTTTACAAAAAGAAAAAAGCCTAAAAAAGATATTAATCACCGTGAAGAGTATTCCAAAGAGTTTAACCAAGTGATTCATAATAATCCTCCACAAGAAGTGACAAAGCACAGAGGCATATAAGAACAGCTTTAGTCCGGTTCGACTTAGAACTTGGACTAAAGCTTTTCTCACATCGAAAAAATCCGCTTCTCCTTAATATTGCTAAGTGCGATATTTCTACTTCTCAGTAACCCTTCTCTAACTGCACATTTGCTTCTCGTGCAATAACATTTAAGAGAAAATCTTCGGTAATATTATTTACGTTGTCACCATAATAAAAGTCATCAATCATCTCAATTATTCTGTACCAAACAATTAGTTTTTCATCATCATAATCCCAATATTCCCGTAATATTTTATAAACTTCATATGCCCTATCTATAACATTACCGTTACCTAGTATTATTTGTTGCATTAAGTATTGCACGTAACCTTCCGCGCTTTCTTTATGCGACGGCTCTGGCAATTTTAATTTAAACATTGCGTTTTTAAAATATCGTTCCACCTCAAAAATATTAAATGGTTCTCTCAAGGAAGCCAGTATATTTAGCGATGGAGAAGAAAGCTCATTTCCCAACATTTTAAAGGCCCAATTAACATAATCAACTGGAACTGCATATGATTTATATTTCTTATAATATAAAAATTGAGTGTCCATTTAATACTCCTATTTATGATACGGTTCTCCCTTAATAATTCTAAAACTACGATAAATCTGTTCTACTAATACGAGCTTCATTAACTGATGAGGTAACGTCATTTTTCCAAAGCACAGCTTTTCGTCTGCTCGTTTTAATACATCGGTGTGCAGCCCCAATGAACCGCCAATAACAAAGGCGACTTTACTTTTTCCGTATGTCATGAGAGATTCTAAATCAGCGGCCATTTCTTCACTTGTTTTCATTTTGCCATCTAAAGCGAGCGCAATAACATATGTACCCTCATTAATTTTTGCTAGGATGCGCTCACCTTCTTTACGTTTCACAATTTCCATATCGGCTTCACTCAACTGTTCAGGTGCCTTTTCGTCCGGAACCTCTACTAAATCAATCTTTGCATATCCGCCTAAACGCTTCACGTATTCTTCGATACCTAACTTCAAATATTTTTCTTTAAGTTTACCTACTGAAATGATTGTTATATTCACAACTTATCCACCTTTACATTCCATTTACAAACAAGTTATCCACAAAAGTTATACACATATCCACAACTAAAACCTATATATGGTGTAAAGTTATTTACTTGATACTATATATGTTGCTTGCTCTTCACAGTAAGAACAAGTTGTTGATAACTTTTCATCTTCTGTTAAAAAGTCCATCGTTGGAAATTGTTCTGTCTCAGCTACCAGCATATCTAAAGCGTGATCTATATGGGTTTCGCAGCTATATTTTTTCATTTTTAATCCTTCTTTCTTTTCTGAAATTTCTAGAAACTTATTCACAATTTTTAAATGTTATCCACAATCCATTGTAACAAACAAAAATCGGGTAGAAAAGAAAAGCCTTTTTCTTCTCTACCCATTGTGCATAAAATAGTTCTAATATTTAGTTATCCACAATTTATAATTGTGCATTCTCTACTAATTCCAATTGTGCTTCAACTATTTCTCCTTCACGGTACACTTTAATTTGCAATGTATCCCCAATTGCCTTCTCATTATATAAATGTTTTCGTAGCTGAATTGAATTCTCGATTTTTTGTCCATCCATCTCCACAATAACGTCATATTGCTGTAAACCTGCTTTATCTGCAGCAGATCCGCGCACAACTTGTGAAATGACAACACCGTTCGTTACCTCTTCAGGTAATTGTAATGTCTGCTGCTGGTAATAAGCCGGAACCTCTGTCAAATCAACTAATGAAATACCCATTGTTGGGCGTTGAACTTCTCCATGCTTCTCTAACTGATCAATAATAGGTATTGCTGAATTAATCGGAATTGCAAAACCTAAACCTTCTACTGAAGATTGCGCAATTTTCATGGAATTTATGCCTATTAAATCACCGGCAATATTAATTAAAGCACCGCCGGAATTCCCTTGGTTAATTGCTGCATCTGTTTGTAATACTTCAGTCGACCAATCCTCTACACCATCTTCATTTAAATCAACTGGTACAGATCGATCCTTCCCTGAAATAACACCCGTTGTTACCGATCCATAGAATTCTAAGCCTAATGGGTTACCGATTGCAATAACTGTTTCACCTTGTTTTAACACGTCGGAATCACCAAATTGCGCCACTGTTTCAATTCCTTCACTCGGAATAGAGATAATTGCTAAGTCTGTCCAAATATCTGAGCCAACAAGCTGTGCTTCGACCTTTTCGCCATCTTCCAATGTTACTTCAATTTGTTCTGCACCTTCTACTACGTGGTGATTCGTAACAATAAAAGCAAAATCCTTTTCTACTTTATAAACAATGCCTGAACCACTTCCTACAGCTTGTTCAGTCCCGGTACTTTGATTCCAGAAATTTGGTGCAACTTTTTGGATATTTGTTATCCCTACTACAGCGCTCGATACTTTTTCTACTGCATTCGTAACATCAGTCGTTACTTCCGTTGCGGTTTGATTAATTGTTGAGTTTGATGATTCACTTGAAATAGAGTTTATTTCATTTGAACCTGGCAACTGATTAGCAAGAGATGGTAAAAGTAGCCATAATAATAAAGCACCTACAACAACACCGCTCATTCCCGATATAAAGTAGCCTAATTTACTACCAGTTTTATTACCTTTGTTTTTTAGGCGCTGCTGTCTTTCTTCCTCTTCTCTTTTTAAACGAGCCTCAAGCTCTGTAATATGGTTGTTTTGGCCATCCTTTTTTTCATTTTCATCTTCAGGAAAATAACCCATGATGTTCATCCTTTCATTACTTTTCTTATTCATAGCATACACATTTAACATTAAAATTAGATGAAAATTACTTAAAACCTCCTTAAAAAAAAGATGTGTTGAAAGTATAGACTTTCAACACATCCCTTTACCCATATTTATACCATCACAAGCTTGGTAGGTTCGTTTGCATCTGTATCATGTAAATGCAAATACTCCCCCGTTATAATTCCGCAAGACTGCAACGTTTGTTCGACACTCATACGAGCTAAATCTTTCATATTATTGTCTTTACTTAAGTGGGCTAAATAAATTTGCGTCTGCTTTTCCGCTACGACATCTGCCATTGCTACTGCAGCATCTTCATTTGAAACGTGGCCGACATCAGATAAGATACGTCGTTTAATGCTCCAAGGGTATTTACCCATTTGCAGCATACTCACGTCATGATTACTTTCAAATACATACGCATCTGCTGCTGAGATATATCCTTTCATCCGATCACTTACATAGCCCGTATCTGTAATGACAACAAGCTTACGGCCATTATCATGGAATGTATAGAACATTGGATCCGCGGCATCATGCGACACGGCAAACGATTGAATATCAAGACTGCCAAATGTTTTTACTGTTTCCATATCAAAATCGAAGCATAAATCTGTTGGAATTGTACCAACTAAACCATCCATTGCCGTCCATGTTTTTGCATTTGCATATACTGGTATATTATATTTACGTGCAATAACTCCAAGACCTTTAATATGATCACTATGCTCATGAGTTACTAAAATACCTGATAAATTTTTCATATCACGATCTATATTAGCAAACAGTTGCTCCATTTTTTTTCCGCTTAAGCCTACATCAATCAAAAATGAATGCTCATCATTTTCTACGTAGACTGCGTTTCCTGTACTGCCACTTGCTAAAACGCTAAATCGCATTGTTAAAACTCCCTACTCTTCCAAATCCTCCGTCTCTTCGACGATTTCGGATAAATCATTTTGTAATTCCACAATCTTGCCTTGTACTGCATTTACAAAATGTATTTCTTCTTGACCATCTTTTAGCTTCACACGCACTTCCCAAGTAGGCGCAAAAACCTGAGTTGGTGGTAATTGCAAAATTGTGGAATAGCCAATATTCATCTCTAAAATTTGAGAATCTGGTTTTAATAAATTTTTATTATCTAAGATCTGCAGAACTTGTATTGCCGTTAATAAATTTTGTTGTTTATCTAGCTTCTCATGTTTTTCCAGCATTGTTTGCTCATACGCATACACACGATTTTCATCATCCCAGTAAATTTTCACATAACCTCGTACATTGTAATACAGTGTTAAGTTATTTACCTTCTGGAAAAATGTAGCCTCTCTTTTTTCTTCATCAACATTCCATAATACATAGGAGTCGCCTTCATGTACATAATTATAAAGAAATTCAAGAAATGGATTCCTGCCACCGTTTTCCTGAAGCTTTACTGGCTTTTCCATCGTGACAATCAGCTTGTTTTCATTTTCGATTTGTGTAAACTGATTTGGGAAAAATGGAATTTCTGCCGGTGAGAATTTTTTGATTTGCCCAGAATAATAAGCTGCACTCTCATTGTTATTTGGAAGTGCTATATAAGTAATATTATCTTCTTTCAAACGCGCTTCGATTTTTTTCGTCGTTTCTCCTAAAACCTCAATTAGTTGACCTTCGTTATAGCTTTCTAGATATTGCGTATATAAAAAGAGATTCAATATTAAAAACACCCATATAAAAATAGATTTGGTTCTACTCCAATCCATTTATAATCCCCCCTGTATATTCAGGTGAAATGCGGGTCCACTCATCGTTTGAAATGGTAAACCAACTAGGTTCTAAAATGAACGCTTCATCTTGCGCGAAATAATAGCCAACAACAACTTCATCAATATCTTTAAATGAGTTATCCGTTTTTCGAATATATTCGATTACTTGTTCACCAGAAACTAATTCTTTCTGTGATCTATAAACTTCGCCTTCTGTTGCGATAGAATAATAAGGACGTCGATAACGGAAAATACGATTTTCACCCCATGTTGTTATGATGCGGGTTGTCGTCGTCATATTACTATTACTATAAATCGGCAATCCATGTAAAAACAGTTGATATTCAGTTATATGCTTATCTATATTCATCGAAGAGAATCGATAGTCTCCTGTAAATCCACCATGATCATTTATATAATCAAAGCTATCAATCAGTAATCTCGATGATAGAATTGGCGCAATACTTTCTGCAGGCGGATACACATAATTAAGCATGCGATTCTTAGTATCCACCGTCATTAATGATGTATCATCTCTATACCTTTCCGAATGTTCACTTTCAGTATTTCGCTGTACAATTTTCGGTTGTGTAAAAACAATTGATTTAAATAAATTTGGAGGAATCTCCTGTATTAAATACGTATAGCGTGTTGATTGAATCGGATCTTTTGAGACATACAATGAACGTAATGAATCTCGTTCTATTTCTACATATGGAATATAATCTTTTGCAGGCTTAATTACTTCTGTCAAAAACTTGTCTCTATTTACTAAATCTACATATGCTCTATATAATATCCGTTTTTCTGTATTCAAAAAGAGCAGTTGTAACTGATTGTTTGTTTCTACAGTTGACCAGTCTAAAATTAGACGAGTAAAGCTTGCTTCCGGTATTGTCTTATCATTAAATGATACAACTTTTGAAAAAACCTGTAACGGAACCTCACCATTGAAAAACATCGTGATACGATTATTCGTTTTTATAATTTCATTTATTTTTTCATCTGATAGGTTGCTATTAATTAAAATCAGCTCATTCGTTTGCCATGATTGTAAATAGCTGTAGAGTTCATTTAAAACACTTGGAGATACTGTGCCAAAAAATTCGTCGTTTTGCCGGTACAACAGTCGATAAGGCTTTAATACATCTTTCAGTTCCTTTGAATCCCCGACCATAACTTCCTCAATTTGTGTTTCTTCTATTAACCCATAGTCAGGCTTATAGTTCCAAATAAGAAGCGTCAAAATAATACTGAGCAAAACGAGGAATGTTAATAAAATTGATTTTACTTGTTCGACATATTTCATTCCCAATCCCCCGCTTCATCCAATTCGTATGGTAAAGTGAAGAATATCGTAGTACCTTGACCTTCCTCACTTTCTGCCCAAATCTTTCCGCCATGTGCTTCAATCATTTCGCGGGCAATTGCAAGTCCTAAGCCAGTTCCACCCATTGATCGTGCACGTGCTCGATCTACACGATAGAAGCGATCAAATATCCGTGCTACATTTTCCTTTGGAATTCCCATCCCGTCATCCGAAATCATGACACGAAGCATATTATCATGTACAGTAAACCCAAATCGGATATTACCACCATCTGGAGAATATTTTAATGCATTTGAAATAATATTATCGATTACCTGTGTGAGCTTATCGGTATCAATATCAACAAAATAGCTTTTCTCTGGAAGTAAGCGGATAAAATCTACATTTTGTGACTTCGACATTTCAAAGCGATCAATAATTTGAGTGAAAAACTTATTAAACTCTACAAATCCTAAATTCAATTCATACTCTTGGCTGTCCATTTTAGAAAGCTGTAATAAATCATTTACTAAACGAATCATGCGCTCGGTTTCTGTTTGTGTTACATTCAAAAACGTCGGTGCAATATTTTCATCACGCCAAGCACCTTCTGCCAATGCCTCTAAATAGCTACGCATTGTAGTAAGGGGTGTACGAAGCTCATGAGATACGTTCGCTACGAACTCTCGACGTTCCATATCAATTTTTTCTTGCTCGGTAATATCATGCAATACAGTAATTAAACCATTAACAAAGCCTGTTTCCTTTTGAATAACAGAGAAGTTAGCTCGTAAAATATAAGGTGCATCATTCATGCTAAAATCAAGGTTTACCGGATCTTTCATATGAATTAAATCTTCAAAGCTATATTCCTGATCCAGCCCTAAAACAGAAGCAATTGGACGATTTAATGTAGATTCCCGTGTATCATGAAGTAAATCCAAAGCAGGCTCATTAATTAATATAATTTTGCCTTTGCGATCTGTTGCAATAACTCCATCTGTCATGTTACTTAGAACGCTTGCCAACTTTCGGCGTTCAGCTTCTGTCGTAGACTGCGCTTCTTGTAGGCGATTAGTTAAATGGTTAAAAGCAATCGCTAACTGACCGATTTCATCTGTTCCGTATACACGTACTTTTCGCGAATAATTTCCTTTTGACATCGCTTGCGCCTGTTTACGCATATCGGAAATGGGTCTTGTAATCGTTCGTGCAACAAGTATTCCTAAAATAATTGTAATAGCCAGAGACATTGCAATACCGGCAGCAAAAATACGGTTTATTTCATTTAGTTGTTCATATACTTTTTCAATATTAGATTCGACATATATAGCACCTCTTACTTCCCCATTTGGCCCCACTGTATCGGTTATGGGGTATGCAAGCAGCCAGACTCGCTGCCCTGTATCACGGTCGAGCGATATACTATCCCATAACGTTTCGGCGGACATCGCTTTACTTATATTATCTTCATTTGCCCGTTGACCCACTAGAGACTGATTATTTGCATCCGAGGTAGCTAGAATACGACTGCGATTATTAACAACAATAATTTTATTAATATCTTCTGTAGAAACTTCCTGTAAAATTGTGCTTAACCTTAACTCTATTGAAGGTGCCGTATCATCCACTTCTTTAATCATTTCTTCACGAATACTATAGTGTACAAGCTCGATCCTTTGACGAATGGAATCTTGGAAATTTGATTTCAAATTCGTCTCAAGCTGCTTTGAAAAATAAATACCAATAATTTGGAGCGCAATAATAATTAAAAGTACATAGATTAATACAAGCTTTACATGAATTGATTTAAAAAAGCTTACTTTTTGCATGCAGTCTACTCCTGTTCAGGATTTCGTAAATAATAACCGACACCTCGTCTTGTCACAATCCATAAAGGATGACTAGGATTATCTTCAATTTTTTCCCGCAGACGGCGAATTGTCACGTCTACTGTACGTACATCTCCAAAGTAATCATATCCCCAAACCGTTTGCAGCAAGTGTTCACGTGTCATTACTTGGCCAATATGTTTTGCTAAATAGTGTAATAATTCAAATTCACGATGGGTCAACTCAATGGAGTCTTCACGCTTTAACACTAAATATGCATCAGGCTGAATTGTCAATGAACCTACAACAATATCATTCGATTCAGCTGTTGCTTCTTCTACTTGAGCAGGGACATTTAATCGACGCATATTTGCCTTCACACGTGCGATTAGTTCACGCGTACTAAATGGTTTCGTAACGTAATCATCTGCACCCATTTCAAGACCTAATACTTTATCAATCTCCGAGCCTTTTGCTGTTAGCATAATAATAGGGAAATCATATTTTTTACGGACTTCACGACATACTTCCATCCCATCACGCTTTGGAAGCATAATATCCAACAGCATTAAATCTGGTTGCTCTTCTTCAACTCTTTGTAGTGCTTCGTCTCCATCGTATGCACAAATTACACGATAACCTTCTTTAATTAAGTTAAATTGTAGAATATCTGCAATTGGTTTTTCATCATCTACAACTAAAATTGTTTTATCCATCATCTATATACCTCTTTCCTAATAAATTCTATATGAAATAAAAAGTAATTTTATAATTTACTATCATTACTCTATCACGCTTTACGATTTGATGCATTATACAGATGTTTCCCATAAATTATTTTCCAGGAAATATTTTTTAATTTTTTTCGAATTTTAGTTCTAAATTCGAAAAGTGCTGTATATTGAAAAAAGTGTGCTAAAAGACAAAGCTTTTAACACACCTCCCAGATTAATTTAAATATGATAATGGATTTACTTCTGAACCATTTTTGTGAATTTCGAAATGTAAATGAGTTCCTGTGGAACGACCTGTTGAACCCATTTGTCCAAGCGCCGATCCTTGTTCTACTACTTGTCCAACTGATACGTCAATACGCGATAAGTGAGCGTATAGTGATTCAAAACCATTATTATGGTCGATCACAACATAGTTCCCATAAGTTGAATGACTGCCAGCTGTTTTAATAACCCCATTATCTGAAGCTTTGATCGTATAATTGGATGGTCGCGCAATATCGATTCCATAATGATAGCGTCCCCAACGATGCCCCATATTACTTGAAACATAACCTCCAACTGCTGGCCAAGCAAATGTCCCTGTTCCAACAGAAGGAATAACCTTCGTTCCTACAACGACTATACGATTTTCAGGTTCTACTAATATATTTTCCACAGATTGAAGTCGCTCTGTTCGTACACCATTTTCTTCTGAAATTAAATAAGTAACTTCTTTTTTACCTTTTTTACCTTCTTGCTTAACAAGCTTTTCACCTTTTAACATTGTTGGATCTTCTTCAACAATTTTGGCGAAATCAATTTCTTCAATTTTTTTCTTCTCATAAACTGCCTTCACAGTAACAAATGGTTTTTCTACTGTTACATTTAATTCTTGACCAATCTGAAGTACTGTATTTTCTTTAAGAGAAGGGTTTAAATTTAGCAATTGTGCCGTTGTTAAACCATGTGCAGATGCTATGGAGCCCAACACATCCCCAGATTTTACAGTATAGGCTTCTTGCTCTATTGAACCTGTTTGTAATAACTGGACCGCCTCTGAAACAGAAACAATTTCTTCAGGCTTTGCTAAATCTTCCTGTCCCGTAATTGGAGCTGATAAGGCAACATCGATTAAACGTGTTTCATCTTTTTTCAATTCGGGTAATGAATCATTAGTTGAGTTGTTTTTCAATTTATTCAATTGATATTGAGTAATATACTGAAGCTTTAATCCGTCAATTACAGCTTCAAAATCTTCTTTATCCTTCAATGAAGCAACGACTGTCTCTTCTACTTGTAGCGAGTAAGCTTGAGCTTGAACCGTCAATGCTTCTTGAAGGTTTTTTATCGTTTCTTCTTCATTTGCATCTACTGTAAATACTTGCTCAGGAATAATTTTAACTTCGGCACTAGCATCGACCTTTAAATCTTCATACTTTTTACTAGCCTCTAGTTCTTTATTTAGTACAACTTCTTCTACTGTTGCTTCATCTGCAACAGATCCAACATATGTATCAGCTACATAAACATGGAAAATTTTAGCGAATTTTTCTTTATCTGTTTCATTCGCGAAACCTAGATTGAATGTCACCGTAGAAACGAGTAACGCAAAAATTGCAGTCATTTTTAGTTTTCCATTATGACGATTCCTTAGACTTTGTTTTAAATTGCCCAAGCCTAACTTGTTTCCTTTTGAACTCATGATAAAGCTCCTTCCAACTATGTCTAATCTATAATTTTTAGTCCATCTATTTATCTTTAAGCGTTAAAACACACTTTGCCACTGTACCATATTTCTCATACCAAATGAACTACTTCAATATTTTTGTAATGAAATTGTATTATTATCTAAAAAATTGTTACATTCTAATTAATCGAGCTATTTTTATATTTTTTAGTACCTTTTTATTCTTTTTAACTCTTGAATAGCATAGAAAAAGGAGTATCAAAAGCCAAATGACTTTTAATACCCCTCTACAGCGCACTTCTATTATTCCCAGATACCATTAACAATATTAGTTTGTTCACGAGCTGGACCAACTGAAAATGTTGTTAACGGAATTCCTGTAAGATCTACAATACGATTAATATAGTTGCGTGCATTTTCCGGCAACTCTTCCATTGTACGGACACCCGTTACATCTTCTGACCATCCAGGTAACTCTTCATATACTGGCTTACATTGTTTAATTATTTCAAGGTTAGCCGGGTACTCTGTAATTTGCTCTCCATTATACTCATATGCTGTGCAAATTTTTACTGTTTCTAGGCCTGACAATACATCGATGGAGTTTAATGCTAAGTCAGTAATTCCTGAAACGCGACGTGAATGGCGAACAACTACCGCGTCAAACCAGCCAACACGGCGTGGGCGACCTGTCGTTGTACCATATTCACGGCCCACTTCACGAATTTGTTGACCAATTTCATCGTGTAGTTCTGATGGGAACGGACCATCTCCCACTCGGGATGTATAAGCTTTACATACGCCTACTACGCGTTCTACTGCAGTAGGACCTACGCCTGATCCAATCGCAATGCCTCCCGCAACAGGATTTGATGAAGTTACGAAAGGATATGTTCCTTGATCGACATCAAGCATAATTCCTTGAGCTCCTTCAAATAACACTTTTCCACCTTCATCAATTACATCATTCAGCACTTTTGAAGTATCCGTTACATATTGGGCTATTTCTTGTCCATACGCGTAATACTCTTCAAATATATCTTCAAAATTTAAGCCTTCTACTTCATAAAATTTCGTAAATAGGCGGTTTTTTAAAATTAAGTTTTCACGTAACTTCTTTTCAAAAGTCGGTCTATCCATTAAATCGGCAATACGTATGCCGATTCGGGCTACTTTATCCTGATAGCATGGTCCAATTCCTTTTGCTGTTGTACCAATCTTCTCATCACCACGGCTCGCTTCCTCAACGATATCTTGATGAATATGGTACGGCAAAATTACATGCGCACGATTTGAAATTCTCAAATTAGAAGTATCAATACCTCTTTCCTGTAAACCTTTTAATTCAGTTACAATGGACTTTGGATTAATAACAACACCATTGCCGATTACCGACAATTTATCAGAATAAAATATCCCAGATGGAATTAAGTGAAGCTTATACGTTTCTTCACCAATTTTTATTGTATGTCCTGCATTATCGCCACCTGCAAAGCGAGCTATTGCATCTGCCTTTTTAGAAAGGAAATCTGTAATTTTACCTTTTCCTTCGTCTCCCCATTGTGTACCTACTACAACTACCGCTGTCATATACGAGCACCTCCGACGAATTGAATCCTTAAAAAGTATTAAGTATCCTATTCATTTTAATAAAACTTACTTTTTATTCCTTAATGATGAAGCATGAACATTTTAACAATTCCGAAACATAAAAGTCAATAAAAAACACGAACGTACACATGTCGATTATGTGAAACGTTCGTGTTTAATGTCTATTCCTCGCGTGGTGGAGGGGTAAATTCTAAATTTAAAAATTTATTGTATTCTTTCCGGAATGCTAAACTTACTGTACCTGTTGGACCATTACGTTGTTTCGCGATAATAATCTCGATAATATCCTTACTTTCCGATTCTTTATCGTAATAATCATCACGGTATAAAAACGCTACAATATCCGCATCTTGCTCAATCGAACCCGATTCACGTAAGTCACTCATCATCGGACGCTTATCCTGACGTTGTTCTACACCACGTGATAGCTGTGATAGCGCAATAACTGGAACTTTTAATTCACGCGCCAAGCCTTTTAATGAACGTGAAATTTCGGATACTTCTTGTTGACGGTTCTCGCCAGGCTTACCACTACCTAAAATTAGCTGTAAGTAGTCGATTAAAATCATTCCTAACCCATTCTCTTTTGCTAATCGTCTGCATTTGGCGCGAATATCCGCCATCCGAACACCTGGTGAATCATCAATATAAATTCCCGAATTCGATAAACTTCCCATCGCCATCGTCAACTTACCCCAGTCCTCATTTTGCAAATCCCCTGTACGTAGGCGTTGTGCATCAATATTGCCTTCCGCACATAACATACGCATGACAAGTTGATCGGCACCCATCTCAAGAGAGAAAATCGCAACATTTTCACGCGCCTTTACGGCAACACTTTGTGCAACATTTAATGCAAAGGCTGTTTTACCAACCGATGGACGAGCTGCCACGATAATTAAATCATTGCGTTGGAAACCAGCAGTCATTTTATCTAAGTCACGGAAACCGGTTGGAATACCTGTAACGTCTCCGGCACGTGATTGTAGCTGTTCAATATTATCGAATGTCTGAACTAATACATCTTTTACGTGCTTAAAGTCTCCCGCATTTTTTCGGTTTGAAACTTCAAGCATTTTTTTCTCAGCTTCTGCTAAGAGCACTTCTACTTCATCTTCACGCGTATATCCATCATCCGCAATCTTAGAGGCAACGCGAATAAGGCGACGTAATATCGCCTTTTCTTCTACAATCTTTGCGTAGTGTGCAATATTGGCAGCTGTCGGTACTGCATTTGCCAGTTCCGTTATATAGCTTAAGCCACCTATATCCTCCAGCTCTTTTTTCGCTGATAATTCTTCTGTAACAGTTACAACATCAATCGCTTTCCCCTGATCGCTTAAATTCAGCATCGTTTGGAAAATCTTCTGATGTGCAATATGATAAAAATCATCTGCAATAACAATTTCAGATGCTGTTATAAGAGCTTGTGGATCAAGGAAAACTGCGCCAATAACCGATTGTTCGGCTTCATTATTATGCGGCGGAACGCGGTCCATCATGGATTCGTTCATTGTTGTCGCTCCTTATTCTTCAATTACATGTACTTTTAACGTTGCCTTTACATCTTGATGTAACTTAACAGGAACATTTGTAAAGCCTAATGAACGGATTCCATCATTACAATCCATTTTACGCTTATCTACTTTAAAGCCATGCTTTTTTTGTAGTGCATCTGCAATTTGCTTTGTAGAAACTGAACCAAATAAACGTCCACCTTCACCTGATTTCGCCTTTACTTCTACTGTAATAGCCTCTAACTGTTCTTTTAGATCTTTCGCTGCTTGTAGTTCTGCAGCTGCATTTTTTTCTTCTAAACGCTTTTGACCTTGAATTTCGCTCAACGCTTGATTATTCGCTTCTTTTGCATAACCATTTTTAATTAAAAAGTTACGTGCGTAACCTTCAGCAACTTCTTTAATTTCACCTTTTTTACCTTTACCTTTTACATCTTTTAAAAATACTACTTTCATGATTCCTTGCTCCCTTCGACTATTTCGCTAATAGCTTCAATTAAATGATTTTTTACTTCTTCAATAGTTTCTGCTTTCATCTGTGTAGCTGCATTGGTTAAGTGCCCGCCGCCGCCAAGCTTTTCCATTACAAGCTGTACATTGATGTCTCCTAAAGAACGTGCACTAATGCCAATTAATCCATCATTGCGATGTGCAATAACAAAAGAAGCACCCACATCTTTCATAGTCAGTAAAATATCCGCAGTTTGGGCGATTAATACTGAATCATATACTTTAGTTTCCTCACCATGCGCGACTGCAATGCCTGTATAAGGAAATTGAACTGTCTGAATAATTTTTGATCGCTCGACATATGTTCCTACATCTTCTTTTAGCAAGCGTTGAATTAAAACCGTATCTGCTCCAAATGTACGTAAATAGGAAGCAGCTTCAAATGTACGTGCACCTGTTCTAAGTGTAAAGCTCTTTGTATCAACTATAATACCAGACAATAACGCTGTTGCTTCAAGAGGCAGTAATTTTTCGTTTTGTGGTTGATATTCCAACAATTCTGTAACAAGTTCTGCAGTGGAGGAAGCATATGGCTCCATATATACCAATGTTGGACTATTATTAATAAATTCCTCACCGCGACGATGGTGGTCAATGACAACAACCTTATCTGTCCTGCTTAATAATCGGCTATCAATTACCATACTTGGCTTATGAGTGTCCACAATGACTACGAGAGATTTTGGTGTTATTTTTGATAAAGCTTCATCAGGTGTTATAAAACGATTGTAAAAATCCGTTTTTTGCTCCAATTCGGTCATCAAACGGCCTACACTGCCGCGCACTTCATCAAAATTTACGATTACAAATCCTTCGACTCCATTCATTGCGACCATTTTACGTACACCGACACTAGCCCCTATTGAGTCCATGTCTGGATTTTTATGTCCCATTATAAATACTTGATCACTATCTTGTATTAAATCACTAAGTGCATGCGAAATTACACGGGCACGCACCCTCGTTCGCTTTTCAACAGGGTTTGTTTTCCCACCATAAAAGCGAATTTTACCATTTGATTGCTTGATAGCCACTTGGTCACCGCCGCGTCCTAATACTAAATCCAGACCTGACTGTGCTAATTGGCCAAGCTCCACTAATGATTGAGAGCCTGCTCCAATCCCAATACTTAAAGTTAATGACAGGTTCTTCTGCATCATCGTTCGCTCTCGTATTACATCTAATATAGAAAAACGCTTTTGCTCAAGCTCTGCTAATATCGATTCATTCAATACGGCCATAAAACGATCGGATGCTATTCTTTTTACGAAAATACCGTAATGTGCGGCCCATTCATTCACAATAGAAGTCATCATTGTGTTTGTTACACTTCTCGCTTGGTCATCCATACCTGATGTAAGCTCATCATAATTATCAATAAATAGTATTGCCAACACGGTACGATCTGCCAAGTACTGCTTTTCTATCTGAACTTGTTTGGTAACATCAAAGAAGTAAAATAACTTTTCATCTTCTTTATAATAAATATGATATTTTCGGTCATGTATCGCCACAACCGTTTCATTCTTCTGTTCTTCATTTATAAGTATAGGTAATTCATCTGAAATCGTATCCAATTCAACTCCGACTAATGATTCTTGCTGTAATACCCGAAGCATAAATGGGTTTGCCCATTCCACAGTAAAGTCATCATTTAATAATACAATTCCGAATGGCATTTCAAGAAATGCCTCTTTTCCCACATCTTCCATCCGATAGGAAAGTGCTTCTATATGTTGCTCTGTGTCTTTGTACGTCAATGCTTCAATCTTTAACGTATAATAGGCAACTCCTAAATACACGATTATAAATGCGACCCCAATCCATACATTCCATATCATCATAAGGATAGCTGCCACTACACCTAGTAAAAACAAGACTACTAGTGGATATCGAATTGGTCTTTTGCGAAAATTGCCCATTTCAATCAGCTCCTCACTTTTGACTCTTTTCCCGAATGTAATCTCTTGCATTAAAGCCTAAATCGATAATACCAATTAATATAACAAAAGAATAAAGTGGAATGGCAACAATTGTACTTAGTACTTTTATAAATTTAGGATAACCAAATGCATCTATAGCAAAATGGATAAAAGAAATCCCCTGTAATGTTAGCAATATCCATAAAATCATTGAAATATTTAACATAATAACGGCTAATGAAGAGTTTGGTTCAGGCTGAACAAATAAATTAATGGATAAAGCAATGAGATAATACCATAGGACCGATCTTGGTAAGCGTAACTCACTAAACTTCCCAAACTTTGGTACATCTACTTTCAATCGCTTTAGAATCGGTAAGTTAACAGTGATGATTATGAAGGATACAAGCAGCATTGCCAACGTAATCGAAGCAGGTAGAGTCATTTCTAACATATTCAGCATATTGTTTATATTATCCATTACTTCTTTTGGTGTTGCCTGTCCTGTCAGCTTTTCCGTCATTTTAATCGATTCAATATAGCTTGTCTTCATGAGTTCCATCGAATCACGGATAAAATCTACTTCAAACAAACGTAATGATATGACATATTGAATAGCAAATGTTACGAGTAAGACAATGCTCGTAGATATAAACATAAATACTTTGCTTTTTTTATTGTAAATAGCATCCCCAATTGCCACACCTGATGCTGCAAAAATCAGTGAGGCGGGTATCAGTAGTAAACCGCCAATAAAAAAAGTGACGACTACAGCAATTATTGCAACTAAAAATGATGACCTTCGATCGTAATTGGCGCTATACCAAATCATCGGTAAAGGAGCTATGACGGCTGCAATAATATTCGCCATAGGAATATAAAATACGATAGCCATCAGCACAGTAAAAATAGCTATCATCATAGCACCATGTGCTAACTTTCTTGTTTGATTAATTTGCATGGAGAACCTTCCTTATCTGTTGTTGGTAAGACGCTATGGTGCATGTAGCATACAGAGCTTGCAACCATCTTTTGTCGATATTTTGACTTGTCTACTTTCAACTTTTCTCACCTTTCCATTGTACCATTTTTGAATGACCAAACAAACTAACGGTTACGATGAGAAGTACGAATTAGTCGATATATAATACATTCAGCTTCGACCTCGTGTAATGTGCGGGATGATATCCTACCATTTATAGGAGTAGATTGGGTTTTTACCTTATTATTCAAGTAACAAAAACACTAAACAAAGTAATAGTATGTCATTTTAAATATTTTAGTATAGCTTAATATGGAGTATTTTTCTTTTGAATAACCAAATTCTATGTTTTAAAAGCCCATTTCCTGTCTGTTATGTCCTTTATTTCGTTGACATTTTGTATTGTATAGCATATATTATGTAACCGGTAACATATTTCATTTTATGGGGGCGTAGTGATGGTTAACATTAAAGATGTTGCAAAGATTGCGAATCTTTCTGTGGCGACAGTATCACGCTACCTAAACCAAAATGGGTATGTAAGTAAAAGATCCTCAGAACGTATTGAACAAGCCATTCAAGAGCTAGATTATAAGCCAAGCAGTGTTGCACGTTCATTAAGTAAAAAACAATCAAATATAATCGGCCTGATTGTGCCAGATATAAAAAACCCATATTTTCCAGAGTTAGCTCGTGCCGTTGAAGACATGGCCTGGTCTTATGGTTATACGGTAGTTCTTTGTAATTCAGACGAGCAAATTGAAAAAGAATTGTTATATATCGAACGGTTATCGCAAACATATGTTGCAGGTTTAATTGTGACGACAAGCTTAATGGATCCCTCTGTTTACATGTCCATCAATACACCAATAGTTGCACTTGACCGGATAATTGATGTAACAATACCTACTGTGACGACTGATAACCGAAAAGGGGCCATGCTTGGGACTGAATATTTGCTCACAAATGGTGCAGAAAATTTATTATGTATACGAGGTCCACAAGGTTTAAAAACTGCAGATGATCGCCTTTTAGGTTTTCTTGAAGCGATTGATGAACAAGGACTAGATCCAATTGTTGTAGCAACTTCATTTGATTTTAAAGAAGCTGCTAAGGTGATTGAACAGACTTTAGTTATACACCCTCATATTGATGGTATTTTTGCGAGCAGCGATACATTAGCAATTGCTGCGCTTCATATTGCACACAAACTAGGAAAACGTGTACCGGAAGAACTGCAAATTGTAGGCTTTGACGGAATCTCGCTCGGTGAGATGGTATCACCTGCTCTAACAACAGTCGGTCAGGACTTATATAAAATGGGTGCTGCTGCTGCAACCATGTTAATTGAGCAAATTGAAGGCAAAGAAATGAAACAAACGGTATTAAATATAGATGCACAATTAATTGTACGTGGTACGACGAGAAAGGAAGCTGCAAAATGATAACGGTAATAGGAAGTATCAATATGGACCTAGTCGTTCAAATGGATGTATTTCCAAAACAAGGAGAGACCGTTTTAGGAAGTCTATTTACAACGGTTCCAGGGGGTAAAGGGGCAAACCAGGCTGTAGCTGCTGCACGTTTAGGCAGTCAAGTTAAAATGTTAGGTGCTATTGGCTCAGATAGTTTCGGTACGGAACTTCGTGCAAATCTGAATGAAGAAAATATAAATACTAGCTTAGTTATGAATACAAATGGGGCGACAGGCATCGCAAATATTTTACTTTATGAATCAGATAATCGTATTGTCGTTGTACCAGGTGCCAATTCTAAAGTAACCCCAGAGGTGATTGCTTCTGCTAAAACTGTTATTGAAAACAGTCAGTTAGTTGTAATGCAGCTTGAAATCCCAGTAGAAACGATTGAATACAGCTTGAAATTATGTAAAGAGCTTCAAGTGCCAGTACTATTTAACCCTGCTCCAGCAGCAAACTTCGATATAGAATGGATGCCATATATAAAGTACTTAACACCAAATGAAACTGAGTGTGCTCTATTATTTGGAAATGATGTAGAAGCAGCATTAGAGAAATATCCAAATCAATTAATTGTGACATTAGGCGATAATGGTGCGCGCTACTTTGATGGTGAAAAACATGTACATGTAAAAGGATACAAAACGATAGCTGTTGATACAACAGGTGCCGGGGATACATTTAACGGTGCATTCGCGCATGCTGTTACAAATGGACAATCAATTGAAGAAGCGGTATTTTTCGCAAATATTGCAGCATCATTATCCGTTGAAAAATTTGGCGCTCAAGGTGGTATGCCAAAATTAGAGGAAGTTATTGCTCGAAAGGAAGGCACAAAATGAAAAAACAAGGCATTTTAAATCGTGAATTAGCAGGTATATTTGCACGTTTAGGTCATACAGATAAAATTGTCATTGCAGATTGTGGCTTACCGATTCCAGACGGTGTCACATGTATAGATTTAGCCTATAAATTAGGTGAACCCGGATTTAAAGCTATTTTAGAAACTGTGTTACAAGATTTAGAGGTAGAACATAGTTACTTAGCTGAAGAAATTAAAGTAGCAAACAAAACAATTCATTCATTTATTTTGCAAAATGTGGAACCGGTTACATATTTATCACATGAGCAATTCAAACATATGTCTAGCGAAGCAAAGGTCATTATTCGCACTGGCGAAATGACGCCATACGCTAACATCATGCTGCAAAGTGGTGTAATTTTCTAAGGTAGGTGTCGGAATATGATCGAAATGAAGGGCATAAAAAAAGCATTCAGCGGCAACGTCGTATTAAACAATGTTGAATTTACGCTTTTAGATGGAGAAATCCACGCGCTAATGGGTGAAAATGGTGCCGGTAAATCAACAATGATGAAGATTCTGGCTGGCATCTACTCACGTGACGAAGGTGATGTGCTGGTAGACGGACAGTCCTATACCTTTACTTCTGCAAAGGACGCGGAAAGCTTAGGTATTCACGTAATTCACCAAGAATTAAATATTCTGCCGCATTTATCTGTAGCGGAAAACCTGTTTTTAGGAAAAGAAAAAACAATTGGTCGTACGGGGTTCCTGCGTACACGCCAAATGAACAAAGAAGCACAGACCCTGTTAGCAAAGCTCGGCTTACACATTGATGTACGTCAGCCTGCAGGTTCCTTATCAGTGGGAAAACAACAACTCATTGAAATTGCCAAAGCAATTAATTCAGAAGCGAAATACATCGTAATGGATGAACCGACAGCTGCTTTAACAGACCGTGAAATTGAAACGCTTTTTGAAACGATTCGCGAACTAAAAGCGAAAGGCATTTCCTTTGTATATATTTCGCATCGTATGGAAGAAATTTTTGCAATTTGTGATCGTATTACGATTTTGCGTGATGGTGAATATGTTGGCGTACGTGAAATTCCTAGTACAACTTTTGATGAAGTAGTCAAAATGATGGTTGGACGTGAACTTGGTGAACGTTACCCAAGCCGTGACGCAAAAATTGGTGAGGTTGCATTAGAAGTAAAAGGGCTAACATGTCCTGCGGTATGCAAAGATATTAACTTCCAAATTCGTAAAGGGGAAATCTTAGCCTTTGCCGGTTTAATGGGAGCAGGCCGTACAGAAGTGGCCCAAGCAATTTTCGGAAACCTTAAAAAGTCAAAAGGTGAGATTTTAATTCACGGTGAAAAGGTGACGATAAAAAATCCGATCCAAGCGATGAAACACGGAATTGGATTTGTGACGGAAGACCGTAAAACAGAGGGTCTTGTTTTAGATTTTTCAATTAAAGAAAATATGTTTTTAACAAATTTGAAATCAATTGCAAAGGGTAGCTTTATTCAAACACAACAAGAGCAATTACAAGCAGCAAAATATATTGAACAGCTAAATATTCGCTGCAGTGATGCGACACAAGCTGTTGGCTCATTAAGCGGCGGGAATCAGCAAAAAGTAGTTATTGCGAAATGGTTAAGTACAAAACCGGATATTTTAATCTTGGATGAACCGACTCGCGGTGTTGATATTGGCGCAAAAAAAGAAATCTACTCGATTATGAACCAGTTAGCCGAGGAAGGTGTAGCCATTTTAATGATTTCCTCAGAGCTAACGGAAGTGTTAGGTATGGCGGACCGTGTAATGATCATGCAAGAAGGACGTCAAACAGCTATTTTAGACAACGTTGACTTAACACAAGAAACTATTATGCATTACGCAACAGGAGGAGAAGAAGTTGTTAAAAACTAGCTCAAAAGAAATGTTAGGAAAGCTAGGTCCTCTTTTAGGATTATTTTTAATTGTAATTGTCATTACGATTTTAAATCCAAGCTTTATGACAACAGATAATGTTTTAAATATTTTACGTCAAGTATCAATAAGTGCGCTTATCGCATTTGGGATGACTTTTGTTATTTTAACTGGCGGGATCGATTTATCGGTTGGCTCGACATTAGCCCTTACAGGTGCCGTAGCTGCCACAATGCTTGCTTCAGGTATGGACCCCGTGTTAACAATTTTTGCTGCACTACTGTTAGGCGCTATTCTAGGTGCTGTAAATGGTGTTATTATCGCAAAAGGTAAAGTTGCACCATTCATCGCAACATTGGCAACAATGACAATTTACCGTGGATTAACGTTAGTATACACGGATGGTCGCCCTGTTTCTGACTTAGGAAATGAAATTACATTCCAAATGTTAGGGAAAGGATACTTCTTCGGTATTCCAGTTCCGGTATGTACCATGATTCTAGCTTTCATTGCGTTATATGTAATTATGCATAAAACAACATTCGGTCGTCGTGTTTATGCAGTAGGCGGCAATGAAGCAGCATCTAAATTATCAGGAATCAATGTAGATCGTATAAAAATTGCCGTCTATTCATTAACAGGTATGTTAGCTGCGTTATCCGCACTAATTTTAACATCTCGCCTTAACTCTGCACAGCCAACAGCTGGTACTTCTTATGAGTTAGATGCTATTGCAGCAGTGGTTTTAGGTGGTACAAGTTTAACAGGCGGTAAAGGTTGGATTTTTGGTACATTAGTTGGTGCCTTAATTATCGGTGTGTTGAATAACGGTTTAAACTTAATCGGTGTTTCTTCATTCTTCCAACAAGTTGTAAAAGGAATTGTTATTTTAATCGCGGTATTAATTGACCGTAAAAAAACAGCATAGAAAGTAGGTCATTAGCTTGAAAAAACGATTGATATTTTTAATGGCACTTATGGCCACTGTAATGTTATCGGCTTGTTCGGTAAAGCCTGGTTTCTCTTTGGAGCCTTCTTTTGGTACATCTGCTACACCTTCTGAGAGTAGTAATGATACGTTGACAATCGGTTTATCTATTTCAACTTTAAATAATCCATTTTTCGTGACGTTAAGTGAAAATGCGGAAGCAAAGGCAACAGAGCTCGGAGTGAAAACAACGGTTGTAGATGCGCAAGATAATGCATCAAAGCAAGCTTCTGATATTGAAGATTTAATCCAACAAAAAGTTGATTTAATCATCATTAATCCGGTAGATTCTGTTGCTGTTGCAACTGCTGTAGAATCTGCGAATGCAGTAAATATCCCTGTAATTACAGTGGATCGTTCATCTGAAGGTGGCGAAGTCGTATCACATATCGCTTCTGATAACGTGGCTGGCGGGATGCTGGCTGGTGAATATATTACAGAGTTAGTTGGTGAAGGTGCCAAAGTCGTTGAATTGGAAGGTGTCGCAGGTTCTTCTGCTGCACGTGATCGCGGACAAGGGTTCAATGAAGCTGTTACAGGTATTTTAAATGTCGTTGCAAAGCAAACAGCAAACTTTAATCGTTCAGAAGGCTTAACGGTAATGGAGAATATTTTGCAATCCAATCCTGATGTTACTGCCGTATTTGCACACAATGACGAAATGGCATTAGGTGCACAAGAAGCCATTTCTGCTTCGGGTAAAAAGATTGTCGTAGTGGGCTTTGATGCGACTGATGATGCTGTGGCTGCTGTAAAGGCAGGGAAACTAGCCGCTACTGTTGCACAAAAACCAGATGAAATCGGGAATATTGCGATGGAGACTGCGATTGCTTATTTAAACGGTGAAACAGTTGAAAATACTATACCGGTAAAGCTTGAGTTAATTAAAAAATAAATAGAAATACATGTAACGGTCTGCAAATAGGCTGTTGCATTCCTGTAGCTGCCACAAGAAATTTAGTGGCAGCTTTTATTATGGGAATATAGGCAAAAACTTTAGAAAACAAAAAAAGTACAACAGAGGTCAATTAAGCCTGTGTTGTACTTTTAAACATATTATTTTTCTTCAGCAACGAATGGTAGTAATGCCATAATACGTGAAACTTTGATTGCGTTTGTAAGTTTACGTTGGTATTTAGCAGAAGTACCAGTTACGCGACGTGGTAAAATTTTACCGCGCTCAGAGATGAATTTCTTTAAAAGATCTACATCTTTGTAGTCGATGTGCGTAATGTTATTTGAAGTGAAGTAGCAAACTTTACGGCGTTTGCGGCCTCCGCGACGTGGTGCCATTATCGTGTTCCTCCTTTTAATTTTTAATAATAGATGCTAAGTTCTTAGAACGGTAAATCGTCTTCAGAAACTTCGATTGGTCCTTTGCTATTCGCAAATGGATCTTCATCTACTCGTGTATAATTTTGCTGATTTTGAGATGGCTGTTGATAAGAACCGTAAGAATCCTGTGGTTGTTGCGAGCCTCCAAATTGCTGGTTTGGCTGATTATAAGATGGCTGACCACCATAATTTTGCCCACCACTGTATTGTTGACCTTGTGAACCTTGAGATGCATTAGCTCCTCCACGCGGTTCTAAGAACTGCACTGCATCGGCAATGACATCTGTTGTGTACACACGCTTTCCATCTTGTCCTTCAAAGCTTCCTGTTTGAATACGACCTTCTACACCAATCAAACTCCCTTTTCTCATGAAGTTTGCTAAGTTTTCAGCTTGTTTTCTCCAAGCAATACAGCCTATGAAATCTGCTTCGCGTTCACCTGACTGGCTCGAAAAAGTACGATTTACGGCAACCGTAAAACGTGCCATTGGAACTCCACTCGGCGTATAACGAAGCTCTGGATCCTTTGTAAGTCTTCCGACTAATACTACACGGTTAATCATCAATGCACCCTCCTTTTTTCAGCATTTAAGTTAAAAATTATTTTTCTTCTTCGCGTACTGCGATGTGACGGATGATGTCTTCGCTGATGTTTGCTAAACGAGTATATTCGTTGATAGCCTCAGTACCAGCGTTAACTTTCACGATTTGGTAGAAACCTTCGCGGAAGTCATTGATTTCGTAAGCTAAACGACGCTTACCCCAATCTTTTGCTTCTGTGATCTCTGCACCATTTGAAGTTAAGATCTCGTTGAAACGCTCTACTAAAGCTTTCTTCGCTTCATCTTCAATGTTTGGGCGGATGATGTACATTAATTCGTACTTTCTCATTTGTGTTTGCACCTCCTTATGGACTTGGGCTCTCCTATTAAATAGGGAGCAAGGAGTAAGTAAATTCTTATTACTCACATCAATGAATTGTAACATAGTTTCCTATTAGACGCAACCTAATATAACTCTTATGTTTATTCAATTTTTGTTATACTTCTCTGTAAGGGAGGGATTTTATGTATGATAAAAAGCCAGTAGTAATTGAATTGAATATGAAAAAGATAGCGCGGGATAATCTAATATTAACTATCATTTTAATTGTTTTATTAGTTGGTTTAAATGCCCTTATTCATCAGCGTTTTACAGGTGAATTTACCTTGTTTGATTTTTTCAATTTTTTTGTAGCATATATAGTACTCATTATTCTTCATGAAGCGTTTCACTTAATTGGTTTTATGCTATTTGGCGGTGTTCCATATAAAGAACTGGATTATGGTATCAATTTAAAACTTGGTGTCGCCTATGCCACTACAAAAAAACCACTAACAAATGCGGCCATGAAAAAAGCATTATTACTTCCATTTTGGACTACAGGTATTGTACCCACAATTATCGGTTTAACGCTTGATAACTTTATGATAGTTATTGTCGGAGCGTTTTTAATAGCTGGAGCAATGGGCGATTTTTATATGTATAAAGAATTGCGGAAATACCCTAACGATGCAACTGTAAAGGACGATTCGAAAGAGCCAAAATTATATGTTTATTTCTAATTGTTTTCTAGTAATCTAATGGCTAAATTGAATAAGAAAAAGCGAAGGTATTGCCCCGAAAATCATTTTCCGGTCAATTCCTTCGCTTAAATTTTATACGTTAAATAAGAACTCCAGTACGTCGCCATCTTGTACAACGTATTCTTTACCTTCAGCGCGTACGCGTCCTGCTTCTTTAGCAGCTGGCTTCGAACCGTACTCTACTAAATCCGTATATGCCACAGTTTCAGCACGGATAAAGCCACGCTCAAAGTCAGAGTGAATAATACCCGCGCATTGTGGTGCTTTCATCCCTTTACGGAATGTCCACGCACGAACCTCTTGAACACCAGCAGTGAAATAAGTTGCTAAACCTAATAAGCTATATGAAGCTTTAATTAATTGGTCTAACCCTGATTCAGCAATTCCTAATTCCGCTAAAAATTCTTTTTTCTCTTCATCTTCCAACTCAGAAATTTCTTCTTCAATTTTTGCGCAGATTGTAATTACTTGAGCGCCTTCAGTTGCTGCGTATTCCTGAACCATTTTTACATAATTGTTTTCAGATGGATCAGCTACCTCATCCTCTGAAACATTTGCAACGTAAAGCATTGGTTTAATCGTTAAAAGGTGTAATCCTTTGATGATCTTTTTCTCATCATCCGAAAGATCTACCGCGCGAGCTGGTTTTTCAGCTTCTAATACTTCTTTAATTTTTTGAAGAATTGGTTCTTCTACCATTGCTTCTTTATCTTTTTGCTTTGCCATTTTTGCAACGCGTGCAATACGCTTATCCACTGATTCCATATCCGCTAAGATTAGCTCTAAGTTAATAACTTCAATATCATCAATTGGATTTACTGTGCCGGAAACATGGGTAATATTTTCGTCTTCAAAGCAGCGAACAACTTGGCAAATTGCGTCTACTTCACGAATATGAGCTAAAAATTTATTCCCTAGTCCTTCACCAGTAGAAGCGCCTTTTACGATACCCGCGATATCTGTAAATTCAAATGTAGTTGGAACTGTTTTTTTCGGTACAACTAATTCTGTTAATTTGTCTAAACGCTCATCTGGAACAGTTACGCTACCTACGTTTGGTTCGATCGTTGCGAACGGATAGTTAGCCGCAAGAGCACCTGCTTTTGTAATTGCATTGAATAAAGTCGATTTCCCTACGTTCGGCAAACCTACGATACCAGCTGTTAATGCCATTTTGACACAACCTTTCTATATTCACTTCATTTTTATTTGAAATCATAAATTATATGGATTTTTCTGTCCATTAAATTTCTATAACCTTGTCTATTATATTGATTACACACTTAAAAGTCTATTTTGCTTTTATACTTCTTCTGCTTGACGTAAAACTTTCTTCATTTTTTTCTCAAATTCACGCCGTGGAATCATAACACTATGTCCGCAGCCCTCACACTTTATGCGAATATCAGCACCTAGTCGAATTACTTTCCATTCGTTTGTGCCACAAGGATGTTGTTTCTTCATTTCTACAACGTCATTAAGAGCGTATTGTTTTGCTTCCATCTTTTATTCTCCTCCTTGATTTCGCTCATAAAACATCATTTTTGGTACAGCAAGAGGGATACCGTTACGTGTTAAGATATCCATTACATCTTTTCGAATCACTCGAGAAATTGAATACTGTTGTAAAGGCAATGTTTCGAGTGTAATGCCAATTGTAGCTTCTGTGCTTGTCGTATTTGTGATTCCTAAAAAGACAGGAGCAGTAACAAGCTCTTCGTGTTTTTCAGGCAACGTATCCAAATAGTTTTGAATTATCATTTGAACTTTTTCAATATTTGTCTCAAGCGGAATTTGCATACTAATCGTAGCTTTTGAGTTATTGATGGAATAGTTAACAACGTCTATAATGCTTCCATTTGGAATAATGAATTGTTCCCCTGTTATGCCCTTTACTTTCGTTGTACGAAGACCAATTTCCATAACGGTACCTTCTGCCGTATTAATTTTCACAAAATCCCCTACTCCAAATTGATCCTCTAAAATAATGAAAAAACCAGTAATGACATCCTTCACTAAGTTTTGAGCTCCAAAAGCAATTGCCACAGAAGCAATACCTGCCCCTGCTAATAGACCTGCTACCTGAATATTCACAGCAGATAAAATTCCCATAATAGCAGAGAAATACACTAAATAACTCAGTACACTTTGTAAGAGCTTTACAATCGTAAGCTGTCGACGCTCATTATTTCTTACACGCAGCATAAAGACACGATGAATCACCTTTTTACCAACAAAAACAACGATATATGAAATAACAAGGATTGCTAGGATTTTTGCGCTAGCCAATATAATCATATCCCAAAAATCCTGGCTAGTGACGTAATCCCAAAGTTGTGTCGTATAGCGAGCAAGCCCTTTTAAATCCGTAGTGGCTATATCTTCAAAATTAATTTCTTCTTCTAAATTTAAATCTTCTTCCAAATTTACCACCTCTTGTATAACAAACTTTAAAAATGAATATACTGCATAAATATATCGTATTTCACACTATTTCTCGAGTAATATAATCTACTTAAATTTAAAGGAGTGACTACATGTGACACAAGCCTGTCCAGAAAACTATAGCGTCCATTATGAACAGACAAGCGCTGTTTGGGAGCTAAGTGAAATCTTTTTGAAAATGGTTCCATTTGAACATGAAAAACTTATTTTTTGTTGTATCGGTACAGACCGCTCAACTGGGGATGCATTAGGTCCGATTATCGGGAGCCAGCTGCACCAAACCTTTTCTTTCCCATTCCCGGTTGTTGGAACCCTAGAAGCACCCCTTCATGCATTGAATATCGTTGACCGTTACGAGCAGCTCATAAAAGAAAATGAAAATGCATTCATCATCGCCATTGATGCTTGTTTAGGAGAGTCTAATGCAATTGGTTCAATTTTAATCCAGCATGGTCCTCTTTTTCCTGGAAAGGCTGTTAAAAAGGAATTACCTCCCATTGGAAATGTTTCTATTAAAGGAATTGTTAATGTAGGAGGCTTTATGGAAGCAAAAGTACTTCAAAATACAAGGCTTCATGTTACCTATTCTATGAGTGATAAAATTGTACGTGCACTCGTTTTAGCATGGCAGCGTCATTTACTGAAACAGAAAAATAATCGTTACGAGTATTCCGACCATCAAAATCGCTGGCAGCAAATTGGCTATTCGAATTTTCGTTAGACCCGCAATATTTAACCCAATTGCTATAATCATAACACCACCTGTAGCTGTCATTTCTTTAATAAATAGATTAAGCGCTTCTGTTGGAATATATGTACTAATGACACCTGCAAATAATGCAATACTTCCCTGATATATTAATACAGATATTGCTGACAATATTACGCCAATGCCTAACGTTGAGGCTAAAATGATCGACATAAAACCATCAATTATTCCTTTTGTAATTAATACATTATGATCATTACGTAAACCACTATCAAGGGCACCAATAATTCCCATGGAACCTATAACAAAAATGAGCGATGCAGTAATAAACCCCTCTGCAATCGTTCCTTTTTGTGCACGTTTTCCGAAAAGGGATTCAATCCATTGACCAAAGCGGTTGAACTTTTCCTCTAGGTTGAGCCATTCTCCGATAACAGCTCCCACTATTAAACTAATTACTAATAGAATGAAGTTATCACCCTCTAATCCCATTTGAACTCCTAAGAGAGCAACAACTAAACCGATAATTGACATAACAGTTTGTTGCATTGATTCCGGAATATTTCTAAATAATCGTCCCACTAATGTCCCAATTACAATAAATAGTGAGTTTAATAAAGAGCCTAATAATACCATGATCTTTCCTCTTTCTAGTTGCTATCTGCTTATTCTTTTATAGCCTATGTACTACGATAATAATCATTACATTCACAGTAAAAAATGCGCTGAAACGTAATGCTCAGCACATTTTTTACTGTTCTTCTATATTTAATATTTCTAAAATACGGTGTAAATCATCCTCTGAATAAAATTCGATTTCGATTTTCCCTTTATTTTTTGCTTTTCTTATTTGTACTTGCGTTCCGAAATATTCACGCAGTTGGGATTCTGTTGCTTCTGTATGAATATCCTTATTCGTAGCCTTTGTTTCACGTGAAACGGTTTCGTTTATATCCTGGATGTACTTTTCCAATTGACGTACATTTAAATGATCTTTAATTACTTTATTCGCCACTTCTGGAATTCGTCGTTTGTTTTTTAAACCAAGCAATGCTCGCCCATGGCCCATTGTCAGTTTTCCTTCATTGACAAGGTCACGAATTTCATCGGGTAATTGTAATAAACGAATTAAGTTTGCAATATGCGGGCGACTTTTTCCTAATCGCTTCGCTAAATCATCCTGTGTGAAATTCAGTTTACCAATTAAACTATTATATGCTTCTGCTTCTTCAATTGGAGTTAAATCTTCCCGTTGTAAGTTCTCTAAAATTGCGACTTCCATCATTTGCTGCTCTGTAAAATCTTTTACAATGACAGGTACTTCTGCTAATCCGGCAAGCTTAGCAGCGCGGTATCGCCGTTCCCCAGCAACGATTTCATACTTTCTGCCGGATTTTCTAACAACAATTGGCTGAATAATACCATGCTCAATAATGGAACTTGCCAATTCTTCAATAGCGGTTTCATCAAAAATCTTACGTGGCTGAAATGGATTTGCCAAAATTTTTGTGACGGCAATTTGCTGTACCTGATCTTCCTTATGTACGGCCTCTTCTCTAAAAAGCGCGTCAATCCCTTTACCTAACCCTTTAACCATTTTTAATCACTTCCCTTGCTAACTCTAAATATACTTCTGCCCCACGTGATTTTGAATCGTATAAAATTACGGGTTTTCCATGACTGGGTGCTTCACTTAACCGCACATTGCGGGGGATAATAGAACGATAAACCCTATCCTGGAAGTAGCGTTTTACTTCATCTATTACTTGAAGCCCTAAATTGGTACGTGCATCCAACATCGTTAATAGCACACCGTCTATCATTAATTCCTTGTTTAAATGCTTTTGAACAAGACGAACCGTAGAGAGCAATTGACTTAAACCTTCTAATGCATAGTATTCACATTGAACAGGTATAATCAATGCATCAGAAGCGGTTAATGCATTTATAGTTAATAAGCCAAGAGACGGTGGGCAGTCAATAATAATAAAATCAAAATTATTTTTAATTTCCTGTACCGCCTTTTTTAGTCTTACTTCACGTGAAATGGTTGAGACAAGCTCAATTTCCGCACCCGCTAATGAAATTGTAGCGGGAACTATATATAAATTTTCCACATCTGTCTGTTGTATCACTTCTTTTATATCTTCATCATTAATTATTACATCATAAATACAGCTTTCTAAGTCTCCCTTTCGCACACCTAGTCCGCTTGAAGCGTTTCCCTGTGGGTCGATATCGATTAATAACACTTTCTTTCCTAAAAAAGCTAAACATGCACTTAAGTTTACAGAAGATGTCGTCTTTCCAACGCCACCTTTTTGATTGGCAATCGCAATTATACGTCCCAATATCCGCACCTGCTTTCATCACTTCAATTTAGGTATTTTTTCAAAGTTTAAAAAACTTAGAATATTTCTCTATTATGACACATCTACTTTTATATTAACAAAAATAGTGACAAAGCGATGCTATGAAAATAAATTTATTTTTAAAACTTAATACTTTCTATCCACTAAAAAACTGCCTCAAAAGGTAGAATCTTTCGGGCAGCTAAATAATTTATTTTCTCTTCGGAATTTTAACAGTGATTTGATAGTAATCATCTGTATCCTCTTCCTCCGTTTTCACGTCGATTCCACTTTTCGTCACCATTGTTAACGATTGCTTAATTGTATTCAGGGCAATACGCACATCTTTACTAATCGCTTTACGAGTAGGTTTGCGTTTTTTCACTTCTGGTTCTTCTGGATTAAGAAGTTTTTTAATCTGCTCTTCTAGTTGTCTTACATTCCAATCATATTCTTTAGTAGCAGCAATAAGCTGCATTTGTAATTGCTCATCTTTAATAGCAATTAAAGCACGCGCATGACGCTCTGAAATTTCACGATTTAATATAGCATCTTGGACAAACTGAGGTAATTTTAATAAACGTAATTTATTAGCTACCGTTGATTGGCCTTTTCCAAGACGTTGTGCGAGTGCTTCTTGTGTGAGCGAGTGCAAGCCTAATAATTGTTGGTAAGCAAGCGCTTCCTCAATTGCTGATAATTCTTCACGTTGTAAGTTTTCTATAAGTGCAATGGAAGCCGTTTCACGATCATTTAATTGGCGGACAATAGCAGGAACTTCAGTCCATTGTAGTGATTTCATAGCTCGATAACGACGTTCTCCAGCAATGATTTCGTATTTATCTGAATCATCGCTCATAGGACGGATAACAATCGGTTGGATAACACCATGTGTATGAATTGTTCTTGCTAATTCTTCAATCTTCTCATCATCAAAAACTGTACGTGGCTGATAACGGTTCGGAATGATTTTGTCTATTGGAATTTTAACTACTTCTTCTGAAGCCATCGAGATATTCTCTATTACTTCTTCTGAAGCCAACGAGTTCTCTATTACTTCTACTTCACTTTTTACTTCTGGCTCTTTGCTCCCGCCTCCGAAAAAACGTGAAAAAGTACTTTTCATCCGTGTGGCACCACCTTTAGGAAACTATCTATCTCTTATACCATATTATTTATGATTCATACGAAAATGTACAGTGTTCAATGAACAGTAATTTTTTTAAAAACAACATAAATATAAATATGTATGCTTCAAAAGGTGAAAACATTTCATATTTTATATTTTTATTTTATTTTTTATTTAAATTTTAAATAATTGGTGTCTTATTTGGTACACCTGGTTTACGGGGATATTTTTTTGGTGTTGACTTAATTTTATCAAATACATAGAGCGAGCGTTCACTTTCTTCAACAGGTAGGTGGAACGCAAATTCTTCTTTTAGTTTGCCTCCTAAAGTGGAAATAGCCTTCGTCGCATCTTTTAACTCTTCTGCACCTGCAGCGGCTTTTAATGCCACAAAATATCCGCCTTCTTTTGCCATTGGCAGACATAATTCAGATAAAACAGAAAGACGTGCAACCGCGCGAGCAGTAACAACATCGAACTTTTCACGATATGCAGTATTTTGTCCAAACTCTTCTGCACGGGCATGTACAAATGTCATACCTTCAAGATTTAACTCATTTGTTAAATGATTTAAAAATGTAATTCGTTTGTTTAAAGAATCCACAATCGTAATTTTTAAATGTGGGAAACAGATTTTAATTGGAATACTTGGGAATCCAGCTCCTGCCCCTACATCACATACCGATGTGACTTTCGTGAAATCAAAATAAAATGAGGCACTAATAGAATCATAAAAATGCTTTAAATATACGCCTTCTAGATCTGTAATGGCAGTTAAGTTCATTTTTTCATTCCACTCAACTAATAGCTCAAAATATTTATTAAACTGTGCAATTTGCTGCTCTGAAAGCTCAATACCCTTTTCCTTCAATGCTTCAATAAACTGCTTTTCGTTCATAAAATGCACTCCTCCATATTCAAAAGAATGAGCGCCTTTCTGAATAAAGACGCTCACATCATTCAGTTCGTACTTACTTTTGCAATTTTCCCTTGCTCAATATAAACAAGTAAAATCGATACATCTGCAGGATTAACTCCAGAAATACGTGAAGCCTGTGCAATGGAAAGTGGTCGAACACTTTTTAGCTTCATACGAGCTTCTGTCGCCAAGCTTGATATCGCATCATAATCAATATTTTCAGGGATTTTCTTATTTTCAAGCTTCTTCATTTTTTCTACTTGTTGAAGTGCTTTTTGAATATAACCCTCATATTTTAGCTGTATTTCAATTTGTTCTTTTATATCGTCTGATAGTTCAATTTCTGAAGGTGTTAACGAAGCAACTAAATCATACGTCATTTCTGTACGTTTTAAAAGGTCTGCTCCGCGGATACCATCTTTAAGTTCTGCTCCGCCAACAGAGCGGATTACCTCTTGAGTAGTAGCATTTGGTTTGATGATAACTTCACGTAGACGGGCAATTTCCTGTTCGATTTTTGCTTTTTTCAACTGGAATTTTGCATAACGTTCTTCTGAAATCATACCCGCCTTATAGCCTACTTCCGTCAAACGTAAATCCGCGTTGTCATGACGTAAAAGTAGTCGATATTCTGCACGAGATGTTAATAAACGATAAGGCTCATTTGTACCTTTCGTCACTAAGTCATCAATTAAAACACCGATATAAGCATCAGAACGACCTAAAATAATTTCTTCACGCCCTAAAACTTTTGCTGCTGCATTCATACCAGCCATTAAACCTTGACCTGCTGCTTCTTCATAACCTGAAGTACCATTAATTTGACCAGCCGTATAAAGACCCTGAATTTTTTTCGTTTCTAGTGTTGGCCATAATTGTGTTGGAATTACTGAATCATACTCAATCGCATAGCCGGCACGCATCATTTCCGCGTTTTCCAATCCTGGAATAGAGGCAAGTAATTTCTTTTGAACATGTTCAGGTAAGCTTGTCGATAACCCTTGGACATATACTTCACGTGTATTGCGTCCTTCAGGCTCCAAGAAAATCTGGTGACGAGGCTTATCACTAAAGCGCGTTACTTTGTCTTCAATTGATGGACAATAACGTGGACCTGTCCCCTTAATCATCCCTGAAAACATTGGCGATAAATGTAAATTCTCTTCAATTGTACGATGTGTTTCTTCTGTTGTATAAGTTAACCAGCAAGGTAGCTGATCCATAATATATTCTGTCGTTTCAAAGCTAAATGCGCGCGGTACTTCATCACCTGGCTGAATTTCGGTTTTTGAATAATCAATTGTACGGTTGTTTACACGTGGTGGTGTCCCCGTTTTAAAACGGACTAAGTCAAATCCTAATTCTTTTAAGTTATCCGCCAATTTAATCGATGGCTGTTGGTTATTTGGACCTGAAGAATACTTCAGATTCCCTAAAATAATTTCTCCACGTAAAAACGTACCTGATGTAATAATAACAGCTGGTGCGCGGTAAATGGCTCCCACTTGTGTAATTACACCTTTTACTTCTCCATCTTCTACAATTAGTTCATCGACCATTGCTTGATGAATTTGCAAGTTTGGCTCTTCTTCCAATACACGTTTCATCTCATGTTGATACTGGAATTTATCCGCTTGTGCACGCAATGCGCGTACTGCTGGACCTTTCCCCGTATTTAACATACGCATTTGGATATGTGTTTTATCGATAATACGTCCCATTAAACCGCCAAGTGCATCAATCTCACGAACAACGATTCCTTTTGCAGGTCCGCCGACTGAAGGGTTACATGGCATAAACGCAATCATATCTAAATTAATTGTAAGCATGAGTGTTTTAGCACCCATTTTCGCGGCAGCGTATGCTGATTCCACACCAGCATGTCCTGCACCAACAACGATTACGTCAAAATTACCTGCTTCATATTGTAATGACATGTTGTTCTTCCTTTCCTTTACTTAAATTTATTTTCCTAAACAGAACTGTGAGAATAGCTGATTAATTAAGCTTTCCTGAACAGTATCCCCTATAATTTCACCAAGAATTTCCCACGTACGCGTAACATCTATTTGAATCATATCAACTGGTACACCAGATTCTGCTGCAGCCAGCGCATCCTCAATTACTTGTTGAGCTTGATGCAATAAAGCGATATGACGTGCATTTGATACATATGTTAAATCATTTGCTTCTACTTGCCCTTCAAAGAATAACGCTGCAATCGCTTCTTCTAGCTCCATTACACCTTCTTCTTTTAATAGCGAAGTCGTTACGACACGATGTTTACCTGCCAATTCATGGACACGATTTAAATCGATTTTGCGCTCGATATCTGTTTTGTTAACAACGACGATATAATCCATTGCCTGAATAGTTTCAAATAACCGCTCATCTTCAATCGTCAATGCTTCTCCATAATTTAAAACAAGCAATATTAAATCAGCGTCTTTTAACGCTTCACGAGAACGTTCAACACCTATTCGCTCTACGATATCCTCTGTTTCACGAATACCCGCAGTATCAACTAAACGTAAAGGTACACCGCGTACATTTACGTATTCTTCAATAATATCACGAGTAGTACCTGCGATGTCGGTTACAATCGCTTTATTTTCTTGAACTAAACTATTTAAAAGAGAAGACTTTCCTACATTTGGTCTACCTAAAATAACGGTTGATAAGCCTTCACGCAAAATTTTCCCTTGTGATGATGTTTGAAGTAATTTAATAATTTCTTCACGTACCCAACCGCATTTTTCAAGCAGTACCGGAATCGTCATTTCTTCAACATCGTCATACTCTGGATAATCTATATTTACTTCTACTTGTGCCAATGTTTCCAATAATGCTTGGCGTAAAGACGTAATGAGACGCGAAAGCTTCCCGTCCATTTGACCGAGTGCAACATTCATAGCACGATCTGTTTTTGCACGAATTAAATCCATAACAGCTTCTGCCTGTGATAAGTCTATACGACCATTTAAAAATGCCCGCTTAGTAAATTCCCCAGGTTCAGCTAAACGTGCACCATAGCGTAATACAAGCTGTAAAACACGATTAACTGACACAATACCACCATGACAGTTTATTTCGACTACATCCTCACGTGTAAACGTTTTTGGACCGCGCATCAGTGACAGCATCACTTCTTCTACGACCTCATCCGTTTTTGGATCGATTAAGTGTCCATAGTGAATCGTATGTGATGCTACTTCGTTTAAACGCTTATGATTTGGTGATTTAAATATTTTATCTGCAATCGCTACTGCCTCATCTCCGCTTAGACGAACAATGGCAATGGCTCCTTCGCCCATTGGTGTGGATATCGCAGCAATTGTATCGAATTCCATCTTATATCCTCCTAATTTTGTGTTATCCACATGTGGATAAATCACATCCGTGCTACACTTTCTAACAATTTAGACTAACATATTTTAAAAAAAATCTAAAGCAATGTTGTTTTTTACATGTATTATTAACATAAAAAAATGGCCTATCCAAATGAATAGGCCGACACTGTCTGTATGCATTTATTTTACTGGCTCAATGACTAAATAGCGATTTGGCTCTGTACCTTCTGAATATGTTTCAATATCCAGACGGTTAGCCAATGCATTATGAATAATTTTTCTTTCATAAGAAGCCATTGGTTCGAATGAGACCGGTTTTCGTGTACGTACTGCCTTGTCGGCCATCCGCAATGCTAGCTGCTCAAGCGCAACTTGACGTCGTTCACGATAATCTTCTACATCCATTTGTAAAACCATAAATGATTTGGCAGTTTTATTAAGAATGAGCTGTGTTAAATGTTGCAGCGCATTTAAAGTAAGACCACGCTTACCAATTAATAATGCTGCTTTTTCACTCGATAACTTAAAAGAAACATATTTGCCATCTGATTCATGTTCAATTGTTAAATCTGTAATTCCCATTCCTAAAGCAATATTCGTTAAATACGACTTTGCTTCTTCAATAGGGTCCACTTGTTGTTGTTGTTCATGATGAATTGATTGATCTTCATTAACTAAAACCGACTCATTTTCAAAGGTCTCTTCGATAAATGACTGTTCTTCTACTACAGGTGTAGGATGTGAAGTCGTTTCTTTATTCACTTGTTGCTGAACAATTTCTTTTACAGTAACACGAACTTCTGCATTTCGTGCACCAAAACCTAAAAATCCTTTTTTACCTTCTTGTAAAACTTCTACATCAACTTGTTCCCGAGTATGGCCAAGCTTTTGTAACGCTAATGAGATCGCTTCTTCTACTGTTGCGCCTATTTGCGTAGTTTGTTTCACTTATTTCGCTCCTCCTGCATCGGTAGCATCCGGTTTATTTTTATTCCAAGGTTTGTAAATAACAAGGTTTTGTAATACAGATACAAAGTTTCCGACTACCCAATATAATGATAAAGCGGCAGGTAAAATAATACCGAAACCAACAATCATTAATGGCATAATGTACATCATAATTTTCATTTGCGGATTATCTACTGCTGGTCCAGTCATTAATACAACATACTGGATAAGACCTGCGATAACAGCAAATACAATACTTGGCTCTGCTAATGGAACCGCTAAAAATGTTCCTAATTCAAATGCGTCCGGTGTTGCATTCATACGGCTAATTGCATGATAGAAACCAATCAGAATTGGCATTTGAATAAGAATCGGTAAACATCCAGCTAATGGGTTAACACCTGAAGTTTGCATTAACTGCATCATTTCCTGCTGGTACTTTTGTTGAGTTGCTGCGTCTTTAGAGCTGTATTTTGCTTGAAGCTCTTTTAACTTTGGTTGCATTTCCTGCATTTTTTTAGAGCTTTTAACTTGTTTGATTGTTAAAGGTAAAATAATTAAACGAATAATAACTGTTACGATAATAATTGCAAAAGCATAATTCGCAGCATTGCCTTCGAACATATCAGCAAAAAGCTTGATGAATGATACGAGTGGCCAAACGATATATTCATTCCAAAAGCCATCGCTTTCAGATGAAATCGGCTGGTCAAATTCTGTACAGCCTGAAAGTAGTAATACTACAGAGACAAGCGACAGCATTATCCAAAGATTTTTCTTCAACCTTCTTCCTCCTAAAGCAAACCTATTCAATTTTTTATGACAACAGTTTACCATGTGCATACGTTTGTACACTACTAATTGTTCCGATAATTTAAATTTTATCGTATCTTTATTTCAAACTATCGAATAATTTTATAGTAAATTTTTAGTGCGATATTAACCTTTATATACTCTTGCAACCTTTAATACATGCTGCAAGCTTTTTTTGGTTTCATGAAAATCTATTGTGGCCGCCTGCGTTCTGGCGATAATAACATAGTCCATATCTTGTCTTACTTCATCTTTTATTTCCAGAAAAGCCTGGCGAATATAACGCTTCACTTGAACTCGAGTGACAGCATTCCCCACTTTTTTACTTACTGATAAGCCAATACGAAACGCCTCTTGTTCTTCTTTTTTCAAGCAATAAACAATAAATTGGCGATTCGCAAATGACTTACCTTTTTTAAACACCTTTTGAAAATCTTCATTTTTCTTTATTCGTTGGCGTTTATTCATGATCCATTCACCTGCTCCATCTAATCATTGGTACTTTTTTTGCTTCTGTCGAAACAATCAATTACACCTAGGCGTAATTGCGTCCAGATTTCCGGTAAAAAATTACCTTTAAAAATCTGAGCCATCTGCCAGAGGCTTATCTTCATTCAGTGTTTACAACACCTGACGGAACTGACAAAACAAGCATGCATCCCCTACCTATACAGATAAGTATTTTCTACTGAATGAAGATAAAAGAAAAAAAAGACCACTGATGTGGCTCAGTGGACTTATGCTGATAATACTTTTCTTCCTTTTTTACGACGGCGAGCTAATACGTTACGGCCGTTTTTAGTGCTCATACGAGCGCGGAAACCGTGAACTTTAGAGTGCTTACGTTTTTTAGGTTGGTACGTGCGTTTCATTTATATACACCTCCTGAATTCGAGCGTTACTATATCTATCTCTACATACAGACCATGATATTATATAAATAATGAAACCCATTTGTCAATCCTTCTATTTATTTTTCTATTTTAAAAAGAATTTGTTAGTTCATTCCCCTTACCTTTCCTCTATACAGTTATCCACAATCCATAAAATTTTTTCAACTTCAGCCTGTGAGTAGTTTTTTTTCTTAAAAAATTATCCACAACGTTTATCTACAGCTTTTTCACATATAAATTCCCTGTGGACAACTATGACTCGAATAACATATGATTATGTGGATAAGATTGATTAAGTATTGAAATAGCTCACTTTATTTGATACGATAACTGTGTTTTACTTTGTGGAATTCTTTTCTGGGAAATATTTTATCCACAATTGTTGATAATCTGTGGACAATGATTTCCCCGGCAATTGTATAACACATATCCACAGTGTGTGGGTATGTGTATGAAAGTGTTTTTTATTGATAAAGTTCATATTTTATAGCTCTGTTTTTCTATTAAATATCTAACAGGGCGTTTCTTTTTTTTGTGAATACGAACGAAACAGTTTCAACAAAAATCACATAAAAAAAATTATCTCATTCTATGTTGAACGAAATAAATCTTTTCTAATATATGAATTAATATGTGAAATGAATTAACGAAAGGAAGAACAAGCTTGGAACATTTAGAAAATTTATGGAATGCCGTCCTTGCCCAAGCTGAACAAAAAATTTCAAAACCGAGCTTTGATACTTGGCTGAAATCGACAAAACTTTTAGCTCATAGTGGCACAAAAGTAACGATATCAGCACCTAACTCTTTTGCCCGTGATTGGCTTGAACAATACTATATTCATATGATTACAGGAATATTAAATGAGTTAACTGGCGAAGATCTGGTCATAAAATTTGTCGTTCAGAAAGATCAAGTTGCAGACGACTTTGAACTACCACCACCAATTACCCAAGCAAAATCAAGTGAACATCATGATATTACACCTGGTATGCTCAATCCAAAATACACATTTGATACGTTCGTTATCGGCTCTGGTAACCGCTTTGCTCATGCAGCGAGCTTAGCTGTAGCAGAAGCACCAGCAAAAGCGTATAACCCTTTCTTTATATACGGGGGGGTAGGACTAGGAAAAACCCATTTAATGCATGCCATTGGCCATTATGTAAAAGAACATAATCCTACTGCAAATGTCGTTTATCTATCATCTGAGAAATTCACAAATGAGTTTATCAACTCGATTCGTGATAACAAAACAATTGATTTTCGTAATAAATACCGGAATGTTGATGTGTTACTAATTGACGATATTCAGTTTTTAGCTGGGAAAGAATCAACGCAAGAAGAGTTTTTCCATACATTCAATACTTTACATGAAGAATCAAAACAAATTGTCATTTCAAGTGACCGACCACCTAAGGAAATCCCTACATTAGAAGATCGTTTGCGCTCTCGATTTGAATGGGGTTTAATCACAGACATAGCACCACCTGATTTAGAAACACGTATTGCCATTTTACGAAAAAAAGCCAAAGCTGACGGTCTAGATATTCCAAATGAGGTTATGCTGTATATTGCCAACCAAGTCGATACAAATATCCGCGAATTGGAAGGCGCATTAATCCGTGTAGTTGCTTATTCTTCTTTGGTCAATACGGATGTCTCACCGGAACTGGCTGCAGAAGCTTTAAAAGACATTATGCCAAACTCAAAGCCGCGCATGATTTCAATTTTAGATATTCAAACAGCAACAGGCGAGCACTTCAATATTCGTTTAGAAGATTTTTCGGCAAAGCGCCGTACAAAGTCGATTGCTTTCCCAAGACAGGTTGCGATGTATTTATCCAGAGAACTAACGGATTTTTCATTGCCTAAAATTGGTGAGGAATTTGGTGGACGAGACCATACGACTGTCATCCATGCACATGAAAAAATATCTTCATTAATTAAAACAGATCAGCAACTCCAACAGGATATTAAACAAATTCGAAGCATGCTAGGTAAATAAAGTTGTGTATAACTCACTGTTTTTCACACAAGGATATTCACAACTTGTGCACATGTGGATAGCTTACATGCCGTAAGAAAAAGTTCGGTTATCCACAAATCCACAGGACCTATTACTATATCTATTAATATCTTTAAATAAATAATTAATTATATAAGAGAGGTAAACTAATGAAATTTAATATTTTACGTGATCATCTTTTAGCTGGATTAAATGATGTAATGAAAGCAGTTAGCTCTAAAACGACGATTCCTATTTTAACGGGAATTAAGATTGATGTTACAAATGAGGGTATGACTTTAACTGGTAGTGATGCAGATATTACAATCCAAACATTTATCCCAGTAGAAGAAAATGGCGAACAAATCATAAATATTACTCAAACAGGTTCTATCGTATTACAAGCACGTATGTTCAACGAAATTGTTCGTAAATTACCTACAAACGAAGTAGAAATCGAAATTACAAACGGTACTGCAACAATTATTCGTTCTGGTAAATCAGAATTTCATCTAATCGGATCTGATGCAACAGAATATCCACAACTACCTGAGCTTGCAGCTGATCGCCAATTTACAATACCTACGGATCTATTAAAGTCGATTATTCGTGAAACGGTGTTTGCTGTAGCTACTTCTGAAAGTCGTCCCGTGTTGACAGGTGTAAACTGGAAAGTTGATGGCGATGAATTAATATGCGTTGCAACGGATAGTCACCGTTTAGCACGTCGTAAAGTAAATCTTGAAAATTTACCAACTGATGTGACTTCAGTTGTTATTCCAGGAAAAAGTTTAAATGAATTAAATAAAATTTTAGAAGATACGAATAACCCAGTACAAATTGTATTAACGAGTCAACATGTATTGTTTAAAACAGATGACGTTCTTTTCTTTTCACGTCTTTTGGAAGGGAATTACCCAGACACATCCCGTTTAATTCCAGAAGAATTTAAAACAATGATTACTATTAACGGAAAATCACTTCTTCAAGCAATTGACCGTGCATCGTTGCTTGCTCGTGAAGACCGTAATAATGTTGTTCGATTTGAAACTCTTGAAAACCAAACAGTAGAAATATCATCAAATTCACCTGAGATTGGTAAAGTGGAAGAGCAAATCCAAGTGGAAAGCCTAGAAGGAGAAACTTTAAAAATTTCTTTCAGTGCAAAATACATGATGGAAGCGTTAAAAGCAATTGATGGTCAAGATGTTGTCATTGAATTTACAGGGGCAATGCGTCCATTCATTCTGCGATCTGTAGCAGATGATGCGATTTTACAACTGATTTTACCGGTACGTACTTACTAAAAAAATATAATTTTTAAAAGGAATGGTCTTTAACTTATTATTGAGACCATTCCTTTTTTACTTATGGACAAATTTTAGGTATGATAGAATGATAAGACTTTATTTAAGTGGAGGATGAATTACGTTGAATGATTTAGTAATTGATACAGAATTTATAACGCTTGGTCAAGCGCTGAAAATGACAGATACAATTAGCTCTGGTGGTATGGCAAAATGGTTTTTAAGTGAACATGAAGTGTTTGTGAATGGAGAAGCAGAAGGTCGCCGAGGAAAAAAATTACGTCATGGAGATGTTATTAATATCCCAGGTGTTGGCCGATTTAAAATTGTGGATGCGTTTATTGCAAACGGAGAAGAATAATTCATGAACATCGAGCGCTTACAGCTAACGAATTATCGTAACTATGAATCGTTAACACTAGATTTTTCAAATAAAATTAACGTTTTTATTGGGGAGAATGCTCAAGGAAAAACAAATGTTATGGAATCAATCTATGTACTAGCGATGGCCAAATCTCATCGTACTGCGAACGATAAAGAATTAATACTTTGGGACGCGGATTATGGTAAAATAGAAGGTGTGGTAAATAAGCGTTACGGTGGTATTCCTATCGAATTAACGATTTCAAAAAAGGGCAAAAAAGGCAAAATCAATCATCTTGAACAAACTAAATTAAGTAATTACATTGGACAGATGAATGTTGTCATGTTTGCTCCTGAAGATTTGAATATCGTGAAAGGTAGCCCACAAATTCGCCGAAGATTTATCGATATGGAAATCGGGCAAATATCGCCAGTCTATTTACATGATTTACTGACATTTCAAAAGATATTAAAACAACGTAATCATTTACTGAAAAAAAACCAAGGAAAACAAGCATTTGCATCTGATGTAATGTTTGATATTTATACAGAACAATATGTTCAGGCAGCTATACAAATAATTCGTAAAAGATTTCAATTTATGGAACTCTTGCAGGAGTGGGCTGAACCAATTCACTTTGGCATTTCACGCGGTCTAGAAAAGCTTGTAATTAAATACCGTCCTGTGTCAGGAATGGAAGCAAATTGGTCAGCTGAGCAAATGATAACGCATTTAACGGAAAAACTAACAGAGGTTAGACAGCGTGAAATTGAGCGAGGCGTAACATTAATCGGTCCACACCGTGATGATTTGCAGTTTTTCGTGAATGACTATGATGTACAAGTATATGGTTCACAAGGTCAACAACGTACAACAGCGTTATCATTAAAGCTTGCTGAAATAGAACTCATAAAACAAGAAACAAAAGAAACACCGATTTTATTGTTGGATGATGTTTTATCTGAATTAGATGATTATCGTCAATCACATTTATTAAATACAATTCAGGGTGAAGTTCAAACATTTGTTACAACGACAAGTGTTGAAGGTATTCACCATGAAACAATACAGCACGCTAAATTGTTCCATGTGAAAAAAGGAGCAATTGAATAACAATAAATGCATGAAAGTTAATATTAGCGAAGCATACTGAAAGTTATGAAAGAGTAGGTGACCAATAGTGACTTTAGAAGATAATAAAGTCCAGCAATCTTATGATGCGGATCAAATACAGGTATTAGAAGGATTAGAAGCTGTACGAAAACGTCCTGGTATGTATATTGGTTCAACAAGTTCAAAAGGATTGCACCATTTAGTGTGGGAAATTGTAGACAATAGTATTGATGAAGCTTTAGCGGGTTATTGTTCAAATATTACAGTAACGATTGAACAAGACAATTGGATTCGTGTAGAAGATAATGGTCGTGGTATCCCTGTTGATACTCAGGAAAAAATGGGCATGCCTGCTGTTGAAGTTATTATGACAGTCTTGCACGCTGGCGGTAAATTCGGCGGTGGAGGATACAAAGTATCCGGCGGTCTTCATGGTGTAGGTGCTTCTGTAGTAAACGCATTATCAAGTCAAACGATTGTTCAAGTACATCGCGATGGTAAAATTCATGAAATTATTTTTGAGCGCGGCCATACTGTACAAAAACTAACTGTTATTGGTGAGACGGATTATACAGGTACTACTACACGCTTCAAGGCAGATAGTGAAATCTTTAAAGAAACAACAATATATGAGTACGATATTTTAGCAACTCGTATTCGTGAATTGGCCTATTTAAATCGCGGAATTAGTATAGCGATTGCCGACGAACGAATTGGGCAGGAACGTTCAGAAACATTCCACTTTGAAGGTGGTATTCGCGAATATGTTGAGCACATAAACGTAAACAAAGAACCGATCCATGTACCAATTGATGTATTTGGAGAAAAAGAAGGCATTTCTGTAGAAATTGCTATGCAATATAATGCTGGCTTTAGCTCAACAATTATGTCATTTGCCAATAACATTAATACGTATGAAGGTGGTACGCATGAATCAGGCTTTAAAACGGCTTTAACGCGTGTCATCAATGATTATGCAAGAAAATCAAATTTAATTAAAGAAGCAGATGCTAACCTTACAGGTGAAGACGTACGAGAAGGTTTAACAGCTATCGTATCGATTAAACACCCGGACCCTCAGTTTGAAGGGCAAACAAAAACTAAATTAGGGAATTCTGAAGTGAGTCAAATTACAAACTCATTATTCTCAGAAGGCTTTGAACGTTTCCTGTTGGAGAATCCTTCAGTAGCGCGCCAGGTTGTTGAAAAAGGGACAATGGCTGCTCGAGCACGAGTTGCAGCGAAAAAAGCACGTGAATTTACACGTCGTAAATCAGCATTGGAAGTTTCAAGTTTACCTGGTAAATTATCAGATTGTTCTTCTACAAATCCTGCTGAATCGGAAATTTATATCGTTGAGGGTGACTCTGCGGGTGGTTCTGCAAAATCAGGTCGTGATCGTCACTTCCAAGCAATTTTGCCATTGCGCGGTAAAATTCTAAACGTTGAAAAAGCCCGCTTAGACCGTATTTTATCCAATGCTGAGATTCGTGCAATGATTACTGCATTTGGTACAGGTATTGGCGAAGAGTTCAATTTAGAAAAAGCACGTTATCACAAAATCGTAATTATGACGGATGCCGATGTCGATGGTGCGCATATTCGCGTATTATTATTAACCTTCTTCTTCCGTTTCATGCGTCCATTAATTGAAGCTGGATATGTTTATGCAGCAAAACCTCCACTTTACCAAGTGAAACAAGGGAAACATGTAGAATACTGCTATTCAGATCAAGAATTAGAAGATATTTTACAGCGTCTACCAAAATTGCCTAAGCCAAATGTACAACGTTATAAAGGTTTAGGAGAAATGAATGCAACGCAATTATGGGATACAACGATGGATCCAGAGCACCGTACATTAATTCGAGTAGAATTGGATGATGCGATTGAAGCCGATAGAATTTTCGATGCATTAATGGGTGATGAAGTTGGCCCACGTCGTGACTTTATCGAAGAAAATGCAGTCTATGTACAAGACCTGGATATTTAATTAGTTCAATTGGAAGGAGGTCCTTATTTTGTCTGACATTCAACATGGACATATAGAATCAAAAAATATTACAACAGAGATTAAATCATCTTTCCTAAGCTATGCGATGAGCGTTATCGTTTCACGTGCCTTACCGGATGTACGCGATGGGCTTAAGCCAGTACACCGTCGTATTTTGTACGGCATGCAGGAATTAGGTAATACTTCAGATAAACCATATAAGAAGAGTGCTCGTATCGTTGGGGATGTAATGGGTAAGTTCCATCCACATGGTGACTCTTCCATCTATGATGCAATGGTACGTATGGCACAGGATTTCAGCTATCGTTACATGCTTGTTGATGGTCACGGTAACTTTGGTTCGGTAGATGGTGATGGCGCTGCAGCTATGCGTTACACAGAATCTCGTATGTCAAAAATCGCGATGGAAATGCTTCGCGATATCAATAAAGATACAATTAATTATGGTCCGAACTATGATGGTAGTGAAAACGAGCCGTTAGTATTACCAGCACGTTATCCAAACCTTTTAGTAAACGGTGCTTCGGGAATCGCTGTAGGTATGGCGACAAATATCCCACCACATCAATTAGGAGAAACAATCGATGGGGTATTGGCAATAGCGGATAACCCTAGCATTACAACCGAAGAGCTGATGGAAATTATTCCAGGACCGGATTTCCCGACAGGCGGTATTCTTTTAGGCCGTTCAGGAATTCGCCGTGCCTACGAAACAGGCCGAGGCTCTTTAACGATTCGTGCAAAAGTTGAGATTGAACAAGCTGCAAATGGTAAAGAGACAATTTTAGTTCACGAATTACCTTACCAAGTGAATAAAGCAAAACTTATTGAAAAAATTGCTGAGCTAGTACGTGATAAAAAAATTGATGGTATTACAAATTTACGGGATGAATCAGATCGTAATGGTATGCGTATTGTTATTGAGGTTCGCCGTGATGCCAATGCAAACGTGGTACTCAACAACTTATTTAAACAAACAGCGATGCAATCAAGCTTCGGTGTAAATATGCTTGCATTAGTGGATGGACAGCCAAAAGTATTAGGTCTAAAAGAAGTGCTCTATCATTACTTAGAACATCAAAAAGTAGTTATTAAACGTCGTACTGCATTCGAACTTCGAAAAGCAGAAGAACGTGCACATATTTTAGAAGGCTTACGTATCGCGCTGGATCATATTGATGAAATTATTGCGATTATCCGTGCTTCTCGCAGTGGGGAAGAAGCAAGACCTCAATTAATGGAGCGCTTCAATCTATCTGAACGTCAGGCACAAGCAATTTTAGATATGCGCCTAGTACGTTTAAGCGGATTGGAACGTGAAAAAATTGAAGCGGAATACCAAGAACTTCTAAAACTAATTGATGAATTAAAGGCGATTTTAGCAGATGAAGCGAAGGTAATTGAAATTATCCGTACAGAAATGACGGAAATTAAAGAACGTTACAATGATACACGCCGTACAGAAATAACTGCCGGCGGTTTAGAAATGATAGAAGACGAAGATTTAATCCCAAGAGAAAACTCAGTACTGACATTGACACATAACGGTTATATTAAACGTTTAGCAGCGAATACATATCGCTCACAAAAGCGCGGGGGCCGTGGTGTACAAGGTATGGGTACGAATGAGGATGATTTCGTTGAGCATTTACTATTTACATCTACGCATGATACGATTTTATTCTTTACTTCAAAAGGTAAAGTTTTCCGTGCAAAAGGATACGAAATTCCTGAATTCGGTAGACAGGCAAAAGGTTTACCAATTGTTAACTTACTGAATATCGATAAAGGTGAACATGTTACTGCAATGATTCGCGTTACGGAATTTAAAGAAGATGCATACTTTATCTTTACGACAAAAACGGGTGTAACGAAACGTACACCAGTAGACCAATTCGCAAATATTCGTACGAACGGGTTAATTGCTATTACATTGCGTGAAGATGATGATTTAATTTCAGTCCATTTAACAGATGGTACGAAAGAAATTATTATCGGTACTCGTGAAGGTATGCTAGTTCGTTTCAAAGAAGACGATATTCGTTCAATGGGGCGTACTGCTGCAGGGGTTAGAGGTATTAAACTTCGTGATGGCGATTATGTAGTTGGTATGGAAATTATTGAACCGGGTCAGGAAATATTAGTTGTTACTGAAAAAGGTTACGGTAAACGTACGCCTGAATCAGAGTACCGTTTACAAAGCCGTGGTGGTTTAGGTCTGAAGACGATGCAAATTACTGATAAGAACGGTAAGATGTGTGCGGTAAAAGCAGTTGATGGTTCAGAAGACATTATGTTAATTACAATTAACGGTATGTTAATCCGCATGGATGTTAAAGATATTTCTGTTATTGGACGAAGCACGCAAGGTGTTCGTTTAATTCGTCTAGCTGATGAAGAAATTGTTGCAACAGTAGCACGTGTGAAAAAAGACGATGATACTGATGAAGACGAATTAGAATTAGAATCAGATTTAGAAGGCGAATCAACTTCTGGAACAGAAGAGTAAATCGAAAAGTAATCTAGTAGGTTTTTACTATCTAGATTACTTTTTTTATTTGTAATTTTTTCTCCAATCGTTATAATAAACTGTGTAATAGTAAAGATTTGTAAGGGATAATTATAATTCTAGATTATCTAATCTAAAAATTTCAATTAAACCTAAATACCTATACTAATGAACTGAAGGGGTTGTGAAGTTGGAAGCAATAGTTATGAGAGCCGAAGAATTACGATTAGGTAAGGTAATTGCAGAAGATATATTTGCCAATACACAATATCCAATCATCTATAAAGATACAAAAGTGAAATCTGAGCATCTGCGTGTAATTGAGCTCTTTAATTTAAAAACAGTTTTAATTTATAACGATATAGAAGAAATCAAGTCAATTGAGACGAATTCTGAAAAGAATCCTTTAACTGTGCCACTACCGAAGTATATAAGTTTTGAAAACTATTATAATGATGGCATTGTCCAATTGAAAAAAGAATTCTTAAATTGGGCAGCTGGTGGGAAAATTGATCTTACAAAAGTTCGGGGCTTTATGATTCCACTAATAGAAAAAGTATTAGAAGACCGTTCGTACATATACAACATAAATAACTACTCAATTCCAAAGGACTACTTATACCATCATTGTATTGCTACGGGATTGATTGCAACGGCTATAGCAAAAAAAATGGGCTTTGAACGTGGCGATACTATCCAACTAGCCATTGCTGGGATGTTAGCGGATAGCGGAATGTCACGCATTCCAGCGCGTATACGGGACAAGAAAAATGCGTTAACATCTTCTGAATTTGAAGAAGTACGAAAACACTCTTTTTATAGTTTTATGTTAGTAAAGAATAATCCTGCTATGAAAGAGGTAATGAAAGAAGCCATCTTCCAGCATCACGAGCGACTAGATGGTAGCGGCTATCCGAATGGAATTCGTAATGGCTCCATTTCCACGTTTGCACAAATTATTGCAGTGGCAGATGTTTTCCATGCGATGACTAGCGAGCGGGTATATCGTTCAAAACAATCTCCTTTTAAGGTAATTGAAATGATTAAAGAAGAAGAGTTTGGAAAGTTTGATATTAAAGTTGTGCAGGCATTAATTGATATCGTCGTTGATTTACCAATTGGCACAAAAATTGAATTATCTAATTTAGAGTTAGGAGAAGTAATGTTTATCAATAAATATTCTCCTACACGCCCGCTAGTAAAATTAACTCGTACGGGAGAGTTGCTGGATCTTGCTACTAATAGAAGCTTCTATATTTCACGTGTCATTACAAAGGATTATTAGATTAAGATTATTTCTGAAGAGAGCTGTTATCCATAGAATGGATAACAGCTCTTTTTATATGAAATAAGATATTAAAAACAAATACAACTTTTTTTCAAATAAACTATTGACGCTAGGATTTTACAATGATATTATATTAAGAGTCCTTAAGAGGAAACAATATAAATTATAAAAATTTATTAAAGTGTTGACTTAAGAGGGAAGATAGTATAGAATTATAAAAGCTGTTAAACGAGTTATCACTTTTTCAAAAAAATTTCAAAAAGTTGTTGACAAGCAACTTAGAGAAATGTTATGATATAAAAGTTGTCACTTGAACAACACAATGAACCTTGAAAACTGAACAAGCAACGTTAATGAAACAAGCTTCTTAAATGAAGCAAACAATAGATTTTAACTTTTAATTAAGTTGAATCGCTAGCAAAGCAAATGAGCTTTCAAACTACTTTTATGGAGAGTTTGATCCTGGCTCAGGACGAACGCTGGCGGCGTGCCTAATACATGCAAGTCGAGCGGATGATGAGAGAAGCTTGCTTCTCTCTGATTTAGCGGCGGACGGGTGAGTAACACGTGGGTAACCTACCTTATAGATTGGGATAACTCCGGGAAACCGGGGCTAATACCGAATAATACTTTTAAACACATGTTTGAAAGTTGAAAGACGGTTTCGGCTGTCACTATAAGATGGACCCGCGGCGCATTAGCTAGTTGGTGAGGTAACGGCTCACCAAGGCAACGATGCGTAGCCGACCTGAGAGGGTGATCGGCCACACTGGGACTGAGACACGGCCCAGACTCCTACGGGAGGCAGCAGTAGGGAATCTTCCACAATGGACGAAAGTCTGATGGAGCAACGCCGCGTGAGTGAAGAAGGATTTCGGTTCGTAAAACTCTGTTGCAAGGGAAGAACAAGTAGCGTAGTAACTGGCGCTACCTTGACGGTACCTTGTTAGAAAGCCACGGCTAACTACGTGCCAGCAGCCGCGGTAATACGTAGGTGGCAAGCGTTGTCCGGAATTATTGGGCGTAAAGCGCGCGCAGGTGGTTCCTTAAGTCTGATGTGAAAGCCCCCGGCTCAACCGGGGAGGGTCATTGGAAACTGGGGAACTTGAGTGCAGAAGAGGATAGTGGAATTCCAAGTGTAGCGGTGAAATGCGTAGAGATTTGGAGGAACACCAGTGGCGAAGGCGACTGTCTGGTCTGTAACTGACACTGAGGCGCGAAAGCGTGGGGAGCAAACAGGATTAGATACCCTGGTAGTCCACGCCGTAAACGATGAGTGCTAAGTGTTGGGGGGTTTCCGCCCCTCAGTGCTGCAGCTAACGCATTAAGCACTCCGCCTGGGGAGTACGGTCGCAAGACTGAAACTCAAAGGAATTGACGGGGGCCCGCACAAGCGGTGGAGCATGTGGTTTAATTCGAAGCAACGCGAAGAACCTTACCAGGTCTTGACATCCCGGTGACCACTATGGAGACATAGTTTCCCCTTCGGGGGCAACGGTGACAGGTGGTGCATGGTTGTCGTCAGCTCGTGTCGTGAGATGTTGGGTTAAGTCCCGCAACGAGCGCAACCCTTATTCTTAGTTGCCATCATTCAGTTGGGCACTCTAAGGAGACTGCCGGTGATAAACCGGAGGAAGGTGGGGATGACGTCAAATCATCATGCCCCTTATGACCTGGGCTACACACGTGCTACAATGGACGATACAAACGGTTGCCAACCCGCGAGGGGGAGCTAATCCGATAAAATCGTTCTCAGTTCGGATTGTAGGCTGCAACTCGCCTACATGAAGCCGGAATCGCTAGTAATCGCGGATCAGCATGCCGCGGTGAATACGTTCCCGGGCCTTGTACACACCGCCCGTCACACCACGAGAGTTTGTAACACCCGAAGTCGGTGAGGTAACCTTTATGGAGCCAGCCGCCGAAGGTGGGATAGATGATTGGGGTGAAGTCGTAACAAGGTAGCCGTATCGGAAGGTGCGGCTGGATCACCTCCTTTCTAAGGATTATTTCGGAATCATTCTCATGGAGAATGAAACATTAACGTTTGCTGTTCAGTTTTGAAGGTTCATTCTTAATTGAATGAGATACTTCAAAACTTCGTTCTTTGAAAACTGGATAAAACGACATTGAAAGCAATAAAACAAATTTCTATTTTATAGAAATGTAACAAGTCAAGCAATTGACGTGTAAACTTAAATCTTGGATTTTATCCAAGTGTTAACTTTTGGTTAAGTTAATAAGGGCGCACGGTGGATGCCTTGGCACTAGGAGTCGATGAAGGACGGCACTAACACCGATATGCCTCGGGGAGCTGTAAGTAAGCTTTGATCCGGGGATTTCCGAATGGGGGAACCCACTATCTTTAATCGGATAGTATCTACACGTGAATACATAGCGTGATGAGGACAGACGCAGGGAACTGAAACATCTAAGTACCTGCAGGAACAGAAAGAAAATTCGATTCCCTGAGTAGCGGCGAGCGAAACGGGAAGAGCCCAAACCAAAGAGCTTGCTCTTTGGGGTTGTAGGACACTCTATACGGAGTTACAAAAGAATGAGTTAGACGAAGCGACTTGGAAAGGTCCGCGAAACAAGGTAAAAGCCCTGTAGTCAAAAGTTCATTCCCTCCAGAGTGTATCCTGAGTACGGCGGAACACGTGAAATTCCGTCGGAATCCGGGAGGACCATCTCCCAAGGCTAAATACTACCTAGTGACCGATAGTGAACCAGTACCGTGAGGGAAAGGTGAAAAGCACCCCGGAAGGGGAGTGAAATAGATCCTGAAACCGTGTGCCTACAAGTAGTTAGAGCCCGTTAATGGGTGATAGCGTGCCTTTTGTAGAATGAACCGGCGAGTTACGATTACGTGCGAGGTTAAGTTGAGAAGACGGAGCCGCAGCGAAAGCGAGTCTGAATAGGGCGAATTAGTACGTGGTCGTAGACCCGAAACCAGGTGATCTACCCATGTCCAGGGTGAAGGTGAGGTAACACTCACTGGAGGCCCGAACCCACGCACGTTGAAAAGTGCGGGGATGAGGTGTGGGTAGCGGAGAAATTCCAATCGAACCTGGAGATAGCTGGTTCTCTCCGAAATAGCTTTAGGGCTAGCCTCGTGATTGAGAATACCGGAGGTAGAGCACTGTTTGGACTAGGGGGGCATCTCGCTTTACCGAATTCAGACAAACTCCGAATGCCGGATATTTATACACGGGAGTCAGACTGCGAGTGATAAGATCCGTAGTCAAGAGGGAAACAGCCCAGACCACCAGCTAAGGTCCCCAAGTAATCGTTAAGTGGAAAAGGATGTGGCGTTGCTTAGACAACCAGGATGTTGGCTTAGAAGCAGCCATCATTTAAAGAGTGCGTAATAGCTCACTGGTCGAGTGACGCTGCGCCGAAAATGTATCGGGGCTAAACGATTCACCGAAGCTGTGGATGCATACTTTGAGTATGCGTGGTAGGAGAGCGTTCTAATAGCGTTGAAGTCAGACCGGAAGGACTGGTGGAGCGATTAGAAGTGAGAATGCCGGTATGAGTAGCGAAACATGGGTGAGAATCCCATGCACCGTATGACTAAGGTTTCCTGAGGAAGGCTCGTCCGCTCAGGGTTAGTCGGGACCTAAGCCGAGGCCGATAGGCGTAGGCGATGGACAACAGGTTGATATTCCTGTACCACCTCCTCACCGTTTGAGAAATGGGGGGACGCAGTAGGATAGGGTAAGCACGCCGTTGGTTGCGCGTGTTCAAGCAGTAAGGCGTGTATGTAGGCAAATCCGCATACTTTAACGTTGAGCTGTGATGACGAGCTCTTATGAGCGAAGTTCCTGATTTCACACTGCCAAGAAAAGCCTCTATCGAGGTGAGAGGTGCCCGTACCGCAAACCGACACAGGTAGTCGAGGAGAGAATCCTAAGGTGTGCGAGAGAACTCTCGTTAAGGAACTCGGCAAAATGACCCCGTAACTTCGGGAGAAGGGGTGCTTCTTTGGGTGCATAGCCTAGAGAAGCCGCAGTGAATAGGCCCAGGCGACTGTTTAGCAAAAACACAGGTCTCTGCAAAACCGTAAGGTGACGTATAGGGGCTGACGCCTGCCCGGTGCTGGAAGGTTAAGAGGAGCGGTTAGCGCAAGCGAAGCTGTGAATTGAAGCCCCAGTAAACGGCGGCCGTAACTATAACGGTCCTAAGGTAGCGAAATTCCTTGTCGGGTAAGTTCCGACCCGCACGAAAGGCGTAACGATCTGGGCACTGTCTCAACGAGAGACTCGGTGAAATTATAGTACCTGTGAAGATGCAGGTTACCCGCGACAGGACGGAAAGACCCCGTGGAGCTTTACTGTAGCCTGATATTGAATTTTGGTACAACTTGTACAGGATAGGTAGGAGCCAGAGATCCCGGAGCGCCAGCTTCGGAGGAGGCGTCGGTGGGATACTACCCTGGTTGTATTGAACTTCTAACCCATGCCCCTTAGCGGGGTAGGAGACAGTGTCAGGCGGACAGTTTGACTGGGGCGGTCGCCTCCTAAAGAGTAACGGAGGCGCCCAAAGGTTCCCTCAGAATGGTTGGAAATCATTCGAAGAGTGTAAAGGCATAAGGGAGCTTGACTGCGAGACCTACAAGTCGAGCAGGGTCGAAAGACGGGCTTAGTGATCCGGTGGTTCCGCATGGAAGGGCCATCGCTCAACGGATAAAAGCTACCCCGGGGATAACAGGCTTATCTCCCCCAAGAGTCCACATCGACGGGGAGGTTTGGCACCTCGATGTCGGCTCATCGCATCCTGGGGCTGTAGTCGGTCCCAAGGGTTGGGCTGTTCGCCCATTAAAGCGGTACGCGAGCTGGGTTCAGAACGTCGTGAGACAGTTCGGTCCCTATCCGTCGTGGGCGTAGGAAATTTGAGAGGAGCTGTCCTTAGTACGAGAGGACCGGGATGGACACACCGCTGGTGTACCAGTTGTCTTGCCAAAGGCATCGCTGGGTAGCTATGTGTGGACGGGATAAGTGCTGAAAGCATCTAAGCATGAAGCCCCCCTCAAGATGAGATTTCCCATTACGCAAGTAAGTAAGACCCCTGAAAGACGATCAGGTAGATAGGTTCGAGGTGGAAGTGCGGTGACGCATGTAGCTGACGAATACTAATCGGTCGAGGACTTAACCACATTTTATTGCACAACTCAATGAAACGTTTATCCAGTTTTGAAAGAATGATTCTTTCTACAGGTTTCGTAAGAAGCCCTATAGTGAAGTGATGATGGCAAAGAGGTCACACCCGTTCCCATACCGAACACGGAAGTTAAGCTCTTTAGCGCCGATGGTAGTTGGGGGCTTCCCCCTGTGAGAGTAGGACGTCGCTTCGCACTTTTAAAACCACTGAATTTTTCAGTGGTTTTTTTGTATAAAAATATTCAATAAAGATCTCACTTTTCAGAAGTCTAAAATTCTTTTTACTAAATAAAGGTATATTACAAATAAATAGACCCTTATAAAGGTCGTTATAGCTAATATTTGAAGTAAAGAATTATATTATAAAAAGTTTATTAAAGGAAAAGATAAAGCAGAAGTAAAAATAAAATTATAATAAAACGGTAAAAATTATTAAAATAATCAACTGAGGTAATATTCCGAATTATTTTATTTTTCTTGTAATCTTGACAGTCGTGGTCGACGTTGATAACCTTACAATAATATTCTTTTCTAAATAGGAGGCATACTTAAAAATGTGGGAAACAAAATTTGCTAAAGAAGGTTTAACATTTGATGATGTATTATTAGTGCCAGCACACTCAGAAGTATTACCAAAGGATGTTAATTTATCTGTAAATCTTACTAATAATATTAAGTTAAACATTCCAATGATTTCTGCCGGTATGGATACTGTAACAGAAGCAAAAATGGCAATTGCAATGGCTCGTCAAGGTGGACTTGGTATTATTCATAAGAACATGAGTATTGAAAAGCAAGCAGAAGAAGTAGAAAAAGTAAAACGCTCTGAAAATGGTGTTATTACTAATCCCTTTTTCTTAACACCTGAGCACCAAGTATTCGATGCAGAACATTTAATGGGCAAATACCGCATTTCAGGTGTTCCTATTGTGAACAACATGGAAGATCAAAAGTTAGTTGGGATTATTACAAACCGTGACCTACGTTTTATCTCTGATTATTCATTAAAAATTGATGATGTTATGACAAAAGAGGATTTAATTACGGCAGCTGTTGGGACAACTTTAGCAGAGGCCGAAGAAATTCTTCAACAATATAAAATCGAAAAGTTACCTATTGTAGATGAAGATGGAAAACTTACAGGTTTAATTACGATTAAAGATATCGAAAAGGTGATTGAATTCCCTAATGCAGCTAAAGACAGCCATGGACGTTTAGTTGTAGGTGCCGCAGTAGGTGTTTCTAAAGATACAATGGTACGCATTGCTAAGCTAGTGGAAGCACAGGTTGATATTGTAGTAATTGATACAGCACACGGTCATTCACAAGGTGTATTAAATACTATTAAAGATATCCGTGCCGCATATCCGAATTTAGACATCATTGCAGGTAATGTAGCAACAGCTGAAGGTACACGTGCTTTATTTGAGGCAGGAGCAGATGTTGTAAAAGTGGGAATTGGTCCTGGTTCTATTTGTACTACTCGTGTTGTGGCAGGCGTTGGTGTACCTCAAATTACAGCTATTTATGATGCTGCTTCAGTAGCACGTGAAGTTGGTAAAACGATTATTGCTGATGGTGGTATTAAGTATTCAGGAGATATCGTAAAAGCTTTAGCTGCAGGTGGTCATACTGTCATGTTAGGTTCATTATTGGCGGGGACTTCTGAATCTCCGGGAGAAACAGAAATTTTCCAAGGACGTCGCTTTAAAGTATATCGCGGTATGGGTTCACTTGGTGCAATGGAAAAAGGTTCAAAAGACCGTTACTTCCAAGAAGATGCGAAGAAGTTAGTTCCTGAGGGAATTGAAGGACGTCTACCTTATAAAGGGCCTCTAGCAGATACAATTCACCAGTTAGTTGGTGGTGTACGTGCTGGAATGGGTTACTGTGGTGCTCCGGATTTAGCAGATTTACGAGAAAAATCACAATTCATTAAAATGTCAGGTGCAGGCTTACGTGAGTCACACCCACATGATGTACAAATTACAAAAGAATCACCAAACTATTCTTTACAATAAGTACTAGGCAACTTTTAAACGCTACTATCGTCAAATTGAGATAGTAGCGTTTTTTTATTAAGAAGAGCACACATTAGACTACTTATGTATGATAAAATGGCGTTAGAGAATAAAAATTTTGGAGGTAGCTTTGTGAAGATAGTAAGTAAGCAAATGGTATTAAGCTTCGTCTTAATTCCAGTGTTAATATTCAGTATGTTGGCGATGGCCGTACCTGCTCCAACAAATGCAGAGACGGATTTAGGATTAACGGTAGATGCAGCGATATTAATTGATGCAGATACTGGTAAGATTTTATATGAGCAAAATGCAGAAACTGCATTAGGTATTGCAAGTATGACGAAAATGATGACGGAATACTTATTACTAGATGCAATTAAAGAAGGATCGATTACTTGGGATCAACAATATAATGTAACAGAGTATACATATAAAGTTTCTCAAAACCGTTTATTAAGTAATGTACCTTTGCGTGCGGATGGTACGTATTCAATTAAAGAATTATATGAAGCGATGGCTATTTATTCTGCCAATGCAGCAACAATTGCAATTGCTGAAACAATTGCAGGGACAGAAAAAGAATTTTTAAAGCTTATGAATAAAAAAGCAGAAGAACTTGGTTTGGAAAATTATAAATTTGTAAACTCTACGGGGTTAAATAACTCTGATTTATTGGGGATGCACCCAGAAGGTACAGGGGAAAATGATGAAAATGTGATGCCAGCCCGTTCTGTGGCAAAGTTAGCGTATCATTTGCTGAAGGATCATCCTGATATGCTAGAAACAGCAAAAATCCCGAAAAAAGTCTTCCGTGAAGGAACTTCGGATGCAATTAACATGTCAAACTGGAATTTCATGCTTCCAGGTCTTGTCTATGCATATGAAGGAGTAGACGGTTTAAAAACTGGTACTACTGATTTTGCGGGTCATACGTTTACGGGTACAGCAAAACGTGGGGATACACGTTTAATTGCAGTAGTAATGAAGGCTGTAGATTCAAAAGGTGTAGGCTCTTATAAGGCGCGTTTTGATGCAACAAGGAAGCTATTTGATTATGGATTTGGTCAATTTTCAAAAGTAGAACTTGTTCCAGCAAATTATACATTTGAAGGAAAGAAATCACTTCCTGTAACAAAAGGGAAAGAAGAAGCTGTAAATATAGCGGTAAAAGAACCTGTTTCAGTGATGGTAAAAACGTCTGAAAAAGATTTATATGTTCCGACACTAATGTTAACAACAGAAGAACTGGAAGCTGGTGTTGAGAAGAACCAAGTAGTAGGTCAAGCTGTGGTTAATATTTCACAAGGAATGGATTATGGCTATATTGACGGCTCTAAAATTGTAGCAGAAGTGGTAACAACGGATGCTGTAGAACGTGCAGGAAAAGTAGCACTGTTCTTCCAGGGTATTGGAAGCTTCTTTGCTAATTTATGGAGCGGTGTATTTGGTTTTGCGAATGGATTAATTAAATAAATATGTGATGCCTTTTTATAAGAAAAATCTTATAGAAAGGCTTTTTTTTATACAAAAACAGAATTTTCGAATGGGACAATTTGTAGATAGAGCATGCCATACATACATTGTTGTTATGGAGGGATAATTATGTGTGGGATTTCAGGCTGGATTGATTACTCGAAAAATCTGGTAGATAATGAATTACTTATAAAGAAGATGACGAGAACGCTTTTACATCGTGGTCCGGATAGTGAGGGGTATTTTGTGAGCAAGCATGCCTTACTAGGACATAAAAGGCTCGCAATTATTGACTTAGTCACAGGTGACCAACCAATGACTAGAGGGAATTTTACGATTGTTTACAATGGAGAAGTTTATAATGCCAATGAAATTCGTGAACAGCTCATTAAACGAGGCTATACATTCCATACCACATCCGATACGGAAGTTATTTTAATTGCGTATTGTGAATGGAAAGAGGGATGTGTGGACTATTTGAATGGGATATATGGTTTTGCTATATGGGATGCAGAGGAGCAATCTTTATTCTTATGTCGTGACCGTTTAGGAGTTAAGCCATTATTTTACTATGAATATGAAGATGGCATATTATTTAGCTCTGAAATTAAAGGAATCTTGGCACACCCTGCAGTAAAGCCGCAAGTCGATATAGAAGGGCTGGCGGCGTTATTTAGTTTAGGACCTTCTCGAATAGTCGGTAATGCCATATTTAAAGGAATTAAAGAAATAAAACCGGCATATGCCATGACTGTTCGTAAAGAGGGCAAAAAGAGCTGGAAATATTGGGATATAGTAAGTAAACAACATGAACATTCAGAGGAAGAAACAATAGATAAAGTACGGGAACTTGTAACGAAGGCAATTGAACGCCAACTAATAAGTGATGTACCTATTAGTACAATGCTTTCGGGAGGGCTAGATTCAAGTATTATAACGGCAGTAGCAGCTGAACAACTTGCTAAAGAAAATAAAACATTATCGACATATTCTGTAGCGTATGAAGAAAATGACCAACACTTTCAGCAGAACTCATTTCAAACATCTCAGGATGAATTTTGGATTGGGAAGATGCAACAAGCATTTCAAACCAATCATAAGCAAGTTACTCTTACCCAGCAAGATTTGGTTGAAAGCTTACAGCATGCCATGATATTGAAAGATATGCCGAGTATGGCCGATATTGATAGTTCGCTTTATTTGTTCTGTAAAGAGATGAAAAATGAACATACGGTAGCTTTATCAGGCGAGTGTGCAGATGAAGTATTTGGTGGGTATCCATGGTTTTATGGTGAAAAATCAGAAAGTCTGTTTCCATGGTTAAGATCAACAAATGAGCGGGAACAGCTATTTAAACCAGAATGGCAAAAACGGCTACAGTTGCCTCAGTTTATGCAAAATACTTATGAAGAAGCAATCAAGAATATGCCTCAATTTATAGGTAGTAAAGAGGAAAAAGAACGCCAGCAATTATTTTATTTAAATAATTTATTCTTTATGCAAACCTTGTTGGAAAGAAATGATCGAATGACAATGGGAGCGAGTATGGAGGTGCGTGTTCCGTTTGCTGATCATACGATTATAGAATACGTATGGAATATTCCATGGGAAATGAAAAACAGTGGTGGCAAAGAAAAGGGGATTTTACGGGAGGCTTTCTCCTCTCTTTTACCGAAAGAAGTAGTGGAGCGTAAAAAAAATCCATACCCAAAAACATATCATCCAAAATATACTGAACTTGTGCATCAACGTTTACAGCAAATTTTGCAACAGAAGGATTCAGTATTATATGAGTTGTTCGAGCATGATCAATTAAAGCGTCTCCTCGCTACAAATGGTCAGTCATTTCAGATTCCATGGTTTGGTCAGTTAATGGCCGGTCCACAATTAATTGCCTACTTAATTCAAGTGCATGATTGGGTAGAACATTACCGAATTGATATTATTTCAACATAAAGAAAGACGTTCTTAATTTAGAACGTCTCAAAGGTTGGGTTTAGTTTACTGATATTCTGGAGATATTCCAAATGGCCATTAGATCATGAATTTGATGTTCTATTTCATGGGTTTGTAAATTTCCAAAACCTAGTAAAAATGTCCGTTTAGAGTATGATTGCTCTGTTAGATAATAGTTGGAAAGAGGCAAAATATTAATATGATGCTGTAAGGCAATTTGTTGAAGCGCCAATTCAGATTGATCATGAAGAAAGGCTATTAATATATTCGTACCTGCTGCATCTCCAGATATAGATATTTGTGGATAATAATTTGAAAAAATCTCAATACATTTATCGTGCTTCTTACGATAAATTTTCCGCATACGATTTAAGTGTTTTGCAAAATGCCCGTCTTCCATAAACTTTGCTAAAATATGCTGTTCAAACCGAGGAACAGTGGAAGAATAGTAATTAAAATGCTCTTGATAGCGTTTAATAAGTGATGGGGGTAATACGAAATAGGCAACGCGTAATGATGGCATAAGGGATTTCGTAAAAGTACTCAAATAAATAACGCGATCGTTTTGATCCATTCCCCGTAATGCCGGAATCGGCTTTCCAATATAACGAAACTCACTATCGTAATCATCCTCAATTATAAAACGATTAGGTGCTTTAGCTGCCCAATTCAATAGCTGAGTGCGCCGGTTGGCAGACAGTACTGCCCCAGTCGGGAATTGGTGAGATGGAGTAACATAAACAACATTTGCGTTCGTTTTCTGCAATTGTTCCACAACAATTCCGTCTGAATCAACGGAAATTGGAATAGCGAGCTGACTTAGTTGATGCCTTGGTATTGGTGAATAGCCTGGATTTTCAAAGGCTAGTAGGAAATCATCGTCTAATATTTTTAAAATCATGGGCAGGAGCTGTTCGGTTCCGGAGCCAATTACGATTTGTTCCGGCTGGCACGCTATCCCCCGGGACTGATGAAGATAGTTTGAAATTTCGATTCGTAATGCCAGCTCACCTTGACGTTCGCCAGTTTGCAGTAAATGTTTGAATGGCTTATCTAGAACATCTTTGGCATATTTTCGCCATGTTGTAAACGGGAATGCATCCTCGTCAATTTTTGCAGAGGAAAAGTCAATTTTATACTCAGTTTGCTGAGCTACATTCTTAAAGTTAACATCCATTACGGAATTTTTACGATAAGGCAATGAATCAATTTCTTCTACAAAATAGCCAATGCGAGATTTTGACATAATATATCCTTCCGCTAACAGTTGAGCATAGGCCAGTTCAACAGTTGTTTGGCTAATATTGAAAAATTCCGCCAGTTCCCGTTTAGAAGGTAGGCGAGTTCCTACAACCAGTTGGTTATTTGTAATCGCATCTTTTATACCGATATATAGCTGTTCGTAGAGTGGAATAGAATGTTCTTTTTTTAGTTGAAAGAAAAGCATATTAAAGTACCTCCTTTTGTGACCTTTAAGAAAAATAAAAATATATTAATTTCAATAATGTCAGAAAAGTATAGCACATCGGCAATTATTTCTGAATGTTTTAGGGAAAACTTGCATTGATGTACTGTTTATAGTACAGTATGGTTAAATTTATAAATGAATTCGATGATAGGAAGTAGTAGCAAGCAAGTTTTTTTTAGAGAGTCAGCGGGTGGTGAAAGCTGATAAAAGCACTTGTGAATCCGTCCTTGAGATGCTTTTTCCGAAAACTAACAAGTAGGTAGAAGCCGGCTTACCAGAGTCGTTAATTGTTAAGAGGAATAGATTTTAGATCTATTCAATTAGGGTGGCAACGCGGGTAGCTCTCGTCCCTTTCATAGGGATTGAGGGCTTTTTTGTATTCACTTTACTAATACATTAATGCGTTAAAGTGCTCGGGATCATCATTCATAAACTTTAGGAGGAAAAATTATGTTAGACATTAAGCGTGTCCGAGACAATTTTGAAGAAGTAAAACGTATGCTTCTTACACGTAACGAAGATTTAGGGAATCTGGACAACTTTGAAAACCTAGATACAAAGCGTCGTGAGCTAATTTCCAAAACAGAAGTATTAAAGGCTGAGCGCAATAAAGTATCTGAGCAAATTTCTGTTATGAAGCGCAACAAGGAAGATGCAACAGAAGTGATTGCTCGTATGCGTGAAGTAGGCGATGAGATTAAAGCTTTAGATGCTGAGTTAAATGGCATTGAAGAAGAGTTTAAAGATATGATGATGCGTTTGCCGAATATCCCGCATGAGTCAGTACCAGTTGGAACAGAAGAGGATGACAATGTAGAGGAATACACTTGGGGCACTGTACCAACATTTGACTTTGAAACAAAGGCACACTGGGATATTGCGAAAGAGCTAGATATCGTGGATTTTGAGCGCGGAGCAAAAGTTACAGGAAGCCGTTTCTTATTTTATAAAGGGTTGGGTGCACGTTTAGAGCGCGCTTTACTAAACTTTATGATGGATCTTCATTCAGATCAACATGGCTATACGGAAATGTTGCCACCGCAAATCGTTAACCGCGATTCATTAACGGGCACAGGTCAATTACCGAAGTTTGAAGAAGATGTATTTAAATTAGTTCGTGAAGAAGATGAGATGGATTATTACCTGATTCCAACTGCTGAAGTGCCGGTAACAAACTACTACCGTGATGAAATTTTATCAGCAGAAATGCTGCCACAAGCATTTTCAGCATACAGCGCTAACTTCCGTTCAGAAGCAGGATCTGCGGGTCGTGATACACGTGGATTGATCCGTCAGCATCAATTCAATAAAGTTGAGTTAGTACGCTTTGTGAAACCGGAAGAATCTTATGAGCAATTGGAAATTTTAACTGGTCATGCTGAAAAGGTATTACAACTTTTAGGTTTGCCATACCGCAAATTAAAAATGTGTACAGCAGATTTAGGTTTCACAGCTGCGAAGAAGTACGATTTAGAAGTATGGATTCCGGCACAAAACATGTACCGCGAAATTTCTTCATGTTCAAACTTTGAAGATTTCCAAGCACGTCGTGCCAATATTCGTTTCCGTCGTGAAGCAGGCGCAAAACCGGAATTCGTTCACACGTTAAACGGTTCAGGTCTAGCAATTGGCCGTACAGTAGCAGCAATTCTGGAAAATTACCAACAAGAAGATGGTTCTGTAGTCGTTCCCGACGTTTTACGTCCATATATGGGTGGCCTAGAAATGATTACGGCGAAATAATTAAATTTTAATTTGAAAGTGTGTTGAATCTAATAAATTCAGCACACTTTTTTCATTTGCAAACAAATATATTATTTAGTAATTAGTTTTACAAAGGCAGAATATTTTGTTATATTCGAGAAAATAGTATACTCAATGCAATGTTCAAAGAATAATAGAGTTTACTGACTCATAACATTATTTTCAGCAGTTACATCAAAATCAATTTTCATAAAACCCTCTATATATACACAGTTATTTTCACTTCAATAATTCCAATATTATCTTGCCTAATACTCTCTTTTTTAATAACACCTCAGTTCCAACAAAAATTATAAAGCCTTAAATGAATCAAGTAATCTCACAGGAGGATGAGTGAACGAATGGAATACATTAAAGTTTCATATGAATATGAAGAGAAAATTGCGATTGTCACGTTAAACCGACCTGAAATGCGCCATGCCTTTAATACGGAGATGGCTAAGGAGCTGCTCAATGTATTTCAGTCTCTGAATGAGCAGCTAGTACGTGTCGTTATTTTAACTTCTTCTACTGTAGATGCCTTTTGTTCAGGCGCAGATTTAAAAGAACGTAAGGGGATGAGCGATTCACAATGGACAGAACAGCATCATTTATTTGAGCAAATGTTTCAGGCTGTAGCCAATTGTAAGCAACCTACAATAGCTGCAATAAACGGCTATGCACTTGCGGGGGGATTTGAGCTCGTCTTAAATACGGATTTAATAATCGCCGGCAGAAACACTAAAGTAGGATTGACTGAGGTTACTCGAGGAATAATGCCTGGCGGAGGGGGTGCGCGATTATTACCAAAACGTGTACCGCTTCATATTGCAAAGGAATGGCTATTTACAGGCCGAATTGTTCCAGTAGAGGAAGCTCAGCAGGCAGGTTTATTTAATGCAGTGGTTGAATCCTCAGATGTGCTGCAAACTGCACTGCAATTGGCCGAAACGATTGCATCTAACGCCCCATTAGGAATTCAAGGAGTAAAGAAAATAGCAGAGATCAGTTCATTAGAAGCATCTGAAGCATTTCGAATCGAAATTGAAACATACAATGAGGTCATTGCTTCAGAGGATCGAATAGAAGGTATCTTAGCCTTTAATGAGAAAAGGAAACCTAATTTTATCGGAAGGTAGGAGGATACTATATGATGCAAACAGAGAATCTCGTATTTCTAGAGGAACTTCGGGAAGCTGTTAGAGCAGTTTGTAAACGTTTTGATGGTGCGTATTGGCGGAAGTTAGATGAAATTGACGGTTATCCGACAGAATTTGTGGAAGCTATTACACAGGCAGGTTTTTTAGGGGCTCTAATACCTGAACAATATGGTGGTTCAGGTTTAGGAATATTGGAAGCGTCAGTGATTTTAGAAGAAATTAACCGCTCAGGCGGGAATGCGGGTGCTTGCCATGCCCAAATGTATACGATGGGTACAATTTTGCGGCATGGTTCGCCGGCACAAAAGGAGAAATATTTACCAAAGATTGCGGATGGTACGCTCCGTTTACAAGCATTTGGCGTGACAGAACCAAATACAGGTACGGATACAACAAATTTAAAAACGTTTGCGAAACGTGATGGCGACCATTATATTGTGAACGGTCAAAAGGTATTCATTTCACGTGCAGAACATTCAGATTTAATGATTTTGTTGGTGCGTACAACCCCAAAAGATCAATGTGTTAAAAAGAGTGATGGATTGTCCGTGCTGATTGTGGATTTAAATGAAGCAGTTGGCAATGGCTTGGAAATCCGTCCCATCAAGACGATGATGAACCATGCAACGACAGAATTATTTATTGATAATTTAAAAGTGCCGGTAGAGAACTTGATTGGCGAAGAAGGAAAAGGGTTCCGTTATATTTTGGACGGGATGAATGCTGAACGAATTTTAATTGCAGCTGAATGTATTGGTGATGGCCGTTGGTTTATTGAACGGGCAACGAATTACGCAAAAGAACGTGTCGTTTTTGATCGTCCGATTGGACAAAACCAAGGGATTCAATTCCCGATTGCACAAGCGCACATCCATATTGAAGCTGCAGATTTGATGCGCATAAAAGCAGCAGAACTTTATGATCAGCAGCAAGTTTGCGGGGCAGAGGCCAACATGGCGAAGTTACTGGCAGCAGATGCATCCTGGGAGGCAGCTAATGTAGCGATTCAAACATACGGAGGCTTTGGCTTTGCAGCAGAGTATGATATTGAGCGTAAATTTAAAGAGACACGATTATATCAAGTAGCCCCAATTTCAACAAATTTAATTTTATCTTACGTAGGAGAACATATTTTAAAACTTCCAAAATCTTATTGAGGTGAACATCATGCACTTTCCAAATAAAGTAGAAATTATTGAAGTAGGTCCTCGCGATGGTCTACAAAATGAAGCACGCTTTGTTCCAACAGAGGAAAAGAAACAACTAATCAAGCAATTATATGAAGCTGGTTTTCAGCGAATCGAAACGGCCTCCTTTGTCCACCCAAAAATAGTGCCGCAAATGGCCGATGCACAGGAAATTACATCATTTTGCAATGAGTTAGGGATGAATTATCTTGCTTTAACACCAAATATGAAAGCGCTGGAGCGTGCAATCGAAGCAGGTGTACCACAGATTGCAGTATTTGTTGGGGCAAGCGAGACATTCAATCAAAAAAATATTAAGCGTTCCATTGAAGAGTCTTTAGCAGAATGTAGCGAAATGTTCCGGCATGCAAAGGCTCAGCAGAAGTTTATCCGAGGCTATGTGTCGATGTGTTTTAGCTGTCCGTATGAAGGGGCTATCTCCTATGAGCAAGTAAAGCGAGTCGTTTCACAATTTGTGAGTGATGGGGCTGATGAAATTTCGATTGGAGATACGAATGGACAGGCAAATCCGCGCATTGTGTATGAGCGATTTAGCGCATTGAGAAGAGACTTTCCGGACACAACGTTCGTGGCTCATTTCCATGATACTAACGGCTTTGCCTATGCCAATATCATGGCCGCATTAAATGCGGGAATCGAAAAGTTTGATAGTTCGATCGCGGGGCTTGGCGGCTGTCCATTTTCGCCTGGAGCAACAGGAAATGTAGCGACAGAGAAGGTGGTAGAGCTGTTTGAAGCAATGGGAATTAAGACAAATATTCAGTCTGAAAAATTGAAGGACGTCGGCGCTTTTGCTAGTAATTTAGTTTAAGGAGGGCTGAATCTGAAACCATTACAAGGCATACGTGTCATCGATATGACTACTAATATTTCAGGGCCAACATTAACAATGATTTTGGCCGATTTAGGGGCAGAAGTAATCAAAATCGAAAAGTTGAGTGGCGATGAAGCCCGTAAAATGGAGCCTAAATTTCAGGAAGATGGCGTTTACTTTTTAAATATTAATAGACAGAAGAAATCCATTACCCTTAATTTAAAGGATAATTCTGATTTCGAAAGATTACTGGATTTGATTAAAACAGCCGACGTTTTTGTTGAAAATTACCGGCTTGGTATAGCGCAGAAATTGGGGATTGATTATAAAGCATTGAAGGAAGTGAATCCTCAACTTGTTTATTGTTCACTGACTGCCTATGGACAACATGGCCCTAAAAAAATGTATCCAGGCTATGATGCCATTATGCAGGCTGAAACAGGCATCATGAGTATTACAGGGAGTGAAGAGTTAGCAAGGGTACCCGTTTCATTAATTGACCAAGGAAGTGCCATGTGGGGGGCACTTGGTATTGTATCTGCCATTTTGCAACGTAGTCATACAAATGAGGGGAGCTTTGTTTCAACATCATTGTATGAAACCGGTGTATTTTGGGCGAACTATCATTTGCTTTCAACCAAATTAACGGGTGAAAATCCTGAAAAATTAGGCTCTAATCATGGCGCATTTGCACCCTATGGAGCGTTTCGAACATCAGATGGGGCAATAATGATTGGTATCTCAAACAATAAATTATTTGAAAAACTATGTGAAGTATTGAATAGGCATGAATGGGTTGAAGATCCTCGTTACTGTACAAATGAAGAGCGCGTCAAAAATCGCTCCTTACTGATGGAACAAATAGAAAAAATAACACAAGCGGAAAAAAGCGATGTACTCATTCAGGCACTTGAAAATGGAGGAGTTCCTGTAGCTCAGGTGAAAACGATGCAAGATGTCCTTATAGACCCGCAGCAAATAGAGAATAAACTTATCATACGTCTGCCACATTTACGTGATAAGGAAATGTATGCAACACGTATTCCTCTAACATTTTCAAACTGTGACTTAACACCAACTGTACCTGCGCCAATGCTAGGGGAGCACAATAAGGAAATTTTAGGGAGGGGCAGCATACATGACAATAAGTGAGCAGTTGGCACAATACATTGTGAATGTTCGTTTTGAGGATATACCAGAGGAGGTTGTACACTTTACGAAATTATGTATAGTCGACTATTATTCATCTTTATTGAAAGGCAAAGAAGCGGATCCGGTTCAAATGATGGAACAAGTGGCATTAATAATTGGTGGAGAAAAACAGGCAACGGCAGTATCAGGATTGAAAACGAGCATAACAAATGCTGCTTTCATCAATGGTGGGGCGAGCCACGTTATTGAACTGGATGATATTCATAAAGCGTCCATTGTACATGCTGCAACCGTCATTATGCCCGCAGCAATTGCCATTGCCGAGTGGCAGAATTTATCAGGAAAACGGTTAATTGAGGCAATTGTTGTAGGCTATGAAGTGGCATTTCGTATAGGAGAAACGGTTACTCCTTCCCATTACTACTATTTCCATAACACAGCGACTTGCGGTACTTTTGGCGCGGCAGCAGCTGTGGCTAAATTATTGGATTTATCAAAAGCACAAATTGTCCAAGCATTTGGTTCAGCCGGTACACAAGCTGCAGGGTTATGGGAATTTATCGAGGATGGTGCAATGAGTAAGCAATTACATCCTGGTAAGGCAGCAATGAATGGCATTTTAAGTGCATTGTTAGCACAGCAAGGTTTCACAGGAGCAACAGCCATTCTTGAGGGACGCAGAGGATTTTTTGAAGCAATGAGCGACGAGTACGATATAACGCGAATGACGGATAAATTAGGGGAGCAATACAAAATTACTGAAAATGCTTTTAAAGTCCATGCATCATGTCGCCATACACATGCCGCAATGGACTTAGCGATTGAACTGTATGAAAAGGTAAAAAATAACGGAATCGACTCTATACAATCAATTGAAGTAGGTGCCTATCAAGTGGCGCTTGATATTACCGATGCTAAGAATCCCCAAACTATTTATGCCGCGAAGTTCAGTATGCAATTTTGTGTCGCTTTAGCATTATTGACTGGTAAAGGCGGTTTTGATGCCTTTAATGCCGATTCTTTGAAGAATCCGTTAATTCGCAGCCTGATGGAAAAGATGGTCGTGTCTGTAGATGAAGACATTCATAGTCAATATCCTCATGAGTGGGGTGCGAAAATTCAAATTCACTGGCTAGATGGCACAAGTGATGTCATGCAAAGCCAATTTCCAAAAGGAGACCCTGAAAATCCATTAACCGAGCAAGATTTCATTGAAAAATTCAATAGTTTAGTACCACTGGAAGAAACCCACAAGGAAAAAATCATAAATCAACTACTACATTTAGAAACTCTCCAAGTTCAGCAGATCATCCGTACAATACATCCTATCAAACACATTTCAATCGTTTAACAGCTGTGCAATTTTCAGATAAATGAAGGGTGAGTGATCAAAAGCCTTTAACTTTGAAAAAAAAGCGTTGGATGAATCAATAAAACGTACCGTTACACGCGCCATAATTATTCCGAACTAAAAAAGAATCATTGAAAGGTGGTGACGGGGGGCTGCTTACCATGCTACCAATTGCAAAGGTCTTTTAAATATAAAACCATACTGGAGGGTACTATGATGTGTAATAAAAAGGTATATGTGCTTGATACAGGGACAATGAAAATGGATAAAAATTATATGATTGCCATGCATAATCCAGCTAGCATTAATAATCCAAATCCACCTGCTGAGTTTGTTGAGTTTCCGGTTTATGCCGTATTGATTGACCATCCAGAAGGAAAAATTTTATTTGATACAGGCTGTAATCCGGACGGAATGGGGAATGACGGGCGTTGGCCAGAGGGAATCCAGCAACTATTCCCTGCATTCCAAAGTGAAGAATGCTATTTAATTAATCGATTAGAACAATTAAAAGTCCGTCCGGAAGATATTAAATATGTTATTGCCTCACATCTGCATTTAGATCATGCAGGATGTCTGGAGTTATTTACAAATGCAGAAATTATCGTTCATGATACAGAGCTGTCGAACGTAATGAAAACATTTGCGATGACAAGAAATATGGGCGCATATATTTGGGGTGATGTCATGGCATGGATTCAAAAGGAACTGCGCTGGCGTACAATTAAGCCTCATGAAAAGGAAGTGCCTCTTGTAGATGGCATTAAAATTATAAACTTTGGTCCGGGTCACGCATATGGCATGTTGGGCTTACACATCGAACTTCCGGGACATGGAAATGTTTTGCTTGCATCTGATGCCTTATACACAGCAGAGAGCTATGGCCCACCAGTAAAGCCACCAGGTATTTTGTATGATTCTGTTGGCTACAATTCTACCGTTGAAAGAATAAGAGAATTTGCAACGCGCAATGATTCTGAAATTTGGTTTGGACATGACTCGAATCAGTTTAAAACGTTCATCAAATCGACGGAAGGTTACTACGAATAATCAATTCTCCACCCTAAGTAGACATACTTAGGGTGTCACTGTCATAACGGAGGGAAGAACATGCAAAAAATAGGATCTGTACTAAATGGAGAGCACCGTATTCAAGAAGAAAAAACAATGGATGTTTTCAATCCTTATAACGGGGAGCGCATTGCCACAATTGCCTGTGCCTCAATTGAAGATGTAAATGAAGCAATCGAGGTAGCACAGCAAACATTTGAAACTACGATGCGTAAAATGCCCGCCCATGAGCGCAGCCGGATTTTACGGAAGGCTTCCATACTGCTAGAGGAACGCAGCGAACAATTCGCAAAAACTATTTCTATAGAAGCTGGAAAACCAATTAATGAAGCACGCGGGGAAGTGACACGGGCAGTTCAAGTACTGCTATTTGCGAGTGAAGAGGCAAAGCGCTTAGCAGGTGATCAAATACCAATGGACAGTGCGATAGGAGGCGAGCACCAAATTGGTATTGCCAAGCGTATACCTTTAGGTGTAATTGCAGCAATTACACCGTTTAATTTCCCATTAAATCTAGCCTTGCATAAAATAGCTCCTGCTATTGCTGTTGGTAATACTGTGGTGTTGAAACCAGCAGAAAAAACGCCGCTGTCCTCTATTTTGCTTTATGAATTACTGCAGGATGCTGGATTACCTACAGGCGCGTTAAATATACTTCAAGGCCCTGGCACAGAATTAGTAGAACCCTTAGTGAAGCATCCTTTAGTGAAAAAGGTAACCTTTACAGGGAGCGGGAAAGTAGGCTGGCATATCCAAGAACTAGCAGGGAAAAAGCCGGTAACTCTAGAGTTAGGTTCAAATGCACCGAATATTATTTTTGCAGATGCAAATTTAGAGTACGCTGCCTCCACTATTACAATGGCAGGTTTTACATTTGCCGGCCAGGCGTGTGTTTCTGCACAGCGTATTTATGTAGAGCAAGCCGTGTATGAGGAGTTTGCTCAATTACTACAGCAAAAAGTTGAAGCGCTTATTATTGGAGACCCTGCGGAAGAACAAACACAGTTAGGTCCAATGATTACGGAAGAAGCAGCAATTCGCGCAGCAAGCTGGATAGAAGAAGCGGTATCGCAAGGGGCAACAATTCGTACTGGAGGAAAAAGAGACGGGACTGTACTGGAACCAACGATTTTGGAAAATGTAACAAACTCGATGCAAGTTGTTTGTATGGAAGTATTTGCTCCAATGGTTGCATTAATACCGTTTACTGAAGAGAAGGAAGTATTGGTCGCTGCTAATGATTCAGAGTATGGCTTACAAGCGGGTGTGTTTACTTCTGATATTAACCGTGCATTGAAGTTTGCTGAGGAGTTGGAGATGGGGGGCGTATGGATTAATGAATCTTCCGTACGACGTTTTGATCATATGCCATATGGAGGGATAAAAGAGAGCGGTATAGGCAAAGAAGGAATTCGCTATGCAATTGAAGGGATGTCCGATTTGAAATTTATTGGAATTAAGCTTATTTAAGGAGGACCTCATGATGAAAATTCGCTCTGCTGTTTTACGTTCATCAGGTGTAACAAAGCCGTATGCGAAAAGTAAACCAATCCATATAGAAGAAATTGAATTGGATGCCCCCCAGGAAGGCGAAGTATTAATCCAGATTAAAGCGGCAAGTCTTTGTCATTCGGATTTGTCTGTAATTAATGGGAGCCGTCCACGCCCTTTACCAATGGCATTAGGTCATGAAGCAGCCGGTATTGTTAAAGAGGTAGGTCCAGGTGTTGTGAATTTCAAGCAAGGTGACAAAGTAATTTGTGTATTTGTGCCGAGTTGTGGGCGTTGTGTTCCGTGCGCGGAAGGACGTCCAGCCTTATGTGAACCAGGTGCAAAAGCTAACGGAGATGGTACGTTAATTGGTGGCGGAGTACGCCTCCATGCAGGCGATGAAAACATTGGTCATCACGTTGGCGTTTCTGCCTTTTCTGAGTATGCAGTCGTTTCGCAAAATTCGCTTGTGAAAGTAGACGAAGATTTGCCATTTGAAAAGTTAGCGCTTTTTGGTTGTGCCGTTATTACCGGTGTAGGAGCTGTTGTCAATACAGCAAAAGTTCAACTAGGGACAACAGTGGCAGTTGTCGGTTTAGGTGGAATTGGTTTAAGCGCATTGCTCGGGGCAATTACAGCAGGCGCGCGTGAAATCATTGCAATTGATATTAATGAAAAGAAACTGGAGCAAGCAAAGGAATTAGGAGCAACAGCAGTCTTTAACTCACAAGATGCAGATGTGGTGGAACAAGTGAAAGCTTATACAAATGGCGGTGTTGACTATGCCTTTGAAACAGCGGGAGTAGTTCCAGCAATGGAAGTAGCTTATGCAATTACAAAGCGCGGGGGCACAACAACGACAACAGGATTACCTCACCCAGAGCACCAATTTTCGTTTCCCTATGTGACACTCACAGCAGAAGAGAAAACTATAAAAGGTTCTTATGTAGGGAGTTGTGTTCCAATGAGAGATATTCCGCATTATTTGCATATGATGAAATCCGGTAAACTACCAGTGGACCAATTGTTATCCAATATTATTCCTTTGGATGAAATTAATGAGGGCTTTGATTTATTAGCTACAGGGGATAATTCCCGAATCATTATTAAAATGGATTAATCGATGTGGAGATATAAAACGACGAAACAATTATAAGGAAACGTTTCGTCGTTTTTGTATGTTCAGAAGTACATAAAGTACAATCCAAATACTAAAGATAACCCCGGCTAAACTCAATAAGTAACCGGAAGCGCCAAATGCATCATAAAGCCACTGGAGGGGTGTTCCTTTTACTGGTCGATTTAAAAACATAAAATTCGTTTGAAATCGTGCATTGTAATAATAAATAGCTGGTACCGTAATGAGTAAGAGCAACACCGAGCGCCAAATATCCCGGAATGTAGTATGTAGCTGATGCTCTCTGATTAATGGACAAATAAAGGCTACGAGTAAGGCATGAAACACAAAGCTGTGGATGTGTAAAAATCCTCCAACCGGATCTGCTGTCCAACCAGGGAATAATAGAGCAATTGCAGCCCCTGGTAAAGTAAGTGTATAAAGTAGTGTAGCTGATGTTCGGTTTGAAAAGTAAGCATGCCAACCAGTAATAAAAATACCGAGCCCACATAAATGGAGTGGCGGGCTCCAATAGGAATATTGTTTCGTAACAATTAAGTAAATTTGCTTCGTTATTTCCAAAAACAGCAACAGCCAAAAAATTGATTTTTGATAGAGCTGTTGCTGTTTACTAGAAATATAATGATAACCATATATTGAAATAATTAAAAACAAACTAATAAAAATAAGCCATGTTACATGAATGGAATCAAAAATAACAAATCCGCCCACCGTACCACCTACTTTTCTTGTTGTTGTTTACGCAATAATTTCTCTTGTTTTTTACGTTCGCGCAAAGCCTTGAAAAAGTCCGTTAAAATTTGGCCACATTCATCTCCTAATATACCTTCTGTAACCTCACATTCATGATTAAACCGTTGATCATTTAATAAACGATATAACGAGTCAACACAACCTGCTTTAATATCACGTGCACCATAAACTATGCGAGGTATGCGTGATTGGAGAATAGCACCTGCGCACATGGGGCAAGGTTCCAATGTTACATACAGTGTTGTTTCCTCTAAACGCCAGCTGCCTATTTTTTTGCAGGCTTCTTGAATTGCCATGCTTTCTGCGTGTGTTAGAGCGTTTTGTGTTGTTTCCCGTAAATTATGTGCCCGTGCAATAATTTCATTTTTATATACAATGACAGCACCGATTGGGACTTCGCCAAGGGCAGCTGCCTTTTTTGCTTCTTCTAATGCCTCTTGCATGTAATAGCGATCGTTATGTTCGCGCATTTATCTATCACTCCTTATATTCAGTTTAGCATGAGTTGAAATGCTTAGGCGACTATAGAATTAATCGTGCTATGATGAAGGAAAAGCTTGAAGGAGTATTATTATGAATTCATTTCAAACAATAGAAGAAGTGAACAGTTATTTTGAAAAGCAGTTGGAGCATTTATATGAAAAGTACACGGCACAATTAGAAACCGTTGAGAAAAATAAATTGCAAATCTATACGACTTTACAATGGCAGTATGAAGAGCAATTAATCGCACTGGAACAACGGAAGCAAAATGAAGAAAATGACCTTAAACAAAATTGTGCTCTTGCAGTGGACAAAATAAAATTACTATTTGAAAATAGAAAACAAATTATCTTAGAAAAATATGAAAGTGACTATAGTGAAGAAGTTAAAGGCTACAAACAAAATAAGGTAGAGTTGCTGGAGCAAATGCAAGCGGAAGAACTTGCAGTATTTAAAAACTATCAGCATCAACAAGTGGAGAAAAGTAGGCGTCTCATAACCGACTTTGAACAGAGGTTGGGTGATTTACATTCTGCGCTTTTCGACATAAGTGAAATATATGAGCAGCAATTTAGTATCCTGGAAGAGAAACATGAGGAGAAGTGTGAATTAATTGAGCAAAAGCGTGATGAAGCTATTGAAAAGCTCCTGGATAGCGAGATAGCATCACAAAACCAGCTCGAGAATCAATTGTTTGAGAAATTACAGGATTTAAATGAAAAAATCGACCAACAGCAAGATACTTTAGAACGGGATTTCATAGAAAAGGAACATTCACTTGAAGAGATGGTGAACACTGAATGTGAAAAGATTGAAGTAGACTATGAACAAAAATGTAATAAAGTATATGAACAACAAGAACAGGCACTTGCTCAATTCGATTGAATGATTCATGTTTGGAACAGCTTTTTTCATGATTTCAGTAAAATAAAATAGTTTGTTTTGTTGTCTATTAGTCATTGTGATAAAATGAAAAGCATTGACTATAAAAAGAGAAGGAGCACTTCTAATGTCTGTGCCATTTATAACAGTAGAAGGTCCGATTGGTGTTGGGAAGACCTCATTATCTAAGGCCGTATCACAAACGTTTGATTATCATTTATTAAAAGAGATTGTAGATGAAAATCCATTTCTAGGTAAGTTTTATGAAGATATTAATGAATGGAGCTTCCAGACCGAAATGTTTTTCCTGTGCAATCGTTATAAGCAATTATCTGATATTCATGAGATTATTGAAGCGCAAGGTCCGGTAGTGGCTGATTATCATATTTTTAAAAATTTAATTTTTGCGAAACGTACTTTAAAGGCGTCAGAATATGAAAAGTACGAATCTATTTATAAAATTTTAACGGCAGATATGCCAAAGCCAAACATGGTCATTTATTTACATGCAAGCTTGGATACTTTAATGAAACGAATTGCGATGCGCGGTCGTGAAGTAGAAAAGAATATCACACGTGAATATATGGAACAACTTTCAAGTGATTATCATGAGTTTATTGGGCATTTTGAAAAGATGCATCCAGAGATTCCTGTTATCTCGCTTAATGGGGATGAGCTTGATTTTGTAAAGAACGAAGAAGATTTACAGTATGTACTACGAGTAGTAGAGGAAAAGTTACAACAAAGGAGTTTGCATCAGAAATGAACTTAAGAGAGAAGTACAATATTCCTGCGAATGCGGTCATTACAATTGCAGGAACAGTTGGTGTCGGGAAATCGACAATGACAAATGCATTATCACAGAGCTTAAATTTCCGCACATCATATGAAAAGGTCGATACAAACCCTTATTTAGATAAATTTTATGATGACTTTGAAAAATGGAGCTTCCATTTACAAATATACTTTTTAGCTGAGCGTTTTAAAGAACAGAAACGTATATTTGAATATGGCGGTGGCTTTATTCAAGACCGTTCTATTTATGAAGATACAGGTATTTTTGCAAAGATGCATTATGACAAAGGCACAATGTCACCAACAGATTATGAGACATATACAAACCTTTTTGATGCCATGGTCATGACACCTTATTTCCCGCATCCGGATTTGCTTGTCTATTTAGAGGGACCGATTGACGATGTCATTGGTCGTATCCAGGAACGTGGACGTGAGATGGAGCAGCAAACGCCTCATACTTACTGGCAGGAAATGCATGGACGCTATGAAGACTGGATTAATAACTTCAATGCGTGCCCTGTATTGCGCATTGATATAAATGACTACGATTTAATGAAAAATCCTGATCAAGTAGAAGACGTTGTAGCACGTATTGGTTATATGCTAGAGCAAACAAGCCATCTAAGAAAATAATGAAAAAAGACTGATTTCTGTATCATGACGGAAATCGGTCTTTCTTTATTTTATTAAAAGAATAATAAAGATGGGAATCATAACAAGAAAAAATACGAAAGAGCTCCATAAAATCTGCTTACCGGTCGACATATTTTTAGGTTTTATATTAATCATTTCATACAATTCATTAACTGCACGTTGTTCTTTTTCAAAAAGTATTTTTTGAAAAGAGGCGTAATTTTCAATATAGGAAGCCGGATTTTCGAAATGAAAGCGAATGGCACGTATATCATCCGTAACATCCTTATCTCCATGAAGATAAGTAATTGTCGGCGCAATTCCCCCTGTTAACTTAGCTGTAACATGTATATCAAAAGTCTTCATTTTATAAACAGTTTCACCAACATCATTTGTTACAACTTCAATGAGTCGATTGTTCATGATTAATCCTCCTTTTAAGTAGTATCAGTATTCCCAATCTGTATAAATTTGTAACGAGTATAAAAAATATTGTAAAAAAAAAGTTATTTCGTTTATGCTAAAAGTGTTTATGAATTTTATGATTTGTAACATTATAGCGAAAAGGGGATGGAAATATGACTTTAAGAATAGTAGAACGATTAGTTGTTTTACCAACGACGGCAATTTCCGATGCAACAGGGGGGCATACGAATGTTGCAGCATCAATTAAACCGCTGGCCGATCATTTTAAAATTGCGGGACGTGCACTAACGGTACGATTACCGGACGGGGAAAACGGGGCTGTTTTGGAAGCGATTAGTCAAGCAGAAAAGGGAGATATTTTAGTTATCGATGCAAAGGGTAATACAAATCGTGCAGTTGCAGGTGATTTCGTCATGCAGCTTGCACAAGGCGTCGGAGTACAGGGATTTGTAGTCGACGGGGTCATACGGGATTTAGCAGCTGCACGAGCTATTAATTTTCCTGTATTTGCATTAGGAACAACAGTAGCAGCAGGTAATAAACATGGCGGTGGTACGGTTGGGGGACCTGTATCAGTAGGTGGAGTGGCCGTTCAAAATGGTGATTATATCGTTGGTGATATTGATGGGGTAATTGTCATTCCACAAAAAGATATCCATCAGATAATAGAAGCTGCAGAAGCAAAAGTGGCAAAGGATGAAGCGCGGGAACATGAAGCTTTACATAATGGCGAAGCATCCATACGAGCTTACTTATCGAAAGTTGTAAAATAAAAAAACGCCGTAGTGTGTTGTATCTCACTACGGCGTTTTCATATCTTTATTTTAAGTTTGCAGCTTGATACTCGGCAAATTGCTTCTCGTCGAAACGTTTTTCCCATTTTGCCATAACAAGTGCAGCTAATGTGTTACCTACTACGTTTACAGCTGTACGAGCCATATCAAGAATACGGTCAATACCTGCGATGAATGCTAAACCTTCAAGTGGAATACCTACAGATCCTAATGTTGCAAGAAGTACTACGAATGATACCCCAGGAACACCGGCAATCCCTTTAGATGTTACCATTAATACAAACATTAATGTAATTTGTTCTACTATTGAAAGTTCGATACCGTACATTTGAGCAATGAAAAGTGCTGCAATTGCCTGGTAAAGTGTCGAGCCGTCTAAGTTGAATGAGTAACCTGTTGGAATAACGAATGATACGATATCCTTTGGTGCACCCATCTTTTCTGTTTTTAACATAATGCGAGGTAATACTGTCTCTGATGAAGATGTAGAGAATGCCAGTAATAACTCATCTTTAATCATGCGAATCAATTTAAAAATATTAATACCGAAAATACGGGCTGTAATACCCAATACAACAATTACAAAGAAAATCATTGCTGCATATACTAAAATGGCTAATTTACCTAACGGAATAAGGGATTCTACACCGAATTTGGAAACGGTTACACCGATAAGTGCAAATACCCCAACTGGTGCGAATTTCATTACTAAGTTTGTTACCCAGAACATGGCGTCTGCTGTACCTTGGAAGAATGCGAGTACAGGTTTCCCTCGTTCTCCAATGGCTGCTACACCTAAACCGAAAATTACAGAGAAGAAGATAATTGCAAGCATATCGCCTTCAGCCATAGCGTTGATGATATTTTTTGGTACAATATCAACAATGATTTGGAAAGTTCCTTTTGCTTCTTCTTGTTCTGATGTTTCTACATAAGAAGAAATATCTGTTTGCTGCAACTCATTCATATCAATTCCAGCACCTGGTTGGAATAGATTTGCTGCTAATAAACCAACAACAATGGCTACTGTTGTAATAACTTCAAAATAAATAAGTGTTTTACCGCCAAGACGACCTAATTGCTTCATGTCACCAGTTCCGGCAACACCAACGATTAGTGTCGAAATAATAATCGGTACCACGATCATCTTAATTAAGTTTAAGAATATATCGCCAAGTGGCTGTAAATATGATTGTACATTTTCGTCACCAAAGAATACTGCCCCAACGATAACACCAAGTACAAGACCGATTAAAATTTGAGCAGCTAAACTAATTTTTAGCTTTTTCAAAATATAGTTCCCCCTAAAAATTTAGATTCAGGACTAGCCTAAAATTAATTTTATTGCATACCTACAAAATCCGACAAAATCCGACTAATCAACTTTACTAATAATTTCAGAATATAATACTTGAATGAATTTTTTGATATTTACCTTTGCCTTTCGTTGGTCATTATTTTCAATTTGCTTCATCAAATACCGGATATCGGTTAAATCGAAATAGCGGGGAGTATAGTATTCAAATTCAGAGTTTGTATAGTCGACAATTCCCATATTGGCTAAGTTAATCATGGCAGCTAATATCGTTCGACGCACACGCTGTTCTATCGCTTTACTCTCTTTTAAAATGTCATCGGGTGTATTTTTCGTCAGCATTGCTACACGTTCATAGACCTCTTTTAACGGAGGGAGGGGAGCGATTTTATGCTTTTCAATTAACAGTTGTTCAATTATTTTAATAATATCCTCACTGCCAACTTCAGCGACAATCCCCATATCATTTAAGATGGACTGTATATGTTCGCGTGTTGTTTTTTTAGTATGAGTCACTTCTGTAATATTAAAATTTGTTAAAGATTGGCGGATAACTTCAAGAGAATTTTTCAATAAATATTGCTCTGTCGTCCGTTTTAAGACCATTTGCACTTCAACTTTGTTAATAGGTTTATGGATGAAAAATTCAATCCCTTTTGAATAGCCATCTGCCACCATTTCTTTATTGACCACTTGCGAAATCATAATAAAGTGGCCTTTAAATCCATTTTGCAAAAGGCGTTCAATTGTTTCAATACCATCCAACTTAGGCATTAATAGATCGATTAATACGAATTCCGGTTGCATCATTAAAATTTGAGGAATTGCATCAAGACCGTTTTTTGCCTCTCCGATGACAGTCCCAAGTTCACAGTCGTTGATAATATTACTAAGCATCGCCCGACTTGCCCGGTCGTCATCTACTATAAAATAACGCATTAGAAAATCTCCTTTTGAATATTTTTAGAAGGAATTTGTACAATAAAGCAAGTTGAAGTGTCACTCGTTATGTGAATTTTTCCTTCTAGGTTTTCGACAATTGTTTTTGTATGAGACAGACCAATTCCTGTGGAGCCTTGTCCTTGTTCATTGAATTTCGATGTATAGCCTGGATCGAATATAACAGGAATAAGTGATTCTTCGATGCCAATGCCATTGTCTTCTACGATAAAAGTTGTCGTTTCTTTTTCGACCGTAACACTTACCGTAACAAACCCGCTTTTTTCAATTGCTTCTACGGCATTTGCCACTAAATTATTTAAAATAGCAAAAAGGGCAATATGCTTTTTTGTTACAAAATCTTCTGGACATATTAGTGTAAACGAAATAGATTTATTTAAATATTTTGCGTAGCTTTCATTAGCTTCTACAATAAAAGCTAAAATATCCGTTAATAAGAATTTGGATGGATAATTTTGATTTGTAATTTTTGAAAGACCTGCATAAATGCGCTCATGATCCTTTTTAACCTCATGAATTTCTTGGGCAATATATAAAGCTTCTAACGCATGCTTTTCTTCGGTTGTTTTTAGCTTTTTATAAAGCTGATAACTATTTGCGGTAAGTTGTTCAATTTGATTCATTGTCTTTTGTAAATAGAGTGCTTCAACATATAAATCGGAATGAATGGTCATCAGTTGCTTTAACTGCTTTTTCTGTTCCGACATAGTAATAATGCTATAGATACCGACAACGAAAAAACTACGTAATAATCCAACTACGCTAAACAGTAAGAAAGAAATAACTAACGTTTCTTGATCAGAGGCAAGGAGTATTTCCGTTAAAATATACTCGACCATATTGGAAACAACCTCAAATAATGCGCCTAATAAACCAAGAATAAACGGTTGTTTTTTTATTTCATCCAATGCAATTAGTTTAAAGCATAGCGCAAAGGTAATATAAAAAAATCCTGCCGGTATATGTTCAAGTAGTTGAACAGCAAGATCTTGGCCGTAAATTAAAAAGTCCAATATCGATCGGCTAATAATAACAACTATTCCAGTTAAAAGACCTGTTGATAAAATTGGCAATGGTCGAGTTAATAATACAAAGAAAAAAATAATACTCCCTAATCCAAAACGAAATGGTCCGTCTTCAAAGGGAATAAACTTTATTTCGCTACCTATAGCCGTTAAACACGCTACAAGCAGTATAAAGAGAAATAAATTCATTGATTTTATTCGAGGTAGAGTCGATTCCAAAGTAATATACCGCCTTTAAAAGCCTGTTTTAAGAGTTAATTGTACCTGAAAAGCAAAAATAAATACAAAAAGTACTATTTCTAACAGATAGAAATAGTACTTAAATGATTTTTTATATAAAAAAAACCGCACAATAGCTGTAGCGGAATAATGTTAAAAATATGGAGGAGGTAGAGGGATTCGAACCCCCGCGCGGTGTTACCCGCCTGTCGGTTTTCAAGACCGATCCCTTCAGCCGGACTTGGGTATACCTCCAAATATAAGCTGTCTTTTCGACAAAGATTAATTTATCACGAAATAAATTTCACGTCAATAAAATTTATGCAAAAAAACGATATTTTTTTAAAATGGTAAAAATTAATTGGGACATATCATTGCATTTTTATTGCTTGCTTAGTATACTAATACTTGCCGTGCTAGATGGGGAGGTAGCGGTGCCCTGTAACTTGCAATCCGCTCTAGCAAGATTGAATTCCTTTTCTGAGGCTGTCCGTATTGTTTGGTCTGCCTTTTGCACGTAGTGTTGACGGTTGGGTCCTGCGCAATAAGTACCCATGAACCATGTCAGGTCCGGAAGGAAGCAGCATTAAGTGGAATCACTTATGTGCCGCGGGGTAGCCTAACCCGAGCTAACGACAAGAGTAACGCTTATGTGCGGCAGTCGAAGAAAGGTGCACGGTATTAACTTACCAACTCAAACGCACTCATCAAAATTTGATGGGTGCGTTTTTTTATTTGTATGAAGTATATTCGTTTGATTTCAAAAGAGTTTCCTATTACTTTGTGCTATACTAAATTTATAGATTTTTATTACGAAAGGAGAGGGAAAGGTTGACGTATCAAGCATTTTATCGTGTTTATAGACCACAGTCATTTCGTGAAATGTCTGGGCAAACACATGTGAAGAGGACCCTTCAAAATGCTCTCCTTGCAAGCAAAACGACACATGCCTATTTATTTTCTGGTCCACGCGGGACAGGTAAGACAAGTACTGCGAAAATTTTTGCAAAAGCTTTAAACTGTGAAAATGCTCCAGCAAGTGAGCCATGTAATGAGTGTGCGACCTGTGTAAGTATTACTGAAGGATCACATACGGATGCTATTGAATTCGATGCAGCTTCTAACTCTAGAGTGGAAGAAATGCGCGATATTATAGAAAAGGTACGCTTTGCCCCAGCGAATGCACGCTTTAAAGTGTATATTATTGATGAGGTGCATATGCTTTCCACAAGTGCATTTAACGCTTTACTAAAAACACTTGAGGAACCACCTGAGCATGCAGTGTTTATATTGGCTACGACAGAGCCGCATAAATTACCAGCGACGATTATTTCCCGTTGTCAGCGTTTTGATTTTAAGCGACTTTCTTCTATAGATATAGTAGAGCGTATGAAGGTTGTGTTGGAAGACATCGGTATGGGATACGATGAGCAAGCGTTAAAAGCAATTGCACAAGCTGCAGCTGGTGGTATGCGTGATGCACTAAGTTTACTTGATCAAGTCGTATCATTCAGTAATGAGCATGTTCAGTTGGAAGATGTACTCCTTGTAACAGGTTCTGTTAGCCAAGATGCATTTTATGATATTGCCAACTCACTTTTACAAAAGGAAGTTGCACAAGTACTAAGCAGTGTGGAAAATTTAATTGCAGATGGAAAAGAGCCGTTACGTTTGGCTGAAGACTTCATTACATTTTTCCGGGACTTACTGCTTTTGAAAACAGACGGTACATTAGAGGAACTATTGGAGTTTATTGCACCTGAAGATAAATTTTTAGCTTTAGCTGAGCACTTTGATGCAAGTACACTATATGGCTTTATCGATATTCTAGCGAAAACGCAACAAGAGATGCGTTTTTCACATCACACGAAAATTTATTTAGAAACAGCACTTCTAAAAATGGCGCAGTATAAAGCATCACCACAAGGGGCAACGGCAGTAGACCCTGCAATCGAAGGGAAAGTGGCTTCACTTGAAAATCGTTTAGGTCAACTGACACAGCAACTTCAAAGTGGAGGTGGAGGAGCGCCCGTTCAACAAAATGAGCAACCTCGTCAACGTGTACGTCCACAAGGTAATCAATACAATGCCCCAACAGGTCGTATTCAAGAAGTCTTAAAAACAGCAACAAAAACAGATTTACAAAAAGTGAAATCGGCTTGGGCGATCAGTTTATCAAGCTTACAAAAGTCACATGCTGCTTTATTGGCAGATGCAGAGCCAGTTGCCGCAAATGCAAGTGCTTTTGTGATAAAATTCAAGTATGATATACATTGTCAAATGGTAGCAGACAACAGTGCTCTTGTTTCATTGTTTACACAAAGGATAGCGTCTGAAGTAGGGGTACATTATGAACTATTATGTATTCCGGAATCAGCTTGGGTTCGTCTTCGGGAAAGTTTCATTCAGGAAAATGGGTTAAATCAGAAAAATTCCGGAATGACTGATGGTGATGCCACAACCGATTTATCGGATGAGCCTTCTTCTATGGATGAAGTTCAAATGATGGAAACACAAGATCCACTTGTAACGGAAGCTGAAAAGCAATTTGGAAAAGACTTTGTTGAGGTTATCGAAGAATAATTGAACATTTAAAGGAGGAAATTAATATGCGTGGTATGGGTAATATGCAAGGTATGATGAAAAAAATGCAAAAAATGCAAAAAGAAATGATGGAAGCACAAGAGGCTTTAAATGCAGAGTTATTTGAAGGTACTGCTGGTGGCGGTATGGTCAAAGTTGTAATGAACGGTCAGCGCCAAGTGTTGGAGGTAAATTTAGATGAATCTGTAGTTGATCCAGAAGATATCGAAATGTTACAAGATTTAATTATTATCGCTACGAACGAAGCACTTAAAAAAGTAGAAGAAACAACAAATTCTACAATGGGCAAATTCACACAAGGGATGAACCTTCCTTTCTAATTTGAAACATGTAGAAATAAGAGCACATCTCAAGCTTTGGGATGTGCCTTTTTATAGGAGGGAATAGAATGCATTATCCAGAGCCGATATCCAGGCTAATCGACAGCTTTATGAAATTACCAGGGATTGGACCTAAAACTGCTGCCCGTTTAGCATTTCACGTTTTAACGATGAAAGAAGATACAGTATCAACATTCGCTAAAGCACTGATTGATGCAAAACGTAATTTACTATATTGCTCACAATGCGGTCATATAACAGATATAGATCCTTGTCATATTTGTTCAGATAAACAACGAGATATTTCTACCATTTGTGTCGTGCAAGATCCAAAAGATGTTATTGCTATGGAAAAAATGCGTGACTATCAAGGGCTTTATCATGTACTGCATGGAGCGATTTCACCAATGGACGGTATTGGACCAGAGGATATTAATGTGGCTTCGCTATTAGCGCGTTTGCACGATGAACGTGTACAAGAATTAATTTTAGCGACTAATCCTACTATTGAAGGTGAAGCGACAGCGATGTATATCTCCCGTCTCGTTAAACCATCCGGACTTCGAACAACTCGTATTGCACATGGCTTACCTGTTGGTGGGGACTTGGAATACGCTGATGAAGTTACATTATCGAAAGCATTAGAAGGAAGACGAGAGTTATAAGCAGGGGGAAGCACGATGTTATTTTCACGTAAAGGGAAGCTCAAAAAAGAATTCGATGAAAAGTTAGTTTCTTCTATTAAAGAGACAAAGGGAACTTTGCAAAATGCAAAAGTAATTGAAGGATTAACGGACGACTATAATCTAGATGTAATTGCTGAACGAAAAAAAGCTGAAAGCATCCATTACTATTTATATAAAGAAGCACGTGTACGTCGTGTATTAATTAAATAATCTTTTAGAAATAAGAATCGAAGCAGATGCATATGTTACCACTAAATGAAAAAAGGATGGTGCTATGCGATACATAGTTATAGCTATGATCTGTTTTGTTGTCTTATTTCTTTTTTTCTTAAACAAAGAGAGCCGCGGGAAAGTATGGGAGTACTTTGCATGGTTTTGGTTTAAAATAGCGGCTGTTATCGTTGTCTTATTTATAGGTAATTTAATAATGGGGGCCAGCGGTGTTCTTTTTCACGTTCCGATTAATTTTTTCTCTGTACTGATGATTGCAGTTTTAGGTCTCCCTGGGGTGATGTGTGTTAGTTTATTAATATTAATGAAATAAAATTAATAAAAAGTATTGCTAACTTAATAATATCGTGATATATTATTATAAGTCGCAACGACGACAACACATTATAAAAAAACATTCAAAAAAGTTGTTGACAAAGCAATTGAATGAATGGTATGATATAAAAGTTGTCATAACAGATAGCGCAATGAACCTTGAAAACTGAACAAGCAACGTTAATGAAACAAGCTTCTTAAATGAAGCAAACAATAGATTTCAACTTTTAATTAAGTTGAATCGCTAGCAAAGCAAATGAGCTTTCAAACTACTTTTATGGAGAGTTTGATCCTGGCTCAGGACGAACGCTGGCGGCGTGCCTAATACATGCAAGTCGAGCGGATGATGAGAGAAGCTTGCTTCTCTCTGATTTAGCGGCGGACGGGTGAGTAACACGTGGGTAACCTACCTTATAGATTGGGATAACTCCGGGAAACCGGGGCTAATACCGAATAACACTTTTAAACACATGTTTGAAAGTTGAAAGACGGTTTCGGCTGTCACTATAAGATGGACCCGCGGCGCATTAGCTAGTTGGTGAGGTAACGGCTCACCAAGGCAACGATGCGTAGCCGACCTGAGAGGGTGATCGGCCACACTGGGACTGAGACACGGCCCAGACTCCTACGGGAGGCAGCAGTAGGGAATCTTCCACAATGGACGAAAGTCTGATGGAGCAACGCCGCGTGAGTGAAGAAGGATTTCGGTTCGTAAAACTCTGTTGCAAGGGAAGAACAAGTAGCGTAGTAACTGGCGCTACCTTGACGGTACCTTGTTAGAAAGCCACGGCTAACTACGTGCCAGCAGCCGCGGTAATACGTAGGTGGCAAGCGTTGTCCGGAATTATTGGGCGTAAAGCGCGCGCAGGTGGTTCCTTAAGTCTGATGTGAAAGCCCCCGGCTCAACCGGGGAGGGTCATTGGAAACTGGGGAACTTGAGTGCAGAAGAGGATAGTGGAATTCCAAGTGTAGCGGTGAAATGCGTAGAGATTTGGAGGAACACCAGTGGCGAAGGCGACTGTCTGGTCTGTAACTGACACTGAGGCGCGAAAGCGTGGGGAGCAAACAGGATTAGATACCCTGGTAGTCCACGCCGTAAACGATGAGTGCTAAGTGTTGGGGGGTTTCCGCCCCTCAGTGCTGCAGCTAACGCATTAAGCACTCCGCCTGGGGAGTACGGTCGCAAGACTGAAACTCAAAGGAATTGACGGGGGCCCGCACAAGCGGTGGAGCATGTGGTTTAATTCGAAGCAACGCGAAGAACCTTACCAGGTCTTGACATCCCGGTGACCACTATGGAGACATAGTTTCCCCTTCGGGGGCAACGGTGACAGGTGGTGCATGGTTGTCGTCAGCTCGTGTCGTGAGATGTTGGGTTAAGTCCCGCAACGAGCGCAACCCTTATTCTTAGTTGCCATCATTCAGTTGGGCACTCTAAGGAGACTGCCGGTGATAAACCGGAGGAAGGTGGGGATGACGTCAAATCATCATGCCCCTTATGACCTGGGCTACACACGTGCTACAATGGACGATACAAACGGTTGCCAACCCGCGAGGGGGAGCTAATCCGATAAAATCGTTCTCAGTTCGGATTGTAGGCTGCAACTCGCCTACATGAAGCCGGAATCGCTAGTAATCGCGGATCAGCATGCCGCGGTGAATACGTTCCCGGGCCTTGTACACACCGCCCGTCACACCACGAGAGTTTGTAACACCCGAAGTCGGTGAGGTAACCTTTATGGAGCCAGCCGCCGAAGGTGGGATAGATGATTGGGGTGAAGTCGTAACAAGGTAGCCGTATCGGAAGGTGCGGCTGGATCACCTCCTTTCTAAGGATTATTTCGGAATCATTCTCATGGAGAATGAAACATTAACGTTTGCTGTTCAGTTTTGAAGGTTCATTCTTAATTGAATGAGATACTTCAAAACTTCGTTCTTTGAAAACTGGATAAAACGACATTGAAAGCAATAAAACAAATTTCTATTTTATAGAAATGTAACAAGTCAAGCAATTGACGTGTAAACTTAAATCTTGGATTTTATCCAAGTGTTAACTTTTGGTTAAGTTAATAAGGGCGCACGGTGGATGCCTTGGCACTAGGAGTCGATGAAGGACGGCACTAACACCGATATGCCTCGGGGAGCTGTAAGTAAGCTTTGATCCGGGGATTTCCGAATGGGGGAACCCACTATCTTTAATCGGATAGTATCTACACGTGAATACATAGCGTGATGAGGACAGACGCAGGGAACTGAAACATCTAAGTACCTGCAGGAACAGAAAGAAAATTCGATTCCCTGAGTAGCGGCGAGCGAAACGGGAAGAGCCCAAACCAAAGAGCTTGCTCTTTGGGGTTGTAGGACACTCTATACGGAGTTACAAAAGAATGAGTTAGACGAAGCGACTTGGAAAGGTCCGCGAAACAAGGTAAAAGCCCTGTAGTCAAAAGTTCATTCCCTCCAGAGTGTATCCTGAGTACGGCGGAACACGTGAAATTCCGTCGGAATCCGGGAGGACCATCTCCCAAGGCTAAATACTACCTAGTGACCGATAGTGAACCAGTACCGTGAGGGAAAGGTGAAAAGCACCCCGGAAGGGGAGTGAAATAGATCCTGAAACCGTGTGCCTACAAGTAGTTAGAGCCCGTTAATGGGTGATAGCGTGCCTTTTGTAGAATGAACCGGCGAGTTACGATTACGTGCGAGGTTAAGTTGAGAAGACGGAGCCGCAGCGAAAGCGAGTCTGAATAGGGCGAATTAGTACGTGGTCGTAGACCCGAAACCAGGTGATCTACCCATGTCCAGGGTGAAGGTGAGGTAACACTCACTGGAGGCCCGAACCCACGCACGTTGAAAAGTGCGGGGATGAGGTGTGGGTAGCGGAGAAATTCCAATCGAACCTGGAGATAGCTGGTTCTCTCCGAAATAGCTTTAGGGCTAGCCTCGTGATTGAGAATACCGGAGGTAGAGCACTGTTTGGACTAGGGGGGCATCTCGCTTTACCGAATTCAGACAAACTCCGAATGCCGGATATTTATACACGGGAGTCAGACTGCGAGTGATAAGATCCGTAGTCAAGAGGGAAACAGCCCAGACCACCAGCTAAGGTCCCCAAGTAATCGTTAAGTGGAAAAGGATGTGGCGTTGCTTAGACAACCAGGATGTTGGCTTAGAAGCAGCCATCATTTAAAGAGTGCGTAATAGCTCACTGGTCGAGTGACGCTGCGCCGAAAATGTATCGGGGCTAAACGATTCACCGAAGCTGTGGATGCATACTTTGAGTATGCGTGGTAGGAGAGCGTTCTAATAGCGTTGAAGTCAGACCGGAAGGACTGGTGGAGCGATTAGAAGTGAGAATGCCGGTATGAGTAGCGAAACATGGGTGAGAATCCCATGCACCGTATGACTAAGGTTTCCTGAGGAAGGCTCGTCCGCTCAGGGTTAGTCGGGACCTAAGCCGAGGCCGATAGGCGTAGGCGATGGACAACAGGTTGATATTCCTGTACCACCTCCTCACCGTTTGAGAAATGGGGGGACGCAGTAGGATAGGGTAAGCACGCCGTTGGTTGCGCGTGTTCAAGCAGTAAGGCGTGTATGTAGGCAAATCCGCATACTATAACGTTGAGCTGTGATGACGAGCTCTTTAGAGCGAAGTTCCTGATTTCACACTGCCAAGAAAAGCCTCTATCGAGGTGAGAGGTGCCCGTACCGCAAACCGACACAGGTAGTCGAGGAGAGAATCCTAAGGTGTGCGAGAGAACTCTCGTTAAGGAACTCGGCAAAATGACCCCGTAACTTCGGGAGAAGGGGTGCTTCTTTGGGTGCATAGCCTAGAGAAGCCGCAGTGAATAGGCCCAGGCGACTGTTTAGCAAAAACACAGGTCTCTGCAAAACCGTAAGGTGACGTATAGGGGCTGACGCCTGCCCGGTGCTGGAAGGTTAAGAGGAGCGGTTAGCGCAAGCGAAGCTGTGAATTGAAGCCCCAGTAAACGGCGGCCGTAACTATAACGGTCCTAAGGTAGCGAAATTCCTTGTCGGGTAAGTTCCGACCCGCACGAAAGGCGTAACGATCTGGGCACTGTCTCAACGAGAGACTCGGTGAAATTATAGTACCTGTGAAGATGCAGGTTACCCGCGACAGGACGGAAAGACCCCGTGGAGCTTTACTGTAGCCTGATATTGAATTTTGGTACAACTTGTACAGGATAGGTAGGAGCCAGAGATCCCGGAGCGCCAGCTTCGGAGGAGGCGTCGGTGGGATACTACCCTGGTTGTATTGAACTTCTAACCCATGCCCCTTAGCGGGGTAGGAGACAGTGTCAGGCGGACAGTTTGACTGGGGCGGTCGCCTCCTAAAGAGTAACGGAGGCGCCCAAAGGTTCCCTCAGAATGGTTGGAAATCATTCGAAGAGTGTAAAGGCATAAGGGAGCTTGACTGCGAGACCTACAAGTCGAGCAGGGTCGAAAGACGGGCTTAGTGATCCGGTGGTTCCGCATGGAAGGGCCATCGCTCAACGGATAAAAGCTACCCCGGGGATAACAGGCTTATCTCCCCCAAGAGTCCACATCGACGGGGAGGTTTGGCACCTCGATGTCGGCTCATCGCATCCTGGGGCTGTAGTCGGTCCCAAGGGTTGGGCTGTTCGCCCATTAAAGCGGTACGCGAGCTGGGTTCAGAACGTCGTGAGACAGTTCGGTCCCTATCCGTCGTGGGCGTAGGAAATTTGAGAGGAGCTGTCCTTAGTACGAGAGGACCGGGATGGACACACCGCTGGTGTACCAGTTGTCTTGCCAAAGGCATCGCTGGGTAGCTATGTGTGGACGGGATAAGTGCTGAAAGCATCTAAGCATGAAGCCCCCCTCAAGATGAGATTTCCCATTACGCAAGTAAGTAAGACCCCTGAAAGACGATCAGGTAGATAGGTTCGAGGTGGAAGTGCGGTGACGCATGTAGCTGACGAATACTAATCGGTCGAGGACTTAACCACATTTTATTGCACAACTCAATGAAACGTTTATCCAGTTTTGAAAGAATGATTCTTTCTACAGGTTTCGTAAGAAGCCCTATAGTGAAGTGATGATGGCAAAGAGGTCACACCCGTTCCCATACCGAACACGGAAGTTAAGCTCTTTAGCGCCGATGGTAGTTGGGGGCTTCCCCCTGTGAGAGTAGGACGTCGCTTCGCACACGCAAAACCACTGAATTTTCAGTGGTTTTTTTGTTGTTTAAAAATTTATTTTATAATATTGATACTTAAGTAGTTGTTGGGTATTTAAAAGATTTATGTTATTACATTCAATTTTGTCCGAGGAAATAAAAAATGGAAGGTCTGGGTGTATTATGAAATGACGAAACAACGGGAAGGTTTAGACTATACTTAATACAACTGGTAATTTACTTTTTTATTCTGGTGGATATTTATATGTTTTTAGGTGAGTATGATTTATCAATTTAACTTCAGGTCCAGAAGATATTTCATAGGTCATCCTATCCTTTCCTACTGGAATATACTGACCGCCATCTGTAGGTTCAATAACAAATGTAATTTGCATTTGAAAGCCTCGAAAATGATTTCTTCTTGTTTTAATTAATTCAATTTTCCATGGAGTAACATGAGGAGAAAAAGCCTTTGAAATCTCCGGATAATAATATTCAGTCAAATCCTTTTCTATATAGGGAGTAAGCATTAGCATAAGCATATCTTGTAATTTAAGCTCTTCAGAATCATGAGTTAGTTTATTTGATGAAACTGTTGTTGATTGAAAAGGAGTAATAAGAGCCAGGAATAGTATAAAAACTGATAACATCTTTTTCATTCTTTTAATACACCTCTTTAAAGCTTTATCATTTAATTGTATTATCACCTTTTTCGAATAAGGTATGTGCTGCTTATATCATAAGGTTTTAAAGTCTCTTCAACTACTGGACAGTTTAGTGGAAGAATAATTTAAAGGTTCCGGGGGAAAATACTCATTAATTAAATCTATATTAAGGGAGTGTTCTATGCGGGATATGCTTGTAATTTTATCTTCTTTTGTTTTTCTTAGTTTACACATTAATTACGATCAGGTGGTTGCGGAAAAATCCTTGAAGTTAACAGTAATCTCAGAAAA